>JABTBR010000027.1 GCA_013284265.1 Oxalobacteraceae bacterium | reverse complement strand
GCCGGCCCGCGCCCCTCCCCCCGTCCTCCCGCCCCCTTCGCATTCCCCACATTTCAGGCAACACCAAACGCTGCCGGCTGCGCTAGAATAAGCAAACGCCATCACTATCAAGCAGCCATGAACAGTCGTCACAATCCCGCCGTCACGCCCGTCCTGACCAGCCGCCTGCCGGCCGTTGGCACCACGGTGTTTACCCGCATGTCCACGCTGGCCATGCAGCACGGCGCCGTCAACCTGGGCCAGGGCTTCCCTGACTTCCCGTGCGAGCCGCAACTGATCGACATCGTCACCGAAGCCATGCGCTCCGGCTTCAACCAGTATCCAATGATGACCGGCGCGCCGGTGCTGCGCCAGGCCATTGTCGACAAGGTCGCCGCGATCTACGGCCACCACTACGACGTCAACACCGAGATCACCGTCACCGCCGGCGCCACCCAGGCGCTGACCACGGCGATCCTGTGCAGCGTGCATCCGGGCGAGGAAGTGATCGTCATCGAACCGGCCTACGATAGCTACCTGCCCGCGATCGCGCTGGCCGGCGGCGTGCCGGTGCTGGTGCAGATGGAAGTGGACGGCGACGGCTACTCCGTGCCCTGGTCCAAGGTGGCCGCGGCCGTCACCGGCAAGACCCGCATGATCGTCATCAACACCCCGCACAACCCCACCGGCAGCATCCTGCGCGAAGCGGATATGCAGGCGCTGGCCGACATCGTGCGCGGCACCGATGTGCTGATCCTGTCGGACGAGGTCTACGAACACATGGTCTACGACGGCGCGCGCCACGAATCAGTATGCCGCCACCCTGAACTGGCGGCGCGCAGCTTCGTCGTCTCCAGCTTCGGCAAGACCTATCATGTCACCGGCTGGAAGATCGGCTATGTGGCGGCGCCGGCGGCGCTGAGCGCGGAATTCCGCAAGGTCCACCAGTACAATGTATTCAGCATCAACACACCGATGCAGCACGGCTTTGCCGGCTACATGGCCAATCCGGCGCCGTATCTGGAACTGCCCGCTTTTTATCAGCGCAAGCGCGACCTGTTCCGCGCCGGGCTGGCGGGCAGCCGCTTCGAGCTGCTGCCGGCCGACGGCACCTATTTCCAGTGCGTCCGCTACGACAAAATCTCGTCGCAGACGGAGGCCGAATTCGCGGAATGGCTGACCAGCGAAATCAAGGTCGCGGCGATTCCCGTGTCGGCCTTCTACCAGCAGGGCAAGGAGTCGGGCATTGTGCGCTTCTGCTTTGCCAAACAGGATGAGACCCTGGCGCTCGCATTACAGCGGCTGGCCACAGTATAAAACGACAAAGCCTCCGGCACTGCCAGGAGGCGAGCAAGGTGGGAACGATCATGGTTCAACGGCGCATCACCATCAAAGACCTCGTGTTGGGCGAGCCTGTACGCTGGAATTTGTTTTCCTCCGAAGCGGGCGGCCGCCAACTGCTCAGCAAGGGACAGATCCTGTCCGACCACGGCCAGATCCACACCCTGATCGAAGCGGGGCTGTTCGCGGAGGAAGAGCCGCCGCCGTCGGTGCTGCATCAGCTGAACCAGTCCAACCGCCGGCTCGACCGTCTGCTGCACGACCTGCGCAACGAACACAATGCCGAAGGCGAATTGCGCGACATCGCGCGCGACGTGATCCAGGCGGTGGAACTGAATGCCGAAGTGGCGCTGGCCTGCGTGCTGCTCAACCAGATTGCCGGCAGCTACGCGGTGCGCCACTGTATCGAGACGGCCGTGGTGGCCGTGGTGGTGGCGCGCGGCCTGCAAAAACCGGCGCGCGACACCCTCACCGTCACCGCCGCCGCACTGACCATGAATGTGGGCATGCTGCGCCATCACGACACCTTCCAGGACAAGCCGAGCCCACTATCGAAGGAAGAAATGGCGATCGTGCGGCGCCACCCGGAAGACAGCGCCGACATGCTCAAAAGCGCCGGCATCGAGGACGAGGAATGGATTTCCTGCGTGCTGCTGCACCACGAGAACGATGATGGCAGCGGCTATCCATCCGGCGTGACCAGTCCGCAGGTGACGCAGAACGCCAAGCTGCTCAGCCTGGCGGACCGCTACTGCGCGCAGGTATCGGCACGCAATTACCGCCGCTCCATCCTGCCCGATCAGGCATTGCGCAATCTGACCCTGGACAGCAGTGCGGCCACCGATCACGCGCTGGCGGCCGTGTTTGAACAGGAACTGGGCATGTATCCGCCGGGCTGCCTGGTGCGGCTGCACAATGGCGAAGTCGCGGTGGTCACGCAAAGGAAGATCGGCGAACAGACCTTGTGCGTGCATAGTTTGCGCGATCCGAACGGCGCCCCGCTGCAACCTGCCGCCTTGCGCCAGACCCATGCCGAGGGCTATGGCATCGCCGAGGTGTTGAGCGAGGACCAGGCCAATGTGCGGTTCAGCATGAAACAGATTTGGGGCGTGCAGGCCAGCTTGTAAGTAAGTTAGCGGGCCGCTACGTATGTTAGAACCCACGGCGTAACCCTGGGGTCTGACCCGGCGGGTCAGACCCCGGCTCTTTGCCGTGGGTTTTAACTAGTGTCGCGGCACCTATGCTAACGGCCTAAAACGTCGATGCGGCGCTCCACAAAACCCTGCAATTCCGGCGTCAATCCCCCACCCGCCTTGGCCCTGCTGAAAGCTTCTCGCGCCTCCGGCAAATGCTTCTCGGCCTGCAGCGAAATCCCCAAGCCCATCCACCACACGCTGTTCTGCGGTGCGATCTTCAGCGCTGCCTGGTAGTGCTCGACCGCTTCGGCGTTGCGCTGTTCCCTTTGCAGTACGCCGGCAAGGAAGCCCTGGTATTCGGCGTTATTGGTCGCATAGGGCAAGGTGCGCTGCAAGGTCTCCAGTGCCGCGCCGCCACGCTCAAGCTGCAAGCGCGCCAGCACCATCGCCAGCGCCGGCTGGCGCACATCCAACCCAAGCGCCATGCGCAGATGGCGAATCGCGTCATCCGGGCGCCGGTTCTCCAGCAGCAGGCTGATGATGGTCTGGCGCGCGGCCTCGTGGCGCGGATCGATTTCCAGCGCCCGCTCCAATCCGGCCAGCGCTTCGCTGACACGCCCTTCCTGCAAGGCCAGCAGCGCGCGCCGGTAGGCGCTTTCTGCCAACTGCCCCGGCCCCAGTTCGCGGCTGACGCCTGCATCCACTGGCTCGGATGCAGCGCTGGAAGCCTGCTTCCCAGTGCGGGCACCAGCGCTGGTGCCCACCCGTGCAGCCGGGCCGGGCGCAGCCGCCCTGGCCTGATCTCCCACCCTGCCCGCAACGGCCCTGCCCGCACCATCGCTCGACAATGGCTTGCCCGCACCAGCGCTCGAAGATGGCTTGCCCGCACCAGCGCTCGAAGATGACTTGCCCGCACCAACGCTCGACAATGACTTGCTCGATCCGCCGCCCGACGCAGCTTTCGCCGCCACTGCCGCTGGCTGCTCCGGCTCGGCCTCCACCGATGCGGGCAGTCTGGCCGGCACGATCTTGACCGAGGACGGCGCGGCAGGCGGCGCAACGCGGCGCTGCTGATAGTACTGCCAGCCAAACCAGCCAGCGGCAGTTGCGGCGAGCACAGCGGCCGCCACGGCGGCCAGCACTAGCGCCTGCCGGGAACGCTCGGTGCCCGCCACAGCCCGCACGCCTGCTGCGCCGCCGCCCGTCGCCGTGCCGCGCGCCGCGATGCCGCCGGGCGCAGTCGCACCGGCTCCATTGCTGTCTGCGGCGCCAGGCGCCGACGCATCTTGCGCGCCGCCGCGTGCGTCCAGATCCTGCAGCATTTTATTGATCAGGCTCATTTGCTTAGCGCCCACGTCAAACTGCATGCGGCCACCAGCAGACTGGCCGCCGCCACCCATTGCCACGGTCCGGGCCAGCGCAAGCCCTTGGTGGAGATGGTGTCCCGCGCCGCCAGCGCCAGGTGGCGCCGGCTGACCTGGCGCTTGCCTTCGCCGAAGCACAGCATCAGCGCCTTGTTGGCCAGGATGTTCACCAGCCGGGGAATCCCGCCGCTGGACGAATACAGCTTGGCCACCGCGCCACGGGTGAACAGGCGGCTGCCCGCATAGCCGGCCACGCGCAGCCGGTGCGCCAGGTAGTACTCGATATCGTCGCGCGTCAGCGGCCCGAGGTGGTAATGGAAAGTGATGCGCTGGGCCAGCTGGCGGATCGAATCGGCGGCCAAATGGCGGTTCAGTTCCGGCTGCCCGAACAGCACAATCTGCAGCAGCTTGCGCTTTTCCGTCTCCAGATTGGTCAGCAGGCGCAGCGCCTCCAGACTCTCCAGCGGAATCGCCTGCGCCTCATCGAGGCATAGCAGCACCCGCTTGCCCTGCGCGGCCAGTTCCAGCAGCCGCGAGGTGATCGCCTTAAGCAGCTGATGCTGGTCCACATCGCGCTCCTGCGTAATGTCCAGTTCATCGGCCAGGGCCAGCATCAGCGTGCGCGGCTCCAGATAGGGATTCGGAATATAGGCCGTTACGAATTCCTCGCCCAGTGTGGCGATGAATTTGCGGCACAGCAGCGTCTTGCCGGTGCCCACCTCGCCGGTGATCTTGATGAAGCCTTCGCCATTGCGCGCGGCCACCAGCAAGGTATTGAGCGCCTCCTGCGAACTGGGGCTGGTGAAGAAAAAGCTGGTATCAGGCGTGATGCTGAAAGGGACTTCGCGTAGCCCGAAATGGTTCTGGTACATGATTATCTGCGCTCCATCGGACGGCGCGGATCGAGATCCCTCACGTGCTTGCCCGCTTCGAGCAGGTTCTCGTTCCAGTCCGCGCTCGCTTCCACGATCGTCGGTTTGATCAGCACCACCAGTTCGCGCTTCTGCAGCACGTCATTGGTGTTGCGGAACAGCGCGCCCAGCACCGGAATGTCGCCGGCGCCCGGTACCTGCGAGCGTTCGGTGGTGGTGGCCTGGCGCATCAAGCCGCCGATCGCGACCACCTGGCCATCCTGTCCGCGCACCACGCTGTCCATTTCCGAGGTCGCCGAGGCGGCCAGCGGCAGGCTCAAGCTCCCGGCCGAACCGAGGTTGACACCCTTGTTGACGGTCGAGACCTGGCTGACCGAAGGATGCACGTGCAAGGTGATATTGCCGCGTTCATCGATCTGCGGCGTCACGTCCAGCACCACGCCGGAGAAGAAGGGCTGCAGCGTCACGCTGGGCGAGGTGGTGGCCACGCCGCTGGCGTTGGTGCTGGTGGTGGTGCTCACGCCGGTGACGAAGAATTCGTCGGTGCCGATCTTGAGTACTGCCTTCTGATTATTCAGCGTCGCGATGCGCGGGCTCGACAGCACATGCACCGTGCCCTGCGACTCCAGGAAGGAAATCAGCGCGGCGAAATTACTGGTCTGGAAAGCCAGTCCAAACAGCGAGCCGGCCGCGTCGGCCGCCGCGCCCAGGACCGAACCGCTGGTCGCCGTAATGCCGACCCCGCCGGCACTGGCGATCGGTGTCGGCGTGGCGGAGCCGGCGCCGGGACGCAGCGGATTGAGCGAGGTACCGGGTGTCAGGAAACCGGTGGAGAGCCGGTTATTGCCGTGGCCATCGCGGAAGGTGGCGAAGGCCGACCAGTTGATCCCCGTCTGGAAGCCCCGGTTCAATTCCACTTCCAGGATTTTCGCTTCCAGGATCACCTGGCGTTCCACCGACAGCTGGGTCGCCTTCAGAAAGGCTTCCACATTGCGCAGCTCATCGGGCATGGCGCGAATCAGCAGCACGCCGGACTGCGGGCTGACGACGACACTGCGCCCGTCCTTGCCCACCGCAATGATCGCGTCCAGCGATTCCTTCAGTTCCTTCCAGAAGTCGCTGCGCGACATGGTCTGTACATTGCTCGCGTCGCGCGAGCCGGAGGTGGAATTGTTCCCGCCGTTCTGGTTGTTGTTATTGTTCGAATTGTCGTTGTTGTTGTTATTGTTATTGCTGCTGTTATTGTTGTTGCCGTTATTGCCGCCGCTGTTGCTGGTGCCGGCCGAAGCCACCGAGGTCGAGGTCACGCGCAGGCTGGAGGAACCAGCCCGCTGCGCCGTCAGGTAGTTCACCTTGAACATGCGTGTTTGCAGCGTCAGCGGACGGATGTAAATGCGGCTGCCCTCCACCTTGTAATCGTAGCCATACAGCTCGCGCACCGCGTCGAGCGCTTCGAACAGCGACACATCCTTCAGATTGGCGCTGATGCTGCCGTTGACCTCCGGGTGGATCAGCATGTTGTAGCGCGTGCCGGCCACGATGGAATTGAAGAACTGCTGCACCGGCACGTTATTGAAGTTCACATTGAAGCGCTCTTCCAGCACCGCGCGCGCCTTCGGCAGTTGTTCGGCCAGCTGCGCCACCGGCGGCAGCAAGGCGCTGGCCACAGCGTCGCTCTGGCTGGTGGCGGCCGGTTTCACGGCCGCCACCATTTCCGCGTTGATCTTGTCATAGGTGTCGCGCTTGGGCACGCTGCAGGCCGCCAGCAGCAGGGCAAGCAGGATGAATGGAATGTGTTTGTTCATATTTTTTATTCTTCCGATTAGCGTCGCGACGGCTCGCTGGCCACTGTGGCCGGTTGCCCGGGATAGAGCCGCAACACTTGCAATTGCTTGCCGCGCTTGAGCACCACTTCATCCTTGCCGATGTTGACCAACACAGCGCCGTCGAATTTTTCGCCGCGCCGGATGGTCAGTCCATCGATCACGGCCAGTTCGCGGCCACGGCTGCCGTGCAGCACCGATTGCAGCTGCGGCCCCTGGCTGACGAGCGGCTGCGCCGCATTCGCCCCGGCGGCCGGACGCAAGGCGCCCGCCGGCGGCTCGGTGGGATCCAGCAGTTGCTGGGCGGTCGCGGGCGTCCACGCCAGCATCAGCAGCGCGGCCAGCGCCAGGGCCGCCACGACGGCGGCCCGCAGGCGCCGGTGCAGGCGGATTTGCTGGCCAAGCCGGGTTTGTCGGTGGCTCATAATTTAATCCAGTTCTTGTCCAGGCTCAGGGTGTACAGCGTCAACGTCAGGCGCGCACTGGGATATTGCTCGGTTTCCATCCGCGCCTTGCCCCAGAATAGCTGGCCGGGCAGATGTTCCAGCGCATCCATGTACTGGATCATGTCCAGATAGCCGCCTTGCAGCACCAGTTCGACACCATGGCAATACAGCAGCTCGGGCGGTGCGACGGCTTTGCCCGCCGCCTGCATGGCTTGCGTTGCCGGGACTGCCGCAGTGCCGGCATTAGCTGCATTGGCCGAACCGATCGCGCCAGCGGGCGCAGCCAGGCCGCCCATATCCGCCGCCAGTTTGCTGGCGATGGCGGCACCGGGGGCCGCAGCACCGGGGGCCGTTCCACTCAGGCCAATCACCGGCAGCGACTTGAGCGACACCAGCCGCAGCTTGCCGTTGCCGTGCAAAAGCTGCTCCAGCAAGGGCGCCATCTTGTCCGGTGCGACCAGTCCCTGCTGCACCGCGCGCAGCGCGGCGCCTGAACTGTCGGCCTTGGAACGCACCTGTTTGAGCTGGGTGCGCACGCCGGCATCGGGATCGCGGGCGTAGGCCTCGATTTTTTGCGTGATGTCCTGGTCGATGCCGGCGATCTGGTTCTGCTGCTGGCCGAGCTGCAGCGCGAGGGCGTGCTGGCGCTGCATTTGCGGCTCCATCACCATCGAGAACCACAGGAAAACAATTCCGGCGGCGCCGGCCAGGAAGATCATGACGCGCTCGCGCAGGGTCATGGCATCGAGCTTGCCGGTCAGCTTCAGCCATTGCCGCAAGATTTGCGCCTTCATTTGCCTACCTCCGTAACCACCGTCTGCAAGTTGAAATCGACAAACTGCGCCGCGGTATTCACGGGCGCCGCGGCGGCGTTGGCGTTGACAGCGGCGGCCGGGGCCACCGCCGCCGTGACGCCAACCACCTTGGGACCGGCGCTGGCGGTGGCGGCATCGAGCGCCGGCTGCAGCTGCGCGGCGGCGGGCACCTGAACGCTGGTGACCTCGCCCCGAACAATATCCAGGCTGGCGAAGTTCTTGCCTCGCATGATTTTTTCACTGCCCAGGCGCGCCACGAAACGCGGAATCAGCGTGGGCTGCATGGCCCTGCCCTGCAAGCCGATGTTGTTGCCGGCGCCTTCGATGGTCACGCCGGTCAGCCACAGGCCGCTGACATTCTGGCGCGCCAGTGCGCGGAAGTATTCGGCGTAGCCGGCGGTATTGCCCAGGTTCCCGGCACGCAGCATCGCCTCCACATGGTCCAGCGCCGCCAGCTGCGCTTCGGCCTGGGCCAGTTCGGCCGCCAGCGCGGGATCGGGCTTGCGCGGCGCGAACTGCGCGTTGGTGCGCAGCAGGCGCGCTTCGCGCTCGGCCACCAGCAGCTTGCCCGCCGCCACCCGCGCATCGAGCTGCGCCACGCGCTGGCTGGTGAACCAGCCCAGCGCCACAACGCCCAGCAGGATCACAGCGAGCGCCTGCAGCAACGGCACCGCCCCGAAGACTTTTTTCTGCTTCAGGAAGATCGGGTTGAACAGATTGATTTGCTGGCTCACGAGCGCACCTCCTCGTCGCGCAGGGCGGCGCCCAGCGTCAGGAAGTAGCGTGGCTGCTGCTCCATGTCCTGCAGTTCCGGCATATTACTCAGGTCGAACACGTCGCCCAGTTCCATCGCCTCGACCGGCATGTACAGATTGCTGGCCAGGTATTCGTGCATGCCGGGCGCGCCGGTGGGCGCCAGCAGCAGCTTCGACACGCTGATGAAGTGGAACTGGCGGTCGAAGTGGTCGAGCGAGCGCTGAAGCTCGAGCGCGATCTTGTCGAAGCAGACTTGCTGGCGGTCGGTGTCGGGCTCCAGCAGCTGGCCCAGCGTCACGTCGATGCGGCGCGACAGATACAGCTCGCCCTTGAAGGTCACGGTCAGCATGCCGCCCGCATGGTTAAACGACAGCAGCGCCAGCCCCCTGCCCTCCGGCTCGAGCAGCGCGGAGATATTCCGTTGCGCCATTTCGGGAATGTCGATCACGCGCAGGTGCATCTTCGCTTCGGTAAATAGCTGCTGGCGCGCTTCCAGCAGGCTGTTGCGCGCAGCCACGGCGAACATGGCGTTGCCGCGCTGGTTGCCGCCATTCTGGTCGCCGGGGATATCGAGTACGTCGATGGTGGCGTCGTCCACGTGGAAGTCCAGCATGTCTTTCAGGCGCCAGCGCACGGCGGTCTTGAGTTCCTCGCGCGGCACATTGGGCGCGTCGACCGACAGCAGCTGGTATTCGCCGTCGGCCAGCAGGGTGGCGCAGCGATAGCTGCCGCCGCGCAGTTCGCGGTTGAGTTTCTCCAGGATTTCGGGCGAATGGCTGCTCGTTTCCGCAGGATAGAAGGCGGCCACGTCGATCGCCACCTTGGCGTCGCGTACCCGCCTGACGCTGCCGACACAAATCCCGTCGCCGAGAAAGGCGATCGTCAGCCAGCCATCTTTTTTCTTTGCTTTTGAGAAAAATCTCATGTCGGCAATCTAAATGGTGACTCGCGCGTGAAGTTTCCACGCTAGATGATTGATTATATTCACGTTACCCACGGTTTCCGCGCCCTATTTACGTTACTTGTCCCAAAAACACACACATTCTCACATTCAACACATTTATAGCTCGGCCTGCAGTTGGCGCTGCACGTAATCGGGGCCGGGACTGGTGTTGGGGCAGACCGAGTTAAGCGGCTGGTTACAGGCCGTCGCCGTCAGCAAAAAATGGCCCGCCACGGGCGTATTGCAGCTGATCGTGACGGTAAATGCGGCCAGCGAGCTCGCTTGCGGGGGCATGGCGAAACTGGTGGCGGCGGTTCCCGCAAGCTGGCATGGCAGCGGCGTGCCGCTGCGCAGATGGCTCCACATGGCCCATTCAATCCCTGCCCGGGCGGCCTGGTAGGCGCGCGCGCCCTGCTGGTCCAGCGCTGCACTCGATTGCTGCCCGGTGACCACCGATACGATCGCCACACCGAGTCCGGCCAGCACCACCAGAAGGAAGATGGCGGTCACCAGGCCCACGCCAGCGGCATGGCGGCTGGTGCGCCAGATCGGCCGGCACCGGCGGCGCGCTGTCATTGCGTTCATGGCGTGTTCTCCACATGGATTTGATGTGACAGCATGACGCGTTCACTGCTGCTGCCGGGCCGCGCCAGCGCCAGATCGAGCCCGATCAGGCCGAGGTGGGTGTTGGCCAGGCTGGTAACATTGAAATTACAGCCCACCACATTGTTGGCCAGCAGCGCCGACGTCACCCCGGCGGCGGCCGCCGGGTCGATCTGGCTGGCGGAATAGCCGTAGGTGCTCAGGCGCGTCAGCGTACCGGTGCCGGCGGCGCTGTTCACGCAGCGAAAGGTCACCGGTGTGCCCACCACATTGAAGCGCTGGGTCGGCGAGGTGTTCGGCACCCGCGCCGGGATGGCGTTGGCCGGCACGGCAAAGGGATTGGCGGCGATGGTGACGACATTCCCCACTGGCGCGCCGCTTACCTGCGCGCGGTTGTTGCCGGCATAGGCGTCGGCATCGGTAAATCCGGTGCCGAGGTTATACACGACGATATAGTCGTTGGCCGCTATATTGTAGGGAAACACCGGCATCGTACCCGTCACGGTGAAGGTTTTATTGGCGGTATTCTGGAAGTCCAGCACCGGGGTGCCATTATTGTCTTCGACAGACAGATAGGTGCCGCCAGTCTTGGTGGGAATGAATTCGATCAGCGTCACCGCGCTGCCGCCGGACGCGCTACCGATCACGCGCAGGCTGTTGGGCAAGGCGCCGCGCAGTTCGCGCGCCATGCGCCGCAGCGCCAGGTCGGCCACATCGGCCATTTCGGCGCGGCCAGCCGCGTCCACATAGTTTTGCACCGGCTGGCGGATGAACAGCACCATGATCCCGGCCAGCACACCGGTAATCACCATCACGATGATGGCCTCGACCAGCGTAAAGCCGCGCTGGCGCGGGAGGGGAAGTGGTGCGCGCTGGATCATGGCAGATGATTCGGCGCGTAGCGGGTGCGGTAGCCATCGAGCCGCACAAAATCATTGGTGCCGCTGCCGTAGCTGACGTTGACGGTCAATAACAGCGCTTCCATCGTGGCCGGTGCCGCAGTCGATGTGACCGGCGTAATGCCCGCTGCAGCGGCCGGTCCCAGCGACACGACGGGGTTGATCGCCAGGGTCACCGTAAAGCCGGACAGCGCGCTGGAACCAGGAATGATGGGATTGCCGCCAAAGGCCGCGCCGGCGGCATCGACCAGAACTCCGTTGCGCAGAAAGGCTTGCTGAGCCCCGCCGGCCGCGGTGATATAGTCGCTCACATTATCGAAGGGCCGCACGGCCGACGAGAATTCAGGGCCCATGATCTCAGGTATGGTGCAGCCTGCCGGGCTGGTAGCGGTGGCGGCGGCCGGATCGGTCGGATCGCAGAACGTAAACCGCGCCAGCTCCACCTCCTCCAGCAAAGCTTCGGCCAGCATCAGCGCCTGCTTGCGGCGCACCGGGTCGGCGCTGCTGCGGGTCGACAGGTTCAGCATCTGCAGCACGCCGACGGCGGCGATCCCCATGATGACGATGAACATCACCAGTTCAATGATGCTCAGGCCGCGCTGGCGCCGCCATCGGCGCGGCATAGGCTTAGTGTACATAGCCGGTCTCCGGCTCGATCATCAGCACCACGCTGGCCGTGCCGCTGGTGAGCGTGACCGTCAGCGGCGCGGTGAAGGCCGATGGCATGCCCGCCGGGTTGACAGGGCTGATCTTGCTGACGTCTGCGGCGTTATAGGGTCGGCCCATGGCATCGAAGTAGAAAAATCCGGAGGTTCCCACCTCGGCCGAACGGCTGGACGCAAGAAACACGCCGGACGGAATGCCCTCGCACATCCAGCTCGAGCGGTAGACCCCGCCCACCGTGCAAAACAGGCGCGTTCGGGTACTGCCGCTGTTGTTCAGGCCCGGCGCGGCGATCAGTTCCGCCAGCGCGCAGGTCGAGCGGCTGCATAGGGCGAAGCGGTTGCCGATGGCGTTGACGAAAATAGGACGGTTCTGGGCCACGGCCAGCTTTTGTCCGTAGCGGATGATGGCCTTGACCTGGTCGGCGTACTCGCGCGCGGCGAAGCTGCTGTTGTCGAAGAAGCGCGCTGCGCCGATGGCGCCCAATATGCCCATGACAACGATCACGATCACCAGTTCCACCATGGTGAAACCGCGCTGGCATGAATGGCAGCGCGGTCGGAGAGATGGCCTGTTCAAGTCGCGGCCTGGCATCGGCCAGTGATGGCGCTTACTGGCAGGCGGCGTCCGTCGGCGGCGCCGAAATGGTTGGCGTGGTGTTCGGCGCTGTTGGCTGGGAATATGAGATGAAACAATTTACCGCCGTTGCAGTCCCAGCGACACTGGCGGGCACCACCGTATATCCAAATGCAGGGATAGCCGGCGCGGTCGCAGTCGCAGCAACTATGGCGTTGGTATTGTTGGCCGTGACAGTGTAATCGTTCACGGTCAGGCCTGCGGCGGTAGCAAAATCGTTGCTCGACACAGCCGGATAGCCGGCTGCACTGGTCGCGGCGGCCACTGTCACCGGCACCGTGATACCTTCCAGCGTGAACGGGCCGGCGGCATTGATCAGCCACTGCCCATGCACCATCGATGAAGTGGTCTGCAAGGCCCCGCGCGCCGCATTCAGGCTGGCGACCCGGGCCGAGCCGCCCAGGTTGGCAAAGCGCGGCAGCGCAGTCGCCGCCAGGATGCCCAGAATTACAATCACCACGATCAATTCAATCAGGGTAAAACCGGCCTGGGCTGGTTGACGAATTGCGCGCATGGTTTGTTTGTTCATTGAAATCTCCAAATCGACTAGTGTGTCCAAAAAAGCGAGGCGATAACGCGGGCCAATGGGGGCGGCGTTTTTTATCCCTGAATTTGTTCTAAGGTCACGCCATCTTGGGGCGGCGCACCGGTCGGCTTGGCGAGATTCGTGGGCAAGCGATTGAATTTTACCTTGAATTTCAACGCGTACAATTGAGATAGGGAAAAAGTTTTGCCAGTATTTAACAGATAGACCAGCGTTTTGTCACGACGGTCAAAATACCAGTTGCCGGGCTGGACATCCTGGCGCGCCGGGGCGTAGAACTCGCCCGCGTAATTGCGCGGCTTTTCGGCCAGCCAGTTCAGCGGGTTTTGCTCTGCCAATTCATCCAGATCGGGCTTGCGCCCGGGCAAATTGCCTTCCGCGAGGCGAATTTTCAGTGCCTCCCGCAGATTGGCCACCGTCATGTCCACCGCCACGCGCTCCGCCTCAAGCTGATAGGCGTGCATGCGATTTAACAATATCGTGCTCAAAATCCCGATCACAATCACCGCCACGGCAAACTCGAACAGACCCGAACCACGCCGCCGGAATTGTTGCAATGGAGTCACAATCATTGCCCGCGGCGGCATTCCGCTCATTTTGGATGCAGCGCCGCTTTGCCCAGATCCCAGATCGGCAGGAAAATGCCCAGCGCCAGCACCAGTACCATCACGCCAAGGAAGGTGATCAGGATCGGTTCGATCTGGGCCGACAGGGTCTTGAGTTCATAGTCGACCTCGCGCTCGTACATTTGCGCGATTTCATCCATCAACTCGTCGAGCGAGCCGGTTTCCTCGCCGACGGCGATCATCTGCAGCACCACCGGCGTGAACACATTGGCGGCGGTGGCCGTGCGCAGGATGCTCTCGCCGCGCTCCACGCCGTCGCGCATCTGCTCGACCCGGGCCGACAGATAGGCATTGTCCACCGTCTGCGCCACCACCGTCAGCGCCTGCACGATGGGCACCCCGCTGCGGCTCGACAGCGCAAAGCTGCGCGCGAAGCGGGCCATCGTCCCCTTCAGCACGATCTTGCCGGCGATCGGAATGCGCAGCTTGAACTTGTCCCACTGATATAAGCCCTTGGCCGTACCGACCCAGGAACGGAAGGCCAGCAGCCCCCCGATGGCCGTCACCAGCATTACCGGCCAGTAGGCCACGGTGAAGTGCGAGGTGCCGATCAGGATGCGCGTCATCAAAGGCAGTTCGGCATGAAAGCCTTCGAACACCTTGACGAAGGCGGGAATCACGAAGATATTCACGATCACCATCGCCGCGACCATGGCGAAGATCACAAAGCTGGGATAACGGGTAGCCGTCTTGATGCGCTCGCGCATATCGCGGTCGAATTCCATATGGTCGAACAGGCGCAGGAACACCTCTTCCAGCCGTCCCGTCATCTCCCCCACCCGCACCATCGACAGGTAGAACTGCGAGAACACGGTGGGATGGCGGCGCATCGCGGCCGACAGTTCGCGTCCGGAGTCGAGCGATTCGCGCAGATCCTTGAGCACCCGGCCGAAGGCCTTGCTGATGGCCGATTCCTGCAAACCGGCCAGGCCGCGCATGATGGGCACGCCGGACTTGAGCAGGGTATACAACTGGCGGCTGAACAGCTGCACATCCATATGGTTGACCTTTTTTTCGGTCAGGCGCTGCCACCACGGGTCGCCGTCGCTGACGCTGACGGCCTTGCTGGTGGCGGCGATCTCGATCGGTGTCACGCCGGTATTGAACAACTGATCGGCCACGGCGCCGCTGTCGGCGCCTTCCAGCACGCCCTGCATCAGCTCCCCCCGAGCGTTGCGTCCTTTATAGGCAAAGAATGGCACGTCAATCCTCGAACTGGTTACTGATGCGCATCGCTTCGGCCACCGTGGTGCGGCCCGCCACCACCAGTTGCACCGCATGACGGCGCAAGGTGGCGCCGGCCATCTGGGCGCTCGCCACCTTCAGGAAGTGGCCCGGATCGGGATGATTGGCCGCGTCGACCACGGCGCTGGTCATTTCCAGCAGTTCGTAGACGCCGGTGCGGCCCCGGTAACCCATGCCATTGCAGTGCGAGCAGCCCTTGCCATGGTGGTAGCGCGCCAGATCGACCTTGTCGCCCATTTCCAGGCGCAGCCATTCGATCTCCGTCGGCGAGGGCTGATAGGGCGTGGTGCAGCTCTCGCAGATCACCCGCACCAGCCGCTGCGCCAGCACGGCCTGCAGCGAACTGCCCACCATATAGCGTGGCACGCCCATGTCCATCAGCCGCAGCGGCGTGCTGACGGCGTCGTTGGTGTGCAGCGTGGACAGCACCAGGTGGCCGGTCATGGCGGCGCGCAGGCCGATCTGGGCGGTTTCCTGGTCGCGCATCTCGCCCACCAGCACGATGTCCGGGTCCTGGCGCAGCGCCGAGCGCAGCACGCGCGCGAAATTGAGGTCGATCTTGTCGTTGACCTGCACCTGGTTGATGCCGGGCAGGCGGTATTCGACCGGATCTTCCACCGTGATCAGCTTTTTCTCGACCGAGTTCAGCTCGGCCAGCGCGCAGTACAGGGTGGTGGTCTTGCCGCTGCCGGTCGGCCCGGTGACCAGCACCAGCCCGTTCGGGCGCTGCACGATGGCGCGGAATTTGTCCAGGATAGGACGCGGCATGCCGATCGCGTCCAGCCGCAAGGTGGTGCCGCCCTGGTTCAGCAGCCGCATCACCACCGATTCGCCGTACTGGGTCGGCATGGTGGAAATGCGCACATCGATGCGCTGCTGCTTGACGCGCACCGCGAAGCGGCCGTCCTGGGGCAGGCGTTTTTCCGAGATATCCAGGTCCGACATCAGTTTCAGGCGCAGCGCCAGCGAGGGCGCGATCTTGATATCGGCCTCGGTCTGCAGGTGCAGCACGCCGTCGATGCGGAAGCGGATATGCAGCCGCCCTTCCTGCGGTTCGATGTGGATGTCCGAGGCGCGCACCTGGGTCGCATCGTCGAACACCGATTGCAGCAGCTTGACGATGGGCGCCTCTTCCAGACCCGGATTGCTGGCCAGCGCACCGAAGTCCACCGAGCTGTCGCCCAGGTCCTGTTCCAGCTCGCGCGCCAGGTCGGTGATGTCCTCGGTGCGGCGGTAGATGCGGTCGATCGCGGCCAGCACCTCGGTCTCGTTGACCACCGCCAGTTCCACCACCTGCTTGAGGATGCGCGCGATTTCGTCGTAGGCGAACAGGTCGGTCGGGTCGGACATGCCCACCAGCAGCGCGCCGCGGCGGTCTTCCAGCACCAGCGCGCGGAAGCGCCGCGCCTGGGTTTCCGGCAGCAGGCGCACCAGTTCGGGATTGATGTTGTAGAACTTCAGGTTCAGGTAGGGAATGTTCAGCTGGCGAGCCAGCGCGCCGGCGATCTGTTCCTCGGTCACATAACCGTTCTCGATGAACACGCGGCCCAGCTTGCGGCCGCTACGCTTTTGCTCGGCCAGGGCCAGGCCCAGTTGTTCCTCAGACAGCAGTTTCTGCTGCACCAGAATTTCACCCAGTCGGACTTTTTCCGGCCTTGCCATACTTGCTCCTGTCGAGATCGCGTTCGCCTGCGGCCATTCTAAGCCAGAACACCATGCTTGCCAGCACTGTTCAGGCTCAGGTCGGATTTTCGTCGCGTCAAGGGCTACATAAGTGAAAATTTCACAACTGCAACTAGCAAAAATGCCACGGAATGCGCTACAGTGTGGGTCGCTCTTACTCTGGTGCGCGCTAGCCGCCTGTTACCGCTTCTAAATGACCGTTCCCGCATTGCGCTTCCAGCAAGTCGTCAAACGTTATGCCCGGCATAGCGTGCTGCAGGGCGTGGATCTGGAAGTCGCGCAGGGCGAGTTCTTCGGCCTGGTCGGCGTCAATGGCGCCGGCAAGACCAGCCTGATCAAATGCCTGTTCGATTTTTGCGCCGTCGACGGGGGTAGCATCGAGATCTTTGACCAGCCGCACAGTGTGCCCGCCGCGCGCGCGCCGCTGGCGTTTCTGCCCGAACGCTTTATCCCCCCCTACTATCTGAACGGCGCCGACTTCCTGCGCTATGTGCTCAGTCTGCAAGGCCTGGCCTACGAGCCGGCCGCCGTCGATGCGATGCTGGCCGCGCTCGATCTGGCGCCCGCCGCGCTGAGTCAGACCGTGCGCCAGTACTCGAAGGGGATGACGCAAAAGCTGGGACTGGCCGCCTGTTTCCTCGCGCGCAAGCCCATGTATATACTGGACGAGCCGATGAGCGGACTCGACCCGAAGGCGCGCGCCCTGTTCAAGCAGCAACTGCAGCGCACCCGCGACCAGGGCAGCGGACTATTCTTTACTTCGCATACGCTGGCGGACGTCGAAGAATTATGCGATCGTATGGCCATCCTGCATCAGGGGCGCATCGCCTTCGTGGGCACGCCGGCCGAATGCCGCAGCCGCTACGCCGCGTCCAGCCTGGAGCAAGCCTTCATGACCTGTATACAGTAGGGTGGCCATGTACCAAGCACACTTCGGGCTCAATGAACTTCCTTTCGGCATCACGCCGAATCCCGCCTTCTTTTATGAAGGCAATACGCGCGGGGAGATCCTGCAGGCCTTGCTGTACGTGGTCATGCAGGGCGAAGGCATCATCAAGGTCACCGGCGAAGTGGGCAGCGGCAAGACCATGCTGTGCCGCATGCTGGAAAGCCAGTTGCCCGCCCATATAGAAGTGATCTACCTGGTCAATCCCAGCCTGTCGCCGATCGAAGCGCTGTTCGCCATCGCCGGCGAGCTGGGCCTGGACCCGGACGGCAAGCGCAGCGACGAAGTCTTGCGCGAACTGCACGCGGACCTGATCGCCAAGCACAGCGCCGGCAAGCAGGTGGTGCTGCTGGTGGAAGAGGCGCAGGCGATGCCGCTGCCCACGCTGGAGGAAATCCGCCTGCTGACCAATCTGGAGACGGCCCACCACAAGCTGTTGCAGATCGTGCTGTTCGGCCAGCCGGAACTGGACGAGCACCTGAATTTGCCGAGCATGCGCCAGCTCAAGGAACGCATCACCCACAGTTTTGAAGTCCCCGCGATGGCGCCGGACCTGGTACCCGAATTCCTGGCCCACCGGCTGCGCGCGGCCGGCTACGACGGCCCGGCCATCTTCAGCGCCGCGGCGTCGCGCCAGATCGCCAAAGTGTCGCGCGGCATCGTCAGGCGCATCAATATCCTGGCCGACAAGGCCTTGCTGGCCGCCTTCGCCGCCGATTCGCGTACCGTGCAGCTGAACCATGCGCGCGAGGCGATCCAGGAAAGTCCCTTTAAACAACGCTTCAGCGGCAACAGCATCGCCACCGTGGCCCTGCTGCTGCTGATCGCCCTGCTGCTCGGCGGCATTGCCTGGCTGATGCCGCGCCAGCCGGCCGGCTCCGCTGTCCCGGCGCGCGTCGCGGCGCCGGCGCCAGTCGCGGCGGCGCAGCACACCGCTACCGGCCAGCCCGGCGGCGCGCAGCGGCCCGCCGCCCAGGCCGCACCCAGCACTGCCGCTTCTTCGCCCGCCGCTGGCCCCGCCGCCGCAGCCGCAGCCGCGGCCACCTCACCCGCCGCAGCTCCAGCCGCGTCCGCCACTGCCGCCGTCGCGCCCGCCGCTGCCGCAGCGGCCACGGTCGTACCGGCCACCGTCGCAGCGGCCACGGTCATACCAGCCACGGTCGCAGCGGCTGCCAAGGCATCGAGCCAGCCAGCCGCCGCCACGCCCAGCCAGGCCAGGGCCGGCGCGAGCGTGCCAGGCACACTCAGCCCTTCGAAACTGGCGCTGCGCTCGAGCAAAATCTGGCTGCGCGACGCCCCGTCTGGCCACATGAGCTTGTTAATTGAAACCATGCCGGCCAGCGAACAGGCGCGGCTGGACCGCTTCCTGCTCGATACCAGCGCGGCCATCGGCCTGAACGAAGTCCATGCCTATCCGCGCCGGGTCAAGAATCCGGACAGCGTACAGATCGCCATCGTCTATGGCAGTTTCGCCAAACGCGAGCAGGCCGAGACCATGCAAAAACTCTTATCCGAGCGTTTTGGCTACCTGCCGCAGATACAGGAGATCGGCAAGATCCGCTCCGAAGTGGCCGCGGCGGGCCTGGGGGAGATATGGTGAAGCTTCACAAAAAGCAACTAAGCCGGCGCTTATTCGGCCCATGGAATCCCTAATTATTGCTGTAGAGTGTTTTTTGTAAGATGATGGTATGAGAATTTCAAAAGTACAATTAATTGCGCATTCCAAAGGGCAGACCGGACAATGAAAAAATTTGCGACCCCCTTGCTGCCGCTCGTTTGCTGCGCCGCGTTGTCAGGCTGCGCCACCGCGCCCCTGTCGACTTCGCCCAGCCATATCACGGAAACGCCGCGCACCGCCGGCGCCATTCCCGATCCGGTGCAGCAGAGCGCCGCCCTGCCCCCGCCCAAGGCCGCCCAGAAGGTGGAAACCTATAGCGTCACCGTGCACAAGGTGCAGGTGCAGTCGCTGCTGTTCGCGCTGGCGCGCGACGCCGGCCTGAACGTCGACATCCATCCCGGCATCGAAGGCACGGTCACGCTGAACGCCCTCGACCAGACCCTGCCGCAATTGCTGAACCGCATTTCCAAGCAAGTCGACATGCGCTATGAAATCGACAACGGCAATCTGGTGGTGCTGCCGGACGCGCCCACCTGGCGCAATTACAAAGTCGATTACGTCAATATTGCGCGCAGCACCAATAGCAGCGTGAATATCGCGACCCAGATTTCCACGGCCGGCGGCGGCGCCGGCGGCAATACCAGCACCAGTAATACCAATAGCCCAGGCAGCACGGTCAACACGAATAACAATAACAATAACTCCGGCAATAACAATTCCACCACCTCGGTGAATAACCGTTCGGACAATAACTTCTGGGGCAGCCTGGAAAAGAATATCCGCGACATGCTGCGCGCCTCCTCGGCCGAGGGCGGCGAGAATAACAATGCGGCCCAGCAGATGGCCGCCCAGACCGCCTTGCTGCAGGCGCAGCTGGCCCAGCAACAGATGCAGCAGATGCAGCCGCCCGGCCAGCAAATGCCCGGCATGCCCGCCCCCGTGATGCAGCCGGCGCCCCAGTACGACGGCGCCCAGGCCCAGTATTCCCAGCAAAACCGGGCCGGCGGCGGCAACAGCCGCGCCAACGCCTCGGTGGTGGTCAATGCCGAAGGCGGCCTGATCGCCGTGCGCGCCACCGGCCGCCAGCATGAAAAGATCCAGGAATTCCTCGACATCGTGCTCGGCGCGGCCAAGCGCCAGGTGCTGATCGAAGCCACCATCATCGAAGTGCGGCTGGGCGACCAGTACCAGCAGGGCATCAACTGGTCCAGCCTGGGCAAGGGCGGACTCAAGCTCAACCAGGGCCAGGTCGGCATCGCCAACCTGCCCACCGGGGTGTCGCCTGGCATCTCGCCGGGCGTGTTCCTGCTCAATTACGCCAATCCGACTTCGCGCCTGGGCAATATCGCCACCACCATCCAGCTGCTCGAATCGTTCGGCAAGGTCAAAGTGCTGTCCAGCCCCAAGATCAGCGTCCTGAACAACCAGACCGCGCTGCTCAAGGTGGTCGACAACAATGTCTTCTTCTCGATCAAGGTCACGCCGGCCGTGCGCGCCTCGGACAACACCATCACCACCCCCGCGACCTACGAGTCGCGCCTCGAAACGGTGCCGGTGGGCTTCGTCATGAGCGTCACGCCGCAGATTTCCGACAGCGATGAAGTCACGCTCAATGTGCGTCCTACCATCACCCGCATCGTCGGCTATGTGCAAGACCCGAATCCCGAGCTGGCCAAGAACCAGGTGGTGAGCAAGGTGCCGGTGATCCAGGCGCGCGAACTGGAATCGATCATGAAAGTGTCCAGCGGCCAGGTGGCCGTCATGGGCGGCCTGATGCAGGACTCCGTCGACAATACCAAGGATGGCGTGCCGGGGCTGTCCAGCCTGCCGGTGGTCGGCAATCTGTTTTCCTACCGGAATGAAGCCAGCAGCAAGACCGAGCTGGTCATTTTCATGCGCCCGGTGGTGGTCAAGGACGCCAGCGTCAACGGCGATTACCGCGACTACCGCTATCTGCTGCCCGACCAGGCGCCCCTTAACAGCGTGCCATATGGCGAAGCGCCGGCAGCCGCGCCGCCCGTGGCCACAGCCAAGGCGAATGGGTCATGAGCCTCCTGATGCAGGCGCTCAAGAAGGCTGAGCGCGCCAAACTCAACAGTGCCCAGGAAGGGGAGCTGGAGAAGCCTTCCGAAGCCTATGATGAAGTGCTGTCCCTGCTGGCGCCGGAACCGGAGGCGCCCAAGGAATCGCGTTTCACGCTGGAGATGGAGCCGCTGTCGGGCGTCACGCTGGCCCCGCTGTCGACCGAGCCGGCGCAGACCTTCCGGCCCTCCTCGGGCGCGGCCCCTGCCGTCCCGTCGGCGCCGGCCGGCCAGCGCGGCGCGGCCGGGCCGCAGCTCGAACCGCTGCTGGAACCGCTCCACCACAGCCTGCCGCCGATACCCGTGCTGACCGTGGCCGCCGAAGCGATCCACGATCCGGTGCCGCCGCAAGCCAAGCGCGTCGACAGCAGCCACGAGCAGGACGGACTCGACCCCGAGATGCCGGCGCCATCCCGGCCGGCCGCAGCGCCCGCCGCGCCGCCGCCGTTCGCCAAACCGGCCGCCGCCGCCAAGGGCGCGCGCGCCGCCAGCGGCACCAGCATCACGATGGACCCGGCGCGCATCCGCGTGATCGCCTTGAGCGTGGCGGCGCTGGCCGTGGCCAGCGTACTGGGCTATATGTATTACCAGGCCGTCTACGGCGTGGGCGCCGGCGCCCAGTTGCCGATGGTGCCGATGCCGCCGCCGGGCGCGACCGCGTCGACCTCGGGCACGCTGGTGGTGCCGCTGAAAGACGGCGGCAGCGGCGACAGCGCCGTCAACGACAACTACACCCCGGCGCCACCGCCGCCGGCCAGCGAAGCCGGCCAGGCCGGCGGCGCGCCCGCGCCCATCCGCGATCCCGAGGCCGACATTTCCGGCCAGGCCATCGTGGCCCATATGGCCAAAATGCGCGAGCTGAACAGCACGCCGCCACCGCCGGCCTTGCCCGCCGCCCTCGCTGCCGCCGCCGCGCCCGCCTCCGACCTGGGCGCCAACGACATCAAGGTGGTGCGCAAGCTGCTCACACCGCAGCTCAGTCCGCCGCTGCAGGGCGGCTACCAGGCCCTCAATAGCGGCGACCTGGGCGATGCCGACAAGTTCTATGAACAGGCGTTGCGCCAGGACCCGAACAACCGCGACGCGCTGCTGGGCAAGGCCGCGCTGGCGGTGCGCCAGCGCCAGTTGCAGCAGGCCGACAACACCTATCTGCGCCTGCTCGAACTCGACCCCAACGATGTCGACGCCGCCGCCGGCCTGATCGGCCTGCGCCAGGGCGATGCCGCCCAAAGCGAGCTGCGCCTCAAAGCCCTGCTGCAGCGCAGCCCGGAATCGGCCAGCGCCCTGTTCACGCTGGGCAATCTGTATGCGCGCCAGGGCCGCTGGTCCGAAGCCCAGCCCCTGTATTTCCGCGCCTTCAGCAACAGCCCGGACAATGCCGACTACGCCTTCAACCTGGCCATCGGCCTGGACCGCCTGAACCAGGGCAAGCTGGCCATCGGCTATTACCAGCGCGCGCTGGCGCTGTCCCAGGATGGCGTCGCCAGCTTCGACCGCGCCACCGCGCGCCGGCGCATGCAGGAACTCAATACCGGCCCGGCGCGCTAGGCCCGCCTACGCCTTCGCTTTCCGCCTCACGACAGGATAGATACACATTTCATGGTAGAACAAGCAAAACTCCCGCTCGGCAAGAAGCTGATACTGAAGGGCGTGATCAGCGAGGATCAGCTGCGCATTGCGCTGATCGAGCAAAAGCAACGCAATGAACCGCTGGGCAAGCTGTTGATCACCCTCGGTTTCGTCACCGAAGCGACGGTGCGCGAAGCGCTGTCGGAAAACCTGAACCAGCAGAGCGCCGACCTCAACAGCCTGGTGGTGGACGCCATCGCGCTGCAGCTGATCCCCAAGGAAGTGGCCAAGCGCTACCGCGTCTTCCCCATCGTCTACGAGCGCCACAGCGACAATCTGATCCTGGCGATGTCCGACACCAGCAACATCGTCGCGCTCGACCAGATCAGCGCGATGCTGGTCAAGGGCATCACCGTCACCCCGCTCTTGGTCAATGAATCCGATATCCAGCGCGCGATCGACCAGTACTATGGCTTCGAGCTGTCGATCGACGGCATCCTGCACGAGATCGAAACGGGCGAAGTCAATTATTCGAGCATGGGCTCGACCTCGGACGAATACAGCCAGCCGATGGTGCGCCTGATCGACGCCCTGCTGGCCGATGCCGTGCAGAACGGCGCCTCCGACTTGCACTTCGAACCGGAACAGTCCTTCCTGCGGATACGCTACCGCATCGACGGCATCCTGCGCCAGATCCGCAGCCTGCACAAATCCTACTGGCCGGCCATGGCGGTGCGCCTGAAGGTGATTTCGAATATGAATATCGCCGAGACCCGCGCGCCCCAGGACGGGCGCATCTCGATCAAGTTTTCCGGGCGCCAGATCGATTTTCGCGCCTCGGCCCAACCGACCACCCACGGCGAGAACTTCGTGCTGCGGGTGCTGGACCGCCAGAAAGGCATCGTGCCGCTCGACGGCCTGGGCCTGGGCGAGAGCGAGCTGAGCCTGCTCAAGCTGATGATCGCCCGGCCCGACGGCGTGATCCTGGTCACCGGCCCCACCGGCTCGGGCAAGACCACCACCCTGTATTCCATCCTCAACCATATCAATACCGAGAGCGTCAACATCATGACGCTGGAGGACCCGGTCGAGTATCCGATGAATATGATACGCCAGACCTCGGTCAACGAATCGGCCAAGATGGGCTTTGCCGAGGGCATACGCTCGATGATGCGCCAGGACCCCGACATCATCCTGGTCGGCGAGATCCGCGACAAGGAAACGGCGGAAATGGCCTTCTCGGCGGCGATGACGGGCCACCAGGTGTATTCCACCTTGCACACCAACTCGGCCATCGGCTCGGTGTCGCGCCTGCTCGACATCGGCATCCTGCCCGACATCATGGCCGGCAACATCATCGGCATCGTGGCCCAGCGCCTGGTGCGCAAGCTGTGCCCGCATTGCCGCGAAGCCTTCAGCGCCGACGGCCTGGAGCTGCGCCTGCTGGGCCTGCCGACCGAGGATGACGCGGGCAAGCCCAATGCGCAAACCATCTACCGCGCCGTCGGCTGCGAGCGCTGCTCGCACCAGGGCTACAAGGGCCGCATCGCCATCATCGAATTGCTCAAGATGACGCCCGCCCTGGACGAGCTGATGGCGCGCCGCGCCTCCTCGCGCGAACTGAAAAATGCGGCCGCGGCCGGCGGCTTCCATTCCCTGGTCGACGACGGCGTGCGCCGCGTCATCGAGGGCGTGACCACGCTTGAGGAAGTCTCGCGCGTGGTCGACCTGACCGACAGGCTAAGCTGATGCCCCAATATATCTACCGCGCCATGGATGCCGCCGGCCAGATGTTGCCGGGCAATATGGACGCCGCCAACGAACCCGATCTGGAACTGCGCCTGCACCGCATGGGCCTGGATCTGATCGATTGCAAGGCCACGCGCCAGAAAGTGATCTCGCTGGGCCGCCGCCCCATCACCCGCGGCGACCTGATCAATTTCTGCTTCCATATGGAGCAGCTGACCGGGGCCGGCGTGCCCATCCTGGAAGGCCTCAACGACCTGCGCGAGAGCATGGACCATCCGCGCTTCCGCGAAGTGATCACCGACCTGATCGAGAACATCGAGGGCGGCCTGCAACTGTCGGCCGCGCTGGCGGCCTATCCGGAAGTGTTCGACCTGACGTTTACCAGCCTGATCACCGCCGGCGAGCAGAGCGGCAAGGTGGCCGAGGTGTTCAAGAACCTGTCCGACAGCCTGAAGTGGCAGGACGAGCTGGCCGCCCAGACCAAGAAAATCATCATGTACCCGGCCGTGGTGGCCGTGGTGGTGATCGGCGTGACCTTCTTCCTGATGATCTACCTGGTGCCCCAGCTGACCGCCTTCATCAAGAATATGGGCAATGAATTGCCGGGCCACACCAAGGCGCTGATCTTCGTGTCGAATATTTTTATTCATTTCTGGTACATCCTGCTGGCCCTGCCGATCATCGGCTTTTTTGTGCTGCGCGCCTGGATCGCCCACAGCGAGGCGGCCCGCTTCACCTTCGACGCCTTCAAGCTGCGCATCTGGATGGTCGGGCCGGTGCTGCACAAGATCATCCTGGCGCGCTTCGCCACCTTCTTCGCGCTGATGTATGCGTCCGGCATCACCATCCTCGAATGCATACGCCTGTCCGAGGGCATCGTCGGCAACAGGGTCATCGCCAGCGGCCTGCGCCGCGCCGCCCAGCTCATCTCCGAAGGCCAGGGCGTGACGGCGGCCTTCCAGAACACCGGCATCTTCCCGCCGCTGGTGATCCGCATGCTCAAGGTGGGCGAAGCGACCGGCTCGCTCGACGGCGCGCTGCGCAACGTCAGTTACTTCTACAACCGCGAAGTCAAGGAAATGATCGAGAAGGTGCAGGCGATGATAGAACCGGCCATGACGGTCATCCTGGGCTTGCTGCTGGGATGGATCATGCTGTCGGTGCTGGGGCCGATTTACGACACGATCAGCAAGATCAAAACCTGAGGCCGCCGTGTTCCGCAAACAATTATTCTATCTGACCAGCGACCAGCTCTGGGCCTACCAGTGGGAAGGCGGCCAGCTGTCCGAGGGCGTGGCCTTCGGCGCCGACCGCGCCGGCATCGACGCCTTCATGGACTATGTCCACGCCCAGGGCAAGCACCCGATCTACCTGCTGGCCGACCTGATCGAGGAAGACTTCCAGCGTCAGCAGATGCCGCACGTGCCAGGCCGCGCCGGGCGCCAGCTGGTGGCGCGCCGGCTGGCCCAGCAGTTCCGCGAGACCCCGTACCGCCACGTCAGCGTACAGGGCCGCGAGAGCGAAGGCCGGCGCGACGATATCGTGCTGCTGTGCGGCCTGAACAATCCATCCATCCTGACGCCCTGGATAGAGGCATTGGAAAGCCTGAAGGCGCCGCTGGCCGGCCTGTATTCGACCGCCCTGCTGGGCGACACCCTGGTGAAGAAACTGGCGCTCAAGCACGAGCACCTGCTGCTGGTGACCCAGCAGAGCGCCGGCCTGCGCCAGAGCTTTTTCCTCAACGGCAAACTGAAGTTCTCGCGCCTGACGCTGGCGGTGGACCGCGACGGCGCCCCCGTCAACGTGGCCGGCGAAACGGCCAAGACCCAGCAGTTCCTGACCAGTACCCGCCTGATCGACCGCGGCAATGTACTCCATACGGTGATCGTGGCGCCGCCCGAACAGATCGCCCGGCTCGAACCGCTGTGCCAGAACGGCCTGGAGACGGCCTACCACTTCCTGCCGATGCGCGCGGCCGCGGCCGCCTGCGGCCAGCCCGACACGCCGGCGCTGGCCGACCGCCTGCTGCTGCATGTGCTGGGCAAGCTGCTGCCGACCAGCCATTACACGCTGGGCGATGCGCGCCGCTTCTACCAGCTGTGGCGCGCGCGCCTGGCCATGTTCGGCGCCGCCATCGCCATCTGCACCGTGTCGCTGGCCTGGGTGGGCAGCAATCTGTGGCATTACGTCGATGACAGCAGCCGCGCCGAGCACCTCAGCGCCGAAGCCGACCAGTTCGACACGCGCTACCGCGCCGCACTGTCGAACATGCCGCCGGCGGTGGCGCGCACGGCCAATATGAAGGCGGCCGTGACGATCGAGCAGATGATGCAGAAACAGGCGCCCGCGCCCCAGGACATGCTGATGATGCTGGGAAGCGCGCTCGACCGCGCGCCCCAGATCCGTATCGTCCAGCTCGACTGGCGCGTGACCCCGCCCGGCGTCAAGGCGCCCGTCAACGCCAATCCCAA
Source organism: Oxalobacteraceae bacterium (assembly GCA_013284265.1). Classification (GTDB taxonomy): domain Bacteria; phylum Pseudomonadota; class Gammaproteobacteria; order Burkholderiales; family Burkholderiaceae_D; genus Rugamonas. The sequence goes on along the minus strand of JABTBR010000027.1, from coordinate 60,989 downwards.
CCAGATGGGCACGGCGCAGGCCAGCGGCACGCCGGGCACGGCCACGCCGCTGTCCTCGCTGCTGCTGGGCATTCCGCGCAAGCCGGCCCAGAGCCTGCACGTGGAGGCCGAGGTCGACACCGCCGAGGATAATTACCGCAGCATCGTCGATGGCATGAACCAGTTTACCCAGGAGCTGGCGCGGCGCCCGAACCTGATCGTGGAAATCGAGCAGCCGCCCTTCGACACCCGTTCCTCGGCCAAGCTGAGCGGCAAGGCTGGCGCCAGCGCCAGCGGCAACAAATCCAAATTCACCCTGAACCTGGTGTGGAACCCATGAGCCCGACACCCCTGCCCGGCAAGAAGAAAAAAGCCCGCGCGGTCCTGCCGCTGCCCTATTGGCTGCGCGAATTCGCGCTGATCCGCATGGCCGTGGTCAGCTTCGCCGGTACCCTGGGCATAGGCATGGCGGCCGTGTTCGCGAGCAATTACTACAAGACCGACGCGGCCGACTACAAGGCACAGGCCCAGCTGATCCGCGACACCGCCTACAGCCGCTTCGCCCAGGTCGAGACGGAAAAGCGCGAAATCCGCGCCTACCAGCCGCAGTTCGTGGCGCTGCGCAGCAAGGGCCTGGTGGGCGAGGAAAACCGCCTCGACTGGATCGAGAATATCCGCCAGGTGCAGGAACAGCGCCGCCTGCTGTCGCTCAGTTACGATATCGCCCCGCAGCAGCCCGTCACGCTGGAGCGGCCGCTGATGCAGGGCGACTACCAGTTGCGCGCCAGCCGCATGAGCTTGCACATGGAGTTGCTGCACGAAATGGATCTGTTCAACTTCCTCGACGATATGAAGCGACGCAACTACTTCGCCGTGCAGGATTGCTCGCTGCGGCGCCAGGCCGGCGCGGCCAACGTGCCGAACGCGCCCAATCTGGCGGCCGACTGCACGCTCAACTGGCTAACCCTGCAGCCGTCGACCGTGGCCGACGATGCCCGCAGAAAGCGGGGCCGCCGATGAGCCGCCACGCTCCCCTTCGCCCTGTGCTGCTGCGGCTAGCCTCGGCACTGGCTGCGCTGCTGGCTGCGGCCTCGCCAGGCGCGGCCGTGGCGGCCACGCCCAGCGTACTGGGCCGAATTTTCATGACCCCGGTCGAACGGGTCGAGCTCGACGGTATACGCTCCGGCGTGTCGGCCCAGCCCGAGCTGGTGCTGGCGCCGCCGTCCGCTCCGCGTGAAACGCCGCCGCCCCCGGTGCTCAATGGCGTCGTCAAGCGCAGCGGCGGCAGAAATACCGTCTGGATCAATCAGGTGCCGCACAGCGAGGCGCCCGCCAACCTGGTCAACAAGGCGCCCGGTGCGCCGGCCGTGTCGGTCAAGCTGCCCACGGGCCAGAACGTGCTGCTGCAGGCCGGCCAGCGTTTCGATCCGCGCGATGGCAAGATCAAGGAAATCCGTGAACCCTAGGCGGCCTGGCGTGCGCCGCGCCGGCCGCCAGCGCGGCGCCGCGCTGCTGCTGCTGGTGGCGGTCATGGGGGTGGGCGGGGCGGCGCTGTTCCTGTCGGCCTTCAGCCGCTCCGGCCTGGAGGCGCGGCGCCAGCAGCGCACCCTGGTGGCGCTGGCGCGCGCCGAGGAAGCGCTGATCGGCTATGCGGTCCAGCACGGACGCCTGCCGCGCCCCGCCGTGTCGGCCGCCGATGGCAGCGAGGCGCCCCAGCCCTGCGCCGACGAAAAGGCCTGCAGCGGTTTCCTGCCCAGCGTCACCTTGGGCGTCGAAGGCGCAGACGCCTGGGGCAAGCTGCTGCGCTACAGCGTGACGCCGGAATTTACCCGCGAGCCGATCCGCTCCGGCGCGGCACTGGCGACCAAGACCTTGCAAAGCCGCGACGCCAACGGCAAGCTGTTCTACCGGGTCGGCGCCGAGACCTGCGATATCCGCGCCCAATGCGCGCCGGCCGTGGTGTTTTCCAGCGGCCGCGAAAATTTCGGCACCACGGTGCAAGGCCTGCCCCAGGCCAATGGCGCCGAAGGCAATGAAGATGAACAAAACAATGAGGTGGCCGCGAAACGCTTTGTGCAGCGCGCCTTGAACGATGAACCTGAACAGCCCGGTGGCGTGTTCGACGATCTGGTCAGGGCGATGGATATCTCCCTGCTGTACCGCCGCATGAACGCCGCCGGCAAATTAAAATGAAACTACCGCGCACCGCCGGATTTACCCTCGTCGAAATCGCCATCGTGCTCGTCATTGTCGGCCTGATCATTGGCGGCCTGGTCACGCCGCTGGCGGCCCAGATGGAGCAGCGCAAGATCAGCGACACCCAGAAATCGCTGGACGACGCGCGCGAAGCCCTGCTCGGCTTCGCGCTGCGCAATGGCTATCTGCCCTGCCCGGCCACCTCGGCCAGCCTCGGCCTGGAAGACCGCGCCGCCACCAGTTGCGCCGACGACAAGCGCCAGGGCTTCCTGCCCTGGGCCACGCTGGGCCTGCCCAAACTCGACAGCTGGAACCATCTGTTCCGCTACAGCGTGACCCCGGCCTTCACCAACAGCAAGGACATGTTCAAGCTGACCACGCTGCGCGACATCAGCGTCAGCACGCGCGACGCGGGCGGCACCCTGGTGCCGGCCACTGCGGCGGCCGACACGGTGGCGGTGATCCTGTCGCACGGCAAGAACGGCTTCGGCGCCGTCAGCGACCAGGGCGTCACGCTGATCGACACCTCGGCCAGCAATCCCGACGAAAAGACCAACCAGGAACTGGCCGGCGTCAACTTCGTCGCGCGCGGCATCAGCGACAACCCGAACGCGCCTGGCGGCGAGTTCGACGACCTGGTGGTGTGGATCTCGCCCAACATCCTGTACAGCCGCATGGTGGCGGCGCAGAAACTGCCATGATGCGCGCCCCCACCCTGCACGCGGGCCTGTGCATCGCCCGCTACACCCTGGTCGAAGCGCTGCGCAACCGCCTGCTGTGGCTGTTCGGCGCGGGCGCGCTGGGCGTGCTCGGCCTGTCGTCCTTCCTGCATGCGCTGGCGCTGACCGAAAGCGCCCAGCTGGAAACGGCGGTGCTGGCCGCGCTGCTGCGGCTGGTATCGATCTTCCTGATCGCCACCTTCGTCATCACCAGCATGGTGCGCGAGAGCGCCGACAAGGGCGCCGAACTGCTGCTGGCCCTGCCGCTTCCGCGCGCCGTCTACTTGCTGGGCAAGCTTGCCGGCTTCGGCGCGCTGGCGCTGCTGCCGGCCGTACTGTCCGGCCTGCTCGCAAGCTGGTTCGCGCCGCCGGCCCAGGCCGCGCTGTGGGCCGCCTCGCTGCTGTGCGAGCTGTGGATCGTGGCCGCCTTCAGCCTGCTGTGCGCGCTGACCTTGCAGCAGACCCTGCCCGCGCTGGCGGCGGCCGGCGCCTTCTATCTGTTGGCGCGCGCGGTCGCCACCTTCCAGCTGCTGGGCCAGAGCGCCGCGGCCACGCCGCTGCAGCGCACGCTCGACCACGGCATCGACGCGATCGCCCTGCTGCTGCCCCACCTCGATCGCTTCACCCGCAGCGACTGGCTGGTGTACCACAATGGCGGCGCCGCCGAGTTGGCCGCGATCGCGCTGCAAAGCGCGATCTATGTGGGCCTGCTGGCGGCCGCCGCGCTGTTCGACCTTTACCGTAAAAACATTTGATCATGGCCACCCCGGTCAAGCCGCTGTCCGCCGTTCCCCGTCCCGTGCTGCTGGCACTGGGGCTGGCCTGCGCGCTGCAGCTCGGCTTTGCGCTGCAGCAGCAGGCCAGCCGGCCGCAAGCCCGGGCGCTGGAGCCGCCGCCGCCGCTGGCCCTGCTGCGCCTGGCCAGCCTGGGCGAGACGGCGGCCGCCTCGCGCGTCGCCATGCTGTATGTGCAGGGCTTAGACGAACAGCCCGGCCTGAGCCTGGCCTGGCGCGAACTCGACTATCCGACCCTGCTGGCCTGGCTGGCGCGCGCGCTCGACCTCGATCCGCGCAGCCAGTATCCGCTGCTGGCGGCCAGCGAAGTGTATGGCGCCGTCGGCGATCCGGCGCGGGTGCGCCTGATGCTCGACTTCGTGTACGCGCGCTTTGGCGAAGACCCGAACCGGCGCTGGCCCTGGCTGGCCCACGCCAGCCTGGTGGCGCGCCACCGCCTGCACGACATGGCGCTGGCGCGCCGCTATGCGCAGGCGATCCGGCTGCAGGCCAGCGGTGCGCAGGTGCCGGCCTGGGCCCGCGAGCTGGAAGTGTTCATCCTGGAAGACATGAATGAAATCGATGCGGCGCGCGCCCTGGTCGGCGGCCTGCTGCAAAGCGGCCAGATCAGCGATCCGAACGAGCTGCGCTTCCTGTCCGAACGGCTGGACCGGATCGCCTCGGGCAAACGCCCCGGCCAAAGCGGCCAAAGCGAGCCTGCGCAGCCCGACGCGGCGCCAGCCAATGCTGCGGCGCGACAATAAGGCAATGCATTGATCTAGGTCAAACAGTATGTAAAAGACAGGCTGAAGGTCCCATATTTTCCTGAGTTCATCATGTTTTTATGATGCGTATTGCGTTTAAGAATTGTATTATGGCGAAATGCCTCGAAAGGAATATCTCATGCAACGTCTACCTGTGCGTCCGCAAGCCCACAGCGGCTTCACCCTGGTTGAAATTGCCATCGTGCTGGTGATCATCGGCCTGCTGCTGGGCGGTGTGCTCAAAGGCCAGGGGCTGATCGATAGTGCGAAGGTCAAGAACATCATCCAGCAATCGAACTCCCTGTCGGCCGCCGTCAACGCCTACCAGGACAAATTCCGCGCCCTGCCCGGCGACGATGTGCAAGGCACGCTGCATGCGCCCTCGGCCACCGGCAACGGCAATGGCGATGGCCAGATCGCCGAATACCAGCTGGCGCCCCAGCATCTGGCGCTGGCCGGCTTCATCACCGGCTCCTACAACGGCAGCAGCGACTTCATGACCAGCGCCCAGGGCGGCGCCGTCTACATCTATAACGATATCGTCGGCGGCCGCGGCGGCAACGGCATCCGCTTCGACAATCTGCCGGACTCCTTCGCCGAACAGATAGACAGCAAGCTCGACGACGGCAAGTTCAACACCGGATCGGTGCGCGCCAGCGGCAACTATACCAATAACGGCACCATCATCACCCGCACGGCATTGTTCTTCTGATGCCAGGCGCCGGCTGCGCCAGGGTTCCCCCCTTGGCCAGGCCGGCGCCAGCCGCTTTTCCTCCTGCTACACTTTCCCTGACGTCGTCTCGCCCCTCTTGTGTGGGGTTTGCGCAACAAACGCGCCATTGCGACGCCGCGCAAATTAATAGCACGACCGTTCACTTTATCGATTAGAATAAGCGACCTACTCACGCAGGAGACAGCATGTTCGAAGAATTCATCGGTACCAAAGAAGTATCGGCGCGCCACCAGTTCGATGTCGCGGCACTGGACGCCTATCTGAGCACCCATGTGGCGGACTATCCGGCCGGCCCGCTGACGGTGGTGCAGTTCAAGGGCGGGCAATCGAATCCGACCTATAAATTAAGCAAGGGCGAGCAGCACTATGTGCTGCGCACCAAGCCGGCCCCGGCCGCCAAGCTGCTGCCGTCGGCGCATGCGATCGAACGCGAATACCGCGTCATGGACGCGCTCAGCAAGGCCGGCTTCCCGGCCGCGCGCCAGTACGCGCTGTGCACCGACGAGGACGTGATCGGACGGGCCTTCTATGTGATGGAATTCGTCGACGGACGGGTGCTGTGGGACCAGGCCCTGCCCGGCATGAGCCCGGACGAGCGGCGCGCCATCTACAACGAGCAGAACCGCGTGATGGCCCTGCTGCACACCATCGACTACAAGGCCATCGGACTGGAAGACTTCGGCAAGCCGGGCAATTATTTCGCCCGCCAGATCGAGCGCTGGAGCAAGCAATACGTGGCCGCCCAGACCGAGACCATCGAAGCGATGGACCAGCTTATCGCCTGGCTGCCGGCCAACATTCCGCCGGGCGAAGACACCTCCATCGTGCATGGCGACTACCGCCTCGACAATATGCTGTTCCACCCCACCGAGCCGCGCATCCTGGCCGTGCTGGACTGGGAATTGTCGACGCTGGGCCACCCGTTTGCCGACTTCTCCTACCATTGCATGGGCTGGCATATCGAGCCGGGCAGCTTCCGCGGCATCGGCGGCCTGGACCTGGCCGCGCTGGGCATCCCTAGCCAGCAGGAATACATCGCCCTGTACGCCGAGCGCACCGGCAAGACGATACGGCTGGAAGACTTCAATTTCTACCTCGCCTTCAATATGTTCCGCCTGGCCAGCATCATGCAGGGCATCATGAAGCGCTATGTCGACGGCACGGCGGCCAGCGCCCAGGCGCTGGAATCGGGCAAGATGGCGCGGCCGATGGCGGAGCTGGCCTGGGCTTACGCCTGCGGCAAGAAGATCTAAGGGATACTCGGAAAAGAAAATACCTGCTGGCGGGCCGCCGGCGCAATTAAAACCCACGGCAAAGAGCCGGGGTCAGACCCGTCGGGTCTGACCCCAGGGTTACGCCTTGGGTTCTAAACGCGTCGTGGCGCGCTTGCCTTGGGGAGCCCCCCCCTCTCCCCGCATTCGCAGTTGGTTTTTTGCTCTACAGCACTCACCCCCCTTTCGGTATCTTCCCGCCTCGGCTACTATCGAACAGCTAGCAAAATACTGTTCGTCGCCGTCGCCTTCGCGCGCGGCAGGAGGCTCCCGCATTGCAAGACACGCCCGCCAAAGCCCTGCCGTCGATCCGGTCGCAAATCGCGCTGCTGGTACTGGCCTGCGCCTTGCCCACGGTGATCTGCTTCGCCGCCCTGGTGCAGCAGTTCTACGCGCGCGAGCGGGCCGCGCTGATGGAAGACACCCAGCAGCTGGCGCGCACCGTGGCCGCCGCCGTCGACCGCGACCTGGCCCAGGCCGAGAGCACGGCGCTGGCCCTGCTGGCCTCGCCCAGCCTGCGCAGCGGCAAGCTCGATGAATTCCGCCAGCAGGCCGCCACCCTGCTGCTGCCCCAGTTTCCCGCCTCCCATTTCCTGCTCAGCGATCCCGATGGGAAAGCGCTGCTCTTAATTGGCGGCAACAGCGTCGACCTGCCGGCCCCGGCCGCCAACGCGGCCAGGCTCAAACCCATGCTGGCCATCGGCCGGCCGGCCTTGTCGCAGCTGCAGCAGGCCAACCAAAGCCTGCTGGCGCTCGACGTGCCGGTGGTGATCGATGCCCGCCTGGCCTACGCCTTCAGCGCCGTCTTCAAGAGCGACCGCATGACGCGCATCCTGGCCGACGAGCTGGTGACCCACCATCAGTCCGTGACCCTGTACGACACCAAGGGCGTGATCGTGGCCCAGTCCGAGAACGGCCGCAACCGCATCGGCGCGAGCGCCTCGCCGGTGCTGCGCGAATACATGCGCCAGTCCAGCGACACCCTGCTCAACACCCACAGCGCCGACGGCACCCCGGTCTATCTGGGGCTGGCGCGCGCCCCCGTCAGTGGCGTCACGGTCTCGATCTCGACACCGCAGGAGGTAGCGCTGGAAGAACTGCTGCGCTCGGTCGCACTGACCACCCTGATGGTGGCGGTGGTGCTGCTGGGCGGCTTCTCGGCGGCCTGGCTGGTGGGCGGGCGCATCAGCCGTTCGATCCGCGCGCTGACGGCCCCGGCCCAGGCGCTGGCCCAGGGCGTGCCGTTCACACTGGACCAGACCAGCTTCTCGGAGGCGGCCGCCGTCGGCGAAGCGCTGCTGGCACTGGAAACCGATCTGCTGCGCCACCGCCATGAACTGGAAAGCCTGGTGGCCGAGCGCACCAGCCAGCTGGAAAAATCGCGCAGCCAGCTCGAGACCCTGTATGCCACCGCGCCGGTGGGCCTGAGCTACGTCGACACCGAACTGCGCGTGGTGCGCATCAATGAATATCTGGCGGCGATGAACGCGCGCCCGGTGGTCGAACACCTGGGCTGCCAGATCGGCGACATGATCGACGACCTGGCCGTGCGCCAGCGGGTGCTGGCCGACTACCGCAAGGTGCTCGCCACCGGGCAGCCGGTGACGAATATCGAAATGTCGGGCACCTCGCCCGGCTCGCCGGACCAGCTGTGCTACTGGATCGTCAGCTACTATCCGCAATTCGACGCCGAAGGGCGGATGAACGCCATCACCGGCCTGCTGCTCGACATCAGCGAACAGAAACGGGTGGAAGCCAAGCTGCGCCAGTCCAAGCAGCTGTTTAGCTCGGTGTTCGAAAACATGCCGGCCACCATCTTCGTCAAGCGCGCCGAGGACCTGCGCTTTGAAATGCTGAACCTCCACGCCGAACGGATGTTCGGCCATGACCGCAGCGAACTGCTGGGCAGGAACGACCAGGAACTGTTCCCGCCTGAACAGGCCGAGCAGTTCAACGCGGCCGACCGCAAGGTGCTCGCCTCGGACGAAGTCTACGAGGTCGACAAGGAAGCGGTCACCGGCGCCAGCGGCGAGACCCGCTATCTGCACACGCACAAGGTGGCGTTGCGCGACGAGAACGGCAAGGCCACCCACCTGCTCGGCATGGCCATCGACATCACCGAACGCGCCCGCGCCGAGGAAGTGGTGCTGGCCACCACCGCCCAACTGGCCCATAGCGAAAACTTCCTGCGCACCGTCACCGACAGCCTGCCCGGCATGGTGGCCTACTGGGATTCGTCGCTGCGCTGCTGCTTCGCCAACCGCTACTTCCTCGAATGGCACAACCTGAGCAAGGAAACCATCATCGGCATGTCCATGCCCGAGGTGCTGGGCGCGCCCCAGTTCGCCCTGTGCAACCAGCAGGTCGACGGCGCCCTGGGCGGCGTGCCGCAAGGCTTCCCCGGCGAACTGGTCTGGCCCTCGGGCGACACCAGTTACACCTGGACCAATTACATCCCCGACCTGGACCAGACCGGGGCCGTGCGCGGCTTCTTCGTGCTGGTCTCGGACGTCACCACCCTGAAGGAAACGGAATTGCATTTGCAGGAACTCAACGAGCAGCTGATCGTCGCGCGCGACAAGGCCGAAGCGGCCAGCCGCGCCAAGAGCGAATTCGTGGCCAATATGAGCCACGAGATCCGCACCCCGATGAACGCCATCATCGGCCTGGCGCGCCTGCTCGAGGATGCGCCGCTGGCACCGCGCGAGCGCAGCTATCTGGGCAAGATCCAGCTGGCCACCCAGTCGCTGCTCGGGGTACTCAACGACGTACTCGATTTTTCCAAGATCGAGTCCGGCCACCTGCGCCTGGAACATGCCCGCTTCAACCTCGACCACATCCTCACCAGCACCGCCGTGCTGCTGGCCGGCAGCGCCTGGAGCAAGGGCGTCGAACCGGTGTTCGAAGTCGACCCGCGCGTGCCGCTCGAACTGGTGGGCGACGCCATGCGCCTGCAGCAGGTGCTGGTCAACCTGGTCGGCAACGCCGTCAAGTTCACCGAAACCGGCCAGGTGGTGCTGGGGGTGAAGCCGCTCAGCAGCAGCGGCAGCAGCGTCACGCTGGCGTTTTCGGTGCGCGACACCGGCATCGGCATGAGCGAGGAACAGCAGTTGCATATCTTCGACGCCTTCTCGCAGGGCGACAGCAGCACCAGCCGCCGCTTCGGCGGCGTGGGGCTGGGGCTGGCCATCTGCCGGCGCCTGGTCGGCCTGATGGGCGGACGCCTGAGCGTGCGCAGCGCGCCCGGCGCCGGCGCCGAATTCCGCTTCGAATGCCAGTTGGGCCGGGCCAGCGCCGACGATGTGGGGCCACGCCCCACCCAGCCATCGATGCAGCAGCTGTCGCTGCTGATCGTCGACGACAACCGCAGCGTCTGCGCCGCGCTGGCCGCGGCCTGCGCCGTGTTCGACTGGCATGCTGAATGCGTGCACAGCGGCGCCACCGCGCTCGGCGCGCTGCGCCGCAGCGGCGCCAGCTTCGACCTGATGCTGCTCGACTACGCCTTGCAGGACATGGATGGCGCCACCGTGCTGGCCCAGGCGCGCCAGGACGGCCTGACCTTGCCGCCGGTGCTGATGATGGTGCCCGACGACGTCGACGCCAGCGCCCACGACAGCCTGCGCCAGATGCGCATCCTGGCCAAGCCCGCCACCCCGGCGCGCCTGCTGGCAGCGGTGGCCGCGCTGCGCTGCGGCGGCACCGTGCCGACCGCACTGCCGCGCCACGAACCGCTCGACGGCCGCCTCGACGGCATGCGCGTGCTGCTGGTGGAAGACAATGAAATCAACCAGGAAGTGGCCACCTACCTGTTGCAGCACGCCGGCGCCGAAGTCACCATCGCCGCCAACGGCCAGCTCGCGCTGGACCGGCTCAACGCCGAGCCCGGCCGCTATGACGCGGTGCTGATGGATGTGCAAATGCCGGTGATGAATGGCTACGAAGCGACGGCCGCGATCCGCGCCATGGGCTTGCGCAGCCTGCCCGTGATCGCCATGACCGCCAACGTCATGGACGACGACCGGGTCCAGGCCGCCGCAGCCGGCATGGACGCCCACGTGGCCAAGCCGGTCGACGTCGACGAAATGATCGCCACCCTGAGCCGCCTGGTCTGGCCCGACGGCCCGCCCGCATCCACCCGCGGCCCATCAAAGGGGTCTGACCCGTCGGGTCAGACCCCAGCACTTGGCCCTGGGTTTGCAGGGGTTGCAGGGTTTGCAGGGTTTGCAGGGTTTGCAGGGTTTGCCGGCGTTGCAGGGCTTGCAGGGCACAACAGCCCGGCAGCCCCGCAGCCGGCCGCCGCGACCACCCCGCCTCCTGCGGAACCCGCGCTCCCCGTCCCCACCAGCCTGCCCGGCATCGACCTCCCCACCGCCCTGCAGCGCATGGGCGGCAGCTACGCCACCCTGCACAAGCTGTTGACGCGCTTCTGCGCCTCCCACACCAGCACCGCCGACGAGTTGCGGGTCCTGCTGGCCGCTCAACAATTCCTGGAAGCCAAGCAAGCCTTGCACCGCGTACGCGGCGTCGCCGCCAACCTGGGCGCGGCCGACGTCGCACGCCTGTGCGCCCAGGCCGAAACCCTGCTGGCCAACTTGCCATCCGCGCAAGCTGGCGCCCTGGAAACGGTCCTTGCCGAGCTGGACCAAGCCCTCCACACCGTGGCCGGGGGCATCCAGAACCAGATCCCGGCGTTGCCCGTAGTCGACGCCGACGCGGCCAGCGCGGCCGAGCTGCCGCAAAGACTGGCGGAGCTGCAAGCTTTGCTTCAGAATAACAACTTGAAAGCCTTGGACGCCTTCCGGGTAGTGCGTCCCGCCCTGCAGTCGGCCAGCCCGGACGCGGTGGCCGGCTTGGCCGAAGCGATCGATACCCTCGACTTCAGAACGGCACAGCAACTGGTAGACACAATGTTGAAGCGAAAGGAAGTTGCATGACTTGGACCAACCTGGCCACGGGCGGGCGCATCCTGATCGTCGACGATGCGATGGAAAATATCCAGATCCTGCACCAGGCCCTGCGCGACGAGCATGACGTCCTGTTCGCCCTGAGCGGCGAGAAGGCCCTGGAGATCGTGCAGCAGCAGATGCCCGACCTGGTCCTGCTCGACGCCGTCATGCCCGGCATGGATGGCTACGCCGTCTGCGCCACACTGCAAGGGGCGCCGTCCACGCGCGACCTGCCGATCATTTTCGTCACCGCGCTGAGCCAGCCCGAGGATGAAACCCGGGCGCTGGAAGCGGGCGCGGTCGACTTCATCAGCAAGCCCTTCAACGTGGCCGTGGTGCGCGCGCGCGTGCGTACCCAGCTCACCGTCAAGCGCCAGGCCGACGCCATGCGCGAACTGACGCTGACCGACGCGCTGACCGGCGTGGCCAACCGGCGCAGTTTCAACGAGACGATAGACAATGAATGGCGCCGCTGTGCCCGCTCCAGTCTGCCGCTGTCCGTGATCATGATCGACATCGACCATTTCAAACGCTATAACGACCACTACGGCCACCAGGCCGGCGACCTGTGCCTGCAGCAGGTCAGCGCCGCCATGAAGCGCTGCGCCGCCCGTCCGCACGACCTGCTGGCGCGCTATGGCGGCGAGGAATTCATCCTGCTGCTGCCGCAGGAAGGCCTGGCCGGCGCCGAAGTGGTGGCCCAGCGCATCCTCGACGAAGTGCGCCGCAGCGCCATTCCCCACGCCGCCTCCGACACCAGCGGCCTGGTCACGGTCAGCCTGGGCATCGCCAGCGTCACCCCGCCGGCCGATGGCACCGACCCCGTCAACCTGATCCGCACCGCCGACGCCTGCCTGTACCGCGCCAAACAGAACGGCCGCAACCGCTATTGCAAGAGCACCGAAGACTGAGCGCAGCTGGACGATGAAGACTGGCGCCTGGATGCTGTGTATATGTCTTGCCCCCTTGCTGGCCAAGGCAGCCGATGGCGGCTGCAACAAGTCGCAGAAAGAAGCGCTGACCGCGACGGCTGGCGGCTTCCTGGTCTGTTCCGAGCCAGCACCCGAATCGCTTAAACACCCGTCCGAAGTTCGCTCTCCATTATCGCCCTTGTCAGCGGCAATTGCGGGAGCTGCAAAAAAAGGATGGATCGAAGCGGGCGTCGAAGCATCGGCCAACGCACTGATCGCCTGCCAAAACGAAAAATCCGTCGTGCTCACCACCCCATCCATGCGCAGCGACAGCCAGCAAGCTCACTGTTTTCGATTTTAAGCTTGCATCGGTCTGTCTTGGAATGACACTTCACTGTGGGTCCACAGGCAATGTGGAAATCTGTGAGATTTTCATTTTGGCAATATGATATCCTTGGATCAGGGGCTGAATACAAGCAAACGCGGATGATGCTATTTGTTACAAGTGAGCGATGAATGGTTAATGTGCGCGCAGTCAGTAGTCGGCCAGGAGCCGACGTTCAGTAATGTCCCTCCTTCATTTTGAGAGGGCAGCAGCTGATGCAATCTATACGTTGCGGTTGTTAAATATCTTTTCAGAATCATTGGTTTCTTATCAAATAAAAAAGCAAAAACTAGGGGGGAATGCTGATATGAAGATTAGATCTGTTCAAATCAAGAATTTCAGGACATTGAAAGATGCAACGATTACCTTTGAGTCCGTTACAACCTTTATTGGCCCAAACGGTGCCGGGAAATCTACGGTGCTTCGTGCACTGGATTGGTTCTTTAACGGCAAACCTGGATCATTGACAGAGAAGGATTGCTCATTTGGCGCACATACTGAAAACATAGAAGTTCAGGTCACATTCAGTGATCTTACAGATAAGGATAGGGAAGCGCTTGGCAAGTATGCTCCTGAAAGTGCTGCCACCTTTACTGCGTGGAAGCGCCGAGCGCCTGATGGATCAGAGATCCTGTCCGCTAATGCAAAGAGCTTCGATAGCTTTAATGCAATTAAAGCTGCTGGAACTGCGGGTGAGAAGAAAGAACTGTATTCAAGCCTGCGAAACGAAAAACAGGAATGGGATCTTCCGAGCGCCTCGACGGCAGCGGCGATTGAGCAGGCGATGATGGCCTGGGAGGCTGCGCACACAGATCTACTAACTGATGCGCCTGAAGCACTTCAGACAAATTTCTTTGGGTTCAACAGTGGTGGCAAGATGAGTGGACTCTTCGACTTTGTTTTAGTTACCGCTGATCTTCGTGCAAGTGAGGAATCCACTGATGGCAAGTCGAGTATCATAGGGCGAATTTTGGAGCGCTCAATAGATCGCGCTGCGGCTGATGAAGAGATTGCCAAAATTGTCGAAGAATCGCGGGCGCTACAGCAAAAAGTGTATGAGGTTAAGTTTAAGTCTCAGCTCGAGACTATGACTACGAAGCTCAATGCAGTCGTCAATTCTTATTCCCCAGGCCGGGCAGTCGCTGTGTCACCAGCTAATATCGAACTTAAAGCACCTAAAACGACGTTTGAAGTGGCGGTTTTGGATGGTTCCACACAAACAACTGTTGAGCGCCAAGGACACGGTTTTCAGCGGACGCTATTAATCTCGGCCCTGCAATTGCTTGCCCAATCAGGTGCAGCTTCAGAAGTCGGGGTGATCTGCCTAGCGATTGAAGAGCCTGAGCTCTTTCAACACCCTATTCAAGCACAGACCTTTGCGAAGGTTCTTCGATCGCTTGCCGAGGACGCTGGCAAGCGAATTCAGGTGACCTATGCGACGCATAGCCCTTACTTCCTCGAAGCTCGATATTTTAACCAAGTTAGAAGACTAACTAGGTCGACAGAAGATACGCCCGTTGTTTCAATTCACTCGGCTACCGTCGAGCATGTAAAGGAAAAATTAGATGGGGTTGTCAGTGCGGAGACCGTCGAACGTCAGCTTGATGGCATCATCGCTAGTCAATTGTCCGTCGCGTTATTTTCCCACCGTGCTTTGCTTGTCGAAGGAACAACCGAAGCCTCGGTCTTCCACGGCGTCGGTGACAAATCGGCTCATGGCGCATTGGAAGCTGCTGGCATCGCAATCGTCCCAGTTGGGGGGAAGACTTCGATTCCTTTGGCGCACGCGATACTGACTTCGATCGGAATCCCTTCGTATGCGCTTTTCGATGCTGATGCTGGGTGCGAGGCTCGAGCTAAAGAAAAAGGTAAGAAGCAGGAAAAAATAGATGAAGAGCGCAACAACAATGCAAAACAAAACCGTGCAATCCTGAAATATTTTGGTCTGGAGGAAGTCGATTTTCCTCCTGCGATTGTTTCTGATCAAGTTGCAAACTTCGAAGACCACCTTGAGAATTTTCTCATAACGAATTGGCCAGAATGGGATACCGCTTGCAAGGAGGTCGAAGCAGCTGCGGGTATTGATTTGGCGAAGAATCAAATTGCTTATCGGACTGCGACGTTGAAAGCAGCAGGTGATGTGCCGGTTATGCTTGTACAAATAATTTCAAAAGCAATGGGCAACTATTAGGTACGATGTAATTCTGATTGTTAGCAAAGAGCACTGCACCTTGTCCATGAGGATAGATGACGACGTTCGGTCAAAAGCAGAAAGTCACGATCTTTAATTAGGGTTAGTATTTTCATCCTAAAGATGACGTCTACCCAGTGGCGTGCGCAGAAAATTAATATTGTAAAACAGTATTTTTATAATGCTGTTGTTTTTTTTGCAACCTGAACTATGCCAGACTATATAGAAAATGACGAAAAGGGTGACATCGGTATTGACTTAGTTTCATTAAGGGTGAAACAAGAGTTTTCTTGGATATTTCGTGAGCAGACGAAGAATGATTTAGGTATTGATGGTCACGTTGAAATCGTAAAGGACAGTCGTGAAGGAACAGGAAGACTCCTAGCAGCGCAGATAAAGTGTGGGCCATCTTATCTCTCTTCAGAAGAAGAGGATTGCTATATTTACTATGGAAAAATTAAACACTTAGAATATTGGTTGCTTCACTCCCTACCTGTACTCATAATATTGTGTGACGAACAGTCTGGCACATGCTATTGGGAGGAAGTTACACGTGCAAACATCATTCGAACCGAAAAAGCTTGGAAGATAAGAGTTCCAAAAAAACAGACGCTTACAAAAAAATGGAAAAATGATCTTACGTTGATCGCTGGGATGCCACAGCATCCTGATATCGTTAACCTTGCACTCTTCAAATTTTTGAGCGAGAAATATCATAAATCATCCAATACAGGCCGACTTGATATTTGCCCGTTGCTCCATGAACCTCATGATTTTATGTATTTTACCTGTCTCGCTGAGTTTGAACGAACTGGCCAATACGTATATGTAGCCCACCACTATGACATTTACAAAGAATTCACTCTAGATCGACTAAATGAGTTCATAGATTGGCGCACTCTGAACATGGGTTCATGTGGACATAAAGAAGATAACCCTCTTCTCTATATTTTTGTCATTTCAGAGAAAAAAGAAAACCTTGCTTTAACGAAAGAAATTATCAATCGGGTTAAAGATCACGGTCACATTGAGATCTTCAGAATTCTGTATAAACATTCTCCTTTTCCTAGAGTACAGGACGGGCGTATGCATCATTTGACAGAACTAGATCACTTCAATAAGGAAATCTATTTTTATGATTAACGATGCAAAAAGCTCATATGGAGGAGGGTAATGTTTCCATATGCCCTACAATATGCTTAGGACGTCGTTACTTCTTGCCATTGGTCGCTTTGGGGCGAAAGCCGCCGTTTAAAAAATAGTGGGGCCAGATCTGAGCGACACTTTGGCATGGACCGATTTACAGGAAAATTATCATTTTGCCAAGCTTGTATGCGAATGTCAGTTTTGATTCTGGCGCCCTTGGCACTCTGTTCAAGAGTAGTGCGCTCATGTATTTCGGCTCTGAATAAGCGCCTGAATGGATAGGTGTAGTGCAAAAACTGAAAGAGATTCGCGATGAAAACGCGAATCGTCGATTGAGTGGAAGTTCAGCAAAGTTCGGACACGATCATGATCAAAAAAATAGGCCCTACCGAGATCAAACCCAAGCACAAAGCCAGTTGCCATTGCGGCGCGGTGGAACTGGAGCTGACGCTGCCGGACGGCGTCGTCGATCCGCGCCGCTGCGACTGCTCGATCTGCCGCCGGAAAGGGGCGATCGCGGCCTCCGTTCCCCTATCCGGTATTCAAATCATCAAGGGGGCGGACGTACTGAAGCTATATCAGTTCAATACCAATACAGCCAAGCATTACTTCTGCTCGGTGTGCGGCATCTACACCCACCACCAGCGGCGTTCGAATCCCGAACAGTATGGTTACAACGTTGGCTGCCTGGAAGGCGTGAACCCCTTTGACCTGGGCGAAATCGGCACGCACGACGGCGTCAATCACCCTTCCGACCGCCGCTGAGATGATCATTCGCTCGTATTGATAGCAGTTTTTAGCAAAGCCTCGATAAAAAAACCGCGACGTCGATTGAACGTCGCGGCCAAGGGTCGCGTACAGCCAGGAACTGCGGCCCACTCTTAACTAATATGCCATAACTAATAACGCCGCATTACGAACTCGGCCACGCAGACCGGCTTGAGGCTTCCCTCGCGCTCGATCACCACGCTCCATTCCAGCTGGGCGCCGTCGACGATGTCCTCGATCTTCTGCAAGGTCAGGCGGGCGCGCACGCGGCTGCCCACCGGCACAGGGGCCGGGAAGCGCACCTTGTTCAGGCCGTAGTTGATGCCCATCTTCATATCGACCATGCGGATCGCGCTTTCCAGCATGCCCGACACCAGCGACAGGGTTAAAAAGCCATGCGCGATGGTGCCGCCGAACGGCGACTCGCGTGCGGCCCGTTCGGCGTCGAGATGGATCCACTGATGGTCATTGGTGGCGTCGGCGAACTGGTTCACACGCTCCTGCGTGATCTCGATCCAGTCCGTCGTCGCCAGTTCCTGGCCCACCAGTTCGCGCATCGCATCCAGGGTGGCCAGTTCACGCATGCGCGCCTCCTGCCGGACGGCGGCCAAACATGCCCATGCCTTCCACGGTGGCGACCACTTCGCCATGCTGGTTGCTGGCCTGCCACACCGACACCACCACGCCGCGATCCGGCTTGGAGGCCGACGGCCGCACTTCCTTGGTCTGATACACCACGGTGAGCGTATCGCCGGCGCGCACCGGCTTGATCCAGCGCACGCAGTCCAGGCCGGGCGAGCCCATGCTCGACGAAGCGCTGAGCATGCCATCGACCACCATCCGCATCATCATGCTGCAGGTATGCCAGCCGCTGGCGACGACGCCGCCGAAGATCGATTTTTCGGCCGCGTCGTGATCCACATGGAAGGGCTGCGGATCGAACTCGCGCGCGAAGGCGATGATCTCTTCCTCGGTGACGAGACGGCTGCCCAGCGGCACCTCCTGCCCGACGAAGAAGTCCTCAAAGTACCACTTGGTCGGGCTCATACGCGCTCCTTAAGCGGTTTCCAGGAAGCCCGGCTGGGCGATGAAGCGTTCCAGATGATGGTCGGCGTCGCCCAGGGTCAGGTCGATCATGGTCAGGCGCTTGAAGTGGTGAGCCGCTGGCAGCTCGTCCGTCACACCCATGCCGCCGTGCAGCTGCACCGCTTGCTGGCCGACGAATTTGCAGGCCTGGCCTACGCGCACCTTGGCGGCGGAGACGATGCGGCGGCGCTCTTCATCATCGTCCGAGGACACCTTGACGGCGGCCAGCATGGCCATCGACCGGGCTTGCTCGACGTGGATGAACATATCGGCCATGCGGTGCTGCAGCGCCTGGAATTTTCCGATCGGCGCGCCGAACTGCGAACGCGTTTTCAGGTATTCCAGCGTGGCGGCGAAGATCGCATCCATCGCGCCAACGGCTTCGGCGCACAGCAGGGTCGCGCCGTAGTCGGCCGCCGCATCCAGGATGGACCAGCCGGCGCCGGCCTGTCCCAGCAAGGCGGAGGCGGACAGTTCGACATTGGCCAGCGTCACCGTGGCGGCGCGCTGGCCGTCGATGGTGCGGTAGTCGCGGATGGTCACGCCAGCGGCATCGGCCGGCACCACGAACAGCGAGATGCCGTCGGTATCGCGCTGGGCGCCGCTGCTGCGGGCCGACACGATCAGGGCTCCAGCCTGGCCGCCATGCACCACGACGGACTTGCTGCCGTTGATGATGTAGCCGCCGCCGCTGGCGCGCGCGGTGGTCTGGATATCGTTCAGTTCATGGCGCGACTGCTGCTCGCCGATGGCGCTGGCCAGTTTCAGCGTGCCGCCCGCGACCTGTTCGAGCAGATCGTCATGGCCGCCGGCCAGCTTGAGAAATTGCGCGCCCAGCACGGTGGCGAAGTAAGGCTCGACCACCAGGCCGCGGCCCAGTTCCTGCATCACCACCAGCATATCGACCGCGCTGCCGTTAAAGCCGCCCTGCTCTTCCGGCACCGGCAAGGCCGTCATGCCCAGTTCCGTCAGCGTGGCCCATGCCGCATCCGACACGCCGGCCGGCGAGTGGATGATCTTGTGGCGCTCGGCGAAGCCGTAGTCCTTGTCGACCCAGCGGCGCAGGGCATCGGCGAATTGTTGCTGCTCTTCTTTGAAAGTAAAATCCATTGCTGTCCCCTCACAGACCCAGAATCATCTGGGTAATGATGTTTTTCTGAATCTCGTTAGAGCCGCCGTAGATCGACGTCTTGCGGAAATTGAAGTAGTAGCCTGCCAGCGGCGCGGCGGCATCGTCGCCGGTGATGGCGTGCTCGCTGCTGCCTTCCAGGTAGGCGGTGTCGAAAGGCAGGGCCTCCGGACCCAGCGCCTCGACCATCAGCTCGGTGAGGATCTGCTGGATTTCGGAACCGCGCACTTTCAGCATCGACGCTTCCGGTCCCGGCGCATGCGATTCCTTGGTGATCACGCGCAGCACCGTGGTTTCCAGCGCCATCAATTCGATTTCCAGGTTTGCCACCTTGGCGGCGAACAGCGGATCTTGCAGCAGCGATTTGCCGCGCTTCTGCTGCTGGGCAGCGATCTTCTTCAGGAACAGCAGCTCGCGCTTGGAGCGGCCCACGGCGGCGATGCCGGTGCGCTCGTGGCCCAGCAGGTACTTGGCGTAGGTCCAGCCCTTGTTTTCTTTGCCGACCAGGTTCGTCACCGGTACTTTGACGTTGTCGAAGAAGACTTCGTTCACTTCATGGTCTTCGTCGAGCATGATGATGGGACGCACGGTGATACCTGGCGTTTTCATATCGATCAGCAGGAAGGAGATGCCCTCCTGTTTGCGCACGCCGCTGTCGGTGCGCACCAGGCAGAAGATCATGTCGGCGTGCTGGCCCAGCGTGGTCCAGGTTTTCTGGCCGTTGACGATGTAATGGTCGCCCACGCGTTCGGCGGTGGTTTTCAGCGAAGCCAGGTCGGAACCGGAGCCTGGCTCGGAGTAACCCTGGCACCACCAGTCTTCGCAGCTGAGGATGCGCGGCAGGTAATAGGCTTTCTGTTCTTCGCTGGCGAAGGCCATGATCACCGGCGCCACCATGTTCACGCCGAACGGCAGGATAGGCGGGGTGCCGGCGCGGGCGCATTCTTCTTCCCAGATATGGCGCTGGGTGGCGTTCCAGCCCGGACCGCCGTATTCCACCGGCCAGGCCGGGGCGACCCAGCCCTGGCGGGCCACGATCTGGTGCCAGCGCACATAATCTTCCTTTTGCAGGCGCAGATGCTGGCGCACCTTGTGCTGCAAGTCGGCAGGCAAGTTCGCGTCGAGGAAGGCGCGTACGGTGTCGCGGAACGCCAGATCCTCGGCGCTATAGTTCAAATCCATGCTGTCTCCTTTTATTGTGTACCGGCGCTAAAAAAGCACGACCGTTCACATTAATTGTACCTCATAAATTCAAGCGGTCAACAAGCTATTTTGCACCTGCACCCAATCTAAACCATTCCGGCAGCCAGGACAGCGGTGGCCAGGAGAAAAATCGGGCCGGTGCTCCCACCTTCCAACAGTGGGAGCACCGGCCCGGGCGGCTGGATCAGTGCGCTCAGTTTCTCATGATCTGGTTGCGGTTGCGCGTCCAAGCCGGCAGTTCGATGCATTTCTCGCCCACGGGATTGACGTCGAACTCTTTGCTGATCAGGCGCCACGTGCCCTTGCTGCTGCTGACCTCTTTGCTGAATTTGGCGTGGGCCTTCCAATGCCATTCCAGCTTGGCGATGGACACCCAGATACTGCCGGCGGCTTTAGGCCGGTACATCAAATAAGTCCGGAAATGCTCCTCCACCCTGATTTCATCGAAGCGTCGGTGCTCTTCCGGCAGGCTGGAGAACAAGGGCGTGCCCGGGCTGTCGTCGCCCTTGATCATGGTTGATTCCGAGGGCCATTGTGCGGTGACAAAGTCCTCGTACTCGCCGTCGGCCTGCGCCATCAGTGAATTGGTCGATTCGGTAGTGCCATAAAATACGTCCTCGTCGAGCACCCAGCTGTCCTCGGAACTGGAGCTCATCGCCGGCAGCGCGGCGTTGTTATAGCTTTTTTGCCGGCTGATCTTCATCAGTTGAACGAAGGCATAGCTGCCGGAGGTAAACGAGGAGCCGACCAGTTTGGCGGTCCACTCAATGCCCGCCTTGCGCGTCGATTTCAGACCGCCAAACGTCAGATAGAGCGCGCCCTGCTCAAGAAGTTCGCTATCGACCAGCCCGATGTGAACGTCGTCCGTGACGGCGGCAAATTCAATGACTTTGGGCGCGGTGATCGAGATGTTCAGGTTGGCGACGACCGTTGCGCCCGCCACCGTGCCCTGCAGGATGACCCGCGCCTGCCCTGTGTTGGCAAGGCACCACGACGCGGTCGCGCCGGCGCCGATGGTGGCAAGGGCTTCGGTGGAGCGTGCGTTGCTCATCTCGTAATCGCCGCACATCGCGGGGCCGGTGATATGCCAGCGCGGGTCGGCCAGCACGCCGCCAGTGCAGACGAAGGAGAAATTCATCCGCTCGCCGACTGTGGCATCGCAGGATTTACCGACGGCTTTACCGTTCAATTTGATAGTCAACTCTGGCATGGCGGCTCCTCGTTAGAAAATGAATAATATAAAAAGATACCATTTTTTTAACGCAATTCGCCAGCCGCCGGTGCCGCAAGCAACACTTTTCTTCGGACAAAAAAAATGCCCGCTAAAGAGCGGGCAAAATCTATTTCCTTGGAGGAGATAGAGGAGACAGGTGAATGATGCTGCATTGCGGCATATATATCCAATTGTTAGTTGTGATGATGGTCATTGGATTTGTGAATAACCCATTAGTGCGCTTTCCAAAACCTACTGCGTAACCCTGGGGGCCTGTCCCATCGGGACAGGCGGGACGCAGTCCCTCCCCGGACCCCAGGGTCTGACCCCAGCTCTTTGCCGTGGATTTTAACAATTGTCGCGGCACGCAGAGGGTATAAAAAAACCCCATGCATGCATGGGGTTCAGCTTGCTTCGTACAACCGCTTATTTGTTCACATCGGCCACATACGGCAGCACCCGCGACGCCAAGCGAGTATCGGTCTTGAGCAGACTGACCTCGTCGGCCAGGATATGCACCGCTTCGTTCAGCAGCACGTCCTTGGCGCTCTTGGCCGCTTTTTCCGCGTCCAGCTCGGCCGCCAGGCCGCGCTCGTCGGCCTGCAGGCCGTCGTCGGTGCGCGAAGCGCCCTTGACTGCGGCGATCTTGGAACCAGGCTTGCCCGGTACCAGTTTCCCGGCCGAGACCTTGTTGATCACGTCCTTCGGATCGGCCACCAGCACCGGATCGTCGCCGCTCGGCGTGGCGCTGCTGGCCACCAGACGCGCCTCACGCAACTTGGCACGCGCCTCTTGCGTATCGCGCTCCTTGCGGCGCACGGTTTCGTTCAGCGAGATCAGGTTTTCCTTGCGCAGCTTCTTGACCAGGGTGATGTCTTCCTGCAGATACTGGAAGTCCTTGTCCTTGGCCACCCGCGCCTCGTGGCGTTTGTCCAGCATCGGCACGATTTCCTTCAGCTCGCCGGCCGGAATGTAGATGGCCGGTTTGATCGAGGTCCACGGCAAGGCATTGTCATAGCTGGACTCGCCGAAGCTGTCGGCATCGGACAGCGCCGGCAGCTTGATGTCGGGCGTGACGCCGCGCAGCTGGGTGGTGCCGCCATTGATGCGGAAGAACTGGGCAATGGTCATCTTCAGTTCGCCCAGCTTGGCCTTGTCGCCCTGTGCGAAGCGGTCCAGATTGACCAGCGTCTGCACGGTGCCCTTGCCGAAGCTAGGCTCGCCGATGATCAGGCCACGGCCGTAATCCTGGATCGCCGCCGCAAAGATCTCGGACGCCGACGCCGAACCACGGTTGATCAGCACGCCCACCGGGCCATCCCAGGCCAGGCCGGCATTGGTGTCGGATTCGATTTCGACCTTGCCCTCGGCATTGCGCTGCTGGACCACCGGGCCCTTGTCGATGAACAGGCCGGTCAGTTCGACCGCCTCGCTCAGCGAACCGCCGCCGTTGTTGCGCAGGTCGATCAGCACGTTGTCGACTTTTTCGCGTTTCAGCTCACCCAGCAGGCGGGCCACGTCGCGGGTGGCGCTCTTGAATTCGCGGTCACCCTTGCGGCGTGCCTCGAAGTCCTGATAGAAGGTCGGCAGCGAAATGACGCCGATGCGGCGCTTCACGGTGCCATCGCGCACTTCCAGGATCGACTTCTTGGCCGACTGCTCTTCCATGCTGATTTTCTTGCGCACCAGCGCCACCATGGTGTGCTTGCCATCCGGACCGGCATCGGCCGGCAGGATATCCAGGCGCACGGTGGAGTCCTTGGTGCCGCGAATCTGCGCCACCACGTCGTCGATGCGCCAGCCCAGCACCTCGGTCAGCGAGCCGCTGTCGCCCTGGCCGACGGCCACGATGCGGTCGCCCACCTTGATCTTGCCGGACAGGCCAGCCGGGCTGCCAGGCACCACTTCGCGCACGACGGTGTATTCGTCGCGGGTCTGCAGCACGCAGCCGATGCCTTCGAGCGACAGGCGCATGGCGATGTCGAAGTTCTCCGACGCGCGCGGTCCCAGGTAATTGGTGTGCGGCTCGATCGACATGGTGTAGGCGTTCATGAAGATCTGGAACACGTCTTCATTGTTCAGCTTGCGCGAACGGCTCATGTAATTTTCGTAGCGCTTGTCGAGCATCTCGCGGATGCCCTTGTCTTCCTTGCCGGCCAGTTTCAGGCGCAGCCAGTCGTTCTTGACGCGCTTGCGCCACAGCTCGCGCACCTCGGCTTCGTTCTTCGGCCATTCGGCTTTTTCGCGGTCGTACTGATAGCTCTCGTCCACGGAGAAATCGAATTTCCCCTTGAGCAGCTCGCGCGCAAACGCAAAGCGTTCGCCAAAGCGCTGCTGGTACAGGTTATAGATCGAGAAGGGAACGTTGAGGTTTTCGTTATTGATGGCGTCGTCCAGGCGGCTGCGCGCGGGAGCGAACTGGTCGATATCGGCCTGGACGAAGAACAGTTTTTCACCGTCGAGCGACTTGAAATAGCGGTCGAAGATTTTTTCCGACATCGCGTCGTCCAGCGGCGTCGCCTTGTAGTGGTAGCGGGACAGGAAACGCGAGGCCCACACGGCGGCCTGGAGTTGCTGGGCCTGCGGTTTCATCTGGGTTTCCGTCGTTTTTTCCGGCGTGGCCGCGCCGGCTTGCATGGACAGTCCAGCTGCCAGTGCTACCAACAACATTTGCTTCTTCATCGGCTTACTCCGAACGTAAATTGTCGATTTTGCCGACCGTGCCGGACCAAGTCCGGCGCCGTCGGCGGAATGGGGAACTCTACCTCTAGCTGAATCTTATTCTACAGGATAGCAGCCAGGGCACACCCCTGAGAAACATAGTTTCCATGCGAAACCTTAAGGGCGGCTGAAAACGCCGCGACGAGGTCACGCGTCTGGCTAACTTGCGGGCAAAACCGGCAAGAATGCATCGTCTGGCCACATGGAATCCCCCTTAAGTTCCCCGAAGGCAACGCATAGTAGCAGTTGCGGCCGGGCCGCGCTATAGCCATCCGGCCCAGCGCAGCAGCGCGAACAGCCCGGCGCCGATCGGCAGATAGGGCCAGGACTTGAGCGCGATCTTCCAGTCCACCCTGGATGGCCAGCAGGCCAGGAACTGCGGTGCGAGGGCGAAGGCCAGCAGCAGATCCAGCCATTGGAACTGCCAGCCGGGATGGGTGCGCCAGCGTGCCGTCAGCCAGGGCAGCGCCAGCACCAGGAAGGGAGCCAGCGCGGACGGGGCGGCGTTATACCAGCGCAGCCGCGTGAGCCTGAGCGAACCGAGGTGCCAGCCCTGCCCCACCCGGCGCGGGATGATCGTCAGCGAGACGGGTTTGGCGCAGGTAAGCAGGCCGGCGCCGAAGTGCGCCAGTTCGTGGCACAGCGTGCCCGCCAGGGTGAACAGGAAGAAGATGGGATGGCGCCGTGCCAGCGCGCGGATCACCAGCGCCAGCAGCAGCGATGGCGCGAGATAGAGTAGCTCTTGGCGCTGGCCGCACAGCCAGCGCGGGGCCAAGTCGGCGCAGTTTCCCGCTAAATCAAGCATGCCGCGACGCTTTTTTAAAACCCACGGCTTAACCCTGGGGTCTGACCCCGGGGTCCGGGGAGGGGCTGCGCCCCGCCTGTCCCTGTGGGAAAGGCCCCCGGCTCTTTGCCGTGGGTTTTAAGATTGCCGCCGGCCCTCGAACGCCCCCTCAAGAATACGCCTTGGGTTTTATTGGAAACCATCTCAGTCGGCATAAAAGCAGCGCCCGCAAGCCTGGCGATAACGCTCATTGCCGCCAATGCTGATCTGCTCGCCATCCTTCAGGCGCTTGCCATTCTCATCCACCCGGATATTCATGGTGGCCTTCTTGCCGCAGCTGCAAATATTCTTGAGTTCCTCAATATCGTCGGCCAGCGCCAGCAGATAGGCCGAACCGGGGAAAGGTTCGCCGCGGAAGTCGGTGCGCAAGCCGTAACAGATCACCGGCACGCCATGCATCTGCGCCAACTGGTGCAACTGCTGCACTTGTGCCGTGCTGAGAAACTGCGACTCGTCGATGAGCACGCAGGCAACCTTGGGAATGTCGGCCAAAAAATCGGTCCAGCTATCGAATACATCGACCTGGCGCTGCGGCCCCAGCCGCGACGTGACCTGGCCCACGCCGTGGCGGGTATCGATCGCGGCCGTGTACAGGCGCACCGCCTGCCCCTGCTCTTCGTAGTTGTGCGCCACCTGCAGCATGGCGGTGGATTTACCTGCGTTCATCGCAGAATATCGGAAATAAAGTTTTGCCACTGCAGCCTTCTACCCTGGGAATTCGAAGAGGCGGATTATAAACCGCGTGCGGCAGCACCTTTGAAAAAAGCGCATCCTTGCCGATACGACAGCAGAAATACCCAGGAACCGTTCCAAGGCCAGCGCATAAGCTAGCACGAATACATTCCTTCCCAGCGTGAATCGTCGGCCACTCGGACATCATCGGCGGCATTGCCATCGTCGGCGCCGAGCCGCATCAGGGTGGGTGGCGCGAACAGCTGGGATTTTTTGCAGAATTCGGTAGGCGCGATCGCCGGCCCCTTCGAAGCCTTCCTGGCGCTGCGCGGTGTGAAAACGCTGGCCATCCGCATGGAGCGTCATTGCGCCAGCGCGCTGGACCCGGCGCGATGGCTGGAGCGGCAGCCGCTGGTCAAGCGCGTCTACTATCCGGGGCTGGAATCCCCCCCAGCACGCGCTGGCAAAACGTCAAATGGAAGGGTTTGGCGGCATCATCTCGATCGATCTGGATACCGATCTGCCGGGCGCGCGGCGCTTTCTGGAACGGTGTGAAGTGTTTACCCTGGCCGAAAGCCTGGGCGGTGTGGAAAGCCTGATCGAGCATCCGGCCCTGATGACCCATGCCACCATACCGCCCGAGACGCGCGCCAAGCTAGGCATCGGCGATGGGCTGATCCGGCTATCGGTCGGTATCGAACATGTGGAAGACCTGCGTGAGGATCTGCGCAGGGCACCGGCCGCGATTTAAGCGCGGCCAGGGTTCAGGAGGCGTCCACCAACGCGGAGATGCGCTCGTGCAGGGCCGCATTCTCCGCCTTGAGGGCGGCGTTGCGTTCCTTGAGCGTGGCGATTTCCGCGCGCAGCTGTTCGACTTCCGTCATCGGTTCCGCGCCTTCCTTCGGCTCCTTGGCCGGACGCGAGGCCGCGCGCAGTTCGCGCACTTCCTTGGCCGCCTGCTGCAGGAACTTCTTGCCGCCGGCGACAGCCGCCACCTGCTCGGCCTCCGGCAGCGAAGCCACCGTGGCCGCCGCGTTGATCGAAATCGTCCCCGAACGCACGGCTTCCACCAGTTCCGGCGCCGCCGTCTTCTGGATCTTTTCAATCTGGCTGATGGTATTGCTGCTCAGGCGGGCGGCGCGGGCGATATCCTCGCGCGAGCTCAAAGGCATGGCGGCCGCCTTCGGTTCCGCCTCGCCCTCCGCTGGCGCGATGGCCGCGTCTTCCGCCTGGGCGCGCGCCGCCATCTCGGCCGACTTGGCCGCGACGATATCCTTCTTGCGCAAGGCCAGCACGCCGCGCTGGAAGTCCGACACGCTGCGCCGGCCCAGATGGTTATCGATCATCCACAGCTTGACGTCGTCCAGCGACTTGAAGCTGGTGTTTTCAATAACCTTGAAGGGAATACCATGCTGCTGGCAGATCTGGTAACGGTTATGACCATCCACCAGCACATCCTGCCACAGCACCAGCGAATCCCGGCAACCTTCCACCAGGATGCTGCGCTCCAGCGCCGCGTACTCGCTCTCCGTCAGCGGATCGATGTAACTGCGCAGCACGTCATTAATTTTGATTTGCATAACTCTTTCTGTCCTTGAATAGCCGGCCGGGCTCGCGCAGCCGCGCGCATGCTCCTGTGCCGACCCAGCATGCTACACCATCCGGCGCGCCCGCCAAAGCGTCCCCATCTGAAAATATAAACCGCGCACCGGTGGGATTTCGCGCATTTACCGCGTAGCGCGGGTGCTATGCTTTTTCGACACTCCCGCCGCGATTTCCACCAGGTGCCTACCATGAAGAAATTGATTGCCCCTCTGCTTGTCGCCCTATCCATGAGCGGCGCCGTCTGCGCCGCCACCATTCCCCTGCACATGCCGCCCGGCCAGATCGGTGGCAACTACAGCGGCTTTAACTTCAGCGGCAACATCACCTCCTATGGCGACGAACCGCGCATCCAGTTCCAGATGGGGTCGGCCATCATGAGCTACAACGCCGGACGGTTCGACTTCGAGGGCATGACTTTCGACTTCGACCACTACCCTGGCGGCAACGCCACGCCCGGCGACAACCTGACACCCTACGAGCTCTACCTGAACTTCCGCGACATCAATGGCAACGTGGTCGCCAACGGCACCGTCCTGATGACGTATGGACAGCCCATCCATTACCAGCAAACCGTGTATAACATTCACGACATCGTGTTTTCGTCCTGGCAGGCGGTGGACCGGCAAACTGGCTTGATCAGCATCGATATCGTCCCGGTGCCGGAACCGCTCACCTACGGCATGCTGCTGGGTGGCTTGGCGCTGCTCGCGATGACGGCGCGGAGGAGTGCTGGAACCACGAGCCCAAACGGCGTGCCTTCATAAACTCCGAGGGGAGCAGGAATGAACGCCGATCTTGCCGCCATCGAAGCGTCTATCTTGGAATTGAAGATGTTGCTGTCAGAAATAAAAACTTTGATGTCCGAAATAAAAACTTCGATCTCCAATCTTAAAATCACGGTCATCGTGACCGGCATCAGCGTCGTTCTCGCGACTGTATTCGGTGTTGCAGTGTTTAACGCAACCGTACTTTCAAACAAGTTCGCGTCTTTCGAGTCGGGGAAAAACACATCCGCTGCGCAAGCCGAGTTTAGACGGCAAACAGCGGAAATCGACGTGCAGATTATGAAAACCCAAGTGCGTCTGGACGCCATCAGAGCCAAAGACAGCGACAAACATGAATCCCTATCACCCCTCCATTGACAGGCCGCCCACGCAGACATCGCGTTTTCGCTTCGACAAAATGGTAAACTGAACGATTCAGTGCCTGTAGTGAAGAAGTAAATGTCAAAAGAAATGAATTCCTTGGTGGATAATCAAGCGTTGCGTATCGCGCCACGATTGCCGCCCACCCGGCAGGCGTCGGATTCCGCGTCGACCATGGACGCCCTCGCCAGAAAGCAGGCGCGAGAACAAAAGGATGCACAGGTTCGCGGCGTCACCTCCATCCAGGAAATGCGCGACGCCATCAAGCGCGTCGCACGCGAACTGCCTGCAATTGCCGAAGTGCCGCGCCTCGGCCAGCTTGACGCCGCAGCGTTCCGGGCGCGCGCCGAACTGGGCCTGCCTTTCCTGACAAGCGGGCTCGTCAAGCGCTGGCCGCTGTTTGCCCTTAGCCCGGACACCCTGCGTGAGCGCTACAGCCACCTGCCGGTGCGCGCACGGGTAGGCGACTATATCAACACGGCATTCGCCCCCGACCGGGCCATGCAGGACATGTCCATGCTGGAGTATCTGGAGCTTGTAGCGAACGGCACCCAGGATCTGCCGCCCTATCTGGGCAATCTGGAATTACGCGAACTGAACCGCCTGTGCCACTGGCCCACCTATTTTGACAAAATGGGTCCGCCGCGCTTCTGGCTAGGCCCCGCCGGCACGGTGACGCCGCTGCATTGCGACTATGACGACAATATCTTCGCCCAGATCTGGGGCACGAAACGTATTTTCCTGTCGCCGCCGCATCACGACGAATTCCTCTACCCCAACGAGGCGAATGCCATCCTGTTCGGCTCGCCGTTTGATCCGGAAGCGCCGGATTACGAGAAGTTCCCTCTGGCGCGCCAGGCGACGATGATCGAAGTCATCGTCCATCCTGGGGATATGCTCTACGTGCCTGCCGGCTGGTATCACCAGGTGCGTTCGCTGACGTTCTCGCTATCGTCCAACCGCTGGGCCAGGGCCATGCCGTTTGCATTGAGTGGCGAGCCATCGCTGCAGCGCGCGGTGCAGCAATAGTTTGTCACAGTCCGCTACCGCTGCTGGTCAATCGTGGTAGCGGCACAAAATTATTTCCAGCTCGTCATCGCTAACTGCCAGTACCAATCTGTTTTGTCGTCGAGTGGGCGATGCAGTCGGTGATTTCGACGAGGAAAAATCCCCGATTTGAGTAGCCCGCGTGTCAAGTCAATTGCCGGATTCCGTTTTTCGCGCCCTATTGCTTCGGCTGCTCTTGTTCGCCGACGCCAATAACTCTGGCGGCCTGGATATCGGTGCGCATGTGGGCACCGCCCATGCCATCGGCGGAAAAATCGATCTTCAGCGCGACGGTCTTTCCGCAGGCTTGGAAGGTCCATTCCTCCTGCCACTGGCCGGCAACCAGAAACGCACGCTCGTAGCCCGGCACCGTTGACGGCAGATAGAGCGTGTCGTGGGGTGGCGTCGTGATTGCAGTGACCACCAGCGCGGCCGGACTGGTGACCGGGCTCGCGCCGCAAGCCTTCAGTGTCGCTAATACTTCTCCCAACTCCAAGGTGTCGACGAATAGCCGGGGCGAGGCATAGCTCTGTCCCAGGCCATCCATCCGGCGCGCGATGCTTTCATAGCCAGACAGAGCCTGTTTCTGCTGCGGCGGCAGGGTCTGCAACAGCGCCATGAGCCGGGCACGATTGCCTTCGCCGAGCACGCCGCCTTCAAGCGCCGCGAGTCCCACCACTGCGGGGAGGAAGCCGGCGGCGGCGGCGCGATACAGCGCGTCGTATGCTTCCACATCCGGCACGCGCTCGGAGACCGGACGCGCCGCCAGCCGGAAATACTTGCTCATATCGGGCTTACCGGTGGCATCAAGATAAAGCAGCGCGGTCTGACTCAGGACCACGAACACCAGATAGGACGCGCGCGCATCGCCGACCGCTTGCCCCTGGCGCGCTTCCGTCAGCGCGGCGGCATAATCGCGCGCCTGGAGCGCCTTCAAGCCTGCCTCGAAGCCCGCGATGGCCGGCACGGCCATGACCAGTCCCAACAGTCCCACCCCGATTTTCATCATGAGATCACCCGATCGCGCGCAGCCGCACCGCCTATAAAACCCCCATAAGCTATAGACCACACAGGGCGGTAATCGTTCGCGCTAAAACTGGGGACGACAATATGCGGTTGCCCCAAGACCCTCGCGCGCCAAAGGCGGTAGAGCACCGTATCCCACCGTGCTGGGGGTGAAGATACTGGTGCTCCAGCAGCGCTACCATCTGGCCGCACGTAGGTAAGCGTCTTCCCCGCGTCGTCTGGACTGGCTGACCAGCGGCATTCATGATCGAATTTTGGCGCAGCATCTATGCCCACAAATTCTGAATAGGGACACAAATATTCAAGCGCTCATTTCGAAGAACACACGCGGCCACTATCGCCAGCATCCGTTGGAGTTCAAGCACACCTTGGTAGCGCTGTCGTTCAAATATGGCTTACTTCCACTCGTACAAACTATTCTTGCGGTAGTAGATCACGCGGTCGGTAGTCGGTGCACCAGACCATTGATACCAACCAAAGCTAGTGTTGTGAGGCCCCAGTTGATCCGGATGCAAGGTAGGACCGACATAATTGAACCATGGCTGGCCATCCAGGTAAGCGGTAACAAAGCCTTTTCCCTCAGGGATGCCCGGCTGGTTAATCACCTTGTTCGGCGCGTCGTCCGCATAGAAAACCAATTGCACGCGGTGATACACGCCGGCAGTGAGCGTTTTTTGCGGCAGGTCAACTGCAACATATTGATTTTTCGCCCAGCTGACGCCGTCAGTCATGGGCCAGGCCGTGGCCTTGGCTGCCGAGAGCGGGTAGAGAATCTCCATTTTCAGTTGATTGCCAGACAGGTTGAGCCCCATCACCGGGTTGCCCCATTGATGATCGATCTTCGGCTGTCCCTTCAGTTGCCAGATCAAGCCTGGCCCCACTCCCTGAGCTGTGGTGGAAAAGTCCCAATGATCATCATCATCCAGTTTGAATTCCAGATCGAGAATGTAGCGCTTGTACGGCTCGATGGCGTAAGAATTAATTTGTGTCCGGTGGCTGCCCGCAGTCACGGCATCTTCCGTACGCTGTCGAAGAACAACCCGAGTCACGTCCTCGTTGATGGCATTGTCGTGGACACGCTGTATGTGCACGTCGTTGACGCCACTGCCATTATTGGTGATGGAGGCGCCGTTGATCTGCTTTCCATCGAATTGGAAAGTGGCGATATCGGCTTGGCCGGTGATGGGATTGACGAATGGCCGATCGCCGTTGAAGTTGAATCCACGTGGCAGGCTCCAGGCAAAAACACTGTAGTCGATGATTTGAGCCACTGCGGGTGACTCAACTGCCATTGCCAGCAGCAAGGTGGCGACAATTTTTATGCGCACAAAATACCCCTCTAAAATATTAACATTAATATTAAAACAACAGTACCGGGACACATTTTACAGTGCATTCACACCCGAAAAAATCACAGATATCCACAGGGCGGCAAAGTAGACTGCATTAATGTCGCCCAGCGGGGCAGGTCCGGGTGGGGATCGAAGGCCAGCACATTGTCGCCACGTTGGCGCAAGCGCTGATGCGGCTAAACCGATCGCTCCCATGCCCCCATAACAGGTCCCTACCTCGGGGGAGATGGCAAGAGACACGCTCAGACTTCCGGCAACAAAAAACCCGCACTCTCATAGGAGAAATGCGGGTTCGATAGACGTTGGGAGACTGCGAAAGACATGTTTGTGGTGCCCGGAGCCGGAATCGAACCGGCACGCCCTTACAGGCGGGAGATTTTAAGTCTCCAGTGTCTACCAGTTTCACCATCCGGGCAGCGCGGCAGGATTCTAGCACATAGGTGATCAATTGGACACTATTGGCGCGTTTTAGCCGCGCAAGCACGCACCAGCCCCGCGCTCCCGCGCAATCCCGAGGCTTGCTCCACATCAATTCCAGCAATATTTCCCCCGATAAAATCAACTGCTGACGCGCTTCCTTGCGCGTGGGAATGAATTGAATGCCGCGATAGGAGTTGCCGCATGACCGGGTTCACGCCGCCCCACCCTGCCCGCCGTGCCGGCCCGCGTCCGGCCCGTCCAAGCTCACAGCGCGGCGCGGTGGCGATCACGTTCACGCTGATGATGCTGGTCATGTTCGGCTTCATCGGCATGGCGCTCGATCTGGCCCAGCTCTACCACCGCAAGACCGAGTTGCAGGATCTGGCCGATGGCGCCGCGCTGGCGGCCGCGCGCCAGTTGAACGGCACCGCGGCCGGCATCACCAGCGCCGCCCCCCCCCCGAGTACGGCCGCGGCCGACGCGAGCTATCGATACGACAATGCCTCGGTGAGCTGGAACGCCGCCGCGCTCCAGTTCAGCCAATCCGCCACGGCCCCGGAATCGGACTGGGTCAACGCCAGCGCGGCCGCGCTCACGCCCGCCAATCTGTTCTACGCGCGCGTCGATACCGGCGCGCTCGACCCGGACCTGGGCAAGGTCAACACGGCCTTCATGGGCATCCTGTCGAGCGCGCTGGCCAGCACCAGCACCCAGGCCCGCGCCATCGCGGGCCGCTCCAGCATCAACGTCCTGCCGCTGGCGATCTGCGCGCTGTCGGCCACGCCGGCGGCGGCACGCGTCAATCCCGGCCCACCCATCATTACCGAACTGGTGGAATACGGCTTCCGGCGCGGCGTGGCCTACGACCTGATGCAACTGGCTTTCGGCAGCGCCACGCCGCAGAACTTTGTCATCGATCCGCTCGATCCGGTCGGCGCGCTGGGCTCGGCGGCGAATATGACGGCGGCCGAAGTCGGCCCCTTCGTCTGCACCGGCAGCATGCCCTTGCCACGGATCGCCGGCACCAGCATCACGGTGAGCTCGCCATTTCCACTGGCCCAGTTGTTCGATCGGCTCAACTCCCGCTTCGACCAGTACCCCGGCAACCTGTGCAGCCCCAACGGCGCACCGCCGGACGCCAACATCAAATCCTATGTCTTCAATTCCGGCACGCCATGGATGGCGACCGCGCCGTCGGGCCAAAGCGCCACGCCATTTAGCAGCGCCGGCAATCTGTGGACCGTGGCCGATCCCCTGCCCGCGCCCGGCAGCAATACCGCGGGCAGTTACGGACCGCTATGGAGCTATGCCAGGACGGTCCTGTTCTCGGCCTATAGCGCAGGGGTGGCCGAGCCGGTCAGCGGCTACGCTACCCTCGCCACCGGCAGCTGGTCCACGCTGTACAAGCCCGGTCTGCCCACCGCCACCGCCTATCCGGCCAGCACGCCTTACCAGTCGATTGCCGGAACACATTTCCTGGCGCCGTCGGCCGCCCATCCGGGCGTGCGCCTGCGCCGGGTATTGAATGTGGCTTTGCTCAGCTGCCCGGTGCCCACCGGTACCGCCGTCACCGCCAATGTGCTGGCGGTGGGGCGTTTTTTCATGACCGTGCCTGCCACGGCGAGCACGCTGCACGCAGAATTCGGCGGCGTCGCGCCCGAACGCACGCTGAGCAACGCCGTGGAGCTATACCAATGATCCCCCCGCCCAGCTGGCGCGCATGCCCTATGTGGACCAGTAAGCGCGCCCGGTGCCGCCGTCCGGCCCGGCGTAGGCAGGCCGGCGTGGCGGCGGTCGAATTCGCCTTGCTGAGCCTGATGATCTTCACTCTGCTGTTCGGCATCATCGAAGTCGCGCGCGCCCTGTATATGTGGAATACCTTGCAGGAAGTCACGCGCCGCGCCGCCCGTGGCGCCGCCATGATCTATCCGACCGATACGGCAGCACTCAATACCGTGCGCCAGAACGCCATTTTCCGCGCCGATGCGGGTCTGCTGGCCCTCGGCGCACCGGTGACGGATGCGCATATCCGCATCGATTACCTGGCACTGAGCCGCGATTCCGCCGACAACCTGACGGCGGTGCCCTTGAACGGGACCCTGCCCAACTGCGCCGCGCGCAACCGCGTCAACTGCATGAGCGATCCCTTCGGCGCCAACTGCATCCGCCTGGTCAGGGTGCGCCTGTGCCAGCCCGAAGGCGTCGGCTGCGAACCCATCCCCTATCAGCCGCTGCTGCCCTTTACCCTGCAGGGCTTTAATCTGCCCAGCGCCCTCAGCGTCGTCAAGGCCGAGTCGCTGGGCTACGAACCCGGTTCGCCCATCTGCCCGTGAGTATGCCCAGCAACAGCAGTTTGTTGCGAAAATACAAAACCACGGGAATGTGCTAACGTTGACGTTTCGAATGGAGGACACCATGGGTTTCATAGAACGACGCTCGCGCCCGAACCGCGCGATGGCGGTGGTCGTCAATGCCAGCCTCGATATCCTGGCCACGCGCGGGCGCGCATCGGCCGCCGAGTTCCTGGCCGATGCCCATGTGCCCCTGCCCGTGATTGCACGGGTGCTGTCGGAGCCCGAGCGGCGCCGCCGCGCCGACCAGCGCTAAATCACCGCGCCGCCGCCGGCGGCAATCCGGATTGCTTTGTCAGCCGGGACGCCCGCCAGGGCGCCCTGGATCCCTTACACCCTGCGCCGGCGCGCCAGCGCGGCCAGCAGGCCCAGGCCGCCCAGGGTCATCAGCCAGGTGTCCGGCTCCGGTACGGGGTTGGTCTGGTAGGCCCAGATCCCCATGTCGACCGAGCCGGAATTGCCATCGTTCTGCACCCCGGGGCCGTAGGTGTTGCCACCAAAATTCCAGTAACTGTCACTGGACCATGCATAGGCCCAGGGGTAGTCGGGGGAATAGCCGCCTTCATACATGCCCCAGATTAACTGGCGCGGCTGGCCATAACCCATCACGGCCGCATACGACGGCCATTCGCCGCCCGACAGGGGCAAGGTGCTGAACAACTGCTGCACATCGGCCAGGTTGGCGATGGAAAAACCGGCCGCGTTGGCGGCGGCGATCATGCCAAAGCCGCTGGTGCCGACATTGGCACCGGCATCGAAGAAATTGTCCATATCCAGCCACACGCGGCCGGTATTGGTGTCCATGAACGTCTTGAGGCCCGCAACGTCTGGCGTATCGACGACAGCCGCATGCACGCTGCCGCAGACGGACAAAACTGCCGCCACCATCGCTATTTTCTTGGAGTTGACCACGGTAGATCCCCCTGTATTTTTATTGTGATGTCATGCCTGGCCAGCCGGCTGGGCATCTCTATAACTTAGTCCCTTTATAAGCAACTTTCAATGCCGTAGTAAATTAATGGCATGATTGAATCCACTTGCGCAACATATTTCATGGCATCATTGGCAACCATATCATTCCCGCCAAGGAGCTCCATGTTTGCCCAGTGTCGCCTGCTGTTTGCCCTCCTCTTGCTGCTCGTCCTGCCGGCCGCCTATTCAGCCGATCTGCTCCCCACCGTGGCCAAGACTGAAGCCCCCGCGTCCGCGCAAACGCCCCTCACTTTCGCCAACCGCACCATCTTCGTGTTCCGCTCGGTACTGACCGGCTACTCCCCGGCCGACCGGGCCGAGGGCGCGCGCAAACGCCTCGATAGCGCCATTGCGCGCGAAGGCGCGCTGCAGGCCGGCAGCCGCAACATCGCCGAAGGCAGCCAGGTGCTGCTCGACGGTCAGTTGCTGTTCCTGGTCACGGCCGCCGACGTCAATCCGCTGGCCGGCGACACGACTGAAAGCGTGGCCGCCGCCGCGGCAGCGGAGCTGAACAAGGCACTCAACGAGCACCGCGAACTGAACAGCCTGCACTACCTGCTGATCGCCGCCGCCTTCTGCGCCGCCGCCACGCTGACCTACGCGGTGCTGCTGGCCGGCCTGACGCGCCTGCATCGCTGGGCCGGCCAGCGCAGCGTGCACCTGCTCAGCACCCACCTGGGCAAGGTGCGCTTCAAGAACGTGCGCGTGCTCGACGCGGAACACTACACCGTCTTCGTACGCCATCTGATCAACCTGCTGGTCTGGTCGCTGCGCCTGATCGCCACCTATGTCTGGGCCGCCTTCGTGCTGGGCAAAGTCCCTTACACCCGCTCCTGGGGCGAACGGCTGGAAGACTACCTGCTCGACATCGCCGGCACCGTCGGCCAGAGCATCCTGAACGCCCTGCCCGGCCTGGTGCTGGTGCTGGTCATAGCGATACTGGCGCGGCTGGTGGTGCTGACCTCCGCTTCCTTCTTCCAGCGGGTCGAAAGCGGCGAGCTGCATTTCGGCTGGCTCGATCCGGATACGGCCGGTCCGACCCGGCGCATCGTCACCGTGGTGATCTGGCTGTTCGCGCTGGCGATGGCCTACCCTTACCTGCCGGGCGCGCAGACGGCGGCCTTCCAGGGCGTGTCCGTGCTGGTGGGCCTGATGGTATCGATCGGCGCGTCCAGCATCGTCGGCCAGGGCGCAAGTGGCCTGATCTTGATGTACGCGCGGGCGCTACGCAAAGGAGAATATGTGCGCATCGGCGAGACCGAAGGCACGGTGGTGGAACTGGGCCTGTTCGAAATCCGCCTGCGCACCGGCCTGGGCGAAGAGATCACGCTACCGAACGCCTGGGTACTGTCGCAGACCACCAAGAACTATTCGCGCGCCTACCCCGGCACCGGCTTTGTGCTCGACACCACCGTCACCATCGGCTATGCCACGCCGTGGCGCCAGGTACACGCCATGCTGGAACTGGCGGCCAGCCGCATCGACGACATCGCCGATACGCCCAAGCCGTATGTGATGCAGGTGGCGCTGCAGGACTATTACGTGGAATACCGGCTGGTGGCCTATGCCACCGTGCAGACCCCGCGCCGCCGCGCCGAGGTACTGAACCGCCTGCACCAGCAGGTGGTCGACGTGTTCAATGAATTCAATGTGCAGATCATGTCGCCGCACTACATCAGCGATCCGGCCGAACCGCAGGTGGTGCCGAAGGCGCAGTGGCACATGGCCCCGGCCACCGCACCGATCGAAGTACCAACCGACGATCTTCCCTGATCAGCGGCC
Organism: Oxalobacteraceae bacterium; assembly: GCA_013284265.1. GTDB lineage: Bacteria > Pseudomonadota > Gammaproteobacteria > Burkholderiales > Burkholderiaceae_D > Rugamonas. The sequence continues at coordinate 23,639 of JABTBR010000027.1, read as the reverse complement.
GGCGCGAAACTGCGCCGGCGTAACCCCCTGCCAGCGCCGGAAGCTGCGGCTGAAGTTGGAGCTATTCTGCATGCCGAGGCGCTCGGCGATCGTGTCGACCGGCATATCGGTATGCAGCAGGAACCAGCGCGCGCGCTCGCAGCGCACTTCATCAAGCAAGTCCTGATAGCTGCTGCCTTCCGCCTTGAGCTTGCGGATCAGGGTGCGCGCCGAGGTGGACTGTTCTTCGGCCACCTGCGCCAGCGTCGGATAGCCGCCGTCGCAGCGCAGCAGGCGTGAACGCAGCCCTTGCGCCACCGGCCTGGCGCTGGGCGGTGCGCCCAGCTGGCGCTCGCACTCCTCGCAGGCTTTGGCATAGGCTTCCGGGTCCGCCGTCAGACAGGGCGCCTCCAGCAAGGCATTCGGCAGGCGCAGCACCAGCCGCTCCGCGTCGAATTGGCAGCTGCCGCCAAAACACTCCGCGTACTTCGACGCCCATGCCGGCTTGGGCCAGGGCAGGAACAGCTGCGCCTGATCGCAGGGGCGGCCGCTCAGCGTGACCAGCAGGCGCGCGATGATGGTCAGCATCGCCTCCAGCACCACGATGCGGCTGGCACCCAGGTCGGCCACTTCGATCAATATCAGTTCGCTGTCACGCTGATGGGTTTTCAGCTGCACCCGCAAGGCCGCCGTGCGCAGGCCGGAAAAGCGCGGCAGCAGCGCCAGCGCCTCGCCCAGGGTGGCGCTGGCCGCCGCCGCATAGCCCAGAGGCCCATGCATGAACACCTGCGCCAGCAGGCCGAACTCCAGTCCCAGCCAGGGTTTGCGGGTGACCCGCACCGCCGCCGCCAGTAGGGCCAGCATGTGCGGGCTGTCGATAAACTGCTGGCCGCTGCGCAGCTGCTCCGGGTCCAGTCCGGCCTGGCGCACGATCGCATCGGCGTCGCAGCCTTCGGCCTGCAGCATGGACTGCAACAGGCGCAAATAGGTGGGGTGGAAGTCGGACATGGCTGGCGTCATCGCTAAGCAAAACCCGAGTTTGTCACAATTTGACTAATCCGTGGCAGTTTGTCCGGTGTCGGCCGCGCGGGCGGAATGGCAAGATCGCTACAGCTTCACCCGCGCCCTTCCACCATTCCTGACGAACGGAGTTTCATGTCCACTGCCGCCCTGCCCCCTGTTGCTTACCGCGATCCCAAACGGCCCTACTGGCTGCTATCCCTGCTGGTACCGGCCGCACTCGGCTCCGGCCCGCTGGCCTATCTGTGGCTGGGTCAGGCCTGGATACTGTGGCTGCCTTTGGCCGCCGTCTATCTGCTGCTGCCCCTGCTGGATCTGTGGATGGGGGAAGACCGCAGCAATCCGCCCGAGGATGCCGTGCCCGCGATGGATGCGGACCGCTACTACCGCGCCATCACCTTCGCCCTTGTGCCCACGCTGTGGCTGAGCATCGTGTGCGCCGCCTGGTTCGTGGCCACGCACGCGCTGCCCTGGCATACGCAACTGGCGATGGTGCTGTCGACCGGCGTGATGGGCGGCTTCTGCATCAACGTCGGCCATGAACTGGGGCACAAGCGCAGCAGGGTGGAACAGTGGCTGGCCAAGCTGGTGCTGGCGCCCACCGGCTACGGCCACTTTTATGTGGAGCATAATCGCGGCCATCATCGCGACGTGGCCACGCTGGCCGACCCGGCCTCGTCGCGCATGGGCGAGACACTGTACCGTTTTCTGCTGCGGGAAATGCCGGGCGCGTTCCGGCGCGCGTGGAAACTGGAGCGCGAACGCATGGCGCGCCAGGGCAAGCCGGTGTGGCATCACGATAACGAAGTGCTGCAGCCAATGCTGTTTACCGCGCTGCTGTGGTGTGCACTGGCGCTGTGGCTGGGGCCAGCGATCCTGGGCTTCATGCTGCCGATGGCGTTGTGGGCCAATTTCCAGCTCACTTCCGCCAACTACATCGAGCACTACGGCCTGCTGCGCCAGACCGGTGCCAACGGCAAGGTGGAAACCTGCAAGCCGCAGCACTCCTGGAACAGCAACAATACGCTGTCGAACTGGATACTGTTTCACCTTCAGCGCCATTCGGATCACCATGCGCATGCCAGCCGGCGCTATCAGAGCCTGCGCCATTTCCCGGACCTGCCGACGCTGCCCAATGGCTACTTCGGCATGTTCATCCTCGCGTATATTCCGCCGCTGTGGTTCGCGGTGATGAACCGGCGCCTGATCGCGGCCACCGGTGGCGATGTGCGTCGCATCAGTTTTCAGCCTGGACTGCGGGCCAAGCTGATGCGCCGTTACGGTTTACAAGAACCGATCTGAGTCGAGAAAAGTACCCTGCTGGCGGGCCGCTGGCAATGCTTTAAAACCCACGGCGTACCCCTGGGGTCTGACCCGACGGGTCAGACCCCGGCTCTTTGCCGTGGGTTCTAAAAAGGCGTTGCGGCTTGCTTAGGTTAGCAAGGACCTCCCCCCCAACCGCTCATCCCAGCGCAGCGGCAACGCGCCACGCCGCAAACTTCCCCGCTCCACCACAAAGCGCCACAAGCGCTCCGCGCCGGGAAAGGCCGACGTATCCGCATCCCACAGCACCTGCACGCGGCCCCGCAGGTACAGCAAATCACCGCTACGGTAATCGATGAACAGCAAGGCACTCCGGTCATCCAACACCATATTACCGAAGGTGTTGTAGTACCGGTTTCCGCTGAAATCAGGCACAGTCAGTGTATCGCCGTCGATATGCACAAAGCCTGCCGGACCGCCCCGGTGCGAGATATCGCTGCCATGTTCGCCGCCGGTGGTGGCGACAAAAAACGTGTCGGCCTGCTCCACCAGCGCGCGCGCATCCGCACCCAATCCCTCGAATACCACCGGCTCAGCAACCGACAGTTGCACCGGCTCAGGCCGCACGTCACGCAGATGAATATATTTCGGACAGTTGCCAAACGACTCCTCCACCGCGATACGCAGACGTCCCGGCAGCGATGCCTGCACCACACCATTCGCCCGGTTGCGCCGGCGGGTGCCAAAGTCCAGCCCCAGCATGCCGATGCGGGTGCCGGGCGCAAACGTGGCGCGCAAATCCGCACCGGCCGCCGGCGCCTGCATGGCCGCCTCCAGCGGCGCTGGCAACGTCAGCTCCAGCGTCTCCGGATCAGGGCTGCTGACAAAACCAGGCGCTCCGCTCAGCACATCGGCATGCGGCCAGCCTTGCGCATCGACGGTCGAGACCAGCATAAAGGGCAGCATGGCGAAAAACTCGCGATGCTGATCGGGCATGTAGTCGCGGATCGCGCCGCCGGAAGAGCCCTTTCCGGCCAGGCGCTGCGCTTCCAGTTCGCCCTTGTGGAAAGGGGCGTCCATCATGCCTCCGTCACGGCGGAGCGGGGCATGCCGACAAAACCGGGCAATGCTTCGATACGCGCCAGCCAGGCCTGCACGGCCGGGTAAGGCGTCAGCGCGACGCCGCCTTCCGGCGCATGCGCCACATAGGAATAGCAGGCCACATCGGCGATCGTCACGTTTTCCGCCGCCAGGAAGGGACGGCTGGCCAGATGCTGATCCATGAAACCCAGTACCCGCGCGGCGATCTTGCGCGCCTGGCCCAGATCGCCCGGCCCCTTCCACAAGCACATCACACGCGCGGCGGCGGGACCGAAGCGCACATCGCCGGCGGCAATCGACAACCAGCGTTGCAGCTCGGCCGCGCCGCTGGCGCTATCCTCGCCCAGCCAGCCGCCTTGCGGCGCATAGCGCCTGGCCAGGTAAACCAGAATGCCGTGGCTGTCGGCCAGCACCCGTTCGCCATCCTGCAGCACCGGAATCTGGCCCAGCGGATTGAGCGCCAGGAAGGCGGCGGATGCCCGTTCCGGCGCGCCCGTTTCCACGAACTGGTAAGGCTGGCCGATCAAATTCAGCAGCAGTTCGACTTTGTGGGTGTGGCCGGACAGCTTCATGCCGTGCAGGGTCAGCTTGCTCGCTTGTGTCATCTGAAACTCCTTGGTGGGTAAGTGATGCAAGCATGGTAATCGTTTCATAAACCGACGTAAATAATGCTATATTGAAAATCACTCTTTCAAAATCAGGAAGAATCAATGGACCGGCTGGACGAACTGAGTATCTTTATTGCGATTTTGGATAGCGGCAGCCTGAGCGGCGCCGCGCGCCGCCTGCGCCGCTCGGGCCCGGCCGTCACGCGCGCGCTGGCCGCGCTGGAAGAACGCATGGGTGCGCGCCTGATCGAGCGCACCACCCGCAAGCTGGCGCCAACCGAAGCGGGCGCGCGGCTGGCGGAGATGGGCCGGCGGGTGCTGGCGGGTTACGACGAGGCGGTGCGCGAAGACGAGCAGGCGCCCCTGCGCGGCAAGCTGCGCGTGACGGCGCCGCAGATTTTCGGGCGCCGCCACGTCACGCGCATGGTCATGCGCTTCCTGCAGCTGCATCCGTCGATGCAGATAGAGCTGATGCTCAACGACCGCAATCTGGACATGATCGACGCCGGACTGGATCTGGCGGTACGCATTGGCGCCCTGGCCGACGCGGGCATGATGGCCCGCCAGGTTGGCGAGGTGCGGCGCGTGGTGGTGGCAAGTCCGGCCTACCTCGCGCAGTTCGGCACGCCGCAGACGCCGCAGGAACTGAGTGAGCGTAACATCGTCTTCACCAACGGCCATTCGCAGATTGAGGAATGGCGCTTTCGCCACGCCGGCCGGGATTTGGCCGTGAAGGTGGCGCCGCGTCTGCTGGTGAACGAGAACGGCGCGGCGCTCAACGCCGTCAAGGATGGCTTTGGGATAGGCCGCTCGCTGTCGTACCAGGTCGCCGACGAACTGGCGGCGGGAACCCTGGTGCGCCTGCTCAGGGACTACGAACCGGAACCGCAGCCGGTGCATCTGGTGGTGCCGAGCGCGCGCCACATGTCGCCCAAGCTGCGCGCCCTGCTCGATTATCTGTTCGCGGAACTGAGCGCGCTGGAGCCGCTCAGGGCCGAAGGCGGCACAGCGGGCACTCGCTGAAAGCTAGTCACCGGCGGGCGGCAGGCGCTTTTCATCCACCGCCGCCGAATGGTGTTTGGCCAGCCCCACCTTCTGCGCATGGTAGATACCGCTGTGGCCGGAGAACAGATAACTGACGACGCAGGCCAGCGCGGCGAAAGGCCCGATCTGCGGGCCGAATAATTCGATCGCCATGATGGTCGACGCCAGCGGCGTATTGGCCGCGCCCGCGAACACCGCCACGAAGCCTATGCCGGCCAGCAGCGAGAACGGCAGGTGCAGCAGCGGCGCCAGCGCATTGCCCAGCGTGGCGCCGATGTAGAACAGCGGCGTCACCTCCCCGCCCTTGAATCCACTGCCCAGCGAGGCCACCGTGAACGCGAACTTGCCGGCGAAATCCCACGGTGCCAACGGCTGCTGGAACGCTTCCACAATCACCGGAATGCCCAGGCCGATGTAACGGGTGCCGACCAGGTACACCGCGACCGCCACGAGCGCGCCACCCAGCATGGGCCGCAGTGGTGCATACCCAATATGGCGCTTCATGAAAGCGGAGGCCATATGGGTGCACTTGGCAAAGGCCATGCCGGTCAGGCCGAACAGCATGCCTGCCAGCAGAACCGCCGCCAGCGTCCACAGATTGACCGGCGCCATGCCGCTCAGCGCATAGTGGGTGTGATGCACGCCCCACAGCAGGCCAAACTGGTCGGCCGCGATGGCCGCCACCATGCAGGGGAAGATCGCATCGTAGCGCAAGCGGCCGATGGCCAGCACTTCCAGTCCGAATACCGCGCCGGCCAGCGGGGTGCCGAACACGGAGGCGAAGCCGGCGCTGATACCGGCCATCAGCAGAATGCGCCGGTCGTCGTGGCGCAGGCGGAAGACGTGGGTCAGCTGATCGGCCAGCGCGCCGCCCATCTGTACGGCGGTGCCTTCACGTCCGACCGAGGCGCCGAACAGGTGGGAAATCACCGTACCGGCCAGCACCAGCGGCGCCAGCCGCAAGGGCACGACTTTTTTGGGATCGTGAATCTCATCGATCAGCAGGTTATTGCCCGCTTCGACCGAGCTGCCGATTTTCAGGTAGACCCAGCCCACGCCGAAGCCGGCCAGCGGCAGCAGCCAGATGATCCAGGGATGGGCTTCGCGCCAGTTGGTGGCCGCGTCCAGCGCGAACAGGAAAAATGCCGACGCGGTGCCGCTGAGAGCCGCAATCAGCACGGCGATCAAGGTCCACTTGCCCACATAAGGCAGCATGGCGACGGGTTCGGGATAGCGGGAACGATGGGACAAGTGGGGGCCTGTGGAGTGGGCAGCGCTTGTCATGCTAACAAAGAAGCTAGGCGCCAGCAATGTTGGCGGCCGGGCAGGCCTGGATTACCGACAATTTTTGAACTTTTGATCGCCAAGGTGAACTTGGCTCAGCTGACCTGGTCAAAGATAGATCGCCCCTGGACCACTGGCGCCCGCGCCGTTCGCAGCCATGGAAGAACGCATCGCAAGACTGGAAGCCCTCACCGACCAGACCGCCGAGGCGCTGGTTGAGTTTCAGCGCCATACCGCGCAGGACTTTGCCAACGTCAGGACCGAGATGAACGACCGATTCAATCTGCTCAAGGCAGACGCCGATACCGCCCGCAAGGAGCGCAAGGAAGAGTTTGCGATCATTCTGCAGCATATTGACAAGAATGCCCAACAAGCCCGGGCCGATACGGCCGCCTCGGATTGCGAAGGCTGAATCACCGCGGCAATTTGAAATCGCACGCGCCGACATTGAGCGGGCCCGGCAGGAAGCGGACAGCAAATTCAACACATTGTTCAGATGGCAGGTCGGTATCCACATTGCCACAGTGCTTGCAGTACTGGGGGCCGTTAGCAAGCTCGTTGCGGGAAACTAATGCCGCCGCTGAGCTGGGCTACCGGCGGCATTTTTCCTAGTGGTGATGCATCTCCCCACCGCGCTTCACGTCCATGGCGCCCTCCTCCTTGGCCGGCGCGGTACTACTACCCGGAGCGGCGTGGGCAGGCGGCAGCTCGCCGGTCCACTCGTGCGCCACGGTGCCCGGCGGGTGGCGATACCAGCCCGGGTCCTTGTAGTCGTTGCGCGCCAGGCCCTCGCGCACTTTCATGGTGGTGAACATGCCGCCCATCTCAATGCCGCCGAACGGCCCCTCGCCCGTCATCATCGGCAGGGTATTTTCCGGCAGCGGCATCTGCATGCCGCCCATCGCCCCACCCTTGTCGCCCATGACCATATAGCCGGGCACCAGCTTGTTGATCCTCTCGGCCACGCCGCTGTGATCGACCCCGATCATGGTGGGTACCGAATGGCCCATGGCATTCATGGTGTGATGCGATTTGTGGCAGTGGAAGGCCCAGTCACCCGGCGCATCTGCCACAAACTCGATCGCGCGCATCTGTCCCACGGCGATATCGGTAGTCACCTCCGGCCAGCGCGCCGAAGGCCGCACCCAGCCGCCGTCGGTACCGGTCACTTCGAATGTATGCCCATGCAGATGGATGGGATGGTTGGTCATGGTCAGATTGCCGACGCGGATACGCACCCGGTCGTCCTTGCGCACCACCAGCGGATCGACGCCGGGGAAGGCGCGGCTGTTAAAAGTCCACAGATTAAAGTCCAGCATCGTGTTGACCTTGGGCGTGTAGCTGCCTGGCTCGATATCGTAGGCATTGAGCAGGAACACGAAGTCGCGGTCGACCGCATGCTGGCGCACGTCCTTGGGGTGGGTGATCCAGAAGCCCATCATGCCCATCGCCATCTGCGCCATTTCGTCGGCGTGCGGGTGGTACATAAAGGTGCCGGCATTGCGCGCCACGAACTCGTAGACAAAGGTTTTGCCAGGCTCGATACCGGGCTGTGTCAGCCCCGTCACGCCATCCATGCCGTTCGGCAGGCGCTGGCCGTGCCAGTGTACGCTGGTGTGTTCGGGCAGCTTGTTGGTGACGAAGATGCGCACGCGGTCGCCCTCCACCACTTCAATCGTCGGTCCCGGACTCTGGCCGTTATAGCCCCACAGATTGGCCTTCATGCCGGGCGCGATTTCGCGCACCACCGGCTCGGCCACCAGATGGAACTCCTTCACGCCCTCCTTCATGCGCCAGGGCAGCGTCCAGCCGTTCAGCGTGAGCACCGGATTGTAGGGACGGCCATTCGGCGGCACCAGCGGCGGCATGGTGGAAGCGGACGACTGGAGCGGCGCTTCCGGCAGCGAAGCAGCACCGGCACGGCTGACCATGCCCGCACCGACCAGGGCGGCACCACTTAAAAACGATCGACGGCTAGTCATTGTGCTGCTCCATTCTGTACTTGAGGGGTGGTGCCGGTAGGCGGCAGGCGGCCGCCCAGGGCCGATTCCAAACTGGTGTGCGCGACCCAGAAGTCGCGCTGCGCGCCAATGGCGGCGTTGACGGCGCTGGCCTGCTCGCGTGCGTCGGCCAGCAGCTCGAATACGCTGAGCAGCATGCCGTTGTAGCGCAGCAGGGTTTCGTCGGAGATGCGTTTGCGCTGCGGCAGAACCTCGTCTCGGTAATGCACGGCCAGCGCGTAGGCGCTGCGGTAGTCGGCATAGCGCTCGCGTGCCTCGCTGCGGGCATTGGCGGCGGTTTCGGCCAGCCGGTTGACCGACTGCATATACGTCGCTTCGGCCCGCGCCACCCGGCTGCCGCCCCAGTCGAACAGCGGCACTTCCAGCGTCAGCGCGTAGCCGCGCGCGGACGGCTGGCCGGCGCCGCTGTTGCGCACCGCGCCCAGCTCCAGCACGTTGATGAAGCGGGTGCCGCGCGTCAGGCCCAGCGCCGATGCGGTCTGCCTGGTGTCCAGCGTGGCGGCCTGGATGTCGAGCCGCTCGCGCAGCGCCAGCTGTTCGATGTCGTCCAGGGTGCGCGGCGCGGCCGGCAGGTCCGGCAGACGATCCGGCAGGCTGAACTCCGCCCCGCGTCCCGACAGGCCCAGCGTGCGCGTGAGTTTTTCACGCGCGGCCACCGCCGCCTGGCGCGCCCGCAGCACTTCCGCCGCCGTCTGGGCGTGGTAGGCCTGTTCGCGCGCCAGATCCAGCTGGCTCCAGTTGCCGGCCTTGCGCATGCGCCCGGCCAGTTCCGCGCTGGCCGAGGCGGAGGCCTCCACCTGCGCGGCGTAATCGGCCGACTGGGCCGCACCGACCGCGTCGTAATACGCCCGGCGCGCCTCCGCCGCCACCTGCAAGGCGGCGTTGGCCACGCTGAGTTTGGTCTGCTCGAAACGGCCCGCTTCGATGCGGCTGGCCAGGGGCATCGTCAGCAACTGCACCAGGCTGACGGTCAGCGAACGGTCGATATCGACCGCGCCGTCGGCGGCGGTGCGCTGAAAGCCGAAGGAAGGATTTTGCAGGCGGCCGGCCTGCACCAGATCGGCTTCGGCTATGCCGAGCGACCAGTAGCTCGCTTGCAGGCCGCGGTTATTCAGCAGCGCGATGCGCACCGCGTCGTCCGCCGACAGGGGCTGCGCCAGCATGGCGCCGATGGCCGCGTCGAGCGCCTTGATGTCGGCCTCGCTGCGCAGCAGGCGGGTGTCCTGCCCGCTACGTTCACGGCTGGTCTTTGCCACGCTGTCGAAGCCGCCGTCGGGCGAGAACGAAGCGCAGCCGGCCAGCAGCAGCGCCAGCGCGGGCGCGGCGGCACGTTGATAAAGATGGTGCATGTGTTACCTCGAATGAAAATCGGATTCGCCCGTTGCGCGGCAACGGGGCATCAGGCGCGGCTGCAGGCAGCGCGCCGCAATCAGAGGTGCAAGCCTTGAGGCGGACGTTCGGGGTGGGCCAGGTCGACCGCGGGAAGGAAATCGGAATGGAAAGGAATCGCTTCGGAGGCGACATCCAGCGCGGCCAATGCCGGCATGCTGGACGAGACCAGCACGGCGCCGATGCAGCAGGCCGCGGCAGCGCCGCATTTGACGCCGTCGTGCGCGCCTTTGCCGTGGCTGGCGTGGGCCGAATCGCTGGCATGGCCAGTGGCGCTATCCATGGCTTGGCCCACGTGGTCCGAAGGCACGGCGGGATCGACCGCCTGCGCGGCCAGCATCGCGGCATGGTCATGTACTGCGGCCATCTGCGGCGGCATAGTCATGTCCCTCAGCGTTTGGGAAGCAGCATGAACAGCCGGATTCGGCGCGCACAACATCATCGTCGCCGAGGCGTATCCCTGGAAGGGAATCGCCAGCAACATCAGCCACACGAGGACGGAGCGCGCCAGAAAAGTCATGGCCGCAATGGTATCACAGGCAAACCGAGCAAACAGACCAGGCAGCGCCCCTCAGGCCAGCCTTACCAGCGGATTGGCGATGATATTGTCGATCTGGCGGATCGCTTCCTCGCAGGCGGCGGCGATGGCGTCGTCTTCGGTCGCGCGCACGAATTGCATGGTCGCGCCCTCGAACACTTCCAGCCCGTCGGCGCCGGCACGCTCGATGTCGCAGCTGGCGCTCCATTGCTGGTCGCTGGTGGGGGCGGCAAAAGGAACAATTTCCCAGCCTTTGTAATGGATTTTGGATGAGGTTTTCATGGCGTTGACTCCCTAGGATTCCCGGACAGGCTACCATGAAGCATGGTCATGCTGCACACCTATGCCGGGCGGCAACGCCCTTAGATGAATTTCGCATAACGTTATGCTTTTTTATTATAATGACGCAGCTCACTACCTTTGCACTGCAACCATGACGCCACAGATCCAAGCCTTCCACGACCCCGCCACCGGCACCGTTACCTATATTGTGTACGAGACCGAGGGCAGCGACTGCGCCATCATCGACTCGGTGCTGGACTACGACCCCAAATCGGGCCGCACTTCCACCCATTCGGCCGATCTGGTGATCGATTTCGCGCGCGCGCACGATCTGAAGGTGCAGTGGCTGCTGGAAACCCACGCCCATGCCGATCACCTGTCGGCCGCCCCCTATCTGGTGGAGCGCCTGGGCGGCCGGGTTGGCATCGGCGCGGCGATCTGCACGGTACAGCACGCGTTCTCGGCGATCTTCCACCAGGTGCCCAAGGCGCCCCAGGACGGCTCGCAGTTCGACCATCTGTTCCAGCCGGAAGAAGAATTCATGATCGGCCGCCTGAAGGCGCGCGCGCTGCATGTGCCCGGCCATACCCCGGCCGACCTGGCCTACCAGGTGGGCGACGCGGTGTTCATCGGCGATACGCTGTTCATGCCCGACGTGGGCACGGCGCGCTGCGATTTTCCGGGCGGTTCGGCCAGCATGTTGTACCGCTCGGTGCGGCGCCTGCTCGATCTGCCGCCGGCCACCCGCCTGTTCATGTGCCATGACTACCCACCCGGCGGGCGCGAAGCGCGCTGGGAGGTGACGGTGGCCGAGCAGCGTGCCGGGAACATCCATATCCGCGACGGCGTCAGCGAAGCGCAGTTCGTCGCCATGCGCACCGAGCGCGACGCCACGCTCGACATGCCGACCCTGATCCTGCCGGCGATCCAGGTCAACATCAGCGCCGGACGCCTGCCGCCCGCCGAGGAGAACGGCGTGCGCTATCTGAAGATTCCGATCAACGCGATCTGAGCGGATTGACCGGAAAACGCAAAACGGGCCAGCGCTATGCCGGCCCGTTTTGCGTTGCCACCGATGATATTACTGCGCCGGTGCGCGTCCGATCGGCTGATCCAGATTCGCCAGGAACCACGCCAGCGAGGACATCACCGCCACATGGCGCTGCAGATTGCCGGGATTGACCTTGTCCAGCGTATCGGCCGCCGAATGGTGGTAGTGGAAGTAGGCGTGGGTATCGACCTGCGGTTCAAAAATCGGCACGCCGGCCGCTTCAATCTCATGCAGATCGCCGGTGCCCAGCGCATCGCGGCGGGAAAGTACCTGGGCGCCGATTGGCTGCAAGGCCGCCTGCAACGGTGCGAACAGCTTCATCGCCGGCGCGCCTATGCTGGCCTGGATACCGAAGGGACGGCCCGCGCCGGAATCGCTTTCGATCGCGGCGATATGCTTTTCCAGCTTGTCCTTGTTGGCATTGAAGTAGCTGCTGCCACCCATACCGCCGCTTTCCTCGCTCATCCATGCCACCACGCGAATGGTACGGCGCGGCTGCAGCTTGAGTTTTTTCAGCGTTTCGAACACGCCCATGGCCGCGGCCACGCCCGCGCCATCGTCGTGCGCGCCGGTGGCCAGGTCCCAGGAATCGAGGTGGCCGGACACGATCACCACTTCATCGGCCTGCTCGCTACCTGGCAGGTCGGCGATGACGTTGAAGCTGTCCGCATCGGGCAGAGTCTGCGGCGTCAGCGTCAGGTGCATCGAGACCGGACCGCGCGCCGACAGGCGTGCCATCAGCATCGCATCTTCCGCCGTGACGGCGGCGGCGGGAATGCGCGCCTTGTCGCTCAGCAGGGTCACACCGGTGTGCGGAATGCGGAAGTCGGCGCCGCCGATCGAGCGCACCAGCGCGGCCACCGCGCCCATTTCGGCCGCGATGCGCGGGCCGTTGACCCGGTAATTGGAGATGCGGCCATAGGCCGGACCGGCCAGGCCGCGTTCGGCCATGTCCTGGTCGAAGGCCAGATCGAACAGGACGATGCGGCCTTTCACCTCGGCCGCGCGGGCTTTGAGTTCGTCGAAGTCATGCACCACCAGCACCGGCGCGGTCAGGCCGGCGGCCGGGGTAGCGCCAGAACCGCCCAGTGCCGTCAGCACCACCTTCTGGCTGACGCCCGCCGGACGGCCCTTGTAATCGACCAGTTCCGCCGTTTCCGCGCCGCGCACCCAGTGCGGCACCTTCACCGGCTGCAGCGTGACAGTCGCGCCCAGCTTGCGCATGGCCGCCGCCACCTGTTCCACCGCCGCCGCCGCGCCCGGAGAGCCGGACAGGCGCGGGCCGACCAGATCGGTCAGGTCGGCCAGGCGTTCATAGGCCCAGTCGCTCTTCATCGCGGTGTCGCGGATGCTGGCCAGGGTGGCCGGATCGTTGCCCGGCGCCGCCTGCGCGCCGGCGGTGAACAGGACGGTGGCCAGGGCGGCCATCAGCGGGGTGAGGCGGAGGGCATTCTTCAGCACGGGTGTCATGCGTATCCTATCTGATAAAAATATGGATGATGATTAGCAGTTCGCGCGTCGTGGCGCGGCGCCCCGGCAATGTTCAGGACGAACAAGACAATAGCGCATTTAGCAATATCCTGCAGCAACTCCGCGGCAGGCCCGCGACAACGTGGCAATCCCGGGCCCAAAGCGCGGACGGCGAGGCCGGTTTGATTTGTCGGCGCCCTTGCTTTACCATGGTTCCAGCCACGCCGATTACACCACCCCAGACCGGATGCAACCATGCTCAAGGGACAACTGTGCACCGTCCGTCACCTGCTGACGGCCGACCTGAATACCTTCATCGCGCTGGTGAACGACCTGCCATCGCGCGGCGATTATTTTTCCACGCACTTCAAGTCGCCCGAAATCATGCGCAAGGAGTTCATGCAGAACGGCTTCGCCACCGAAGACAGCGAGTTGTTCATCATCGAAGACCGGCTGCACCATATTGTCGGCGTGATCACCCACTTCAAGGGCCGCACCCCGGTCTGCCGCGAAATTGGCTACCGCCTGTTCGACGCCTCGCTGTCCGGGCGCGGCTACATCTCGGAAGCGACCGGCCTGCTGGTCGACCACCTGTTCCGCGCCTATCAATACCACCGGCTGGAGCTGCTCAGCGCCCCGGAAAACACCGCCTCGCTGCGGGTCGCGGAGAAAAACGGCTTCCGCGAGGAAGGCACGCTGCGCCAATCCTTCTTCATCAACGGGCATTACTGCGACGTCAAGGTTTTCAGCCTGCTGCGGCCTGAATGGGAGCGCGGCCGCTCCTGAACGGCTGTTACAGGTCGGCGCCGTTTGTAAGAATGTGTATATCGTGTGGGCAGTTTCTCCCCGGCTGACTATAGTTACACCATAACAAGGCCACCAGATCATTCCGATCCAGGCCCGAGCAAGGGGAACAATTATGTTGAACAAGACATTCCTGGGGTTGGTACTGGTTGGCGCAGCTGCCATTTCCACCGCCGCCGTCGCCGGCGACCGTGACTTCAATACCGCCGCCGGCGCCGTCATCGGCGCGGCCATCGGCAGCAACAGCGGCGGACGCGATGGCGCCATCGTCGGTGGCCTGGTCGGCGCGGCGGTCGGCAACAGCATCAGCACCGATGGCCGCTCATATGGCCACAACCGCGGCCGTTACGTGGAAACCCGGGTCTACTCCCAGCCGACCTACTACGAGCCGGCGCCGGTCTACTACGAAGCGCCAAGCCGCTATTACGCTCCGCCGCCGCGCGTGGTGTATGTGGAACCGGTGCGCGAATACTACCGCGAGCGTCCTTACTACCGCGAAGAGCGCCACGGACATCATCATCACCATCGCGGCTGGTAAATCAAGCTCGCCAGCCCGGCGATTCAGACACATCAAAACAGACGCCCGTGGCCTGCCAGCCGCGGGCGTTGTTTATTGCGGCGGCGCTTTCCTCTGTCAGTTCAGACGCTTCCAGGGGCACAGGAAACAAGCAATTTTTTGGCAGCCTTCGCAAAGGTCTGAGTAACAAGTACTGTGAGCACTATCAGGTACCAAATTAATATGGAACGAGCATGCCGGCTTTGGCCTCTTGGGCAGCCAGCAGGGTATCTTTGATGAACTGAACTGGCAGGTCAGGATTCTCGTCGGCGGCCTTGCCAAGCCGCGCCCAATACTCAATTTGTTTAGGGACAGAGCGATGCTCGGCAACAGCATGTGTCTTAGCCATTTCGACAAGCTCATCTGACAATTTCAACGCAGTAGACACATAATCACCTCATTTATGTAGGTTCCAGTATGTGTCTAGTTGCAACCCTTTGCAACCACCGTTTGCAATCAAAGTGCCGCCGAAAGGCCGCCGCAAAGCGCTCTTTGACTCCCGTAAATTCGGGTCACAAGACTTTGCGGAACTGAGCAACGCAGATCTTGGAAGCGACGTTTCCCTTCCCCCCCACAAGTCCGCCCTGTAGCCATCGCGGCATCCGGGGGACAGCATGAACAAGCAGACAAACAGCATCGCCAGCGACAGCGTGATCGCGCTGGAACTGGGCCACTATCGCCTGCGCGAGCAGATCGGCGGCTCGGCCTACGGCGTGATCTGGCGCGCCAGCGGTCCGCGCGCCGGTGGCGATGTGGCGCTCAAGCTGATCAACCAGGAGCAGATGGAACGCGCCCTGCCGCCGCTGCGCGAGCGCTGGAGCGACTGCGCCGCCAGTGAGATCGCCTTCCTGCAATCGCTCGAGCCCTGGGACGAGCGCCACATCGTGCGCCTGCTCGACAGCGGCTGGCACGACGGCCTGCCGGTGCTGGCGCTGGAATTGATGGCCACCGATCTGGGCCGCCATGTGCAGTCGCTCAAGGCGGCCAACACCCCGCTGGCGCTGGCCCAGGTGCTCGACTGGATGGCCCAGATCAATCAGGCGCTGGCCAAGGTGCACCAGTATGGCTGGCGCTATCTGGACCTGAAGCCGGCCAATGTGCTGCTCGATCCGCAACTGCAAACAGTCAAGCTGGCCGACTTCGGCACCAACCGCCAACTCGGCAATCTGCACGCTCACTCGTATGCCGGCACCGCCAATTGGCAGGCGCCGGAACAGTTTTTTCCCGATGCCAGTGGCGCCTATTCGACCGGCACCCACAGCGACTATTTTTCGCTGGGCGCGATGCTGTACTTTCTGGTCACCGGCGGCGTGCCGCTGCGTTTTTGCAGCGATTGCGGCAATGCCTACCGCCGGCACAGTAGCGCCGGCGCGCAGCTGCTGCGCGATGCCAACGGCGGCGCCATCCCCGCCGCGCTGTATGCCGACGAGGAAGCGATGTTCGCCGCCCACATCGGCCGCTTCAATCCACATGCACGCGATACCGCGCTGGCCCTGCTGCGCGCCCTGCTACAGACCGATCCGGCGCGGCGGCCGCGCCACGCCATCCAGATCAGCCGCATGCTGGCGGCGATCCAGGGCATGCTGTCGGTGCGCGATTCGCCGCTGCTGCCTGAGCTGATCCGCAATATGCGCCGGCCCAGCGCGGACAACGGCTGGCGCGGCATTCAGGGGGCATGATGGGCAGCGCACTGCGGCGGCCAGCTGCGCAGGAGCGCGCGGCGGCGAGCTTGCGGCAGGCCGCCGCCGAAGCGTGGCATATGGCGGTTCCCGACGGCTGGCGCGCGCAGGCACGGCGCCATGTCGCGGCCACGCTGACACTGCTGGCGTTTGCGCTCCTGTGCGCATTGCAGCTGTGGGCACTGTGGCGCGCCCCGGAAACATGGTTCCCGGCGGCCATCGAAGTACGACTGGCACCGGGCCAGGGCATCGTGCTGGGGCGCGCCGAGCTGGCCGCTCCGCAGGCCGATAGTGCGCACCTGGCCTTGCGCCGCGACGTCGACGGCCGTTGGCTGGTACGCCGGATCAGCACCATACGCCAGTTGCTCGTTCAAGGGGGCGGAACAGACATCCATGCGGGCAGCGCCGCGCTTCCGGCACCGGGGCAAACGCATTTTCAGATCGACGCCAAGCTGTTTGCGATTTCCTCAGCGCGCGCGGGCGAAATCAGCTTCACGCGCGGCTCATCAACATGGCGCTTCGACGGCGCCACCCTGTACCGCGACGGCCATGCCCAGCCGGCATGCCCGGACTCCGCACTGTCGGCGCGCATGCTCGCGTGGTGGAACCGGGCCGTCCCGATCCCGCTCACCGTGGCGCGCGCGGCGTCTTTTGGCGGTAATCTGTATTGCGGCAACCGGATTGGCCTTGCCGACGTGGCGCCAGGCGCGGCGATGCTGAACCGGGTCGGCGGGCAGATACAACTGAGCGCCGGTAGCCCGGACGGGGCAGCGGCTGCCGTGCTGCTGCATGGCGCCGTCCGCAGCGATCTGCGCCAACAGGAGCTGCCACTGGACCGGGCCAGCGCGATCATCGCAGGACACACGCGCCTGCAACTCGCCTTTCATGACGACGTCCTGACGCTCCAACCGTCGCGTCGCGTGACGCTGTTTGCGGCCCCAGGCCAGCGCCTGCCTGAGCAAGTGGCCTGGCAGTGGCAGCAGCGCGCGCTCTGGTTTGGCGAAGACGGGCGCGGTCTATGGGCAGGCGTGAGCTGCTGCCTGCTCCTTGCCACGGCTGTGCTGATACGCCGCCTGGCAGCACCTGGCCGCAATGACATGCGTCGGCGTGCGCTCGATGCCGCGCTGGCCGCTGGCGCTTGCGCGGCACTGCTGCTGTGCGGCGCTGCAGCACTGTGGCTGCAGCGTGCGGGCACGGCGCCACCGGCCGCATGCTCCCTGCTGCTGGGCGCTGGCGCGCTGCTGCTGTGGATCGCCCTGCCGGGCCGCATCACGCCGCTGACAGCGGCCACCGTGGTGCTGCTGGCAAGCGGCCTGCTGGCGCAGCTCGATCTGGGACTGGGCGCACAGGAGTCATCCTGGCTGCGCTATTACCAGAAGAGCTGCGCGCTGCTGGCCATCGGCGCTGGCCTGGGTGGCATGTGGCGGGTCTGGGCCGGTTATTCGCGGCGCTCGCTGTCGCAGCGCGGCACCGAATGGCTGCTGGCCGCACTGGCGGCTATCGCACTGCTGGCACTGGCCGCCCAGGTGCTGTGGGGCGATGAAACCGGCGTATTCGATTTGCAGCCGGTGGAACTGGGCAAGCTGGCGCTGGCCGCATTGACGGCGCATTGCCTGGCCCTGCGCATGAGCTGGCAAACGGCGCCCGCCACATTGGCAGAACATGGCGGGCGCTGGCTGCGCCTGATCGCACCCGCCCTGCTGTTTTTATCCCTGCTGGGCATGGCACTGGTACAGGTGGATGACTACTCGCCCCTGATCCTGCTGCTGGTCTGGAGCACCGCCATGCTGCTGGCATATGCCCTGGCCGCCCGGCGTTTGCGGCTGGCGCTGGCCCTGCTGGTCCTTGTGCTGCTGGTCGCCGCTGGCATCGGCACGCTGCATGCGGTCGCTGCGGCGGATCAGACCGGCGGCTTCTACGCCGACCGCTTCCAGGTATGGCTAGCGCCCGCGCGCCACCCCCACACCGGCCAGCAACTGCTGCTGGGAGCGCAGGCCATTGCCGATGGCGGCTGGGCCGGCGCCGACGGCATGCTCGGACTGCGCGCCCTGGGCCAGGGTCCCGGCGCGGCGATCCGCATTCCCGCCGTGCAGGATGACTTTGCGCCGGCCTTTTTCCTGAATCGCCACGGCTTGGCCGCCGGCCTGCTGCTGTGGGCCGCGCAGGCCCTGCTGATTGTCGCGATGCTGAGTGTGGCGGCGCGTGCCTATGGCGCCGCGACGCAGTCGCGCGATTTCCGCCAGGCCTGGCTGGGCCGCCTGCGCTACTTCGCCCTGTGCGGCGGCGCGGCTTTCGTACTCGGCCACTTCCTGCTGTCCTGGGGAACCAATCTGGCGATCTTTCCCATCATGGGCCAGCCCATGAGTTTTCTGTCGGCCGGCGGCAGCCATCTGCTGTTTTTCCTCTGCCCCCTGCTAACGCTCTGTGCGATCAGTGCGCAATCTTTAGAGGAGAATGAATCATGCCGATCTATGTCCAACACGAAGTTCTAGGCCGGATTCCGGACGTGTTCAACGCCGAAGCGATCTGGCAGGCGCCCGGACTGGCGCTGTTCGCGCGCCGCCCCTTGCTGCGCGACCTGCTCGAACGCAGCCCGCGCGAACATCGCGGCCGCGCCGCCACCCGTTGCTTCTCCCACGTCACGCTGCTGCTGCCGCAGGAAGACGTCGATGACGACTATCACCTTACGCGCGGCAACCGGGCGCGCGAGCTGGCGCAGACCTTGACGGCGCTGCATCAGAAAGACTTCGGCGACCTGCTCGGCAGCGACCAGGTGCGCTACGACGTGGCCGGCGTGGAAACGCTGGCGCCGGGCCAGATCGGCGTGCGCTTCGGCCACGCCGTCTACATTCCGGGTCCGGACGAGAAAATCCTCTACAACGTCAGCCTGTCGCGCGACAGCGCGGTCTGGCAAACCGTCTGCCCGATCTACCCGAATCAGCGCCTTGCTCTATTGGACGGTGATGGGGTTCCGGCCGGCAGCTGGCCCTTCGGTCCCGATGGGGCCATCCTGATCGTCAACGATGGCCCCGATGCACCGCCTATCGTGCAGATGCGGCCCAAGGATTCCTTCGACTGCCGCTTCGACCCGCGCGGCGGGCATTACATCATTCGATCAGCGCGGGCAGGCGAAGGCAGCGAAGGTGGCGCGCGTCTGTTGCTTAAAATTGGCCGGATAAGGCCGTCTCCCGCCGATATTGCGCGCACCGGCGCCGGACCACGCCTACGGATCGACGCGGACAAAGGCCCGGTAGCCGGCAGTGGCAGTGGCAGTGGCAGTGGCATGGTCGCGGGTCCAGGCGCTGGCACCGGCACCGACGCCGCTACCCATGCCGCACACCCATCGCCTGCGCCGCACGCCCCGGTCTCGGTTTGGCAGCAGCGCGGCGCCAGCGCGATACAAGCCGACGCGACCGCCGTACCGCTAAGCCATCAGCCGGAGCGGAAAGCATCCGAGAGCGACGCCACCTTTGCTCCGCTTGCGCGCCAGCGTGTCAGCCTGGCGGCCATTGCGCTACCGCGCCTGAGCCGCTATCGCGATACCGGCGCCGACGCACTGGAGCTGCCCTTCGATCAAGCGCTAACGCCCTGCGCCGAAGGCGCGGCGGCGATCAGCTTCATCGTCACCGCGGCCGACGAACTGTATGCCTGCAGCGCAGCGGGCCGCCAGCGCATCGTCGCTCCTGCCAGATTCACGCCGGTCGATGCGCGCGTGATTGCCCTGCTGCCCGCGCCGGATGCGATGTCGGACCGCTACTGCGCCCTGCTCTGCCTGCCGCAGGCTCCTGGCGCCAGCGTGGCGGCCGGCGCGCGCTTCGCGTTTGGCCGCAATTCGCCGGCACTGGCGGCACTGCGCGTTCTTGATTCGCCGCGCTTCCTCAAGCACAGCGGCACGGCCGATGGCGCCAGCGCCGACCGCATCGGCCTGTCGCGCAAGGCCTTCAGCTTCGAGGCGGCCGCGCAAGGCTTCCACATCGCCCGGCTGGCTGCTACGCAGGCGCTCTACCATCTGGACGACAAGCTGGCCTTCGTCGCCAGCATTGGCGACAGCGAGGCCGATGCGCCTTACTTCCTGCCGGCGGGCCATCATCTGGTGGCGGGCCATTACGTGCTGCGCTTCGACGCGTGAACGGAGCCATCATGTTGCCCGACTCCTGGCACGCGCCAGCCGCCTATGCGACAGGGCTGGTGATCACCTTGTTCTTGGCCGCCTGGCTCACGCCGCGCAGCTGGTGGAAGCGGCCCAATGCCGTCGCCCTGCTGATCCTGTGCGGCGGCAGCTGGGCCTTCGGCAGCCTGCTGCTCCAGTACCTGAGCAGCCAGCACCAGCCGGCGCTCGCGGATGCCGTGGCGACGCCTGCGACGGCGGCAGGATCACAGCAAACGGCATTTGCCATAGCTCGACAAGCAACGCTGGCCACGGCAAGGACAACGGCGACGCCGCCACAAGCCCCCGCCGCTTCCGCCATCAGCGCATTCGCAGGCCACAGCTTCGTGACCCACCGCGACCTGAACCTGCGCAGCGGCGCCGGCGTGCAGGCGCCACGCCTGCTGACGGTGCCGGCCGGTGCCAGCGTGACGCCCACCGGCCTGCGCCAGGGCGACTGGTGGCAGGTGCGTGCCAGCGTAGCGGGGGCGCAAACAACGGGCTGGGCCAGCAGTCTGTGGCTGCGGCAGGACAAGGAGTGAAGGTCGCGCCACAAATGCGTTCCGCCGCGCGCGGTTTTTCGGATAAGCTGTGGCCATTCTCCCTTCGGGCGCAAGCCTCCCGCACGATGATGCCAATCAGCGCGACCCTGTCCTTCGGCTCCGGCCTGGACGTCGCTGTGCGCAGCTGCGCCAGTGTCAGCAAACTGCATGTACCGGAAAATCAGGACAACTTCGTCCTCATCGACGGCAATGGCCGCGCGGTCAGCCTGCGCGAGCAACAGGAGTATGCGCTGCAAGTACCGCAGTGGCCGGCCGGCCATGTGCGCCTGGCCGTGTTCGACGGCATGGGCGGCCATGGTCACGGCCGCGAAGCGGCGGAAGCGGCGGCCATGGGCGTGCTGGCGATTCCCGCCTGCGCCAGCCTGGAGCAACTGAGCCTGCGGCTCGACGCGCTGCACGCGCAGTTGCAGGAGCAGTTCCGCGAAACGGGCGACCAGGACAGCTTCCGCCGCCCCGGCACCACCTTGACGCTGATCGAGATTGCCCCCGGCTGCGCGCCGCTGCTGTACCACGTGGGCGATTCGCGCCTGTACGAAATCGCGCCCGGCATCGCCCAGCCCCTGACTATCGATCACGTACCCGCAACCGCCTTCGCCATCTACGGCCTGCTCGGCGCGCCGGAATGGTGGCAGCAGGTGCATGGCGAACACCGCGCCCAGATTTCACAGGCTTTCATCCTTGGTAACGCCTTCGCCAATCCGCAACTGCTGGACGACGACCTCTACCCCCTGGAAGCGGCCGGGCTGCCGCCTTTCCTGCGCCAGTTCGGCGACCGGCGCGCGCTGACCGTCAGACCGGACGCGCTGTATCTGCTGGCGACCGATGGCCTGTGGGCCTGCCAGCGCCCGCAAGAGTGGACCAGCCGCTGGCCGCAACTGGTGGCGCAGGCCGGCGGCGCGGCCGGCCCGGCCCTGGCCGCGCTGTTTGACGATTTCACCCACCATCCGCCGCCCGGACTGCACATTGACAACCTGACGGCCATCGCCTTCCGCTTCAGCGCGGCAAAGGGTAATATTGACGAGACGGCACTACCTGGCGCACTGTAGCAAGCCATTTGTTGACACCCAGGCACAAGCGACTGTTGCGCCGATGGCGCATAGCGAAAAAGGCATCGGAAATACGACGTGAGCAGGCCGGGCGCATTGCCAAAGCACGGCAAAAGCGCCTACACTGAGGCTTATCTCGTCGGTCTGAATGCCATGAAAAAATGCGGTAACCCGGATCATCCGCACTGCACCTACTGGGTCATGCCAGGGGAGCAAGCTTGCGCGGGTGGCCACGGCCAGCCGGAAGCGCCTGCTTCCAGCTACGATCTGCTCAGCGCCTTGCGCACTTCCCGTTCCGCCGCGCCGGCAACGGCGCCTGCTGCCGTCCCTGCCCGGGGCAACACCGCCGCCAACACTGTCGATAGCGATAGCGCCAGCGCCAGCGCCGAACTGGCCGGCGGCTATGCCCGGCCGATGCAGCGCGCCCAGTCCGAACGTCCTCAACTGCACATCAGCGGTTTCGACCCGCGCGCCGCCGGTGGCCGCCAGACCCTCAAGATGGAATTGCGCGGCATGCCGCAAGGCTGCGCGCCACAGCTGAACTTGCAACTGCAATCGGAACTGATCCCCAACGGCGCCTCGCGCCAGCAACTGGTGCGCTCCACCAGCGGCGAATGGCGTCCGGTGTTCGTCGAATTCTCCTCGCGCGACAAGGAACATGGCCAGTACCAGATCAGCATCGAGCTGCTGAGCCAGCATGCCGAACTGGCCGCGCGCAAATGGGTGTGCACCTTCGTGATCCTGGTGCCGCGGCTGGACGCCAGCCTGACCGAAATCCACCGCATCTTCCTGTCCACCCACAAGAACGTGCGCGTGATGGCCGACGACGCCTCGATCGCCCGCGTCAGCGCCCAGGGCGGCGCCAGCCTCGATATCGACGTCACCGCCCGCAATGCCGGCATCGCCCACCTGGACCTGAGCGCCCCGCAGGGCAAGGTCGACATGGGCTTTACCACCATCGCCTGGGACGAGGATCTGATCGAGATCGACATGCCCAGCGCGGCGGCCCTGCATCCGCACCACAGCCGCGCCGCCTGCCTGGTCAACGCCGCGCCGGAGGCCGGCGCACAGCGCCAGATCCGCCTGTTCGCGCTGGACGAATGCGTGTTCGGCCGCTTCGAGCTGGTCGACCCGGAGTCCGATGTGCTGCTGAACCATTTTGGTCCGGACGGCCCGGACAGCAATGGCCTCACGCGGCGCCTGTCCGGCCGCCATGCGGTGATCCGCCGCACCGGCGCGGGATATGAGATTGAAGACGTGTCGCGCTACGGCATCCTGCTCGACGGCGTCTGGCCCGGCAAGCACAAGCCCACCGCGCTGCGGCTGGGCATGCGCATTGAATTTAGCGCCAGCATCAAGGATATCGTGGTGCTGTCGGTGTCGGCGCTCATGCCGCACGGCGTGATCCTGCACCGCATCGACCAGGGCGCGCGCGCCGAATGCTTCTATCTGCTGGCGCCGGAGACCCATCCGGGCTACCCGATGGCCGCGTTCAAGGCGGCACCGCAGGCGGCCGCCTTGCCGCTGCTGCTGCATCACGACGGCGGCTTCTGGCATCTGGACCAGCTGACCGGCAAGGAAACCGCGCTGGCGCCAGCCACCTCGCTCGATAAGCTCAGCAGGCTACCGCAGCACAACCGCTTTGCCAGCGACGCGTATCCGGAACACTGGATCATCCGCACCGGCGCCACTGATTTGCATAGCACGGTGGCTGCGCAGGATATGTCGACCGCCTGAGGGAAATGCTTACTTGGCGGGCCGGCGGCTGCAATTCCCAACCCACGGCAAAGAGCT
>JABTBR010000026.1 GCA_013284265.1 Oxalobacteraceae bacterium | reverse complement strand
CTCTAAGGTGACTCCATTAATGCCATCGGCAAATCTTTGTGCAGCTTTCGGATCACCAGACCAAAAAACGGCGCCGTCTTTAGGAGACGAAACATCCAATCTTTTAATCACTTCATCCCAGGTGTCGTTCGGGGTTTTAGGTAAATGAGGCCGTAATATAGCGCGAGCCTCTTCAATTTTGGCCGCGGCAAGCGCCTTATCACCATTTTGTTCGGCCTCCCGCGCTTCCTTGGATAGCTGGGTAATCCGCTCCCTGTCTGCCGCCACCGCAGCATCAGCCACGGCTTGCTTCTTCGTATTGGCCCCCTCATCAGGCGGCTTCACTGGATCTGGGCTGTCTTTCAGCGGCGGTTCAGCGGCTGCTTTCGGTTTGTCTACAGGCTTGGGTTTTGGCTTCGCGCCGGTCTTCGGTGTGACAGGCGTAGCTGGCTTATCCTTCACCTTGGGCAGAACCTTGCCCGGCGTATCCTGGACCCGCTGTTTAACAGGTACCTTCGCCGCCGTTTTATCGGCCTGCACACCCGCCGACACCGTATGCGCTTCTTTCGGCGCGGTCTCCGCCAGGACTTTCGTCAGCCTTGCGTCAAGCTCGACAAGCGCTTTGGGAATTTGCCTGAGCGCGTCCTGCTGCACCGCGTAAAACTTCCGCTCCCACTCCGCCAGTTTAGCAATCGTGGCTTTAACTCTGTCAAAATATCGCAGGCTCTCCAGATGCGTGCGTAGCGACCTGACGATTTCCACGAGTTTGCCGGTGATTTTACTCAAAGCCGCCATCAGCGGTTTTTCGTACTTGGCGAATTTGACCGCACGCAGAAATTTCAAGATGTCGCCCTTGATGAACTTTTGCAGGAAACGCACCAGCTCCACCAACTTGGACGCTTCCTTAATCAGCATCAGCATGACTGCGCGCAGGGCGGCGCCGAGTTCTGAGCCGGCGATGCCACCAACAATCGCGCCAACGCCCGCCGCCGCCGCACCGCCTGCCGCCATCGCCACCGGCAAGGCAATGACGATCAGGCAGGCGCTGAGCAGCACCCACTCCATCAGCTCTTCGCGCTTCTCAGGATGATGCGCCAGCCGCAAAATAACAGCGACCGCGTC
The DNA here is from genome assembly GCA_013284265.1 of Oxalobacteraceae bacterium. Lineage (GTDB taxonomy): Bacteria > Pseudomonadota > Gammaproteobacteria > Burkholderiales > Burkholderiaceae_D > Rugamonas. The sequence goes on along the minus strand of JABTBR010000026.1, from coordinate 91,390 downwards.
ACGTGCACTGGTGACGATAACCACGCCGGGGATAAAACTGATCAGCATATCGGCAACGACAGCGGACAGCGAGCGATGGTCGGAAAATTCGCCAAAGAGCACGGACTTGAGCCAGTCCATGCCGCCGACAACCTGGTCCCAAGCATCTTCCAGAATAGTGTGTGGTTCCGACGCTTGCTGGGTCATGCTTGGCCTTTCGTAGTCGTGCTGCGTGGCGTCCAGTTCAGAAATTCGTGCACGTCATCATGCATTTCCGTGCTGACAGTGGAGCTTGCCTGCATTGGTTTGTAGTCGTATTCAATCTTGGCCCCGACTCCTGGCGGCACGTCGCTGATCCGGGCAATTCCCAGCGCGTCGAGCGTGCCATTGCGGATGCTGCCATCACTCAATGTCGCTTTGTAAGCGGCACCTGCCAACGGCGCGCCCCAATCGGTGAGATGACGAAACTCCAGATCGGTCTTTTGCAATTCAGGTTTGAGCAAATGCGGCATCACATATGGCGTCTTCACCGGCCCCGGCATGGTGTGCATCGACGCCTGTGCGGACCAGGTGCCGGGCGTGCCGTTGCTAATGCCAGAGGCGTTGATCTTGATAGACGAGCCACCGGCGGAGATCACGATCTCTTCTTTGGCATGAATTTCAATGCGCGAAGTTGTCGATAGGATGCGCACCACTTTTTCCGCGATCAGATCAAGGTCGTTGCCTTGCGCCTGCACTTCGACCTTGCCCTTGGCGGAGAATATTTTGATGCCCGCGTTATAGGCGAACAGGCTGATCTTTTCAGCGACGCTGGCAAGCAGGCTTTTGCCCACAGCGATATTGGTATCCGCACCCGACGACAGCGTCACTTCGGCTCCCGCGTGAACGTGCATGCCCTTGGTGCTGGCCAGGCCGATACCGGCCGGGGACGCTGCCAGCAAGATCGGCTCCTTGAACCTGTTGGCGCCGCCTTGCCCATCGCCGTCATATTTATCCTGGGTGGCGTCGATGAAGTGTGCGAGGCCATCCTGCCCGGCAAGCGCTTCGGCGCCCGCCTTTGCCGCGGTATCGGACAGACTTTTTGTCAGCGAAGCACCCGCTTTAAGCTGGCTGGTGGCTTCAACGGCGTCCAGCTGCGTGCCTTGCGCTCCCGGGCGGCCAAAGGTACTCAGGTAAAGCCCCTTGTGCGTGACGATTGCGCCGAAATCGTCGGTACTGAGTGCAAAACCGGCGCCATAAAAAGCATTTCGTTTGTTGCCGTTCTGGGTAACAAGATAGCCAAGGTTCAGTTGCGCATGGGTGTTACTACTATAGAGTTGCACCCGGTTTTGCTTGCTGGTGTCGTCGAGTACCAGTTGGTTGAAACCATTGCCTTTGTATTCCTTGGACTTGTAGCCTGAGAGCTTGCCATCGGTATGCCATTGAGGAGCCTGCTCTTCGTTATACAGGCGTCCGGTCACCACCGGCCGGTTCGCATCGCCATCGAGAAAGGTAACGATGACCTCTTGTCCGATACGCGGCACATTCAGCCCGCCCCAGCCCTGCCCGGCGTTAGGATAGCTGACGCGCACCCAGCAGGAGGCGCGCTCGTCGCCGGGGTTTTGCCGGTCCCAGCGAAACTGGACTTTGACGCGGTTGAGGTAATCGGTGTAAATCTCTTCATCAGCCGGGCCGACAACCATGGCCGTCTGGGGATGCAGCGTGGGCTTGGCGTGCTCGAACGGGCTACGGAACGGTACCTTGCGGCGCTGGACTTCAATCCGGTTAAAACAATGGCCGGTGTGTTCATTGCCCGCAAATTTCCCCATGATTGACTGGCCTTGCACGCGACGGCCCATGGCGGCCTTGGACGCTTCCAACTGCGGCAGCAGGCTGCCTGGGAAAGCTCGCACTTCGTTGGAGAGTGGCAGATTGTTTTCAATACACCATTCAACCGCAACGACCACAAACTGGCGGTCTTCGGGCGAATCAGACTGATGTGCCGGATGCTCCTCAAGGCTGAACCAACTGCCCACTGTCAGCGAACGCACACCGGAAACGGCAGAGTACCGTTTCATGCTCGACTCCCATTGCTCTACCCGCAGGCGCGACTGTTTGTCGCCCTGCTCATGTTTTGCATAGGTATAAGCGCCGGTGTATTCATACACCTCTAATTGGCTGGGCAGATCGCCATAGCCCGCCTGGACGACGGTGTTGCTCTGTTTGGACTCGTTCGGCGCCTTGTAATCGTTGGTCCTGGCGGTGAATTGGCTGGGAGCCAAACTCCGGTCTGCGCTCCAGTGCACAATTTTATGCAGTTCGTCCTCAGTACCTGCGCCATGGAAATAAATTTCCTCCTGAGCAGCTGGTTTGAGCTGATCCATCGTATCCGTGATCACCAGCACATGGCCGGAACCATCGGCCCTTTGCTCGTGATAGCTGTACCAGCCCTCTTCTTCCAGCAAGCGCTGGGCGAAATGCCAGTCGGTCTCGTACTGGGTGCAATACGAGCGCGGCAGCGCAGCCTCCCTCACCTCAAAACGGAAGTTGCCCTGAGCCTGTGGATGCCGGCTAAATACATCGCTGAGGATGTCGTCGGCCGTTTTGTCCTGCCATATCCGGGCATCCTTGCGAAACTTCAGAAAGTGCAACCACGGTGCAAACGACATCTGGCAGAAGGTGAACTGGCCCTCACTGCCCAGGCGTTTCATCGTATGCACATAGCCATGAACGGGCAGGTAAGCCCGATCGGCCTGCTGTATCCACAGCGTAACGGGCTGTGCAATGAGCTTTTTTAGTTCGATATCGTCCCGTAGCGATAGGCAATCGATGGTGTACTCGTAACTTCTACCCAGGCGCTCGTAGGCGTGCACACGTTGCGGCAGGAGGACATCGGCGCCCAGAGGGGTGGTTAATTTGACGAGACGGTTTTGCTGGCCGATAAGCGCTTGTTTGAGTAGAAGAACGTCTTTCAGATCGGCCATAGGGAGGGACTACCTTCATTCTGATGAGCAAACACGCAGGAACAGCACGCTGGCGCGGAAATGCCGCGACACGCGCCGAATTTTTAGTGGCAAAATATTAACATGAAGCGCCACTCCCCCTTCGCTCGATTGCCCAGCTCGGTACGTTAGGCGACAGACAGGACAAGGTGGCCATGCCTGCGTCTCCGACAGGCAAATTCCCCATCAAATGCTTTTTGCACACTTCTGTTGTTTTTTAAGTCATTCTTTTCAACTAACAGCTCAGAAGCTGTCTCAACAGCATCATTCCAAGATAGTATCCATAGCTCCGAAACGGTGTCCAAGTTCCGATAAACCACCGCTATTGCTAAACTAACATCTACTAACTGATGACAAACGTTCACAGCCTCTACGGAAATCTCGCCGTCACCCACGACGCTCCCTCTGAAGAAATCTATCCGGCGGCTTCCGCCATTGCGGAGAGCATCCCCCAAGCCGGCACGGACGCCAGACTCGACCGGCAAATCTGGACGGACAATAGCGCGCCCCAGCAAGCCGGCGCCCAGACTCCCCCCCGTAAGGTGAGCATCACTACTCTCTTGATCGCCGGTGGCGCTGTCGCATTGGCAGCCCTTTACTGGCTGTACTGGAAAGACAATTCATCGACCCAAGACTCTGCCGGGACAGCGGTCTACGGCACGATCGAGGCTGGTGCAGCGGCGCCTGGCGAGGCCATCACCCCCAAGGCCAAGTCCGAATCGTCCGCAATGAAGGCCTTCGTTGCCGGCACCATTCAGACCGCGGAACCCATCATCCCGAGAGAAATCGCAGCGGAGCCAGCCGCGCCTGTTGCGGCTAGCGCCGCCGCCAAGGCGACCGAGTTCGAGCGCCTGACGGCCGCCTTGAAGGGCATGGGCTTGGGCGTGCACAAGCTGGACGCGCCTGCCACCGCGGCGAACGCCAAGCCCGCCTCCGCGCAGGAAAAGGCGGCCGAGCTGGCAAAAGCGGCTGAGGCGGCAAAGACGGGGGCCGCGTCAGCGTCCTCAGCGCAAGCCGCCAAACCGGCCGCGCCGGCGGATACGGGCCGTGCGCGGGAAGACGCTGCACGCCCGGCAGCGCCTGATCCCCTGCCGGCCCGCAGTGATGCGAAGGCCCTGGCCGATGCAAGCCGTGGCAGCGCAGCTTCTAGCGCAAGCGCGGCCAGCACCGGCACTGCGCCGCGCACCACCGTCGTGGTCGACGCGCGCAACTGCGCCCTGCCCAAATACCCGATCAATGCCTACCTCAATGGCGATAGCGGCACGGTGCAACTGGCCTTGCTGGTGGCCAGCGATGGCAAGGTGCTGGAATCGAAAGTGCAGAAGTCGAGCGGCTTCTCCGAACTCGACAAGGCAGCGCGCAAAGCGCTCTCGCTGTGCAAGTTCAAGCCGGCCGACGGCCAGGCCGAGCCAGCCTGGGCCACCTTAAGTTATGTTTGGAATCGCGACTAGGCAAGCGGGGCAAGGCCAAACCGAAGGGGGCGGCCTGATCGGCATTGTGTGCATTTCGACCACGCCTGTTGTTTTTAAGTTATTATTCGCGACGGCGCCTTGCTTGCCGTCTCAAAATCAACAATTCAAGATAGTATCCGGTACCACTGAACAAGTTTCCCGGTTTTCAGCCATTTTCTTTTGCCTGAAACCAATATTTATTTGATATCTGATGACAAAAGTGCACAGCCATTACGAAAGCCTCAACGTTACACGCGACGCCCCTCCCGAGGTCATCCGCGCAGCCTATCGTTCGCTATCGCAAAAACATCATCCAGATAAAAACTTGGGTAACCGTGATGCCGCACGCGTGATGAGCCGCTTGAACACCGCCTATAGCGTGTTGTCGGATTCGGATCAACGAGCACAGTACGATTTGCAGATGCTCAGCGAGCAGCGTGCCCGCGACAAGAGCAATACCTTTCAGGCAGCGGTCGACGAGGGCAGCGAGACCGTCGTCTATACCTCGTTTACGATGGATGAGACGGGTCACGCCAGCCGCGATGCATCGGCCATGCCGGATGACAAAGCTGGCACCAAAACGGGCGCCGCGCACCTGGACACCGCGCTCCAGCATCTGCGCAACTTCGCGACGCGCCGGGATGTACGCATCGTCGCCATGGTGCTGGGGGGGATTTCGATCGCCCTGATACCCATTTCCTGGCTGATCTGGAAAGAGAATCAATCGATGCAGCGCCTTGAACAGGCGGCCATCTATGCCAGCGGCACGGAAGCCGCCCCGGAACCGGCATGGCCGGGCGCAGCGAAGGGGCAGAACGAAGCGCCAGCGCCGCGCAAGAGCGCCAAGGCGAAGGGAGCGGGTGTCAGCATTATCGACATGTCGGGTCCCTCGGGCCTGGGTGCGGATAGCACTGAACTGGCAAGGCCGGCCGCCGCGCCGAAAACGCAGCCCGCTGCTCCTGCCGCCGCTCCCGCACCGGCTGCGCCAGCCGCCACGGCCAAGGCGTCCGAGTATGAGCGCCTGACCGCCATGTTAAAGAGCATGGGCCTGGGCTTGCACAAGCTGGAGACGCCTGCTCCAGCGCCAGCGCCGGCACCAAACGCCAAACAGCCATCCGCCTCGGCCAAGGCCGCCGAAGCGGCCAAAGCGCCTGAGACGGCCAAGGCCAGTTCCGCGCCCTCGTCCCCCGTGCAGGCGGCCAGAACCGCCGCGGCATCCGAAACGAGCCGTGCGCGCGACGAGGCTGAACGGCCGGCCGCGCCCGAAGCAGCGCGCGGCGAAGCCAAGTCCCTGGCCGAAGCCAGCCGGGCCAGCGCGCCGGCCGCCAGCGCCGCCACGGCCAGCGCCAGCCATGCGCCGCGCTCCGCCGTCGTGGTCGATGCGCGCAATTGCGCCCTCCCCAAATACCCGATCAATGCCTATCTGAATGGCGACAGCGGCACGGTGCTGCTGGGCTTGCTGGTCGGCAGCGATGGCAAGGTCATCGAATCGAAGGTACAGAAATCGAGCGGCTTCTCCGAACTCGACAAGGCAGCGCGCAAAGCGCTCTCGCTGTGCAAGTTCAAGCCGGCCGATGGCCAGACCGAGCCGGTCTGGGCCACCCTGACCTATGTGTGGACACGCGACTGATCGGCGCCGCTTGCGCGCTTAAGCCGGACTGAGCGCCACCAGGGCGGCGCCGCGCTGATGGCCGCCGATCTGGAAGAAACTCACCGCTTCGGCCAGATTGCGCGCCTGCTGCTGCATGGCTTCGGCCGCAGCGGCGGCCTCTTCCACCAACGCCGCGTTCTGCTGCGTCACGCTATCCATCTGGGCGATGGCAATATTGATCTGGTCGATTCCCGCGTTTTGCGCCCCGCTGGCGACGGCGATGTCACTGATGATGGTGCTCACGCCACGCACGCTGGCCACGACATCGTCCATGGTGCTGCCGGCCTGCCCAACCAGCCTGCTACCCGTCTCCACCTGGGCCACCGAATCGCTGATCAGCTCCTTGATTTCCCTGGCCGCCGCCGCCGAACGCTGGGCCAGGTTGCGCACTTCGGAGGCCACCACCGCGAAGCCCCGTCCTTGCTCGCCGGCGCGCGCCGCCTCCACCGCCGCATTCAAGGCCAGGATATTGGTCTGAAAAGCGATGCCATCGATGACGCCGATGATGTCGACGATTTTCTTCGACGAAGCATTGATCGATCCCATGGTATCGATTACCTGCGCCACCGCTTCGCCGCCGCGCGCCGCCACTTGCGAGGCGCTGCCGGCCAGGGTGCTGGCCTGCTTGGCGTTTTCGCCGTTCTGCTTGACGGTGGTGGTGAGCTGGCCCATCGAGGCGGCCGTCTGGTTCAGCGAACTGGCCTGCTCTTCGGTGCGCGATGACAGGTCCAGATTGCCGCTGGCGATTTCCTGCGAGGCATTGGCGATCGCTTCGGTACCGGCCCGCACCTTGCTGACGATACCGGCCAGACTCTCCTGCATATGTTTCAGCGCGGCCAGCAGGGCGCCGATTTCGTCGCGGCTGGACACCGCGATTGGCGCACTGAGGTCGCCGCTGGCGACGGTCTGCGCGATCACGATGGCGGCATTGAGCGGCGTCGTGATGCTGCGTGCCAGCCAGACCACGGCGACGGCGCCGACCGCCAGCGTCGCCGCGACGATGCCAGAGAGCATGATGGCCGAACGGCGCTGGGCCGTTTCGCGCTCGCTCGCCATGCCAGCCAGCAGGCGGTGCGATTCGCCTTCGATGTAGCTGACGATGTCGTCGATTTTCTTGGTCGGCGCCCGGTCTATGCTGCGGACCGACTCGTCGACGGCGCGTGCGCTGTCCGGCGATCCGGGCTCATAGGGCGCCAGCGCTTGCAGAAATTTACCCGTCATTTCCTGATGCGCCTTGACGGTATCGTCCACCAGCGCGGTATCGACACCCACCTTGGCCATCAATTCCTTGGCCTTGCCCAGTTCGGTGTCGGTGAGCGCGGCGGACTTCTTGAAGGAACTGGTGTATTTCTCCGCCTCGGCGCCCCGCATCAGAATATTCTTGAACGCCTGCACCTGGTTCTTGAATTCCACTTGGGCACTGCGCGAGGTGTCGATGGCGTCGCTCAGTATGGCGGCGCGCGCCAGCGCGGCGGCGCTCCTGGCATTGCCGGACGCCACCGCGGTCCAGCCGCCCAGGCCCACCGCCACCAGGGCCACGAAAACAAAGCCGCCCAGCAAACCCAAGCGTGCCGCAATCCTGAGATTGGCCAGATTCATCGCCAGCTCCTTGATGGTTGAGCTGACTATCATGCGCTGACGCTTGCAAAATGGCTAGTCGTACTAGTTGCGTACTAGCAACGCGGCGATCTCCGGCGGGCCTGAACAGGCGTGCATTCAGCATCGCCTTTCCCAAATCCGCAACACAACTGCTTGCAAAGCAACACACTGTTGCCGCACAAGAGGGTATGCTCGTCGCAGATCGACAGCGGTCGCGATGCGCGCTGTCGACGGGCCTGCCGATCCGGCGGCATCCATCCGATTGATATACGGGAGAGAAAAATGAAGCAATTCTTGACGATCGTAGCGTTCCTGGCAGCGTTCTCGGTAAGCGGCATCGGTTCGGCAGCAAGCGACCGGGGCAGTGCCGATGAAGCAGTGGCCATGGTCAAAAAAGTCATCGCGGACATCAAAAAGAACGGCAAGGACAAGGTCGTTCAGGAAATCCAGAATCAAACGCCGACCTACAAGGATCGCGACCTGTATATCACCATCAGTACCCTGGAAGGCATGAACCTGGCCAATGGCGCCAATCCCAAGATCGCCGGCAAGAACATGATCGACATCAAGGACGCGGACGGCAAGCTGTTCCAGCGCGAGCGCATCGAACTGGCCAAGAAAAAAGGCAGTGGATGGCAGGACTACAAATGGCCGGATCCGATCACCAAGGAAATCCAGCAGAAGTCCCTGTATTTCGAACGCTATGAAGATGTGATCGTCGGCTGCGGCATCTACAAGAAGTAATTTACGCCTTGCGCCTGTTGCGGCCTTCGATCAACTCGAACACTGCCATGCCGGCAAGCATGGCAGCGACGAACAAGCCGGCGATGAAGGCGGCGCGCCAGCCCAGGTCGCCCGGGCTGCGGCGCAGCATGCCGCCCACAATGCCGCTGATGCCGGCGATGCGGCCGTTCAACAGCAGTAGCGTCGCCGTGGCCAGGCCGATCAGCACGCCGCCGGCCAGGCCGGCGTGTAAGGGCTAAAGTCATTCCATGCAATGCTCATAACGATCCTTAAGAGACAGCAATTGCGCGCAAGGCTTTCGGTCCGGCCCCACGGCGGCGGCCGCCGGCCGCCGGCATGCTGCCGCGCTAATTCGGTATACTACAGGCCAGGCTGCCTGGCTCAAGGGCAGCACATCCGACGCAGCCCAGCCCATCCTTAGCCATCCTTTACAAGCGACCCGCATGCCACTCAGCCCCTACCTCGACACCCTGCCCACCGTGGGCGCCAGCACCTACTTGCACGACACGGCCACCGTCATCGGCGACGTGCGCATCGGGCGCGACAGCTCGATCTGGTGCAATGCCGTGCTGCGCGGCGACGTCAACCGCATCACCATCGGCGACTGCAGCAATATCCAGGATTTCACGATGGGCCATGTGTCGCACAAGCACCCGGGCAAGCCGGAGGGCTCGCCCCTGGTGATCGGCAACTACGTCACCATCGGCCACTCGGTCATGCTGCACGGCTGCAGCATCGGCGATGAATGCCTGATCGGCATGGGGTCCATCGTCATGGACGATGTGGTGGTCGAGGCGCAAGTCATGCTCGGCGCCGGCAGTCTGGTGCCGCCGGGCAAGGTGCTCAAGAGCGGCCACCTGTATGTGGGCCGGCCGGCGGTGGCGGTGCGCGCGCTGACCAGCGAAGAGATCGCTTATCTGAAGTATTCGGCCGAGCATTATGTGCGCGTGAAGAACAACTATCTGGCCACGGCCGAGCAAGGCAGCAAGGCCAGCCAGGTCTGAACTCAGGCGGCGGCCGCTACCGGCGCAGGCGCTGGCTCCCACGCCGTCTGCTGCCCCGTCTGCTGCCCCGCCTCCTGCCCCGCCTGCTGCCTTGTTTCCTGCCCCGCCTGCTGCCCCTTCGCCCGGCCCATCGCCGGCGCCACCAGCGGCAGCAGCAGTTGCACCCGGCAACCCTGGCCCGGCGCACTGACAATCGCGATGCTGCCGCCCAGCAGCACCGTGACCAGGTTGTAGACAATGTGCATGCCCAGCCCGGAACCGCCCTGCCCCAGCTTGGTCGTATAAAAGGGTTCGAACACCCTTTCGATCTGCTCCGGGCCCATGCCCACGCCATCGTCGCCAAACTCCAGCGCCACCCGTCCCGCAGCGCTTGCGGCCGTGACGATACGCATGCTGCCGCTGGTGCATCCCTCGAAACCATGGGCCAGCGCATTGCTCACCAGATTGCTGATGATCTGCGCCAGCGCGCCGGGATAGCCCTCCATCTCCACATCGGCGTCGAGCTGCAGCGTCATCGCGAAGCCGGTCTTCTGGTACATCGGCTCCAGCGTGGCCACTACTTGCTCCAGCGTGCGCGACAGGCGGAAGCGGCACCGCTGATCGCTGGACTGATCCACCGCCACCTGCTTGAAGCTGGTCACCAGCTCGCCCGCGCGCATCAGGCTGCGCAGCAAGATCTCGCTGCCGCTGACGCCCGCTTCCAGCGCATGTTCCAGCCGTGCCCGGCTAGGCTTGCCGGCGCGCAGTTCATCCAGGCTCTGCTGGGCATTGGCCAGCAGCGAACTGGCCATCATGATGCCGTTGCCGATCGGCGTATTGAGCTCATGGGCCACGCCGGCCACCAGCGAGCCGAGGGCGGCCAGTTTTTCGGTACGCAGCAATTCATCCTGGGTCGCCTGCAGCACGCGCAGCGTCTGGCCCAGTTCCGCATTGGCCAGCTCCAGGTCCAGGGTACGCTGGCCCACGCGCAGTTCCAGGCTGGTATTGAGTTCGAGGATTTCCCGTCCCGACTTCTTCAGCTTACGCATCTGCTTCAGCAGGAACACCGTCAGCGCGGCAATCAAGCCCAGGGTCAGCACGATCCCTGCCCCACCCACATCGCGCCGGACGGGCGGCGGGCAACCATGAAGAGCGCGCGATCGATTGCCTGGGCCGGCAGGCTCAGGGCGAGCAGGGCCAGCGGCAGGCCCGGGCCGATGAGTAATTGCATGATGAAGTCCCCTGTTGGGCCTTGTTTTGCCTGGCCCTATGGAAACCATCCTAGGTTCCCAAGCAAGGGTCGTCAATACGTGATACTGCGCAGTCAAGCGTTGCTGGGACGCTGCATTTTCAAGACATAAAGATTATTCATTTGATAAAATACGGCACCCACCGGAAGATGCCCTTCACTTCGCGGACCACCGTGGTGGGACGGCTGGCTGCTCACGCAAAGGAACAGACTATGCACCTACTCCGGCGCCACTGGCTTGCCGTACTCACGTCCACGCTGCTGCTTCCCGGCACGCTCCAGGCCCAGCAGCTCTACAGCGATCTGTCGTCCCAGCCACTGGGGCAGATTCATTTCAACAGCATCACGCCCAGCAGCCGCTATCAGCTGGTCTACCGCAAGCCGGCGGCGCCGCTCACCGAGATCTGGGGCAACCTGGCCTTCCCGGCTGTGCGCACCGGCAAGGTGCCGGCCATGGTCATCGCCCACGGTTCGGCCGGCATCCAGCCCAAGGACAGCGTGCGCTGGATTCCGCTGCTCAACAATATGGGCATCGCCACCTTCCAGCTCGACTCCTTCACGCCGCGCCACATCGTGCGCACCGACGACAATCAAGCCCTGCTCGACCAGTCCGCCAACGATGCCGACGTGCTCAAGGCGCTGCAACTGCTGGCCACCGATCCGCGCATCGATGCCAGCCGGATCGGCGTCATCGGATTTTCGCGCGGCGGCGTCGCGGCGCTGGGATCGGCCGAGAAACGCTTCCGCGCCGGCGTCATCGGCGAGCAGGACGGCCTGGTGCCGCTGCGGTTCGCCGCCCACATCGCCTTCTATCCCGGCTGCGGCCTGCGCTACTGGAACCGGGCCAAGCCCTTGACGGGCGCGCCCATCATGATGGCGCTGGCCGAAAAAGACGATTACACGCCGATCCGTCCCTGCCAGAATTTCGCCGACATGATCAAGAGCACCGGACAGGAAATCGAGGTGCACGTTTATCCCGGCGCGTATCACGACTTCGACAACACCGTCAATTACCTGAGGCACTCGAGCACCGCCGAAACCAGCCGCAACTGCGCCGACCGCGAGATCGATCCGGACACCTGGATCTACCACATCCTGCGCATCGACAAATACTTCGTCGACTACAACCAGTTCGCCGCCGCGGTGGGCAATTGCGTGACCCGGGGCGATGTCACGACCGGCAATAATGTAGCCGCCGGCAAGCAGTCGGAACTGGATGTGCAGGCTTTCCTGAGGCGGGTGTTCAAGCTGTAAACGAAAAAAACCCACGGCAGAAATCTGGGGTCTGACCCGACGGGTCAGACCCCGGCTCTTTGCCTTGGGTTCTAAACAGCGCGGTGGCACGCTTAAATTAGCGGTATTCGGGTCAGGCCGCAGCTCTTTGCGGGGGTGTAAATCGCAGCGCTACCCGCGCCCGCCTTAATGACTACGCGGCGCCTTGTACTTGCTCAACTCCATCTTGCCAATCTGATTGCGGTGCACCTCGTCCGGGCCATCGGCCAGACGCAGCGAACGCGCGCCGGCATACGCGGAGGCCAGGAAAGGATCGGCCATGCCGCCGCCGCCCTGGGCCTGGATCGCCCAGTCGATCACCTGGCAAGCCATGTTCGGCGCGGCCACCTTGATCATCGCGATTTCCTTGGCCGCGACCTTGTTGCCGACCGTGTCCATCATGTAGGCCGCGTTCAGCACCAGCAAACGCGACTGGTCGATCAGGATGCGCGACTGGGCGATACGCTCCAGGGTCACGCCCTGCTCGGCCACCGGCTTGCCGAAGGCGACGCGCGCCAGGCTGCGGCGGCACATCTGCTCCAGCGCGCGCTCGGCCAGGCCGATCAGACGCATGCAGTGGTGAATCCGGCCCGGTCCCAGACGGCCCTGGGCGATTTCAAAACCGCGGCCCTCGCCCAACAGGATATTCGACGCCGGCACGCGCACGTTCTCGAACAGGATTTCGGCGTGGCCGTGCGGCGCATCGTCGAAGCCGAACACCGGCAGGTGACGCAGGATCTTCACGCCCGGCGTATCGCGCGGGACGATGATCATCGACTGCTGCAGGTGGCGGTTGGCTTCCTGCGGCGCGGTCTTGCCCATGAAGATGAATACCTGGCAGCGCGGGTCATTGCCGCCGGACGACCACCACTTGCGGCCGTTGATCACATACTCGTCGCCATCGCGCACGATGCTGCTCTCGATATTGGTCGCGTCCGAGGAGGCCACGGCCGGCTCGGTCATCGCGAAGCAGGAGCGGATCTTTCCGGCCAGCAGAGGCTTGAGCCAGCGCTCCTGGTGTTCCGGCGTGCCGTAGCGCGCCAGCACTTCCATATTGCCGGTGTCGGGCGCGGAGCAGTTGAAGATTTCCGGCGCCCATACCGCGCGGCCCATGATTTCGCACAGCGGGGCGTATTCCAGATTCGTCAGGCCGGCGCCATGCGCGGACTCGGGCAGGAACAGATTCCACAGGCCGGCGGCGCGCGCCAGTTCCTTCAGTTCTTCCATCACCTTGGTGGGAATCCAGGCGTTGCCGGCGGCGCGGTTGGCTTCGATCTCGGCGTGGAAGCGCTCTTCGTTCGGGTAGACATGCTGCTCCATGAAGGCGATCAGGCGTGCCTGCAACTGCTGTACTTTCGGGCTGTATGCGAAATCCATCGGAATGCTCCTTGTGCGGTTGTGCTGCGGATTCTGAGTGCGAATGCTTAGTAGTAGGTGACACTACCGGGTTCGCCCAGCCATTCCAGGTGGGCGTAGTTGTTCAGGTAGGACAGGCCAAGCTGGCCATGATGGTGCGACAGGCGGGTGACGCCGCCGTTGGCCAGCGTCAGATTCATCTCCATCATCTTCACATCGGACAGGCCCAGCACATGCTGCACCAGCGTGGAAATGGTGCCGCCGGAAGTGAACACGATGGTCGAGCCCTTGCCGTCGGCCGGCGCCGGCTCGGCGCACAGGCGCGTCAGCGCGGCGATGCAGCGGGCGCGGAAGGCGGGCCAGGGTTCGTCGTAGTCGGCGTCGTGCTCGCCCCCCATCCAGCGCACCATGGCGGCGCGGAACATCAGCAGGAAGGCCTGCTTGGGCTGGTCCTTCTGCGCCATGAAATTCTTGATGCCGTCCGGCTCATCGAACTGCGGCATGTGGCGGATCAGCACCTGGTGGTGGTCGAATTCCGCAAAACCGGGGTCATTGCTCCACTCGGTATCGATCAGCAGGGACTTGGGCAGCTCGGCGATGCAGCTGTCGGCGCTCTGGCGATGGCGCAGCATGCCGCCCGTGACGACCCGGCCGAAACCCTGGCGGCAGTTGGCGAACCATTGGCCCAGCAGGCGCGCCTGCTCGAAACCCAGCGTCGAGAGCTGGTCGTAATTGGCGGCGCCGAAGGAGGCCTGGCCATGCCGCACCAGATAAATGTGTCCCATAGATGTCTTGCCCTGTCTCAGAATAGGCACCAGCTTAACGCGCGGACTATAATTCATCAAATGAATAGTTTTAATCCATCCCCATCAATGCCATGCATATATCCCGTGTCGATCTGAATCTGTTCACCGTCTTCGAGGCCATCTACGCGGAAGGCAGCATCACCCGCGCCAGCGTCAAGATGAATCTGACCCAGCCGGCCATCAGCCATGCCCTTGGGCGCTTGCGGCTGCTGTTCGACGACCCGCTGTTCGAGCGCCAGGGCCATGTGATGGTGCCCACGCCGCTGGCGCGCTCGATGGTCGACTCGGTGCGCCAGGCGCTGCGTGGCTTCGAGCTGACCCTGAGCGGGGCGGAGCGCTTCGACCCGGCCAGCAGTACCCGCGGCTTCGCGCTGGCGCTGCGCGACGTGCTGGAGGCGACCATGCTGCCGCCGCTGATGACGCGCATCGCCGAACTGGCGCCGGCCGTCACCCTGAGCGCGCCGCAAGCCGAGCGGCGCGAGCTGGAAAGCGAACTGGCCGCCGGCACGCTGGACGCGGCCATCGACGTGCTGCTGCCGCTGTCGGACCAGGTGCGCCACATGCCGCTGCTGCAGGACCGCACGGTGGTGCTGGCGCGCCAGGGCCATCCCGGGGTGCGCGGAGCGATCGATCTGGATGGCTATCTGGGCGAGGAGCATATCCTGGCCAGCTCGCGCCGGCGCGGGCCGGGGCTGGAGGATGTGGAACTGAGCCGGCATGGACTGCAAAGGCGCATCCGCCTGCGCTGCCAGCATTACTATGCGGCCTGCCGGGTGGTCAGCCAGTCCGATTTGCTGCTGACCATGCCGGAACGGCTGGCCAGGGTGGTCAACCAGCAGTTCGGCAACCAGATCCTGGCCTTCCCGCTGGCGTTGCCGGCGTTTGACGTGTTCCTGTACTGGCATGCCAGCGTGGACAACGACCCGGCCAACCGCTGGCTGCGTGAACAGGTGGCGTATGCGGCGGGGCAGATGCCGGGTGCTGTGGGTTCTGCCGGCTAGCGTACCGCGACGCCCTTGCTCAGCGTGCCGCAGACGCCGTTAAAACCCATGGCAAAGAGCCGGGGTCTGACCCGCCGGGTCAGACCCCAGGGTTACGCCGTGGGTTTATCTACGAACAGCCATTGGCGCTGCCGTCCGCCAATCCACGCACTGCGCGGGCAATATCGCCCGCCAGCCGCGCCACGGCGCGCCGGTGACCGGCCACCAGCGCCTCATAGCCGGCATCCACTTTTTCCTCGGCCACGCTGCGGCAGGTCAGCACCTTGCTGCTGCCGGCGCGGCGCACGCTCCACACGGTGTCGAGCAGCGCGTACTGCCCCGGCGCCGATTCGAAGCGCTGCACCGTCGTGCCAATACGGTAGACACTGGCCTGCTCCGGCGCCTGCGTGCGGTACACATCGATCGCGCCCAGCTCACCCGACACGGCCAGCGACAGGGCCTGCTGGATCTCCGATCCCAGCGGCGCCGACCAACGCTCCTGCTCCAGCAACTCGATCCTTCCATTGGCGCCGCTCAGCACCAGCTGGCTGCGCGCCACCTGCGACGGCACGCTGACGGCCTGCACCTCGATGTAGTAAGGCGCCACCAGCTTGGGCGAGGCCGCGCCGGCATTGCCGCCAGCACCCGCGCCGGCGCCGGCGCCGCTGCTCAAGCTGTAGAAATGCTCGGGCGGCGCGCTGGCGCAGCCGGCCAGCAGCAGCGCCCCGCCTGCGGCCAGCACCAGCCAGCGGGCCGTCCCGGCGGCGCGCGCGGGGCCGGCCGCAGTCACGGCAGCGGCAGCGGCAGCGGCAGCGGCAGCGGCAGCGATAGTAGCTCCGCGACGCGGCGCTTTCCTGCGAAAGACATTCATCATTTGCGATCTTCCTTTTTCCCGCGAATCAGCGATTCCGGGTGGCGTTCCAGATAGTCGGACAAGGTATTGAGCGACTGCAAGGTCTGCGTCAGCTGCTGCAAGGCCTCGCGCAGGTCCGACTGCACCGGCGAATCCTTTTGCAGCACCTGCTCGGCCGCACCAAAGGTCTGCTTGGCCGCGTTCAGCGTGCCCTGCATCTCCGGCACCACCTGGCTGTCGAGCTGCTTGAACAGGGCGTTGGCCGTTTTCAGCGTGGCGTTCAGATTGCTGGCGATCTCGCCAAACGGCACCTGGTCGATCTTGCGCGCGATGCTGGCGATCTGGTCCTGCAGTTCGTCCAGGCTGTTCGGCACGGTCGGCACCTGGATCGGGTCCTGCGCCAGATCCAGCTTGACCGGCGCCGCTTTCGGGAAGAAGTCGAGCGCGATATACAACTGGCTGGTCAGCAGATTGCCGGTGCGCAGCTGGGCGCGCAGACCGCGCGCCACCATCGCATCGAGCACCTGCGGCCCGCTGTTGCGCTGGCGTTCGTCCGCCATCGCCTGCTGGAAGCGCGCGCCCAGCCGGCCCGGATACAGGTTCACCGTCACCGGCATGCGGAAGTTCTTCTTGGCCGCGTCGTATTCCACGCCCACGGTACGCACCTCGCCGAGCACGATGCCGCGGAAATCGACCGACGCGCCCGGCGACAGGCCGCGCAGCGACTGGTCGAAATAGAACACGGCGGTCAGCGGTTCGCCATCGGGCTCGCGCAGCGCGCTGGCCTGGTCGGCCGCCAGCAGGAAAGCCTGCCCGTTTGGCGCGGCGGTGGCAGGCTTTTTGCCATCCATCGACTCGAAGGCGATGCCGCCCACCAGCAAGGCCGCCAGCGACTGGGTATTGAGCTTGAAGCCGCTCGAATCGAGCCGCACGTCCACGCCGCTGGCATGCCACCAGCGCGTGCCCTTGCCCACGAACTGATCGTAGGGTGCGTTGATGAAGACCTGCATGGTCACGCCGCTACCCTCGGGGTCCAGCGAGAAGCCGATCACCTGCCCCACCTGGATGCGATGATAGAAAATCGGTGAGCCGATATCGACCGAGCCCAGGCTGTCGCCCTGCAGCGTGTACTGGCGGCCCTTCTGGTCGCCAATCACCTGCGGCACCTGCTCCATTCCCACGAAGTCGGACTTGGTCTCTTCCGCCTTGCCCGCGTCGACGCCGATGTAAGGCCCGGACAGCAAGGTATTCAAGCCAGAGACGCCGCTGGCTCCCACTTTGGGACGCACCACCCAGAAACGCGTATCGGCCGCCGTGAAGCGGCGCGCTTCCTTGCTCATGTCGATCGTCACCAGCACCCGCGACAGGTCCGGGTCGAGCCGGATCGAGCGCACCAGGCCGATATCCACGTCCTTGTACTTGACCCGCGTCTTGCCCGGCTCCAGCCCGTCCCCGGTCTTGAAGCTGACGGTCACGGTGGGCCCCTTGTCGAGCACCGACCTGATCACCAGCGCACCGCCGATCAGCGCGGCCAGCAGCGGTATCAGCCACACCAGCGAAGGCAGCCAGCGGTGGTTGCGCTCCACCTTGGGCGATGGCAGCGACGGCAAGGCCGGCGGAATAGTGTGTTCGCCTTCTTTGTCAGGCATCTGTTTCTCCGTTTGCGACTTGGTTTGCACCTTCGTTTGCGACTTCGTTTGCTAATTCATTTGCTACTTCGTTTTCGACTGCATTTTCCACATCTTCTGCCGCCAGCGCGCGCGGCTCCAGGTGGTCCCAGATCAGGCGCGGGTCGAACTGCAATGAGGCCAGCATGGTCAGCACCACCACCGCGCAGAAGGCCAGCGCGCCGGGGCCGGCGGTGATCACTGCCAGGGTCTGGAAGCGCACCAGCGCCACCGTCAGGGTGATGACGAAAATATCGAGCATCGACCAGCGCCCGACAAACTCCACCATACGGTACAACAGGGTGCGCTGGTAGGGGCGCCAGCCAGAACGGCGCTGGGCGGTCCAGGCTAGCAGCGACAGCGCGGCCAGCTTGAGTACCGGCACCACGATACTGGCGATGAAAATGATGGTCGCCAGCGCTTTGGCGTCGTCGGTCCAGAAGTAGACCACGCCGCTGATGATGGTGTCGTCGCTTTTATTGAACAGGGTCTGGGTGTACATCACCGGCAGCAGCATGGCGGGAACGTAGAGGATGGCGGCGGCCAGCAGCAGCGCCCAGGTGCGGCCCACGCTGTCCGGATGGCGCCGGTGCAGGGTCTTGGCGCAGCGCGGGCAATGCTGGCGCGGCTGGCCGATATCCTGCGACACCAGCCCGCAGGCGTGGCACAGCAGCGGCTCCCTGCCAGGCAGCGCGGCATAGCGCATGGCCGGCACGGAAGCGGCATCGGGTGCCGGGAACGGGTCCAGCTTGACGCCGTGGGCCTCGATCACCTGGTCGCCCAGGTCCCACAGCAGGCGCGGGTCGAAGGCCACCACCACCGTCAGCATGACGGTCAGCGCACCGAAGGCAAACAGGCCCGGTTGCACCATCACCTGGGCCAGGCTGGTGAGCTTGACGAGCGAGATCAGGATGCCGATCATCAGCACCTCGGTCATGCCCCAGTGGCGCGCGGCACTGACGCCGCGCAGCAGATAATCGAAGCCGGGCACGCGCCGCCCCGCGCGCAGGCCCTGGATCACATACAGCAGCGCGCCCAGTTCCACCGCCGGCAGCACGATGGTCAGCACGAAGACGATGGTGGCCACCACCTCCATCTGCTCGCCCCACAGCACCATGATGGCGCCCAGCAGCGTGGACGAGGAATGCAGGCCGTTGAACTCCACGTTGACGATGGGGCTGAACTGGGCGATCAGGTAGGTAACGATGGCGGTGACGACGATGGCCGCCATCCGGTTCAGGTCCGCGCCGCCGCCGCGATACAGCAGCGCATTGCAGCGCACGCAGCGCGCCTTCTCGCGCGGCCCGAGCGGGCGCTTGCGATGCAGGACGCCACATTCGGGGCAGCTGATCAGGTCATATCGGTGCACAGGGAGTCAGTCGACGGAACAATGGCAATATCATACGACATATTGCCCATTATTCGCGCCGCTTGTATCGCCACGTTTTTTGTAAATAGTTAGCGGGCCGGCGGCGGCGGCGCAAAACCCACGGCAAAGAGCCGGGGGCCTTTCCCGCAGGGACAGGCGGGGCGCAGCCCCTCCCCGGACCCAAGGTCAGACCCCAGGGTTACGCCGTGGGTTCTAAACGCGTCGTGGCACGCTTTAATTCAGGCCCCTAGAAAATCGTACAAGGTCTGCGCCACCACCTTGGTAGCCTTGCGCAAATCCTCCAGCAGCAGGCGCTCGTCGGCCTTCTTGGCGTTCGACTCGGGCACGGTGCGCGGGCCGGCGCCGTACATGACCGCCGGGATGCCCTGCTCGCCGTACAGGCGCGCATCGGCGTACAAGGGCGTGCCATGGGCCGGAATCAGTTCGCCCATGACGTTCTGCGCATTCTGCTGCAAACTGGCCACCAGCTTCTCGCTGCCCGGCTGCGGCTTCAGTGCCTGCGACAGCAGCAGCCGCTTGATCTCGACCCGGATGCCGGGCAGGCCGCGCACCGCGTCTTCGATCAGCGCCAGTACCTGTTTCTCCACCGCCGCCGGATCTTCTTCCGGAATCATGCGGCGGTCCATTTTCATGACCACCTTGCCCGGCACCACATTGGTGTTGGTCCCGCCGTCGATGCGGCCCACCAGCATGGTCGGCGAATCGATGCCCGGCACGGCGGACTTGATCTTCTTCAGTTCCGGCAGCTGGCCGTAGATCGCGTTCAGTATCTTCGTGGCCGCCTGCAGCGCATCGTGGCCGGTCTCCGGCATGGCGCCATGGCCGGACTTGCCGTGCACAGTGATCTCGAACTGCAGGCAGGCGTTGTGCGCGGTGACGATGCCATAGCTGAAGCCGGCGGCGATGACGAAGTCGGGCTTGGTGAGCTTTTGCTCCAGCAGCCAGCCCGGTCCCAGCAGGCCGCCGAATTCCTCGTCGTAGGTGAAGTGCAGCTCCAGTGCGCCCTTGAGCGGCACGCCCAGCGCTTCGAGCGCGCGCACGGCGAAGATGTAGGTGGCGAAATCGCACTTGGACACGGCCGCGGCGCGCCCGTAGATATAGCCGTCGTCGATCACGCCGCCATACGGCGGATAGCTCCAGTTGTCGCCCGGCGGCACCACGTCGCCATGCGCGTTCAGGGCCACGGTCGGGCCGCCCGCCTGGTAGGGACGGCGGATGATCAGGTTGGTGATCGCCTCCATGCCGTAGGCATGCACCACATCGGATGGCACCACATGCTTCTCGGCGTTCCAGCCATAGGCTTTCACCAGCTCGGCCACGGTGTCGGCATGCGGCGCGTTGTTGCCGGGCGGGGTGTCGGTCGGCACCTGCAGCATCTTCTGCAAAAAGCCCACTTCCTCATCGAAGTGCGCGTCGATCCAGCTGGCCAGTTGTTCCTTCTGTGTGCTCATCTTTGCTTTCCTTATTTGGCGCCGGCTTCAAACCAGGCGCCGACCTGGGCGCGTTCGGCGTCGGTCATATTGGTCATGTTTCCGATCGGCATAGCTTTTAGCTGCACCGCCTGTTTGTAGATCTTTTCCGCGTTCTGGTGGATCTGTTCCGCGCTATCGAAGGTCACGCCCGACGGCGCGGTGGCAAAGCCGGGCTGGGTCGGATGGGCCGAGTGGCAGCTGACGCAGCGCTGCGCGACGATCTTCTGCACGCCCGCAAACGCGGCGGCCGGATCGGCCGCGGCCGGGCCGGCCACCGGCGCCTTCGGCGCGATCGCCACGGCCACCGCCAGCAGCAGGGCCACGGCGGCGACCGGATAACGCCATTCGGTCCGTTCCTTGTGGCGCAGATTGAAGAAGTGGCGGATCAGCACACCGGCGGCCATGATGGCGGCCAGCACCAGCCAGGCGTGGTCGTGGCGGTAGGTCATCGCGTAGTGATTGCTGATCATGATGAACAACACCGGCAGCGTGAAGTAGTTATTGTGGACGCTGCGCTGCTTGGCGCGCTGGCCGTGGATCGGGTCGGGCAGCCTGCCCTGCGCCATCGCGTCGACCATCTTGCGCTGGCCGGGAATGATCAGCATCAGCACATTGGCCACCATGATGGTGCCGATCATGGCGCCGATATGGATATACGCGGCGCGGCCACTGAGCCAGTGGCTCAGGCCAAAGGCGGTGGCCACGATCAGCAGGAAGACCACCACGCCGAAGCAGAACTCGTGCTGGCCCAGTTTGGAGCGGCACAGCAGGTCGTACACGGTCCAGCCGACGATCAGCGTGCCGATGCCGATGCCGACGGCCTGCCAGCTGCCGATGTCGGCGATCTGCTTGTCGACCATCATGGCCTGGGCGTTGAAATAGTAGGCGATGGTCAGCAGCGCGAAGCCGGACAGCCAGGTGGTGTAGGCTTCCCATTTGAACCAGTGCAGGTCCTTGGGCAGTTCGGCCGGGGCCACCAGGTATTTTTGCGGGTTGTAGAAGCCGCCGCCGTGCACGGCCCACAGCTCGCCGGACACGCCTTTTTTGGCCAGCTCGGAGCCGGGCGCGGGGGGACGGATGGAGTTGTCCAGCCACACGAAATAGAACGAGGCGCCGATCCAGGCGATGCCGGTGATCATGTGCAGCCAGCGCACGATCAGGTTGAGCCACTCCAGGCCATAGGGGATCAGGTAGGAAAATGCATCCATAACGTCCTTTTTTGTTTTTTTCAGGTGATAGTGGTGCCGAATTTACCCAAGATAAACTGCTTTGTTTCTTGCAACATGAGGTATAGAGTATATTTAACATACTCATCCTCATATATCCAGCCATGTCCCAACTCCCGCAACACCTGGATCTGCATCTGATCCGCATTCTGTATCTGCTGCTGGTCGAGAAAAACGTTTCGCGCGTCGCTCTCAAACTGAACCAGCCGCAGCCTTCGATCTCGGCCTCGCTGCGCAAGCTGCGCGAGCTGACCGGCGACCCGCTGCTGGTGCGCGGGGCGCGCGGCATGGTGCCCACCCAGCACGGCGAAAGCCTGCTCAAGCCGGCCAAGCGCATCCTCGACGAGACCGAGAACCTGTTCGTCAAGAAGACGCCTTTCGTGGCGCAGGAAGAGTCGCGTACCTTCCACATCGCCGCGCCGGATTACCTCGACACCCAGTTCCTGCCGAATATCGTGGCACAGATGCGGCGTGGCTCGCCCAACAGCAAGGTGGTGATCCACAGCCTGGGGCCGAGCGCCGACTATATCCGGCTGCTGTCGGATGGCGACATGGACCTGGTCATCGCCAACTGGGACGAACCGCCCGAGCACCTGCATATCTCCAAGCTGTTCGAAGACCCGATCATCTGCACCATGCGCGCCGACAGCCCGTATGCGATGCGCACCGACAGCGAGGCGATGACCATCGCCGACTATCTGAGCCTGCCCCATGTGGCGCCGTCGCAGATCCTGCCCGGCTACCATGGCGTGATCGACGCCTTCCTGGAGAAGGAGAACCTGGAGCGCAACGTGGTGGTGGAATCGGCCTACTTTGGCCTGATTCCCTATATGCTGATTCAGACCGATCTGGTACTGACCACCGGGCGCCAGTTCATGCGCTATTACGAGAGAACGCTGCCGCTGAAGATCTTCACGGTGCCGGTCAAATTCCCGCCGATGCGCTTTTACCAGCTGTGGCATGAACGGGTGCACCAGGCGCCGGAACACAAATGGCTGCGCGATCAGGTCAGCGCGGCGGCCAAGGCGCTGGTGCCGCGCTGAGGTGTGAAAACGGCGCTTATGCGCCGCCCGCGATACTTATCAGCATGACAGCGTTATGAGTTTTTAAACCGTAGCGAAGAAACAACAGCTTTGCGGGCCGATATCGCTTAGTAAAAACCCACGGCGTAAATCTGGGGTCTGACCCGGCGGGTCAGACCCCGGCTCTTTGCCGTGGGTTTTAAATGCGCCGTGGCACGCGCCGGTTTCAAATGCCTCAAGCCGATGTTTCGCGCGCCGGCAAGCCATCAATGAACTCCGCCAGCGCATCGGCCGGCAGCGGCTTGCTGAACAAATACCCCTGGTAAGCCTGGCAGCCTTCCGTCACGATCAGCGCGAACTGCTGCTCCGTTTCCACCCCTTCGGCCAGCACCGCCATGCGCAGCGCCTTGCCCAAGGCGACGATGATGCGCACGATGGCCACGCCCTGCCCGTCCTCGAAGGCGTCGCGGATGAAGGAACGGTCGATCTTGAGCTGGTCCAGCGGCAGCCGGTGCAGATACGACAGCGAGGAATAACCGGTGCCGAAATCGTCCAGCGCGAAACCCACGCCCACCGCTTTGAGCCGCATCATCTTTTCGATCGTGCCCTGCACATCCTTGAGCAGCAGGCTTTCGGTCAGCTCGATCTTCAGCTGCGCCGGCGGCGCGCCGGTCTGCTCCAGCACTTCGAGCACCATCTCGACGAAATCGTGGCGATGGAACTGGAAGGCGCTGACATTGACCGCCATCTCCAGCGTGGCCGTGCGCTCGCCGGCGGCCCAGCGGGCCAGTTGCAGGCAGGCGCTCTCCATCACCCAGCGTCCCAGCGGCACGATCAGGCCGATGTCCTCGGCGGCGGGAATGAACTCGGCCGGCGACACCAGCCCGCGCTGCGGATGGCGCCAACGCACCAGCGCTTCGGCCCCGCACAGGCGTCCGTCCACCGCGCATTGCGGCTGGTAGTGCAGTTCGAACTGGCGCAGCTCGAGCGCGTGGCGCAGATCGGTTTCCAGCGCCACGCGGGCGCTGACGCGCGCCTGCATGTGTGGATCGAAGAAGGAGATCGCATTGCGCCCGGCCGCCTTGGCCTGGTACATGGCCAGGTCGGCGCGCTTGAGCACATCGTCGACACTGCCCGAGCCGCCGTTGAACACGGTAATGCCGATGCTGGGCGTGCTGTACTGATCCACGCCGGCGATGTCGAAGGGCGCGGCGAAGGCCTGCTGCACCATGCGCGCCATTTCCTGGGCACCCGCCGCCGCTTCCACATCGTCGCTGCCCAGGTCTTCCAGCAGCAGCACGAATTCGTCGCCGCCGAAGCGCGCCACCGTATCGCTGGCGCGCACCACGCCCAGCAGCCGCTCGGCCACCTGGCGTAGCAGGATGTCGCCCTTGTCGTGGCCGCGCGTGTCGTTGATGGCCTTGAAGTTGTCCAGGTCGATGAACAGGATCGCGCCCGGCAGCGCCACCCGCTGGCACAGCGCCAGCGCATGCTCGGTGCGGTTCAGCAGCAACTGGCGGTTGGGCAGGCCGGTCAGGCGGTCGTAGAAGGCCAGCTTGTGGATCTCGGCCTCGTTGGCCTTGCGTTCGCTGATGTCGAGGAAGTAGATCGCCAGCCCTTCCTCGGAAGGATAGGCGCGGATTTCGGTCCACAGCTTCAGCGGCGCATAGTATTCCTCGAAGGAGACGGCGGCATTGGTCTCGAAGGCTTTTTTGTAGGCGTGGTGATAGGGGCCGCCTACCGCTTCGGGGAAGCGCTCCCACACATTCATGCCCACCACCTCTTCGCGCGCGCACTGCAGGATGCGTTCGGCCTCGCTGTTCAGATAGGTCAGGGTCCAGTTGCGGTCGACCATCAGGAAGGCGTCGGTGATGCTCTCGAGCGTGGTGGACAGGCGCGCGGCCAGGCGCGCGGCGCTGCGTTCTAGCACCTTCATGTCGCTGATGTCCTGGCAGGCGCCCTGCACGTATTCCAGCCGCCCCGCGTCGTCGCGCACCGCTTCGCCGACCGCGCGCACCCATACCAGCCGGCCGTCGGCGGTGAGGATCTGCATCTCTTCGTCGAAGGGGGTGCCGTCGCGCATGCAGCGCTCGAACATATCGGTGGCGCGCTGCACCCAGCCCGGCCCGAAGTACTGGATCGAGTCGCGCAGCGCATGGCTGGTGCCGCGCGGCACGCCATGGATATCGCAGACTTCGTCGGACCAGTAGACGCGCCCGTGGGCCGTATCGATCAGCCAGCCGCCCAGGCGCGCGATGCGCCCGGCCGTGCGCAGCAGGGCCGCATCCTGGACCCGCTGGCGCAGCCCGGCGTCGATCTCCGGCACGGCGATGTCCGGTACGGCGATCTCCGGAACAATGGGCGCCGGATCAGGTAGGTCACTAGCGTTTTGCATCTGACAAGCCGCTTTATACAGTAGCCTTGGGAGTGATCAGCCTACCATAAAAGCCCCGGGCAACCGGCCAATAACTAGCCGTCAGGCAACTCCCGCCCGCTCCAGCATGGCGTGCAACAACACATTGCAGCCCGCTTCCAGATGCTCGGACTTGGCGTCCTCGATTTCGTTGTGGCTGATGCCATCTTTGCAGGGAACAAAGATCATTCCGGCCGGTGCCAGCCGCGCCGCATAGATCGCATCGTGGCCGGCGCCGGACACCACGTCCATGGTTGAATAGCCAAGCTTGGCGGTGGCGCTGCGCACCGCGTCCACGCATTCCGGATGGAAGGGACAAGGCGGATAGTAGGACACCCGCTCCAGCGTGATCCCCAGGCCGCTGTCCTGGCGGGTGCGCTCGATGAAGTCCAGCATTTCCTCGTGCATGGTGTTGAGCAGTTCCTCGTTCACATTGCGCAGGTCGATGCTGAATTTGACCTCGCCCGGAATCACATTGCGGCTGTTGGGGAATACCTGCACCATGCCCACCGTGCCGCGGCCATAGGGCGGATAACGGTTGGCGATGGCCACCACCTCCTGCATGATGCGGGTCGAGACCTGCAAGGCGTCCTTGCGCAGGCCCATCGGCGTGGGGCCGGCGTGCGCCTCCATGCCGCTGACCACGCAGTCGTACCAGGACAGGCCCATCACGGCCGGCACCACGCCGATCACCTTGTCGGCGTCTTCCAGCACCGGGCCTTGCTCGATATGGGTTTCAAAGTAGGCGCCGATCGGATGCCGGCCCGGCACCTGCTCGCCCTTGTAGCCGATGCGGGCCAGTTCCTCGCCCACGGTCTTGCCGTCGACGTCCCTGGCGGCGTAGGCCGTCTCCAGGCTGAAGGCGCCGCAGAACACGCCCGAGCCCATCATCACCGGCACGAAGCGCGAGCCTTCCTCGTTGGTCCAGAAGGCCACTTCGATCGGCGCCACCGTCTTGATCTTCAGCTCGTTCAAGGTAAGCACCACTTCCAGCCCGGCCAGCACGCCGTAGTTGCCGTCGAATTTACCGCCGGTGGGCTG
Organism: Oxalobacteraceae bacterium; assembly: GCA_013284265.1. Lineage (GTDB taxonomy): Bacteria > Pseudomonadota > Gammaproteobacteria > Burkholderiales > Burkholderiaceae_D > Rugamonas. The sequence continues at coordinate 65,255 of JABTBR010000026.1, read as the reverse complement.
GGTGTCGATATGGCTGCCGGTGACCACCGGCGGCAAGTCGTTGTTGGTGCCATCGCGGCGCATGAATACATTGCCGATCTGGTCCACCGTGATGGACAGGCCGGCGGCCTTGCCCCAGCTGACCACCAGGTCGCGGCCCTGCTTGTCCAGGTCCGTCAGCGCCAGGCGCTTGACGCCGCCCTTGGGCGTGGCGCCGATCGCCGCCAGTTCCATCAGCGCGCCCCACAGGCGGCCGCCATCAATTCGCATGTCGTTCATCTCTGCTCCTAAGCCGGTCTGTCCATCAATTATTTTGCGCTCGTCGCGGTGAAGGCCGGACGGTCGACGTAGCGCCCCGCGCCCTCCACCGCCAGCAGTTCGCCGCGCCGGAACACCACCTTGCCGGCGGCCAGTGTGATGGTGGGAATGCCGCGCACGGTACGGCCCTCGAACACATTGAAGCCGCCCCTGGCATGCTGGGTCTTGGCCGAGATGGTGCGGCTGCCTTCCGGGTCCCACACCACGATGTCGGCATCCGCGCCGACGGCGACAACGCCCTTGCGCGGATAGATGTTGAAGATCTGCGCCGCATTGGTGGAGGTCACGCGCACGAACTCGGACGGCGTCAGCCGGCCCGTGTTCACGCCCGCATCCCACACTACGGCCATGCGGTCTTCCACCCCGCCGCAGCCATTGGGAATCTTGGTGAAGTCATCCTTGCCGGCCGCCTTCTGCTCGGCGCAGAAGGTGCAGTGGTCGGTCGCCGTGGTGTGCAGATTCCCGCCCTGCAGGCCATGCCACAGCGCTGCCTGGTGGTGCTTGCTGCGGAACGGAGGACTCATCACGTGGGCGCGCGCGAACTCCAGGTCGCTGCTCTGGTAGACGCTGTCGTCGATCACCAGATGGCCGGCCAGCGCCTCGCCATACACGCGCTGGCCGTTGGCGCGGGCGCGGGTGATGGCATCGAGCGACTCGGCGCAGGACACGTGCACGATGTACACCGGCGTGCCCAGCACATCGGCGATGGCGATGGCGCGGTTGGCCGCTTCCGCCTCCACCGCCGGTGGGCGCGATAGCGGATGCGAACTGGGACCGGTCAGCCCCTGCCTGATCAGGTCCTGCTGCAGCTGGTAGACCAGTTCCCCGTTCTCCGCATGCACGGTGGGGATGGCGCCCAGTTCCAGCGAACGGCGGAAGCTTTTGACCAGCGTCTCGTCGTCGGCCATGATGGCGTTTTTGTATGCCATGAAATGTTTAAAACTATTCACCCCATGGTCGCGCACCAGCTTGCCCATGTCGGCGTGCACGCTGTCGTCCCACCAGGTGATGGCCACATGGAAGGTGTAGTCGCCGGCCGACTTGGCGGCCCAGCCGCGCCACATATGGTAAGCCTCCATCAGCGACTGTTTTGGATCGGGAATGACGAAGTCCATGATGGTGGTGGTGCCGCCCGCCAGACCCGCCGCCGTACCGGTGAAAAAATCGTCCTGCGTGACCGTGCCCATGAAGGGCAGGTTCATATGGGTGTGGGTATCTATCCCACCCGGCATCACGTACTGGCCGCTGGCGTCGATGACGGTGGCCCCTGCGGGGGCGTCGAGCTTGTCGCCCACGGCGACGATCTTGTCGCCGTAGCACAGCACATCGGCGCGGAAGGCGCGGTCCGCGTTGACAACGGTACCGCCGCGGATAATGGTGGTCATGGACTTCTCCTGAAAACGATTAAGGCTGGGGCGCGGTGCGCAGGGTCGGCACTGCCTTCCCCTTCATCATCACGCCATACACGATGGCGGAAATGGCGATACCGACGAACCAGGCGTAGGTGTAGATGGTCTTGAACAGATCGGAAGTGGCCGGGAACGAGGCCGGAAAGGCCGCGTTCAGGAAACCGGGAATGTTCGGCAGCACGCCGACCACGAAGGCCAGCAGCGCCGCCATGTTCCAGCCATTGCCATAAGAGTAGGCGCCATCCTCGCGATACAACTGCGCTACATCAAGCTCGGTCTTGCGCACGAAGTAGTAATCGATGATCAGGATGCCTGCGATGGGACCGAGCAGCGCCGAATAACCGATCAGCCAGGTGAAGATATAGCCCTGGGTCGATTCCAGTATCTTCCACGGCATCATCAGGATGGCGATACCGGCGGTGATGTAGCCGCCCGCCTTGTACGAGATCTGCTTGGGCGCCAGCGAGGAAAAGTCGTACGCCGGACCGACCAGATTGGCCGCCAGGTTGACCGACACCGTATCGACCAGCAGCACCAGCAGCGCGATCAGCACGGCCGCGCCGCTCATGCGGCTGGCCAGGTCGACCGGGTCCCAGATCGCCTTGCCGTACAGGACCACGGTGGCCGAGGTGACGATCACCGCCATCATCGCCAGCAGGCCCATAGGCACGGGCAGGCCGACCGACTGGCCCAGCACCTGGTCGCGCTGCGATTTGGCGAAGCGGGTAAAGTCGGGAATGTTCAGCGCCAGCGTGGCCCAGAAGCCCACCATGGCGGTCAGCGAAGGCCAGAACACGGTCCAGAACTGGCCGGCTTTTTTGCCGCCTTCGACGAACTGCGAAGGCTGGTCCAGGATGGGGCCGAAGCCGCCGGCCTTCTGATAGACCCAGCCCAGCAGCACGAAGCAGATCAGGATCTTCAGCGGCGCGGTATAGGTTTCCAGTTTGCGGATCGCATCCATGCCGTGCACGATGTACCAGAACTGGATGCCCCAGAAGGCCAGGAAGCACAGCAGTTGGCCGCCGTTGATGCCCAGGCCGGCGATCGGCTCGCCGCCGATGGGCGCGCCCAGCATCACGCCCAGCAGGGTGTAGATCATCTGGCCGCCGAACCAGGTCTGGATGCCGTACCAGCCGCAGGCGACGATGGCGCGCATCAGCGCGGGCAGGCGCGCGCCGCTGGTGCCGAAGGAGGAGCGCGCCAGCACCGCATAGGGGATGCCGTACTTGGTGCCGGCGTGGCCGATCAGCAGCATCGGCAGCAGCACGATGGCGTTGGCCAAGAACACCGTGAGCACGGCCTGATAGCCCGACATGCCGGCCTCGATCAGGCTGGCCGACAGCGTATAGGCTGGAATGCACATGACCATGCCGACCCACAGCGCGGCGAAGTGATACCAGCGCCAGGTACGTTGCGCCGCCGTGGTCGGCGCCAGGTCTTCATTCCAGAGTTGCGTGCTGCCAGATAGTTCTTTGCTCACAGTGGTCTCTCCATGGTTAGATGACGTTTTCTGAACACCGCGGCGGATTCGCCTGTCCACCACGGATTCAGTCTATAGCAAAACGTGCAATTAACGTACCAAGTCAGGTACCACCTAAGGCACCAGCGCCGGCAGCTGTTGCGCCCCGTCCGCGGGCCCGCTGGCAACGGCCTGCGCGGCCTGCGCATCGGGCGCTGGCGAGGTCGCGTGCGGATTGCGCGGGTCCTGGGTCCAGTTCATATACGGCTTGTCGTTCGGCTGCGGCACCATCGTGATGCAGCCCTGCACCGGGCAGGTGATTTCGCACAGATTGCAGCCCACGCATTCATCCTTGATCACCTCGTAGGTGCGCACGCCGGAGGCATCGATCAGCTGCGCGATCGACTGGTGCGAGGTGTCCTCGCAGGCGACGTAGCAGCGGCCGCATTTGATGCAGTCGTCCTGGTTGATCTGGGCGATCACCTGGTAGTTCATGTCCAGGTATTTCCAGTCGGTGGTATTGGCCACGGCCTTGCCGGCGAAGTCGGCGATGCTGGTGTAGCCCTTCTCGTCCATCCAGCGCGACAGGCCGTCCTTCATCTCTTCGACGATGCGGAAGCCATGCAGCATGGCGGCGGTACAGACCTGCACCGAGCCCGCGCCCAGCGCGATGAACTCGGCCGCGTCGCGCCAGTTGCCGATGCCGCCGATGCCGGAAATCGGCAAGCCCTGGGTGGCCGGGTCGCGCGCGATTTCGGCCACCATGTTCAGCGCGATCGGCTTGACGGCCGAACCGCAATAGCCGCCGTGGGTGCTGGCGTTGCCGACGATGGGAAAGGCCACCATGCGGTCCAGGTCCAGATGGGTGATCGAGTTGATGGTATTGATCAGCGAGACCGCATCGGCGCCGCCCGCCTTGGCCGCGCGCGCCGGGGCGCGCACATCGGTGATGTTGGGCGTGAGCTTGACGATCACCGGCAGCTTGCTGTGCTTCTTGCACCAGCTGGTGACCATCTGCACGTACTCGGGCACCTGGCCCACGGCCGCGCCCATGCCGCGTTCCGGCATGCCGTGCGGGCAGCCGAAATTGAGCTCGATGCCGTCGGCGCCGGTCGCCTCCACCAGCGGCAGGATGTCGGCCCAGAGTTTCTCCTCGCAGGGCAGCATCAGCGAGACGATCATCGCGCGGTCCGGCCAGTCCTTCTTGACCTGGGTGATTTCGCGCAGATTGATTTCCAGCGTGCGGTCGGTGATCAGCTCGATGTTGTTAAAGCCGAGCACCTCGCGGTTCTTGCCATAGTGCGCGGAATAGCGCGAAGAGACGTTGACGGCGGCCGGATCTTCACCCAGGGTTTTCCACACCACCCCGCCCCAGCCGGCCTCGAATGCGCGCACCACGTTATAGGCCTTGTCGGTCGGCGGCGCGGAGGCCAGCCAGAACGGGTTAGGCGCCTTGATGCCGCAGAAATTGATGGACAGATCAGCCATTATGCAGCCTCCACACTCACGTTATTGCGTTGAATATCCTGATGCATGGCGTGGGCCGCCAGCTTGCCATGCTGTACCGCCTGCACCGTCAGATCCTGACCCGGCGCCACGCAGTCGCCGCCGGCGTATATCCCCGGCAGCACGGTACGGAACGAGGCGTCGACATGGATCTTGTCGCCCTCGCGCTGGAGCGTGCGCGCCAGCGGATCGCCGATGCTGTCCTCGTTCAGGCTCTGGCCGATGGCCTTGAAGATGGCGTCGGCGGCGATCTCGAAAGTTTCGCCGGTGCCGGCCAGGCGGCCATTGTTCAACGCGGTTTTTTCGAAGCGCATGCCGCGCACGCGGCCCGCGTCATCGAGCAGCACCTGCTGCGGCTGGGCCCAGGTGCGCATGCGTACCTGGTTCTCCTTGGCGATATGCTGTTCGTGTTCGGTCGCGCTCATCGCATCGAAGCCGCGCCGGTACACCAACGTGACCTCCTGTGCACCGAGGCGCTGGATCTGCACCGCCATGTCGATGGCGGTATTGCCCGCGCCGATGACGATGGCCCGTTCCGGCAGCGGCAGCTTGGACAGATCGCCGGCCTGGCGCAGCGCGGCGATGTAGTCGACGGCGGCCAGCAGGCCCGGTGCATCCTCGCCCGTCAGCCCGAGCCGGCGGCTGGCCCCCAGGCCCAGGCCGAGGAACACGGCATCGTACTGCGCGTGCAGATCCTTCAGTTCGACGTTGCCGCCCAGGGTCTGGCCATGACGCACTTCGATGCCGCCTATGCCGAGCAGGAAGTCGACTTCCTTCTGCGCGAAATCATCGGTGAGCTTGTATTTGGCGATGCCGTATTCATTCAGGCCGCCCGATTTCTCCTTGGCCTCGAAGATGACGACATCGTTGCCCAGCATGGCCAGGCGGTGTGCGCAGGACAGGCCGGCCGGACCGGCGCCAACGACGGCGATGCGCTTGCCGGTCGATGGCGCGCGCTGGAAGGGATGGCCGGCCAGGGTTTGATTATCGACCGCATAGCGCTGCAGCAGGCCGATCTTGACCGGCTGGCCTTCGGCGTCGTGGTTGCGCACGCAGGCGTCTTCGCACAGGATTTCGGTGGGGCAAACGCGCGCGCAGCTGCCGCCCAGGATGTTTTGCTTGAGGATGCCGACGGCGGCGCCGTTGACATTGCCGTCGTGGATATTGCGGATAAAGCTGGCCACATCGATTTCGGACGGGCAGATGCGGGTGCAGGGCGCGTCGTAGCAGTACAGGCAGCGCGCGCTTTCTATCGCGGCCTGGCGTTCGTTCAGGGGAGGCGCAAGGTCGGTGAACTGTTGCGCCAATTCGCTGTTGGCTTCCTTCGGCTGCGGCATGTAACGGAGGGATTCGATCATCATTCTAGTTCCTGGCTGAAGAGCTGAGTTAAAGATGCAATCGGACTGCCGCTTGGCCGCACCCGGCCCGCAAGCGGGCCAGACGCGGCAAGGCTTACTTCATTTGAGGAAAAGCAAATTCCGCACCAGCGCTTGCCGTATTCGGCCAGCGCTGCATCACCGCCTTGTGGCGGGTGTAGAAACGCACGCCTTCCGGACCATAGGCGTGATGGTCGCCGAACAGGCTGCGCTTCCAGCCGCCGAAACTATTGAAGGCCATCGGCACCGGCAGCGGCACGTTCACCCCCACCATGCCGACCTGGATCTGGCGCACGAACTCGCGCGCCACGCCGCCGTCGCGGGTGTAGATCGCCACGCCATTGCCGTACTCATTGCGGTTGATCAGCTCCACCGCATGGCCCACGTCCGGGCTGCGCAGCATGCACAGCACCGGGCCGAAGATCTCTTCCTTGTAGATCGACATTTCCGGCGTGACGTGATCGAACAGGGTACCGCCGACAAAGAAGCCGTTCTCGCGCCCGGCCACCTTGCAGTCGCGTCCATCGACCACCAGGGTGGCGCCCTGCTCCACGCCTTCGCCTATCAGTTTCTCGATACGCTGCTTGGCCGCCTGCGACACCACCGGCCCCATTTCGGCATCGGCCGCCATGCCATCGCGTATTTTCAGTGCGGCCGTGCGCTGTGCCAGTGCATGCACCAGTTTGTCGCCCGCGTCGCCCACCGCCACCACCACGGAAATGGCCATGCAGCGCTCGCCGGCGGAACCGTAGGCCGCGCCCATCAGCGCATCGACCGTCATTTCCATATCGGCGTCGGGCATGACCACCATATGGTTCTTGGCGCCGCCCAATGCCTGCACCCGTTTGCCGCTGGCGCTGCCGCGTCCATAGATGTACTCGGCGATCGGGGTCGAGCCGACGAAGCTGATGGCTTGCACTTCCGGATGGTCGAGCAGCGCATCGACGGTGACCTTGTCGCCCTGGATGACGTTGAACACGCCATCCGGCAGGCCGGCCTCCTTCAGCAGGCGCGCATGCAGCAGCGACGGCGAAGGATCGCGCTCGGATGGCTTGAGGATGAAGCAGTTGCCGCAGGCGATGGCCACCGGGAACATCCACATCGGCACCATTACCGGGAAGTTGAACGGCGTGATGCCGGCCACCACGCCGAGCGGCTGGCGCATCGACCAGGCATCGATGCCGCGCGCGATCTGGTCGGTGAATTCGCCCTTCAGCAGTTGCGGAATGCCGACGGCGAATTCCACCATCTCGATGCCACGCCCCACTTCACCCTGTGCATCGGCGAAGGTCTTGCCGTGCTCGCGCGTCAGCATGGCGGCGAATTCGTCGGTGTGCTGCTGGCACAGCTGAAGATAACGGAACAGCACGCGCGCACGCGTCAGCGGCGGCGTGGCGGCCCACGCCGGAAAGGCCGCCGCCGCCGCCTTGACGGCGCTGTCGACTTCCTCCGCCGTGCCCAGCGCCACCTGCGCCACCGGCTCGCCGAGTGCCGGATTGAACACGTCGGCATAGCGGCCGCTGCTGGTATCGACGTTGACGCCGTTGATGAAGTGGGTGATGGTATCGAGGGTATCGAGCTTGCTCATGATGTTCCGTTCAGGGTAAGTCCGCTCAGCCCAGCAGGCCGTCGGGGTCGACATAGGAATAGCCTAGGGCATGGGCCACCGCATCATAGGTGACCTTGCCCTGGCAGACATTCAAACCGTGTTTCAGATGCGGGTTGGCTTTCAGGGCTTTCTGCCAGCCCTTGTCGGCCAGCGCCAGCGCATGGCCTATGGTGGCGTTGTTCAAGGCGAAGGTGGAGGTACGCGCGACCGCGCCCGGCATGTTGGCCACGCAGTAGTGCACCACGCCGTCGACGACATAGGTTGGCTTTTCGTGGGTGGTGGCGTGCGAGGTTTCAAAGCAGCCGCCCTGGTCGATGGCCACGTCCACCACCACCGCGCCCTGCTTCATGCGCGCGATCATGGCGGCCGTCACCAGCTTCGGCGCGGCCGCGCCCGGCACCAGCACGCCGCCGATCACCAGGTCGGCATCGAGCACCGCTTCCTCGATCGTCTGCGCGTTCGAGTACATGGTGGAGATACGGTTGCCGTAGATCAGGTCGAGCTGGCGCAGGCGGTCGATGTTTTTATCAAGGATGGTCACGCGCGCGCCGATGCCCACGGCCATCTGCAGCGCATTGGTGCCCACCACGCCTGCGCCGATGATGGCGATATGGCCGGGCGCCACGCCAGGCACGCCGCCCAGCAGCAGGCCCATGCCGCCCTTGGATTTTTCCAGGTGCGCGGCGCCGGCCTGGATGGCCATGCGTCCCGCCACTTCGCTCATCGGCGCGAGCAAGGGCAGGCCGCCGTTGGCGCCGGTGATGGTTTCATAGGCCAGGCAGACCGCGCCGGATTTGATCAGCGCGCGGGTCTGTTCCGGGTCGGGCGCGAGGTGCAGATAGGTGTAGAGGATCTGGTTTTCGCGCAGCATCGCGCATTCCTCTGGCTGCGGCTCCTTGACCTTGACGATCATCTCGGCGCGGGCAAAGATTTCCGCCGCCGTGGCGATGATGGTGGCGCCCGCGCCCTCGTACAGGGCGTCGGACAGACCGATGGCATTACCGGCGTTGTGCTGTACCAGAACCTGATGACCTCGCAGTACGAGCTCCTTGACGCTGGCCGGGGTAAGGCCGACGCGGGATTCCTGGTTTTTGATTTCTTTTGGGACGCCAACTAGCATGCTGTTCTCCTTGTGTTATCACTCCAGATTTTTCAGTACCTTGGCCAGCTTGCCGAACAATTCGTCGATATGGGTTTTCTCCAGCACCAGCGGCGGCGACAGGGCGATGATGTCGCCGGTGGTGCGGATCAGCACCCCGTCGGCAAAGGCCTGCTTGAAGGCGGCAAAGCCGCGTGCGCCCGGCTTGCCGGCGATCGGCGCCAGTTCAATGCCGGCGATCAGGCCGATGGTGCGGATGTCGATCACGTTGGGCAGGCCTTTGAGCGAATGCACCGCGTCGGCCCAGTATTCCTGCATGCCGGCCGCGTGCTCCAGGACCTTCTGTTCCTTGAACACTTCCAGCGTGGCCAGTGCGGCCGCGCAGGCCAGCGGATGGCCGGAATAGGTATAGCCGTGGAACAGCTCGATGCCGGCCGGCGCTTCCATGAAGGTGTCGTACAGGAAGGCCTTGGTGAACACGGCGCCCATCGGCACCACGCCATTGGTCAGGCCCTTGGCCACCGTCATCATGTCCGGCTCGACGTCGAAATAGTCCGAGGCGAACGGCGTGGTCAGGCGGCCAAAGCCGGTGATCACTTCGTCGAAGATCAGCAGGATGCCGTGCTTGGTGCACAACTCGCGCAGTCGCTTCAGATAGCCCTTGGGCGGGATCAGCACGCCGGTGGAACCGGCCACCGGCTCGACGATCACGGCGGCGATGGTGGAGGCGTCGTGCAGGGCGACGATGCGTTCCAGTTCATCGGCCAGGTTCATGCCGAATTCCGGCTCGCCGCGGGTGTAGGCGTTCTTCTCCAGATCGTGGGTATGCGGCAGGTGGTCGACACCGGTCAGCAGCGGGCCGTAAGGCTTGCGGTTGCCGGCGATGCCGCCCACCGAGATGCCGCCGAAGCCCACGCCGTGGTAGCCGCGCTCGCGGCCGATCAGGCGGGTGCGCCCGGCTTCGCCGCGCGCCTTGTGGTAGGCCAGCGCGATCTTCAGCGCCGTGTCCACCGCTTCGGAGCCGGAGTTGGTGTAGAACACCTGGCCGTAGCGGTGCTTGGTGTATTCCATCAGCTGCTCGGCCAGGTCGAAGGCGGCCGGGTGGCCCATCTGGAAGGTCGGCGCGAAATCGAGCTGGCCTATCATCTCGCGCACGGCGGCGACGATTCTCGGCTGGGCGTGGCCGCAGGGGACGCACCACAGGCCGGCGGTGCCGTCCAGGATGGATCGACCGTCGACGTCCTTGTAGTACATGCCTTCGGCCGACACCAGCAGGCGCGGATTGGCTTTGAAATCGCGGTTATTCGTAAAGGGCATCCAGAACGCGGACATCGAGGCTGGGCGGGATTCGTTCATGCATATCTCCTGAAAATCTGAGGCGGATTATTTTTGACGATCCGTAAAAATAATTTACCAGTTGGCAAAATGATGATGCAATAATAGACAGCGCAACAACTATGGCACAGATACACAAATCGCAAAACCTGCCAACCGTACAGCTGGCAAAAACAATACACTTTAATGCGGTGCAGCAAAGAAAGCCGGCAATGGACGCAGCGACGGACGCAGTCACGGACACCCTCACTCCTGCCATCGATCTGGGCGGCTGCGGCCCGGCTTCCGAGGGCTGGCCCGTGGTGGCGATCGAGCGCAGCAAGAAAGGCAGCCTGGTCGATCAGATCGTCGCCGCGGTGACGGCGATGGTGGCCGCCCGCGAGTTGCGCATCGGCACTAAAATGCCCTCGGTGCGGCAATTTGCCAAGTGTAATGGCGTCTCCACCTTTACAGTTGTCGAAGCTTACGACCGGCTCGTCACCTTGGGCCTGCTGTCCTCGCGCCGCGGTTCCGGCTATTTCGTGGCGCGCCAGGATGTGCCGGCGGCGCTGCTGCCGCTGCCCTTCCATGCCACGCCCAGCGCCATCGACGCGCTCACCCCCGACCTGTATTCGGGCGTCTCGGACGCGCTGCCGGTGGGCGCCGGCTGGCTGCCGCCCGAGTGGTATGGCGAGGACACCATCCTCGACGCGGTGCGCCAGGCCATGCGCATCCCCGCCAACCGCCTGCGCGGCTATGGCCACCCGCTCGGCTTCCCCACGCTGCGCCAGCAGATGGCGGCCACGCTGTCGGACGAGCTGTTTCCGGTGGAGCCGGAGCAGATCCTGCTGACCCACGGTGCCACCCATGCCTTCGACCTGATCCTGCGCACGCTCACCAAGCCGGGCGACACCGTCTTCGTCGAAGATCCCGGCTACAGCAATCTGCTGTCGCTGATCCGCCACCACGGCTGCATCCCGGTCGGCATTCCGCGCGGCGAGCAGGGGCTCGACATGGATGTGCTGGCGGCGCAGGCCAGGGCTTGCCAGCCCAAGCTCATGTTCGTCAACACCGCGCTGCAAAACCCGCTGGGCACCTCGCTCAGCCAGGCCCAGGCCCATCGCCTGCTGGGACTGGCCGAGCAGTTCGACTTCTGGCTGGTGGAGGACGATATCTACCGCGAACTGGCGCCGCGTGGCGACGCCTCGCTGGCCGCGATGGACGGCCTGCGCCGGGTGATCCGGGTCGGCAGTTTTTCCAAGACCCTGTCGCCAGTGCTGCGGGTCGGCTCGATCTGCGCCTCGTCCTCGCTGCTGCCCGAACTGCTGCGGGTGAAGATGCTGGCCGGCCTGACCACCTCCGAAATCAATGAGCGCGCGGTCTACCACGCCGTCACCGCGCGGCCCTATCGGCGCATGCTGGACAAACTGGTCAACCAGCTCGACGCGGGGCGCGAGCGCGCCATCGACAGCCTGCGCGAGGCCGGCATGGCGCCGCTGGCGCGCCCGCGCGGCGGCATGTTCGTCAGCGCCGGCTGGGACGCGCCGCCCAGCGGCGAGTGGAACGGCAAGCTGATCGCCGACCAGGCGCTGAAAGCCGGCATCCTGCTCTCGCCCTGCGAGTTCTTCATGCTGCGCCGCGCCGATACCGTGTGGTTCCGTTTCAATGTCGCCTATACCGACCGCCCGCAGCTGCTGCGGTTCCTGCAATCGATACGACCAAGCTGAGAGAGACACCATGGCCAATGCCAAAGATGCTGCCGCACCGGCTTCCCTGAAGGATGCGTCAGGCAGGAGCGCGCAGCCATCGCGGCGCGCGCTGAACCGCGACCGGGTCGAAACAGAAATCGCCGCCCACGCCGTGCGGGTGTTCGCCGAATGCGGCTACGAGGGCACCTCGATCGCTACCATCGCCGAACAGGCCGGCCTGTCCAAGCAGAACCTGATGTACTACTTCCCCACCAAGCAGGCGCTGTATCAGCGCGTGCTCGACGACGTGCTGGACGACTGGCTGGAGCGGATGGAACACCTGGCCCATCCGGAACACGAGCCGCACGACGTGCTGCGCGCTTACGTGCAGGCCAAGCTGCGTTTCTCGCGCGAGCAGCCCTGGGGGTCGCGGGTATATGCGATGGAAGTGATCAGCGGCGCGCAGCTCTACGGCGCGCAGATCCAGAGCCGCGTGGTGCCGATGCTGCGCAAGGATATCGACGTGTTCGAGCAGTGGGTCGCGGCGGGCAAGATCGCGCCGGTGAATGCGACGCACCTGCTGTTCGCCATCTGGGCGATGACGCAGTCGTATGCGGATTTTTCCAAGCAGATGGCGCTGGTATTGAACCGCAAGCAGCTCACCCGCAAGGACTTTGATGAGGCGGAGAAGGTGATCGTGGATATGGTGCTGTGCGCGGTGAAACTGCCGGGTGGTGTGGTTACCCCCTGCCCCCCCCTATAGCCAACCTTCTCTTTTCCTTCTTTTTCCTTCTTTTTCTCCCCCATTCCTCTTTTCGCGGAAGCACTGCGGCGTTCCTGGAGTCTGAAAGAGGCGAAAAAAGAAGAAAAAAAGAGGAGAAAAAGCATGCACGATGCCGACGCCGGCCTTCTTGGTCGACAGCGTCTTCAGCTTATCCAGTCGGCCTTTCTGGCGTTTGCGCTCATCGATCATGTCCGACATGCTCTTGATCTGGGCGCCGATCTGCACCACGGCGCCTTTGAAGGCCCTGACGCGCTCGCGCTTTTGCATGAGGAAGTTCTGCAGTTGTTCAATCGGATTGGCGCGGGCTTCGGCCTTGCGCGCCGCCAGCAGTCTGTTTTCCAGTTTTTGGCCCAGCAGCGGCAAGGTCTGGAACAGGGCGATGCCCACTTGCGGATGCGTGAAATAGTGTCGCTGCTCCGCGGCACGCGCGGCCAGGAAATGGCAGGACAAACAAGGAGAGCCAGGTGCCGAACGGGGATATATCGTGTTCGGCTGGAGGATAGCGATTTCTGTGGGACTTACTTCTTCGCCTTCACCATCACCACGAAGCTGCTCGCGTCGAAGCGCGGCCAGTCAACCTTGGCGTCGAGCGATCTGATTTCGTTCCAGGCCGGCTCATAGCCGCCATCCTTGAGTTCAATCAGCTCTTTTTCGAGCATGCGCTTCAAGGCCGCGACTTCGCCATTCCTGGCGCCAGCGAAGGAGCGCGTGACCAGCACATTCTGGATCGACAAGGCCTGCACATTGTAGACACCCACACCCTTGTAGCTGATCGGGCGAATGAGGTAGGGGGCACGGATGGCCCCATCGAAACTGGCCAGTGTCAGCCCTTGTGCCGGCGTCAATTTCGACACCGGCCCATGCGGCCAGCCGGCGACCGTGAATGCCGCATAAACTTCACCCGACTGCACCTTCTTGAATGCCGCTTCGTCGGTATCCACATCGACGTACTGCATATTCAGGCCGAGCAGCTTGTCCAGCTGGCGCACCAGCAATTGCGCCGACCCCACCAGGGCGACCGGCGCATCGCGCAGCTCGGTCATGCGTGCTACGCGCAGCGATTTGCTATCCCCCTTGAGCAGACCGAATTTCTTCGGCCCTTCGACGGCAACGCCATTGGCCGCGACCACGATGTGCAGGAAGTTGCTGTTCAAGGTGGCGACCACCAGCAAGTTGGCGAGATTGCTGTCGCCCTCGCCCAGCTTCTTCAAGGCATCGATCTGCACGATACCCACATCGGCCTTCTTGATCGACAGGGCTTCCAGGTTGTCCAGTCCGCCTTCGGTGTGAACTTCACACAGGGCGATGGCCCCCTTCGACACTTTGACGATATCGCCGAACAGTTTCGAATATCCCTTGCCCGGCTTGCCCGTGGCGACCTTCAATCCCTCACATTCCGCCGCCGCGGCATCGGTTCTCGCCGCCTGCGCCGAGGGCAGTGAAAAACCGAACAGCATGGCGATCATGAACAGCATTTTCATATGGCTTCCAAGAAAGTTTCCCGAATGGAAATCCATTTTAGTAGTTTCGCTCGCCAAGCACCCTATGCGATTCCCCCAATTGACTTTGATAAAAAAACGGCCCCGGAAAAATTCACGGGGCCGAAGAGGAGTAGACTAAACGCGGGCGCAACGCCCGCAAAAGCCGGGGCGGCTTATCGGCCGCCCGCCTTGCGGCGGCGCGCCACCATGCCCACCAGCGCCAGGCCGGCCAGCAGCATCGCGTAGGTTTCCGGTTCCGGTACCGGCGTCGGCGCGGTGTAGCCGTTGATGTTCGCCTGCTTGAAATAATGATTGGCGTTGACCTGCACCTGCGACAGCCAGTTCCCCACAATCACATTGCCATTGATCTGGCCCGAGCCGCCCGTCACGCTGGCCAGCGGCGCCAGCAGGCTGCCCTGGATGCCGACGTTCTGGATGTTGAGCGCGGTACTCTGGTAGAAATTAAACAGCACGTTGTACTTCTTGAAGTCATCGAGGCCCACGCCATTCTGGTTGAAGCCGATCGCGTTGGCGCCGCTGACGTTGAAGATCAGGGTGGCGTCCTTGCTCAGGCCGGCCAACTTGAAGTTGTTGACGCTGGCCAGGTCGGTGCCCTTCAGATCGAACACTTCCACCGACTTGTTGCTGCCGGTCAGGGTCATGCCGCCGTAGGCGATCTTGCTGGTGCCGGTGGCGCTGGTCTGGGCCAGGCTGGTCGACAGTTGCTTGGCATTGCTGGCCATGGCATTGAAATCGACCGGCGCACTGGCGACGAAATTGCTGTTGCCGTTCTGGTCGGTGTTTTTCAACACGCTGCCGCCGCCGGCATAGATGCTGCCGTGCTTGATCGAGCCGGAACTGTAGTCGAGCTTGCCGCCGACGACCAGCGAGAAACCGGAACCATTGTTCTTGCCGAAGGCATCGGCGTTCTTGTCGTTGATCGAATAATTCGATGCCGTCAAATTGCCGGCGACCACGACGGCGCCTTCCACATCGCTGCCGCTGGCGCTGAAATTACCCAGCGAAAAAAGGTTGGCACCGCTGATGCCCAGATCGAGCACGCCCGCCTGCGCGGCGCCGCCGGCGGCCATGGCGAGGATGAAAACAGAAGCTGAGGATTTCGACATCATTGACATTATGCTTTCCCTATGGAAACTAGTTACCGCAAGGATAGCATGCTGTGCGGCACTATTTAGCGTGAGCAGCAGGCTTTTTTGCGCTCTCTTCTTCGATTTGCTGCAACGCAACAGTACCCCTCGTCTGCGCCGGGCTGGAAATCGGGTAAGCTGGTCATCATTGAAAATTTGCCATGCCCTCCATGCCCGTCTTTGAACCCCTTACCCTGCACACGGCCAGACTAAGCTTGCGCCTGATCGACACGGGCGACGCCGCCGCCCTGTTCACCCTGTTTTCCGACCCGGAAGCGCTGCGCTACTGGAGCAGCGGCCCCTGGCTGCATCCGGCCCAGGCCAGCGACAGCATCGAACAGACGCTGCGCGCCTATGACGACGGCAGCGCGCTGCGCCTGGCCGTGGTGCTGACGGCCACCGGGGAACTGATCGGCACCGCCACCCTGTACGCCTTCGACCGCCGCAACCACCGCTGCGACATCGGCTACATGCTGGCGCGCGGCCACTGGGGCCACGGCTATATGCCCGAAGTGCTGGCGGCGCTGGTCGAGTACGGCTTCGGCGCGCTGGAACTGCACCGTATCGAGGCCGACATCCATCCGGCCAACACGGCCTCGGCCAGCATCCTGCGGCGCCTGCATTTCCGCCAGGAGGGCCACCTGCGCGAACGCTGGTTCGTCAATGGCGAGATCTCGGACAGCATCATCTAC
The DNA here is from genome assembly GCA_013284265.1 of Oxalobacteraceae bacterium. Classification (GTDB taxonomy): domain Bacteria; phylum Pseudomonadota; class Gammaproteobacteria; order Burkholderiales; family Burkholderiaceae_D; genus Rugamonas. Next base: position 49,393 of record JABTBR010000026.1, on the reverse strand, counting down.
GGCCTGCTGGCCGCGGACTGGCGCGCCGCCCAGGCTTAGTACGGCCTGGGACATCAATCGATGCCACCGTTCATCGCCCCTTCCTGCCGGTCATCCCGCCAAAGCGGCACTTGATCGGACGCCGCTTCAAAGCGGCGCCCAGGCTTGCTACAGTGATGTCATCCCACCGATCGACATGGAGCGCACGATGAACAAACTGTATACCCAAAGCTTTTCCGAACTGCTGGGCGACCTGTTCCACGCCCTGGGCCGCACGGCGCGCCTGCTGATGCATGGCTTGCAGCGCGCCTCCTGGCCGGCGCTGCTGGCCGTCAGCCTGGTGGCCGCCGTGATGCTGACCATCGTGCCGCTGGCGCTGATGCTGTTCCTCGCCCTGCTGCTGGTCAAACTGGTCATTGGCGTGTTCTTCCTCGCCCGCCGCCGCGCCCGTCAGCAGCGCCGCCACCTGCCATGAGCAAGGAAGGCGGCGCCAAAGCTTCCGCACGGCGTGGCAGCGGCGTGCTCGAATTCATCCGAGAGATGGGTGACACCGCCAGCACGCTATGGTGGCGCTTCTTCGACTGGCTGGCACAGGTAAGCTGGCGCCAGTTGGCCGTGATCTGGTTCCTGATGGCGCTGCTGGTCCCGTCGCCCTTCCTGATGCCCGAGCAGTTCGCCGGCTTCCTGGTGCTGTCCTTCGGCCTGAAGGTACTGGCCGGCGGCAAGCGCAAGGCCGAGATCGAGGCGCGCCAGGCCAGCACCCAGGCCGGCGAAGAATCGCTGGAACGGCGCCTGGTGGAGGCGCAGATGGCGGCGCTGCAGGCGCAGGTGGAACCGCACTTCCTGTTCAACACCCTGGCCCTGATCGGCCAGTTGATCGAAACCGATCCGCCCCAGGCGGCGCGCATCCACGAACACCTGATCGCCTACCTGCGCGCCACCCTGCCGCAGATGCGCGCGCGCGGCAGCGGTACCCTGGGCCGCCAGCTCGACATGGCACGCGCCTACCTGGCCATCATGCAGGCGCGGATGAAATCGCGGCTGGCCGTGTCGATCGATGTGCCGAGCGAATTTTCCAGCGCCAGCTTTCCGCCGATGATGCTGCAGATCCTGATCGAGAACGCCATCAAGCATGGCCTGGAACCGAAGATAGACGGTGGCCGCATCGACCTGCGCGCCAGCGTCGACAACGGCATGCTGCAGGTCGATGTGGTCGACGACGGCGCCGGTTTCAGCTTGCATGCGCGCGACGGCGTGGGCCTGGCCAATGTGCGCGAACGCCTGCGCCTGCAGCATGGCCAGCGCGCCCAGCTGGTGATCGAAACGCCGATCAGCGGCGGCACCCGCGCCAGCATCCGCCTGCCCTACGCGCCGGACATCTTCGCCGGGAGCCCGGCATGAATCCGCAACTGCAAGCGAGCGCGCTGATCGCCGACGATGAAGACCCGATGCGCGACCAGCTGCGCAGCCGCCTGCTCGATGCCTGGCCCGGCCTGCGCATCGTGGCCGAAGCGCGCAACGGCATCGAAGCGGTGGCGCTGGCCGGACAGCACCAGCCCGACATCGTGTTCCTCGATATCCGCATGCCCGGCCTGTCCGGCATCGAGGCGGCGCGCATGCTGTTCAACCGCTGCCACCTGGTGTTCGTCACCGCCTACGACCAGTATGCGATAGAGGCGTTTGAACAGGGCGCGCTCGACTACCTGCTCAAGCCCGTGGGCGGCGAACGTCTGAAGATGGCCTGCACGCGCCTGCAGGCGCGCCTCGGCAAGACGCCGGCCAATATCGAGCGCCAGCTCAGCGCCCTGCTGCAGGGGCAGGCACCGGCCAAGCCGGACTATCTGCGCTGGATTCAGGCGGTGGTGGGCAGCAGCCTGCGCATGATCAGCACGCGCGAAGTGCTGTTCTTCCGCGCCGACGAAAAATACACGCGGGTGCAGACCGAGGGCTCGGAAGTGCTGATCCGCAAGACGCTCAAGGAACTGGCCGACGAACTCGATCCCGACGAATTCTGGCGCATCCACCGCTCCACCCTGGTGCGCGTGGACGCCATCGCCGAAGTCACGCGCGACCTGCGCGGGCGCCAGATGGTCCGCATCCGCAACTTCGATGAGCAACTTGAGGTGAGCCGCGGCAATGCCCATTTATTCCAGCAAATGTAGCGTGGTGGCCGCCGCCATTCTTCGATTGTGGTGGCGGGCGCACTAGTCTATATTGAGCGCACGGCAGGCCTGTGCCAGCCTGCGCATGCACGCGTTTGTCTCTTCTGTTCCACGCCGGCCCGGCCGTTTTAGCCCCCATCTGCGCGCCGTCAAGGCATGGCTTTTTTTGCTGCGGCGCTGCGAACCTGCCACCGAAATCCGTGATCGAAGTTGTTCCAGCCACCAAAGGGAGAGAACGATGTCAACGATACCCAAAGAAACCAGGACCACGGTCGTGCCTTGCCTGCGCTACCGCGATGCCCCCGCCGCCATCGAGTGGCTGTGCGCCACCTTCGGCTTTCAGAAACAGCTGGTCGTACCGAATGAAGACGGCAGCATCGCCCACGCCCAGCTGGCATATGGGAACGGGATGATTATGCTCGGTTCCATCTTCGATACAGAATTCGGCCGGCTGATGAAGCAGCCTTCCGAGATCGGCAGCAAGGTCACGCAAAGCTCCTACCTGATCGTGCACGATGCGGATCTGGTGTACGGGCGCGCGCTGGAAGCCGGCGCGAAAATTCTGCTCGATATCAAGGATGAAGATTACGGTGGCAGAGGGTTCACCTGCAGCGATCCCGAGGGGCACATCTGGAGTATCGGCACCTACGACCCATGGGAATGAGCGTCAAAGAGCCGGGGACCTTTTTAAAACCCAAGGCAAAGAGCCGGGGTCTGACCCGGCGGGTCAGACCCCAGGGTTACGCCGTGGGTTTTAAAGGGGTAAGCCGTAGGTTTTAAAGGCTTATCCCGTGACTCACAGCGCCGCAATCAACTGCCGATCCGCCACCTGCTGCGGACGAATCCGAATCACATTCCGATACAAGGGCGGCATCTCGCTACACAGCCGCTCCAGTTCCGCCTGCGCCATACGCGGGCGCACATACTGGAACTGCGCTGGATTCCGTTCCGGCAGCGGCCCCTCCATGGTCGACCCATAGGCCCCCAGATTCATGAAACTCAGCGCGCTGCTATCCGGACCAAGCGCAAACACAAACGTCCCGTCACGCGGATGCCCCAGATACTCGCGCACCTCGCGCTGCACCGCCTCGCTGGCGCCCGCCATCAGCCGGTAGCGCAGCTGCGCATAGGCGCGGGTCGCTTCCATGAACGCACTGGCCACATCCGACTGCGCCATCCGCCCCGGCATGCACAGCAGCAGATTGCCAAAGGAATCGAGCAAGGCCACCGCGTCGCCACAACCGCCCTGCTCCACATCGCGCCGCATCGCCCTTTGCAGGAAAGGCGCCAGATCAACGTCCGGCTGCTGCGGCGTGCAGCGGTAGCGCAGCGCGTCCGGATACACGGCGCGTAGCGCGCTGACGATGGCATGATCCTCGTCCAGCGTCGCCGGGCATTTCAGCTGGGCCTTCGGCAAATCCGCATCGAACAGCGCCATCACCTCATCGGCCGTCGCCTCGAACACCAGCGAGCATAAAGCCTGCGTCGGTTCCGCAATGGTCTTGCCGATGAAGAAAGGCCGCGCCGCCGCGCCGCTGGCGGCGCGCGCATACTGCGAAGCGCCCAGCACGGCCGGATAGCTGAAGCTGGCCTGCGCGGCGTCGCGCAAGTCCGCCGGCAAGCCGGCAAACCCGGCGCTGGCGTCGAAATTGATGCCGGCCTTGCTGTCCGGCGCGGCGGCCACCACATTAAAGCCGGCAGCCAGTATCGCGCCGCCGCACATGCAACAGGGATCGAGCGAAGTGACGATGGTGATGTCCTGCGGCTCGGGCATGACCCGGCCTTTCGCGCGCTCGGCGAAATACCAGTCCACCAATTGGCGTTCGCCATGCGCGGTGGGGTCGTGGATCAGCCCATCGCGCACCACGTCATTGTGCAGGGAATGGAGCACGTTGCCGTGCTGGTCCAGCATCACGCCGCCCACGCCGAAGGTACCCTGGGTCTTGGCGGCGATAGCCTCATTGGCCGCGATGGCGACGGCGGCCTGCACGTCGACGGTTTTCTTGAATGCCACGATACTTACTTCTTTTTCAGGTCCGCGCCGCCGAAGGCGTTCGGCAGCTGGGCGCTGGCGGTGGTTGCAAAAATGTCGCCCTGCAGGTTGCTCAGGATGACAGGCAGCTCGTTACCGCCCAGTTCCAGGATCACCTGGCGGCAGGCGCCGCAAGGGGCGATCGGGCCATCGGTCTCGCCGATCACGGCCAGCTTGGCGAAGTCGCCCGGCTGATAGCCCTGCGCGACAGCGCTGAAGAAGGCGGTACGCTCGGCGCAGTTACACAGGCCGTAGGAAGCGTTTTCCACATTACAGCCGTGGAAGACGCGGCCGTCGTTGCACAGCAGCGCAGCGCCGACTTTAAAGTTGGAGTAAGGCGTATAAGCCTTCAGGCGCGCCGCGGCGGCTTCGACGATCAGTTGATCATTATTCATAGCGTTTCCTGTTTTAATTCTGCGCGAGCCGGCGGCCGGCTTAAAACCCACGGCAAAGAGCCGGGGTCTGAACCGGGGTCCGGGGAGGGGCTGCGCCCCGCCTGTCCCTTCGGGGCAGGCCCCCAGGGTTACGCCGTGGGTTTTAAATTACTTACGGCCGAATCGTACGGTACACCACCGGATTGGCTTCGCCCGCGCTGGCGCTGATCTGGTAAGCCTGCTGCACTTCGCGCACCGCCTGCTCGGCAGCCGCCTCGGTACGCGCATGCACGATGGCCAGTGGCTGCCCCACGGCGATCTGCTCGCCCAGCCCCACCAGCTCGGTCAGACCAACGGCAAAGTCGATCGCATCGGCCGGACGGCGGCGACCACCGCCCAGGCTAACCACAGCCAGTCCGATACCGCGGCAATCGGTATTGCTGGCGTAACCCGCCTGCAGCGCCGGCACCGGCACCACGATCGGCGCGCGCTCCAGATGGCGGTCCGGCTGTTCCAGCAAATCGGCCGGGCCGCCCAGCGCCGTCACCATGCGCGCAAAGCGCTCGGCCGCCGCGCCGCTATCGAGCGCGGCCTGCAGCTTGACGCGCGCAGCCTGCTCCGTATCGGCCAGCTTGCCCAGCACCAGCATCTCGGCGCACAGCGCCATCGTCACTTCGTGCAGGCGCGCCGGACGCGATTTTCCAGTCAGATAATCCATCGCGCCGCGTACTTCCAGCGCGTTGCCGGCGTAAGGCGCCAGCGATTCGTTCATATCCGTCAGGATGGCGGAAGTATGCATGCCCGCGCCGTTGCCGACACCGACAATGCTCTCGGCCAGTTCCACCGACTTGGCGTAAGTCGGCATGAAGGCGCCGCTGCCCACCTTCACATCCATCACCAGCGCATCAAGGCCGGCCGACAGTTTCTTCGACAGGATGGAGCCGGTGATCATGGCCACCGATTCCACCGTGCCGGTGGTATCGCGAATGCTGTAGAAACGCTTGTCCGACGGCGCCAGCGAGGCGGTCTGGCCGATGATGGCCACGCCCACGTCCTGCACCACCTTGCGGAACAGCGCATTGTCCGGCACCGTGCAGTAGCCGGGAATCGCATCGAATTTATCCAGCGTGCCGCCGGTGTGACCCAGGCCGCGGCCCGAGATCATCGGCACATAGCCGCCGCAAGCGGCGATCATGGGGCCCAGCAGCAGCGACACCACGTCGCCCACGCCGCCGGTGGAATGCTTGTCCACCACCGGGCCGTTCAGGTTCAGCGCGCGCCAGTCCAGCACTTCGCCGGAGTCGCGCATGGCCAGCGTAAAGGCCACGCGTTCGTCCATCGTCATGTCGTTGAAGAACACGGCCATGGCCAGCGCCGCGATCTGGCCTTCGGTGACGCTGCCGTCGGTGATGCCGCGCACGAAGAACTGGATCTCTTCGGCGCTCATGACGCCGCCGTCACGCTTCTTGCGGATGATCTCTTGAGGTAAAAACATGGTGGTCTCTTACTCCTGTTGTTCTGCTCAGACCCCGTAAGGGATCCACACATTCTTCACTTGCGAGGCGTGCGCCAGCACGGCGCGGCCGCCACTTTGGGCGGTACTATACCAGTCGCGTCCCTTGCCGCCGCCCACCCAGGTGCGCTTGAGCGAGGCCGCCGACAGGCGTTCGACTTCGGCGCAGCCTTCGGCCGAACCGTCGTGGCGCCACACCGCATCGATGTCGCCGTGGGTCGCCAGCGTGCGCGCCAGTTCGTCGGCGCTGCCGGTGACGATGTTGACCACGCCGCCCGGCAAATCCGAGGTATCGAACACCTGGTACAGATCGGTGGCCGACAGCGGGAATGCTTCCGACGGCACCACCACCACGCGGTTGCCCAGCGCGATCGCCGGCGCCACCAGCGCGATGAAGCCCAGCAGCGGCGACTCGTTCGGGCAGACGATACCGATCACGCCGACCGGCTCATTGAGCGCCACGGTAATGCCGTGCATAGGCGGCTGATGGGCCAGGCCGTCATATTTGTCGGCCCAGGCGCCGTAGTAGAACAGGCGCTCGATGGCGGCCTGCACTTCCTGTTCGGCCTGCGCGCTGCCGGTCATGGAGCGGATGCGCTCGGCGAACTCGGTGGCGCGCGCCGCCAGGTTTTCGGCGATGTAGTACAGCACCTGCGCGCGGTTGTGCGAAGTCGCCTTGGCCCAGCCGCCGGCCTTGTGCGCCGCTTCCACCGCATTGCGGATGTCCTTGCGGTTGCCCTCGCCCACTTCGCCGACCACGGCGCCGCTGGCGCCATGGATCGCGCGGGTGTAGGCGCCATCCGGGCGTGCCTGCTTGCCGCCGATATAGAGCTTGGCGGTGCGGTCCAGCGCGAACGGGTCGGCGCTGGCGGCGGCCTTGGCCTTGCCAGGAGTTGGCAGCAACGGTGCGGCCGGACGCGCATCTTCCGACAGCGGCACCAGGTATTCGTACATGCCTTCGCGGCCGCCTTCGCGGCCATAGCCCGATTCGCGGTAGCCGCCGAAGCCGCAAGCGGCGTCGAACTGGTTGGCGGTATTGATCCACACCACGCCAGCCTTGATCTGCGGCGCCACATCGAGCGCCAGGCTGATGTTCTCGCTCCAGACGCAGGCGGCCAGGCCGTAGACGGTGTTGTTCGCCAGCTGAACCGCTTCCGGCGGAGTGCGGAAGCTCATCGCCACCAGCACCGGACCGAAGATCTCGGCCTGGGCCACGGCGGCCGAGGTGGAGGCGCCGGTGATCAGGGTCGGCGGGAACCACGAGCCATTGGCAGGCAGTTCGCAGGCCGGCTGATACACGGTGCAGCCTTCGGCGCGGGCCGAATCGACCAGCGCGGCGATGCGCTGCTGCTGTACCGGATCGACCAGCGCGCCGATGTCGATCGACTTGTCCAGCGGCGAGCCGAGGGTCAGTTTGTCCATGCGCGCGCGCAGCTTGGCCAGGAAGCGCTGCTCGACCGACTCCTGTACCAGCAGGCGCGAACCGGCGCAGCAGACCTGGCCCTGGTTGAACCAGATCGAATCGACCAGGCCTTCGACGGCGGCATCCAGGTCGGCGTCTTCAAACACGATGAAGGGCGACTTGCCGCCCAGTTCCAGCGACAGCTTCTTGCCGCTGCCGGCGGTGGCGCCGCGGATCAGGCGGCCCACTTCGGTCGAACCGGTAAAGGCCAGCTTGTCGATGCCAGGATGGTTGACGATGGCTTCGCCCACGCGGCCATCGCCGGTGACGATATTGACCACGCCGGCCGGCACGCCGGCCTGCTGGCAGATCTCGGCGAACAGCAGCGCCGTCAGCGAAGTGAATTCGGCCGGCTTGAACACGACCGTGTTACCGGCCGCCAGTGCCGGCGCGATTTTCCACGCCAGCATCAGCAGCGGGAAATTCCAGGGCACGATCTGGCCCACCACGCCCACGGCGCGATGGTCGGCGAATTCTTCCGCCTGCAATTGCGCCCAGCCGGCGTGATAGTAGAAATGGCGCGCGGCCAGCGGCATGTCGACGTCGCGCGTCTCGCGGATGGTCTTGCCGTTGTCCAGGGTTTCCAGCACGGCGAACAGGCGCGCATGCTTTTGCAGCTGGCGCGCCAGCGCGTACATCACGCGCGCGCGGCCATGGCCGCCCAAGGCTTGCCATTGCGGCTGGGCGCGCCGCGCCGCGGCCACGGCGCGGTCCACATCGTCGCCGCTCGCCTGCGTCAGCTGCGCCAATGGCGTGGCATCGGCCGGATTGGTGGAGGCGAACAGCTCGCCCGGCTCACTCCAGGCATTGTCGATGAACAGGCCGAAGGTGCGCGCGTGCTGCTCCAGCCAGGCTTGCGCTTCCTTGGTGCTCTCTGGTGCGGGGCCGTAGTCCATGGTGGATAAAATCTCTTTGATTGTTGGCATGACGAATCCGTTGATGTGCGTGCGTGTGCGTTCGATTAGGGTTGAGCGTGACGATGCGCGGCCGAGTAGTGGCCGGTCACGTAATGCTCCAGCTGGCGCTCGATGTCCGTCAGCAGGCTCGATGCGCCGATGCGGAACAGATGCGGCTCCAGCCACTCGTTGCCCAGTTCTTCCTTCATCAGGGTCAGGTACTGCAGCGCGGCCTTGGCCGTGCTGACGCCGCCGGCCGGCTTGTAGCCGATCTTGAAGCCGGTCTGCTCGTGGTATTCGCGGATCGCGCGCACCATCGTCAGCGACACGGGAATCGTCGCGTTCACCGGCTCCTTGCCGGTGGAGGTCTTGATAAAGTCGGCGCCGGCCATCATGCATACCCACGAGGCCTTGGCCACGTTCTCCAGCGTCACCAGTTCGCCGGTGGCCAGGATGGCCTTCACATGCGCTTCGCCGCAGGCTTTGCGGTAAGCCACCATTTCGTCATACAGCGCCTGCCAGTTCCCGGTCAGCACGTGCTGGCGGGTGATGACGATGTCGATCTCGGAAGCACCGGCGGCGACCGACAGTTCGATCTCGCGCACCTTGGTTTCCATGCTGGTCAGGCCGGCCGGGAAGCCGGTCGACACGGCGGCGATCGGCAGGCGGCCTTGCAGCACCTGCGCGGCCGGCTTGATCATCTCGTGGTAGACGCATACGGCGCCGGTCGTCAGCGGCACATCCTGCAGGCCCAGCGCGGCCACCAGGTCGGCGCGCAGCGGACGCATGGCCTTCATGCACAGGCGCTCGACGCGGCCCGGCGTATCGTCGCCCGACAGCGTGGTCAGGTCGATCAGGCCGATGGCCTTGACCAGCCAGGCCGCCTGGTATTCCTTCTTGACGGTGCGGCGGTTGGCCAGGCTGGCCGCGCGGCGGTCCGCCGCCGATTTGTTCACATGCAGATGATTGATCCAGCCCAGATCCAGGCCGACCGCTTCGTTGCGCTTGAAGCCGGTAATGATGGTCATAACAGATTGCTTCCGTTCGAGAGTGGTTGAACGCCAAGGTGATGGGCCAGGGTCTGGCCGATGTCGGCAAAGGTTTCGGAGATGCCGAGCGCGCGCGGCTGCACGTCCGGGCCGAAGAAGATCATCGGAATATGTTCGCGGGTGTGGTCGGAACCGGGCCAGGTCGGATCGCAGCCGTGGTCGGCGGTGATCACCACCAGGTCGCCCGGCTGCAGCCTGGCGATGAATTCCGGCAGGCGCGCATCCATCTCGTGCAGCGCGTTCGAGTAGCCGGTGACGTCGCGGCGGTGGCCGAAGGCCTGGTCGAAGTCGACGAAGTTGACGAAGGTCAGCGAGCCGTCGCCGGCTTCGTCGCTGACCTTGAGCAGCGCGTCGAACAGGGCCATATTGTCAATGCCCTTGACCACGCGCGATACGCCCTGGGTGGCGAAGATGTCGCTGATCTTGCCCAGCGCGATGACTTCGCCGCCGCCATCCTTGACGTGGTCCAGCAGCGTCGGCGCGGGTGGCGCCACCGCGTAATCGTGGCGGTTGAAGGTGCGGGTGTACTTGCCGTCGCTGCCGGTAAACGGACGCGCGATCACGCGGCCGATGTTGTAGGGCTCGACCAGCTTGAAGGCGATTTCGCACAGCGCGTACAGGCGTTCCAGCCCGAACGATTCCTCGTGCGCGGCGATCTGCAGCACCGAGTCGGCCGAGGTGTAGATGATCGGCTTGCCGCTGGCCACATGCTCGTCGCCATGCTTGTTGATGATGTCGGTGCCGGAGGCGTGGCAGTCGCCCAGGAAGCCGGGCACCTCGCCCAGCTGCTGCAGGCGCGCCGTCAGTTCAGCCGGGAACGATGGCGTGGTGCGCGGGAAGTAGCCCCAGTCGAATTCCACCGGCACGCCGGCGATTTCCCAGTGGCCGCTCTGGGTGTCCTTGCCGGTGGAGCGCTCGCGCGCCGCGCCGTAGGCAGCGCCGAAGCCTTCGCGCTGGTTGAAGCCGGCGGCCCACTCGCCGCAGGCGGTATGCGCGGCGGCGGCCAGGCCCAGGCCTTCGAGCGTCGGCAGGTCCATCGGCGTGCCCTGGGCCGCGGCCCAGGAGGCGATGTGGCCGAAGGTGTTGGCGCCGATGTCGTTGTACTTGGCCGCGTCGGGCGTGGCGCCCAGACCGAAGGAATCTAGCAGGAGGATGAATGCACGTTTCATGATGTGGCTCCGATCGGGCTCGGACGATAAAGGTTAAGTCGGTGTGGGCGCGTGGTGTTACGCCGAAATTTGCGCCGGAATGCAAACGGGGCGGACCAGGCCGCCCCGCAGGGATTATGCTTGCGGCGCTTGCGCCACGGTGTCCAGGAAGCCCAGGATCAGCTCAATGAGCGACTTGGCGCCGACCGCCGCATATTTGAGCGTCTGCTCATGCGACAGCGGGAATGGCGACAGACCCTCGGCCAGATTGGTGATCACCGACACGCCGATCACCTTCAGGCCGCAGTGGCGCGCCGACACCACTTCCGGCACCACCGACATGCCGACCACGTCGGCGCCCAGGCGGCCAAAGGCGCGGATCTCGGCCGGGGTTTCGAAGTTCGGGCCGGCGTAGGCGATGTACACGCCTTCGTGCAGGGTGATGTTGCGCGCGGCGGCGGTGGCCTGCAGCCGCTGGCGCAGTTCGCCGTCGTAGGCATTGGCCATGCTGAAGAAGCGCGGGCCGAAGCGTTCGTCGTTCGGGCCCATCATCGGGGTGCCCGGCAGGAAGTTGATATGGTCGGTCAACGCCACCAAGCTGCCGGCGTCCACTTCGGGACGCAGCGAACCGGCCGCATTGGTCACGAACAGCATCTCGCAGCCCAGCAGCTTCATGGTGCGCACGGCGCTGGTCATCACGCCCAGGCCATAGCCTTCGTAGACGTGGCCGCGGCCCTTCATGCACACCACCTGCACGCCCGACAGGGTGCCGATCACCAGCTCGCCGGCGTGGCCGTGCACGGTGCTGATCGGGAAGCCTGGCAGCTCGTCATAGCTGATGGTGACCGCATCGCTCATCTGTTCGGCCAGCACGCCCAGACCCGAACCGAGGATCATCGCAACGCGCGGCTGGAAGTCGGCGGGAAGGCGGGCGCGGATCAGCGCTGCGGCCTGGAAAGGGGAGTTGTTCGACATGGTTATCCTCGTTTTTATGTTGGAGACTGCCTGCCGTGCAACCATTGCGGTGCGCGGTCGCTGCGCCTGCTGTGCAAGGCGCGGCCCTGCGCGCGAGGCGGCTGACGGGGACTGCTGCTGATGCGAAAAAATGTACTGCCGACACTATGCATCATGGTCTATATGTATGGCAAATACCATTTTTCTTTCGCTTTTATACGATATTCGTCTAAATTGAGGGGGATCAAACGCCGTTTACATTGATCTTGCGCAGACATATGTTTACTATCATGAACAAATGTTTAATCCGAATGTAAGCCGAACCTTCAGACTGAAGCGCCCGTGAGCGATACTTCCAAAAAAGACCAGTTATACGAGCTGATCCGTGCCAATCCCTTCATCTCCCAGCAGGATCTGGCGGCGGAGCTGGGCTTGTCGCGCTCGGCCGTGGCCGGCCATATCGCCGGCCTGATCCGCGAGCGCCGCCTGCTCGGGCGCGCCTATGTGCTGCCCGGCCAGCGTCCCCTGTTATGTATAGGCGCGGCCAATCTGGACCGCAAGCTGCGCACCGTGGCGCCGCTGCAAATGGGCACCTCGAACCCGGCCAATGCCGAGGAAGTGTTCGGCGGCGTGGCCCGCAACATCGCCGAGAACCTGGCGCGCCTGAAACTGCCCACCGCCCTGCTGACGGTGCTGGGCCACGACGCGGCCGGACGCGCGCTGCAGCAGCACGCGGAAGCGGCCGGCATCGACACCCGCGGCAGCATGCTGCTGACGGACGCCATCAGCGGCACCTATACGGCGGTACTCGATCACGCGGGCGAACTGGTGGTGGCGCTGGCCGACATGGCCATCTATGAACGGATCGACCCGGCCTTCCTGGCCAGCCGCCTGCCGCAGCGCGCCGGCGCCGCGCTGACCGTGGCCGACCTGAACCTGCCACGCGAGAGCATCGCAGCCCTGCTGGCCGACGCCGCCCGCGGCATCACGAACAACGGCGCGAACAACGGCCCGAGCAACGGCGCGGGCGATGGCGCGCCGCTGGTGATCGTCGCCGTGTCGCAGCCGAAGATGGCGCGCCTGCCCGCCCGGCTGCACGGCCTGCGCCTGCTGATCCTCAACCGCGGCGAGCTGGAAGCGCGCGCCGGCCGCGCCCTGCCCGGCCGCGCCGACCTGGCCGCCGCCTGCCGCGCCCTGCAGGCCGACGGCGCGCGCGACGTCATCGTCACCTGCGGCAGCGAAGGCGTGTATTACACCGATGGCGGCGAGCTGGCCTGGCTGGCCGCGCTCGATGTCGATGTCGTCGACGTCACCGGTGCGGGCGATGCCTTCGCCGCCGCTGTATGCTGGTCGCTCTACCACAGCGCCGATCAGGGCAAGGCCGACCTGGCGCAGGCCTGCCGCTGCGGCCTGCGCCTGTCCGCGCTGACGCTGGCCTGCCGCAGCACCGTCGTCCCCGCATTGGATGCCGGCCTGTTCGACGACCTGGTCCCGGATGCCGGCGCGTCCGGCGCCTCCGCTTCCCTGCCCGCCGCCACCCACCTCACCTGAAGGAACCCATCATGCACCCCTTGCTCGCCTTCTCGCCCGAAGTAGCCCACGCCCGCAACACCGGCGCGCCCATCGTGGCGCTGGAATCGACCATCATCTCGCACGGCATGCCCTACCCGCAGAACGTGCAGATGGCGCGCGAAGTGGAACAGATCATCCGCGACGGCGGCGCCGTGCCGGCCACCATCGCCATCATCGACGGGCGCATCTGCATCGGCCTGTCGGAGGCGCAGCTTGAACAGCTGGGCACCGCGCCGGATGCGATGAAGGTCAGCCGGCGCGACCTGCCCTATGTGCTGTCGCAATCCAAACTGGGCGCCACCACCGTGGCCGCCACCATGATCTGCGCCGAACTGGCCGGCATCAAGGTCTTCGTCACCGGCGGCATCGGCGGCGTGCACCGCGGCGCCGAAACCAGCTTCGACATCTCGGCCGACCTGCAGGAACTGGCCCAGACCTCGGTGGCGGTGGTGTGCGCCGGCGTGAAATCGATCCTGGACATCGGCCTGACGCTGGAGTATCTGGAAACCCACGGCGTGCCGGTACTCAGCGTGGGCCAGCGCGGCTTCCCCGCCTTCTTCACGCGCGAGAGCGGCTTTCACGCCGACTTCCAGCTCGACACCCCGGCCGAGCAGGCCGCCTTCATCCACGCCAAATGGCGGCTGGGCCTGAAGGGCGGCGTGGTGGTCAGCAATCCTGTGCCCGAAGCGGACGCCATGCCCAGGGAAGAGATCGACCGCATCACCGAACAAGCCTTGCAGGAAGCGGCGGCCGGCGGCATCAGCGGCAAGCAGGTCACGCCCTTCCTGCTGGGCCGGATCAAGGAACTGACCGGCGGGCGCAGCCTGGCGACCAATATCGCGCTGGTCAAGCATAATGCGCGCGTCGGCGCCGCGCTGGCAGCGGCCATGCTGGCGCACCCGGAAGCCTAATCACACCACGACACCATGTCCATCGACCTGAAACAGTTACGCTATTTTCTCGCCGTCGCCGAAGAGAAAAGCTTCAGCCGCGCCGCCGAGCGCCTGCACATCTCGCAGCCGCCGCTGAGCCAGCAGATCATGAAGCTCGAAAGCGAACTCGGTGTGCGCCTGTTCGCGCGCACCACCCGCACCTTCGAGCTGACGGTGGCGGGCCGCGCGCTGATGACGGAAGCGGCCGAGCTGCTGGGCAAGATGCGCATGACGATCGACACCATCCGCCAGATCGACCGCGGCGAAGTGGGCCGCCTGCGCGTGGGCATCGTCGGTTCGGCCATGTGGGGACCGATCCCCAGCCTGCTGGAGGAATTCCAGACCAAGTTCCCGCGCGTGACCTGGACCCTGCACGAGCTGGGACCGAATGTGCAGTACGAGGCGCTGCGCGCCAAGCAGATCGACGTGGGTTTCTGGCGCGAGCCGAAACTGGACGACGATGAACTCAAGCGCGACAATCTGCGCCAGGAGCTGTGCTTCCGCGAAGATGTGTGCGTGGCGATCAATGAACATCACCCGCTGGCCACGCAGAGCGAAATCGAGATGATGGATATCGCCAACGAGCCCATGCTGACCCTGGCGCTGGATAAATCGGCCTTCCCGCGCTACCTGATCCAGTGCTGCGTCAAGGCCGGCTTCGAGCCGGTGATCTTCCAGGAAGCGAACGAGCCGCAAACCCTGCTGGCCATGGTGGGCGCGGGTCTGGGCGTGACCCTGGTGCCGGAAACGACCAGCCGTATCGGCTGGCCCGGCGTGGTGTTCCTGCCGATCCGCAGCAATCCTCCCTCGGCCAATCTCTACATCAGCTATACCGCGCTGGACGACGCGCCGGTGGTGCGGGCTTTCCTGAATATCCTCAACCCGCCCTCGCGGCTGGAGTAAACCAGCGGTGGCGCGGATGAAAACCGGCACCAACTGTTGTTAAATACTCAAAAATCAAACATTATTTAATTAAGTAACAAATATAACAATTGTTTCGTTGCCACTATTTTACCGATAGCGTAATTTTTCCCTGACGGAATATTTTCCGTCGGGAAGAAACTACGCCGCCGGCCACCCGCGGCCGGCGCTGACTCAACCATTGACTCAGGGTAAATATGACACAGCTTCCTCAAGCAGCAGCTCAGCCAGCAGAAGTCCCTCTCACACTGCTCGTACCCTATGGACTTGTTCTCACCACGCTAAGCGACAGCGGTCCCTCCCACACAGATAATTACACCAACGTCCTGAAGCCCGCCGTCACCGGTTTCGGCACGCCCGGTTCCTCCGTCACGCTCTATGAAGGCAGCCTCCCCCTTGGATCAAGCTCCGTCGACGCCGACGGTAGCTGGTCAATTCAAACCAGCTCGCAGCCGGGCGAGGGCCTTCATACCTACCGGGCCATCGCCAACATGGGCACAGGGAGCCGCAGCGGACCTTCACTGCCCCTCGTCATCACGATCGACCGTAGCGCCCCCGCCCAGGCTGCCGCCCCCGATCTGTCCTCCCTGTCCGATAGCGCCAACCCTGGCGATAACATCACCAACGCCGCCGATCTGGTCTTTGGCGGCGCTGGCGAACCGGGCGCCACCGTGAACCTGTACGCCAACGGGATCGCCATCGCCGCCGGCAAGGTCGATGCGCTGGGAAACTGGACGGTGAATGCCGGTGGACTGGCCGATGGCCAGAACATCCTCTTTTCGATCGATCAGGTCGATCTGGCGGGCAACGTCAGCGTGCTGCGCTCGCCCAGCCTGGCCGTCACCATCGACCGCCAGGCGCCGGCGGCGCCGGCCATCCCGCAATTGCTCGCTAACGACGACAGCGGACTGTTCAATACAGATGGAATCACCGCGCTCAGCACCCCCAAGCTGATCGGCAGCGCCGAAGCGAATGCCCGCGTCGACGTCTATGACGGTCTCATCCAGCTGGGCAGCACCACCGCCGACAGCCTGGGCGCCTGGTCCTTCCAGACCGCGCCGCTGTCCGAAGGCCCGCACGCACTGTCCGCACGCGCGACTGACGCGGCCGGCAACAGCGGAGCTGCCTCGGCGCAGCTCCAGGTCCGGATCGACACCCAGATCAGCGCGGCCACCACCATCGACCTGGCAACGGCCAGCGACAGCGGCAGCTCCAACAGCGACAGGCTGACCCGCGTCAACACGCCCACGCTGAGCGGCAGCGCCGAAGCGGGTGCCTTGCTGGCCCTGTTCGATGGCGGGCAGCAGATCGGCAACGCCAGCGCCGACGCCAGCGGCGCCTGGTCCTTCACGACCGGCGTGCTGGCCGATGGCATCCATCATCTGACGGTCGGCACCAGCGACCTCGCCGGCAATGTGCTGGCCCCGGTCGCGCTGGACATCGAGATTGACACCCAGCTGGCCCAGCCCGGCAAGCCCGATCTGCTGACGACCTCCGATGGCGGCGTCTCGACAAGCGACGACTACACCAACGACAATACGCCTTCGCTAAGCGGCCTCAGCGAAGCGCTCGCCGCCATCGCCGTCTACGATGGCGAGACTCTCATCGGCAACAGCGCCGCCGACGCGAACGGCGTGTGGACACTGACCACCGGCGCGCTGGGCGAAGGCCAGCACCCGATCACGGCGCGCGCGCGCGATGCGGCAGGCAACGACGCCATCGCGTCGGATGTCCTGCTGATCACCGTCGACACCATCGCCCTGTCCGCGCCCGCCACGGCGCCCGATCTGTCGTACAAATTCGACAGCGGCAAGTTCAACTACGACAATCTCACCAACGCGCAGCTGGCGGCCTTCAGCGGCACCGGCCTGGCCAGCACCACCGTGGTGCTGTTCGCCGATGGCCAGGAAATCGGACGTGGCTTGAGCAATGCCAGCGGCCAGTGGAATATCGACAGCACCGTCGCGCTGGCCGACGGCGTGCGCGACATCACCACCCGCTACATGGATATGGCCGGCAATCTATCGCCCGATTCGCCCAAGCTGCCGGTCACCATCGACACCGTGAGCGCCAAACCGGCCGCGCCCAATATGGTTTCCACCAGCGACACCGGCAGCAACGACGACAACATCACCAGCACCATGCAGCCCGTATATGACGGCGTCGCCGAAGCCGGCGCCACCGTCAACCTGTATGCGGACGGCACCCTGATCGCCACCAAGACCGCCGACGCCGCCGGCCTGTGGAGCGCAACGGCCACCGCGCTGAGCGCCGGCCAACATCAGATGACGGTCCAGGTGACCGACCTGGCCGGCAATGCCTCGGCCATGTCGGACCAGTTGAGCGTGACGCTCGACGCCAGCGCGCCGGCGGCGCCTAGCGCACTCGATCTGCTGGACTTGGCCGATAGCGGACGCTCCCGCACGGACAACATCACCAATATCGCTACGCCCACCATCGGCGGCAAAGCGGAGGCCGGCAGCAGCGTGGAGCTGTTCAATGGCCTCACCTCGCTGGGCAAGGGCACGGCCGATGCCAACGGCGACTGGCAGATCACCTCCCTCGTGAGCTTGCCGAATGGACCGACCACCACGTTGAAGGCCTATGCCACCGATGCGGCCGGCAACAAATCCGCGGCGGGCCAAATCGTGTTCAACATCGATCTGCTGACGCCGGGCACGCCAACCGCGCTCGACCTGGCGCCGGCCTCGGACAGTGGCAGCTCCAACACCGACAACCTGAGCAACAACACCCGGCCCACCATCAGCGGCACCGCGCCGGTCGACTCGCTGCTGATCACCCTGTTCGATGGCGGCACGCAGATCGGTAGCACACTGGCTGGCGCGAACGGCGCCTGGACCATCACCAGCGACGTCACGCTGACAGGCGAAGGCAAGCATGCGCTGAGCGCCACCGCAACCGACGTCGCCGGCAACATTTCGATCCTGTCGAGCCAGCTCAATATCATGCTCGACACGATCGCCGATCCGGCGCCGAGCCAGCCTGATCTGCGCATAGATTCCGACAGCGGCCTCTCCAACGCCGACAACATCACCAGCGTCACCGCACCGGTGTTTACCGGCATCGCGACGGCGGGCTCCCTGGTCAAACTGTACGACGGGGAAGTGCTGCGCGGCTCGGCCACGACAGATGCGAGCGGAAAATGGACCATCACCTCATCGGCACTGACGGCTGGCTCGCACGACATGACGGCACGCATAGTCGACCTGGCCGACAACTGGGCCAAGTCGGAACCCCTGCGCGTGGTGATCGATACCACGGCGCCGGTGGCGCCGGCGGCGCCGGATCTGCTGGTCGACTCGGACCATGGCTTCTCCAACACCGACAACAACACCAACGTCAAGCAGCCAACGTTTGGCGGCCAGGCCGAGGCATTTGCCGAAGTGTTCCTGTACGACAACGGCGTCGCCGTTGGCTCGGCCAGCGCGGACGCGGGCGGCGCCTGGAAAATCACCAGCAATGTGATGCTCAGCGACAGCACCCATTCGATGACGGTCAAAGCCAAGGATGCGGCAGGCAATCTGTCGGCCGCTTCGGCGGCACTGTCCGTCATCGTCAACGGGGCCGCCATCGCCAAGCCGGCGGCACTGGACCTGACCACCGCTTCCGACAAAGGCATTCTGACGACCGACAATATCACCAGTGTCAGCAAACCGATTATCAGCGGCAGCGCCAAGGTGGGCAGCACCGTGACACTGTATAGCGATGGCGGCGAGATCGGCAAAGCCGTGACCGATGCCGCAGGCAAATGGACGATCACGTCGACCAGCGTGCTCAGCGACAGCCAGCACAGCATCACGGCGGTTGCCTCCGATGTGGCGGGCAATGTCTCGCCCGTGTCCGATGCGCTCACCATCACGATCGACACCACCTTGCCGGTCGCCGCATCCCGGCCGGTGATCGAGGCTGCGTCGGATACCGGGCAGTTCAACTACGACAGTGTCACCAAGATCAAGACGCCGATACTGACTGGCACGGCGGAAGCCGGTATATTGGTCGAACTGTACGAGGGGGCCGTCAAGGTCGGCTTCGGAAATGCCGATGCGCAAGGTAACTGGAGCATCGCCACCACGGCGCTGACCAGCGGTCCGCACACCATTTACGCCAGCTCCAAGGATCTCGCCGGCAATCTTTCATCGTCGGCGCCACTCACGCTCACCATCGACTTCACGGTTCCGGTGGCCAGCATCGCCGATCTGGGGACGGCTGAGGATACCGGAAAATTAAACACCGACAACATTACCAAAATCAATCTGCCTACGCTGAGCGGGACCACCGAAGCCAATGCACGGGTCGATGTGTACGACAACGGCACGCAGATCTCCACCGTGTACGCCAATGCGGCCGGAGCCTGGAAATACCTGCCAGCCAGCGCGCTCGGCGATGGCACGCACTCGATCACCACCATCGCCACCGACCTGGCCGGCAATGCCTCGGTACTCTCGGCTCCCCTGCCGCTCAAGATCGATACGCAGGTGACGGCGCCGTCGGCACCTGATCTGACGTCGGATACCGGCGCCTCGGGGAGCGACAACATCACCGATGCCGCCACGCAGTCATTCAAAGGTAGCGGTGCCGAACCCGGCGCGTCCATCCGCCTGTATGCCAACGGCACGCTGATCAGCGGCGCCGCAGGCACCGCCAATGCCAATGGCGACTGGACCGCCAGCGTGTCGCTCGCGCCGGGCAACCATATCCAGTTCAGCGCCGTGCAGACTGACCTGGCCGGCAACGCCAGCGCCGCGTCGGGCACCCTCGATGTCACAATCCTGCCGCCGCCCGACGTCGACGACCCCACCGAGGTGGGCAACGACAGTGGGACGGTGCTGGAAGATAATATCTTCACTGTCTCCAAGGCAACGCTGCTGGCCAATGACTACGATCCGGATACCGCGCTGTCCATCGCCAGCGTCAAGGCGCTGGTGGGCGGACCGGTGGTCTTCGACGCTGGCGGCAATATCAAGTTCACACCACTGGCCAATTTCTATGGCAAAGCCCAGTTCAGCTATACGCTCAACACGGGCAACGTCGGCTATGTCACCGTGGACGTCACCCAGGTGGACGACGCCCGCAACTACGTCAACGATATCCAGAAACTGTATGTTGCCGTATTCAACCGCCCCGCCGACGTCCAGGGGCTGGCGAACACCTTGCAGCTGTTTAACGACCCGGTCCATCCCCGCACCATTTATGAGCACCTGGATTTCATGGCGACCACACCCGAGTTCCACGCGATCTATGACACGCTGACGAATAGCCAGATGGTGGACAGGATTTACCAGAACCTGTTCGACCGCTCGCCTTTACCCGGAGAAAACTTCTGGGTCGGCAAGCTCGATGACGGCAGCATCAGCCGCGCCAGGATATTTATTGAAATATTCAACGGTGCCCAACTCAGCGATATTGGCAAGGAGGTCAGCAAGGTCATGGCGGCGGAGTACTTTACGCACTATATGGACACCAGTGCGGAAGTAGCAGGCTACTCCGGCGCGGGCGCGCTCGCCCAGGCCAACCTGTATATGGACAGTCTCAGGGATGACGCCACGCTGTTCCAGGCCCGCCTCGACGTGCATAGCTGGATTCAACGGGCGACCGGTGCACCGCTGGGTACCCAGCTGGTCGCCCCGGTGAACGCGCAAGCGGCACCGGACAATACCGCCGACGCCAATCATGTCGACGCCGTCCTGACCGGTAATGCCGCGGCACCGATGGAAAACCTCTGGTAGCAGAAAGATCCGGCCGCGCCAGGTGCGCGGCCGGTAGAGCTGCCAGCTCAGCCTGAATTCAGTGCGTCAGGCCGCCGGCCTCGCGCATATCCGACTGCACGGTCAGCGTGGTACGCACCGCGATGCGCAGTCCTTCGACCATATCGGCCAGCGCCATGCTGGGCGTGCCCGGATGGGCCGCCGCCTGCTGCGGCAGATAGGGAATGTGAATAAAGCCGGCGCGCATCACCGTGCCCCACTCGGCCGCCTGATGCATCAATCCATAGAACACGTGGTTGCACACAAACGTGCCGGCCGTATGCGAGACCGAAGCCGGCAAGCCATGCTCGCGCAGCGTATGCACAATCGCCTTGATCGGCAGCGTGGAAAAATACGCGGCCGGTCCGCCATTGACCACCGGCTGGTCGACGATCTGGCGCTTCGAATTGTCGTTGATCGGCGCATCGTCGATATTGATGGCGATCCGTTCGACCGACAAATCGGAGCGTCCGCCGGCCTGGCCGACGGCGATCACCACGCCCGGCTGCAGTTCCTCGATGTATTCCTTCATCACCTTGTTGGCCAGCCCGAAGGAACAGGGCAACTGGCGGATCACCACGGAAAAATCTTCTTCTGCCCAGCCTTCGAGCGCGCGCACCGCCTCCCAGGAAGGATTGACACGCTCCTTGTTAAACGGCTCAAAGCCCGTTAACAACACTGTTCTTTTCATCTCGCTAACTCCTTACTGATACATCAGGAAATACAACAAGCCGATATTCGCGGCCAGCAGTGGCAAAGCCGTCGGAATCTGGGCCTTGATGACGCTATGCTTGTCCGGCAGGTCCAGCAAGGCCACCGGAACGATATTGAAGTTCGCGGCCATCGGTGTCATCAGGGTCCCGCAGTAAGCGGAAAACATGCCGATCGCCGCCATCAGGGCCGGATTCGCATGGTACACCCCGACCAGCACCGGAATGCCCACCCCGCCCGCCATCACCGGGAAGGCGGCGAAGCCGTTGCCCATGATAACGGTAAACAGGGCCATGCCGACACAATAGACGATCACCGCGACCAGCCGGCTATCCATCGGGATGTAGGCGGTGCTCAGATGCGCCACCGCCTTGCCCACGCCGGCCTCGGAAAACAGCAGGCCGAGCACCGCCAGCATATGCGGCAGCACCACCGCCCAGCCCATCGAGTCGATCAGGCGTCGTCCCTCGCGCATGGCTTGCGCCGGGGTCGAGCGGGTCAGCCAGCAGGCCGCCACCACCGCCAGCACGCTGGCGCAGCCCAGGCTGGCCAGGGTCGGATTGCCCTTGTCGAGCAGCAGCTGGCCGTTGATCTGGACATCCTTGAAGACGGTGGAGCCGAGCATGGTCACGAAGGGAATCATTAGCGCCGGCAGCAGCAGGCGGTGGCCCAGCGAGGCGGCGCTGACGCGGCGCTCTTCCGCGCTGCGCACGCCATAGCGTCCCAGGCTGATGCCGCCGCAACCGGCGATCAGCGCCATCGTCACCATGATCAGGCCTGCCACGGCAGGCGGCAGGCGCTGGCCCAGCAGGTAGACGATGGCGTACAGGGTCCAGAACAGCGCGGTGGAATAACGCCGGGGATTGTGGCGGTCGCGCAGATTGAAGAAGGCGATCAGCAGCAGCATCACGCCCAGCAGCACGTAGAAGAAGTCGAGCGTGAGTATCATGCGCCGGCTCCGCCATCCGGCTCCGGCTTGGGCTCGAGCGCCATCGCGCGGGCGATCTGCCCATCGAGCCGCTGCAAACGCCATGCATGGATGATGAAGGCGGTCACTGCGGTCGGTATGCCCCACAGCGCCATGTGCAGCGGATTGACCTCCAGCCCCTCGGCGCGCAGGATGGTCTGCATCAGCACGATGGCGCCGAAGGCGACGAACACGTCTTCGCCGAAGAACAGGCCGACGTTATCGGTGGCCGCGGCCATCGCGCGGATGCGCTGGCGCAGCGCCAGGGTCAGGCCGGGGTGGCGGGTGGCGGCCGCGCCTTCGGCCATCGGCGCGATCAGCGGACGCACCATCGAAGGATGGCCGCCGATGCTGGTCAGGCCGAAGGCCGCGCCCACTTCGCGGATCGCCAGATAGACGATCAGCAAGCGGCCGGTGGTGGCCGAACGGATCTTGGCGATACTGTTCTGCGCGTGTTCTTTCAGGCCGAAGCGTTCCAGCAGGCCGATGGCAGCCACCGGCAGCAGCAGGATCAGGGGAAGGTTGCGGGTCTTGATGAAGGCCGTGCCCAGCGAGGCCAGGATGTGCTCGACCGGCATGGCGGCGGCAATGCCGGTGACGGCGCAGGCGGCGATCACCACCAGCACCGGATTCCAGCGGAGCGCGAAGCCCGCGATGATCACGGCCACGCCCGCCAGGGGCCATAAACTGACTGCAGATTGCATCGACTCCCGCTCCGAAAAGTTTGGATCGCTGCATCTTACTCGGTTTACGTACTAGTTAATGCGTTCTGTAGCAATGGAAAACACCAGCGCGCCGCACTCCTTTTAAAACCCACAGCAAAGAGCCGGGGGCCGGTCCCATCGGGACCGGCGGGGCGCAGCCCCTCCCCGGACCCTGGGGTCTGACCCCAGGGGTACGCCGTGGGTTTTAGGCTGCGGCCGGCGGCCCGCGAACTAAATATTTTTCTTAACTTAGCGGCATTTGGGTCTGACCCGCCGGGTCAGACCCCAGGGTTACGCCTTGGGTTTAAAAACTAGCCTTGAACTGCACGCCATAAGTGCGCGGTTCATTGACGATACCGGTCAGGTTATCAAAGTCGATCGCACCCAGCGCCTGGACGCGGTTGGTGATGTTGCGGCCATATGCGGCCACCTCATACTTGCCGCCCCATTTGTAGCCGGCGCGCAGGCCGCCTTCGAGCAGGGATTTGGCCTTGTATTCAGTCGCCTCGTACAGGAAGAAGTTATAGCTGGTGCGGTAGACCCAGTCGGTGAAGGCATAGAACTCGCCATTGGCCACCGGCACGCTGTAGCGCAGCGTGAAGTTGCCCTGCCATTCAGGCGCGCGCGGCAGCGGGTTGCCGTTGATCAGGGCAGCGCCATTCGCAGCGAGCGGGTTGGTCACGGTGCACGGCGCGCCGCAGGCGGCGACGGACAGGTCGGTATCCTTGATCTCGGTCTTGTTGTAGCTGCCGCCCACCGTCAGCGCCAGGCTGTCGCTCAGATTGGCCTGGAAGTCCAGCTCCACGCCATGGCCGGTGACTTTGTCGGCATTGATCAACTGGTTCATATTGATCGTGCCGCTGCCGGCGGTGAGCTGCTTGTCCTTCACGCGGTACTGGAACACGCTGGCACTCAGGCGCGCGCGACGGTCGAACAGATCCTGCTTGATGCCGGCCTCGTAGGACAGCGCTTTTTCGGCGCCGGCAAACGATGGCACGTCGCTCACACCGAACAGACGACCCTGCATACTGGGCGCGCGGTAGCCGGTGGCGATGCGGGCGAACAGATTGGTGTTCTTGTCCAGCGTATAGGTGCCGCTCAGATCCCAGCTGATGTTATGGGTATTGCTATCCAGTGGAAGCACGCCCGAGGTGGCGGGAGGATCGAAACGAACCGCCGTGAAGTCCTTCTTGTCATTGGTGTAGCGCAGGCCGCCGCGCAGCTTGAGCTGATCGCTGACGCTGTAGTTGAGCGAACCGAATGCGGCCCAGGACTTGGCATCCTGGGTCTGGGTCGCGTAGCCCGGCTTGAGCGGGTGGCCAGGCAGGAAGGTATCGTACTGGATACTGTCGATCAGGATGTCTTCCTTGAAGTAGAACACGCCGGCGATCCATTGCAGCGGCCCCTTGTAGCTGGACTCGACGCGGAACTCCTGGGTCAGCTGCTTGTGCTTGGGCAGCACATCGGCCGATTGCACGGCAAACGGAATGAAGCCTGGCGACATCGGCGGGTGCGAGGCGTCGCCAATGCCGCCATCGACGTCGGCGCGGCTGTAGAACTTGAGCTTTTCGTAACCGGTGATCGAATGCAGGGTCAGGCCATCGAGATCCCAGCGCAGGCGCATGCTGCCGCCCTTGGTGCTCAGGCGCTGGGTATTGAAGCCATCGCTCGGATAACTCTTGTAGTCGAAGCCGTCGACCAGATCGTTCGTGCCCTTCTTGAGGATATTTGCGCGGAACAGCGTGGCGCTGCCGTGCATGGCACGCTCGTGCAGATTGAACAGGCCGCTGAAGTCCTTGCTCGGCTTGACCAGCAATTGCAGGCGGTAGGCATTGTCCACATAGCCTTCGAAGTCGCTGGTGCCGCTCGGATTCGGATTGTGCACGCGGTCGTTGCGGTGCTGCGACTGGGCCGAGAAGCGCGCCGCCACGGTATCGCTGACCGGCAGGTTATAGGCACCCTCGAAATTCTTCACGCCGTCCTTGCCGAAGCCGGCCGACACATAGCCCTCGGTCTTGAACACCGGCTTGGCCGAATCGAACTTGATCACGCCGGCCGGCGAGTTACGTCCGAACAGCGTGCCCTGCGGGCCGCGCAGCACTTCGATCTGGTCCACGTCGAACACCGGGAAACCCTTGAGCATCGGGTTTTCCAGCACGATATCGTCCATCACCAGGCCCACCGGCTGGGAGGCGTTCAGATCGAAATCGGTATTGCCCTGGCCACGGATATAAAAACGCGGGAAGCTACGGCCATAGTCCGACTCCACCGACACGCTCGGGCTGCGGCCGTTCAGGAAGCGGATGTCCTGGCCGCCGGAGGTCAGCACGTCGAGCTTCTCGCCCTTCAGCGTGGCGATCGACATCGGCACGTCCTTGATGTTCTCGGCGCGGCGCTGGGCCGTCACGATCACGGTTTCCAGCTGGCCCGGGACACGGCGCACTTCCGGCGCGGCCGCCTCGGTCTGGCCGGCATCGGCCTCGGCTGCCATGGCCGCGTGCAGCGGGAAGGCGCCCGCGACCGCCAGCGTAATGGCCGACAGCGTCAAGGATCGTGCCCCTGGGCGTGCTGCGATCGTGGTGTTCATTTTCTTCATGGTCCAACTCCCTGTGGATAGGCGTCAATACGGAATGCGGAATACGGAATGCGGCAGCATGGACTGCGTCTCGCTCGAAAACCAATGGCGGAGCACGCCAGCCTACGTGCAATAAATGGCCGTTTACTTTGCAAAATATCAAAGCACAGCCGATGCTAGCATTAATAAAAATGGCAGGAAATCACTTCTTGGATGTTTCCATTGATATGATATTTATATAAATAGGCAAATAAAATCGTATTTGCCGAACATATCGGGGCTGATGCATAGTAATGGGTGGCTCTGTCAGCAGCACATGGCTAGCGGACACGTGGCAGATCGCTAGCAAAACAGAAGTGACGTCCCAGCCCGGTCCGGTCCGCTTTTGAGTGGCTTCGCCACTCTGGACAGGAGCGCAATAGTACTCAGCAAGCAAGCGTTGTGGCGGCAAAAAATCGAAAGTTTGCTGGAGTTTTGACAATGGTCAAAATCGCGTGATTTATTGTCCATCCTCACAGAAAAACAACAATGCGAAATTGTGTTTGGACCGAAACAGGATGTTGTTGCAGTACGACATAGAATGAAGATGCATTTCTGGCAATGTGGCTTTCTTGTTGCGTTGCAATATTTTTGGGAATGGATTTGGCCTTCATGGGCTGCACCGCGAAAGCTTCTGCCGGCGGCAGGCTGGAACCGGTTTGATGTGCCTGTATTAGCTGTTTTGACGAATAAAAATATACAATACCGATCTTCCAGGAGCCCATACATGAAACTCACACCCTTTAGTTTGACGATCGCAGCGCTGTGCATGGCTGCCAACGCGTCCGCGGCCGATCCTAAGATTGGCATCGTGTATGACGCAGGCGGCAAGTTCGACAAGTCCTTCAACCAGTCCGCCTTCGAAGGCGCCTCGCGCTTCAAGAAGGAAACCAATATCGGCTTCATCGAGGTGCAAGCGTCCAGCGACACCCAGGCCGAACAGGTGCTGCGAGGCCTGGCCCGCAAGAACCTCGACCTGATCGCCTCGATCGGCTTCGCCCAGACCCAGGCGGTGCAGAAGGTCGCCAAGGAATTCCCGAAAGTGCGCTTCATCCTGATCGACGGCGTCGCCCAGGGCAGCAATGTCAACTCGATCGTCTTCAAGGAAGAAGAAGGCTCGTATCTGGTCGGCGTGGCCGCTGCCATGGCATCGAAAACCAAAAAACTCGGCTTCGTCGGCGGCATCGACATTCCGCTGATCCGCACCTTCGCCTGCGGCTACGCCCAGGGCGCCAAGGCCGCCGTGGCCAAGGCCGAAGTCACCCAGAACATGGTGGGCACCACCTCGGCCGCGTGGAACGATCCGGCCAAGGGTGGCGAACTGGCGCGCTCGCAGTTCGACCGCGGCGTCGACGTGATCTTCGCGGTGGCCGGCGGCAGTGGCCTGGGCACGCTGCAGACGGCCAAGGAAAAAGGCAAGCTGGCCATCGGCGTCGATTCGAACCAGAACCACCTGTATCCGGGCACGATGCTGACCTCGATGGTCAAGCGCGTCGACAATGCCGTCTACGACTCCTTCATGCAGCTCAAGAACGGCACCTGGAAAGCCGGCGTGACCTCCAAGGGCATCAAGGATGGCGGTGTGGACTGGGCGCTGGACGAGCATAACCGCAGCCTGATCACGCCGGAAATCGAAAAACGCGTACTCGGTGCGCGCAAGGACATCATTGATGGCAAGGTCAAGGTCATCGACTATCGCGCCGCCAATAGCTGCCCGGTCTAAGAACTCGTTTCAAAAAGACCGCAGCTTCGTTGTGGCGCCTTGCCGTACAGTCGTACTGCCTTCGTCGCCACGCCTCGCTGCGCTCATTTTGAAACAAGTTCCTCTTACTAGCACTGAACGCGCCGCCGGAGTCCTGCTCCGTGCGGCGCGTTCTTAATTAAAAACGATCCTATGCAGCCAGCTGTAGAATTTCGCGGCATCTCCAAGCACTTCGGGCATGTCAAGGCGAACACGGACGTCAGCTTCACCATCGCCAAGGGCTCGATCCATGGCCTGGTGGGCGAGAACGGCGCCGGCAAATCGACTCTGATGAGCATCCTGTACGGCTACTACCGTGCCGACGCGGGCGAGATCCTGCTCGACGGCCAGGTCCAGCAGCTGCGCAGCAGCCAGGAGGCGATCCGCCTGGGCATCGGCATGGTGCACCAGCACTTCATGCTGGTCGAGAACATGACCGTGCTCGATAACGTCATGCTCGGCAGCGAGGGCGGCTTCAAGCTGGCCGCCCACCGCGCCGCCACCGAGGCCAAGCTGCGCGAAATCTGCCAGCGCTACCGCCTCGACGTCGATCCGCTGGCCACCATCCACGACCTGTCGGTGGGCGCGCAGCAGCGCGTGGAAATTCTCAAGCAGATCTACCGCAGCGCCAACATCCTGATCCTGGACGAACCGACCGCCGTGCTGACGGCGCAGGAAACGGCCTCGCTGTTCGACATCCTGCGGCTGTTCAAGGAACAGGGCAAGACCATCATCCTGATCACCCACAAGCTGCAGGAGATCCTCGACATCACCGACACCGTGACGGTGATGCGCGGCGGCCGCGTGATCGGCGCCGTGCCCACGGCCGGCACCACCAAGGAAGAACTGGCCAATATGATGGTGGGCCGCCCGATCGAAAACAATCTGCCGCGCGCGCCCTACAATCCGGGCGCACCGGTGCTGACGGTGCAGAACCTGCAGTTGCAGGACGCCCAGCAGGTCAAGCTGCTGACCGACATCGGCTTTACCCTGAAAGCCGGCGAGATCGTCGCCATTGCCGGTGTGTCCGGCAACGGCCAGAGCGAGCTGATGGAAATCCTGTCCGGCATGCGCCTGCCCACTTCCGGCACGCTGGAATTCCAGGGCAAGGCCCTGCCCTTCGCGGGCCGCGGCGACGCCGACGGCCTGCCGCGCACTTTCCGCGACCTGGGCATCGCCCACATCCCGGAAGACCGCCTGCGCGACGGCGTGGTCAAGCAGTTCTCCGTCATGCACAACACCATTCTGGGTTATCAGGACAAGCTGAAAAACCGCTGGGGCCTGTTCGACTTCAAGGCCATCGCCGCGCGCTGCGCCGCGCTGATGAAGACCTTCGACGTGCGTCCCGCCAACGGCGACCAGCGTATCGGCCTGCTCTCGGGCGGCAACCAGCAGAAGGTGGTGATCGCGCGCGAAGTGCTGGCCCAGCCCAAGCTGATGCTGGTCGGCCAGCCCACGCGCGGCGTCGACATCGGCACCATCGAAAGCATCCACCGCCAATTGCTGGCCCTGCGCGACTCCGGCGTGGCCATCCTGCTGGTGTCGGTCGAACTGGAGGAAGTGCGGGCGCTGGCCGACCGCATTCTCGTCATGTGCGGCGGCCGCATTACCGGCGAACTGAAAATTGAAGAATTCGACACCACCCGCATCGGCCTGCTGATGGGGGGCATGCATAAATCATGAATAACCACGACCTGCCACGCTGGGTAACCGCGTTTGTCCTGCCCGTCCTGAACCTGATGTCGGCCCTGCTGGTGGCCGCGCTGGTGATCCTGTTCCTGAAGGAAGATCCGGTCGAATCGATGGGCATCCTGATCAACAGCGCCATCATCAACCCGGAAGGGCTGAGCTACACGCTGTTCTACGCCTCCACCTTCATCTTCACCGGCCTGTCGGTGTCGATCGCCATGCAGGCCGGCCTGTTCAACATCGGCTCCGAAGGCCAGATGTACTTTGGCGGCCTAGGCCTGACCTTGGCCATGCTGGCCTTCGACAGCTCGCTGTCGCCCTGGGCGCTGATCCCCGTGGCCATGCTCAGCGCCGCCTTATTCGGCGCGCTGTGGGCCTTCCTGCCCGGCTATCTGCAGGCCAAGCGCGGCAGCCACGTGGTGGTGACCACCATCATGTTCAATTACATCTGCAGCCAGCTGATGAATTTCATCATCGTCAAATACCTGATCCCGCCGGGCGAGCAGAATACCGCCAGCCGCGTGTTCGCCGACAGCGCGGCCATGCCGCGCCTGGGCACCTGGTTCCCGGCGCTGGGCGACACCCCGCTCAACATCAGCTTCCTGCTGGCGATCGTGGCACTGGCCATCTACGGCGTGGTGGTGACGCGTTCCTCGTGGGGTTTCAAGCTGCGCACCACCGGCCTCAATCCGCATGCGGCGCACTACGCCGGCATCCGCATCAGCAAGATGATCATCATCGTCATGCTGATCGCTGGCGCGCTGGCCGGCCTGGGCTCGGTCAACTCCATCATGGGTTCGACCCACTACCTGAGCCTGAACTTCGTCGGCGGCGCCGGCTTCGTCGGCATCGCCATCGCGCTGATGGGGCGCCAGCATCCGGTCGGCATCTTCCTGTCGGCGGTGCTGTTCGGCGCGCTGATCCAGGGCGGCTTCGACCTGTCGCTGGAAAAACAGAACATTCCGCCCGAGACCTTCATCTTTATCCAGGGTCTGATCATCCTGTTCTGCGGCGCGATGGAAAACTTCTACGCACCGGTAGTCGCCCGCCTGCTCAAGCAGGCCAAGGCTTGAGGGGAACCATATGACGTTTGACGACTTCCATTTCGCCAGTATTCTGGTATCGACCGTGCGCAATGCGCCGGTGCTCATTTTCGCCGCCATGGCGGGCCTGTTCGCGGAGCGCTCCGGCGTGATCGACCTGGGCCTCGAAGGCAAGATCCTGGCGTCGGCCTTTACCTCGGCCGCCGTGGCTTACACGACCCAGAACCCCTGGCTCGGCGTCGGCGCGGGCATGCTGGTGTCGGTGGCGCTGGCGCTGCTGCAGGGTTTTGTCAGCATCACGCAAAAAGGCAATCAGCTGGTGGGCGGCATCGCGATCAACATCGCCATGAGCGGCCTGACCTTCGTGCTGGCCCAGTACATCTTCCAGCAGGGCGGCCGCACGCCGGACCTGGGGCAGGCGCGCCTGTTCGACGTGGTGCTGCCCGGTTCGGCCGCAGTGGAAGGCATCCCCTTCTTCGGCTGGCTGTATGCGCATCTGATCGGCGGCCATTCGGTGCTGGTGTATCTGGCTTTCGGTCTGGTGCCGCTGGTGCACTGGGTGATTTATCACAGCCGTTTCGGCCTGCGCCTGCGCGCCTGCGGCGAGAATCCGCACGCGGCCGACGCGGCCGGCGTCAACGTGGCCGGCCAGCGCTATATGGCGATGCTGGTTGCCGGGATACTGTGCTCGTTCTCGGGCGCTTATCTGGCGATCGTGCAGAGCGGCTTCTTCCTGCGCGACATGTCGGCCGGTGCCGGCTACCTGGCGCTGACGGCGATGGTGTTCGGTAACTGGCGTCCGGTTTATACCTTCCTGGGCTGCCTGATGTTCGGCTTCTTCGGCGCGGTGCAGATCCAGATCGAAGGTGTGGACCTGCCGGGTATCGGCCGCATTCCAGGCTCGCTGATCCAGATGGTGCCGTATGTGGTCACCGTGATCGTGCTCGCTGGCCTGATGGCCAAGTCGGTCGCACCGAAGGCGCTCGGCACGCCGTTCGTCAAGTCGCGTTAAACACGCTGCCTCGTTTTTAAACCACGGCAAAGTGCCGGGGAACCTCTTTTAAACCCACGGCAAAGAGCCGGGGGCCGGTCCCATCGGGACCGGCGGGGCGCAGCCCCTCCCCGGACCCTTGGGTCAGACCCCAGGGGTACGCCGTGGGTTTAAGGTTGAAGCCGGCGGCCCGCCACCGGGCATTTCCCTACCTCCCTCCCGCTACCGGCAACAAATGCAGCTGCGCATACTGCAGCAGCATAATGGTCTTGCCATCGCAGATCTCGCCCCTCGCCATCATCGCCAGCGCCTGCTCGAAGGGCAGCTCCAGCACTTCGATATCCTCCCCCTCCTCCGCAATGCCGCCACCCGTGCCTGGCCGCGAATCCGGCTCGTATTCGCCCACGAAAAAGTACAGCCGCTCCGTCACCGAGCCTGGACTCATGAAGGCTTCAAACACCTTGCGCACCTCGCTGACGCGGTAGCCGGTTTCCTCCTCCACCTCTGCCTTGATGCGCTGTTCCGGACTGGCGTGGTCCAGCAGCCCGGCCGCCGCTTCGATCAAAAATCCATCATGCCCATTGCCGTAGGTGGGAAAGCGGAACTGGCGGATCAGCACCACGCTGCGGCGCGCGCGGTTGTACAGCAGGATCACGGCGCCGTTGCCGCGGTCGTAGGTTTCGCGCGTCATGGTCTGCCAACTGCCATCGCTGCGCCGATAGTCGAAGGTGGTTTTCTGCAGCAGAAACCAGTCTTGCGACAAAGTTTGCACGGCATGGATGCGGACACGGTCTTCTGGCATGGTTTGCTCCGATTTTGAGTGAGATATAGCCGAGTTTCTTGCTTGCCTTTTTAAACATTATCATGCAATATCGTGCAATATCAAGATAATTCGTGCAAACAAGGACACCGGATGCTGACCCGCCAACGCAAGGAAATGCTGCTCAATCTGCTCAAACAGGACGGCCAGATCGTCGCCAAGGCGCTCAGCGAGCAGCTGGGGCTATCGGAAGACACGATACGGCGCGACCTGCGCGAACTGGCCAAAGAGGGCTTACTGCAACGGGTGCACGGCGGCGCGCTGCCGCTGGACCTGCCGCCCTCCCCGGCGATGGGCAACTTCGCCCAGCGCCAGCAATTGTCGGCCGAGGCCAAGCCGGCCATCGGACGGGCGGCGGCGGCCATGGTCAGGGACGGCCAGGTGGTGTTCATCGATGGCGGCACCACGGCGGTACAGATGGCGCGCCAACTGCCGCGCGAACTGCGCGCTACCGTGGTCACGCATAGTCCCTCGATTGCGCTGGAACTGATCGGGCATGAGCATATCGAGGTGATCATGATCGGCGGGCGCCTGTTCAAGCACTCCATCGTGGCGATGGGTCCCAGCGCGCTGGAGGCGATTGCGCAGATCCGCACGGATCTGTATTTCATGGGGGTGTGCAGCCTGCATCCGCAGAGCGGCATCAGCACCGGGGATTATGAGGAGGCGGGCACCAAGCGCGCCATCAGCCAGGCGGCGCGCAAGACGGTGGTGTTGGCCTCGCCGGAGAAGCTGGAGACGGCGTCGCCGTTCCAGATCGCGCCTTTGGGGAGCATAGGCGCGATCGTGGTGGCTAGCGGTGTGGAGCCGGCGCTGCTGGCGCCGTATCGGGAGATGGGGATTGAGCTTGTGCTGGCGTGAATGACGTGGGTTCGTGGCGCCAGCGATGCTTTGCTGGCAGGCAGGCCGCTGGCGGCCATCTAAAACCCAAGGCGTAACCCTGGGGTCAGACCCTAATGCCGCTAAGTTAAGAAAAATGTTTAGTTCGCGGGCCGCCGGCCGCGGCCTAAAACCCACGGCGTAACCCTGGGGTCTGCCCCCAGGGTCCGGGGAGGGGCTGCGCCCCGCCGGTCCCCGAGGGGACCGGCCCCCGGCTCTTTGCCGTGGGTTCTTAGCTGACGTATCGGCACTCACGCGTTCAGAACTCTTCCCACTCGCTTGCGTCGCTGGGCGCGGAGACACGGCTGGCCGGCTTGGCTGCGCGAGCCGGTGCCGCTGGCTTGCGAACCGGTGCGACAGCCTTGGATGCACTCTCGCCCGAACCGCCCTTGCCCGCTCCACCCAACTGCGGCCTAAGCAACACCGGCCGTGTGGCGGCATGCGCTGCCTGCCGCCCTCCGCCCGCGCCATCATCGAGCTTGAACACGCTGACCACCTCGGCCAGATGCGCCGCCTGCTCCTGCAGGCTTTCCGCCGCCGCCGCCGCCTCTTCCACCAGCGCCGCATTCTGCTGCGTCACGCCATCCATCTGCACGATGGCCTGATTGACCTGGGTAATCCCCTCGCTCTGCTCGTGCGTCGCAATGCTGATCTCGCCCATGATCTCGGTCACGCGGCGCACGCTGCTGACCACTTCATCCATCGTGCTGCCGGCCTGGTCGACCAGCTTCGTGCCCACCGCCACCTTGCTGACCGAGTCGTCGATCAGCACCTTGATCTCCTTGGCCGCCGCCGCGCTGCGCTGGGCCAGATTGCGCACCTCGGACGCGACCACCGCGAAGCCGCGTCCCTGCTCGCCGGCACGCGCCGCTTCTACTGCCGCATTCAACGCCAGGATATTGGTCTGGAAAGCGATGCCGTCGATGACGCTGATGATGTCGACGATCTTGCTCGACGAATCGTTGATCGAGGCCATCGTCGACACGACCTCGGCAACCACCTTGCCGCTGCGCTGCGCCACGTCCGAGGCCGAAGCGGCCAGTTGATTGGCCTGGCGTGCGTTCTCGGCATTTTCCTTGACGGTGCTGGTCAGTTCCTCCACCGACGCCGCGGTCTCTTCCAGCGCGCTGGCCTGCTGTTCGGTACGGGCCGACAGATCGCTGTTCCCGTGCGAGATTTCCTCGCTGCCGCGCGCCACATTGTCGGCGCTGGTGCGCACCTGCAGCAGCACCGCATGGATCTTGGCGACGAACTGATTGAAGCCCGCGCCGATCTGCGCCAGTTCGTCATTGCCCTTCACTTCCAGCTTGATGCTCAGGTCCGCGTCGCCGCTGGACAAGTCGGTCATGGTCGCGCCCAGCACCCGCAGCGGCTTGGTCAGGCGCGACACCACCGTGATCAGGATGGCGGCGGTGGCCAGCGCGCAGATCAGCGCCACCACCAGCGTGTACATCAGCAGATTGCGCGCGGACGCCGTGGCCACGCTGCGCGGGAAACTCAGCTTGACGCTCCATGGCGGCGAGTCGGCATGGATCAGCAAGGGCTGCAGCAGATGAATCATGCCGGCGCCATCCTCGTACTCGTAGGCCTGGCCCTGCTTCACATGTTCCAGCCCCGCCGCCGGCACGTCGTCGGCCGGCTTGCCCAGCCGTTCGGCCAGCGGATTGCTGGCATACACGCCGCCGTTCGACACCAGCGACAGCTTGCCGCCTTCGATCACCTTCAGCTCGGCCAGGATGGCGCCCAGCTTGGTGAGCATGAAGTCGGCGCTGGCCGTGCCCTGGAACTGGCTCTTGATCATGATAGGCGCCACCAGCGACGCCATCAGCACGTCCTTGCCATTGACCGGATAGTTATACGGCTCGGTGAAGAACACCTTGCCGCTACGCTTGGGGATGTCGTACCAGTCGTTGGCACCCGGTTTGGGATCGAAGATATTCGGCTCGGCCTGCATGCCGCCGCCGGCGCTGCGGGTCCAGTAAGGCATGAAGCGGCCAGTGGCATCGTACAGCGGTTTCTTGTCGGCGAACTCGGCGTCCTTGCCATCGAGCGCGTTCGGCTCGAAGGTGACCAGCGCGCCGATCAGGTCCTGCGAGCCGCCCAGCGTGGCCTTGACCATTTCGCTGATCTGCTCGCGCGAAGGCGCCATCTCGGCTTCCTTGGTGGCGCGCATGGCGCCCGCCAGATTGATCACCGCCGCCAGATTGCCGGTAATGCGGCTTTGCAGCGTGCCCGCCACTTCACGCGCCGAGGTGCGTGCCAGATCCATGGCGGCCGCTTCGGCCGAAGCGCTGCTGCGGATGCCGATCACCGTGGCGGTCACGCCCAGACTGAGCACCACCAGCGCCGTGGCGGCCGCGCAGATTTTGCTGTTGAGTGAAAGCTGAAAGCGCATCCGGCCTTTCAAGCCGGGCGAGGGAATTGCGTCTTGCATGGTCTGGTTTCCTTTAAACCGGAACGTCCGGACAGGACGGTCCTGGAGTGAGCCTTAAAACGTTTTGGTCAGCATCACCAGCAGCGTGCCGGCGGCAGGGTCGGACGTCTCGACGACCCCGGCGGAATTGGGAATGCCCAGCGTGTAGTTGTCGTAGGCGTTGGTGGCGCCCCAGGCGCGCGTGTAGGCGCCGGCCAGGGTCCAGCCGCCCGCCAGGGTTTTGCTCACGCCCACCTTCACATCGCGCCAGTTCCAGATGCTGTTATTGGCCACGCGGGCGTCGCCGGCGTGCAGATTGAGCGTGTAGCCCTGCCCCAGGTCGACATTGGCGCCGACATCCAGATAGCCGGTGCCGCGCGCATCGACGATGCCGAAGAAGTCGTGGCTGACGGTGTAGTTGTACTTGGCGTAGACCATCTTGTAGGTGAGGCCGAAGGACAGTTCGCTGTAGTCGTATTTGGTGGCGGTGGCGCGGTATTCGGCGCCCGGATAAAGGTAGTAATACAGCAGCGCGCTGTAGCCGATCTCGCCGGCGGCGCCGTTGTAGCCGCCGTACAGGTCCCACTCCAGCGTGCCGCCTTCGATAAAGCGATTGCTCATCGTCGAGAGCCAGGTGCCGACGGAAAAACCGTTGGGCGCGGCATAGTCGGCGCCGCCCTGCAGCGCAGGTTTGCCCCAGGTCTGGCGGAAACCGCGCGACACATATTGCGAGGCGAGCGTCACGTTGGCCGTCAGCGCGCTGGCGGCGGCGGGTGCCTCGGCGTCGGCCGCGCCGGCGGGAAGCGCCAGCAGCAGGCCCAGACTCAGGCTCAGGCCCGTGGCGAAACCAGGCGGAAGAAGACGGCCGGCTATGCGATGGTTCATGGCGAAAATCTCCGGTTTTGCCGGCAACAGCGGAATCGCTGCCGCCCGCGTCGATACGATAGTGGGCAAACAGCAGCGGGCGGGATACACCAGCTGCTTGAGTCAGGCGGATTCGTGACCATGAAAGGACAACATGCAATCGGAGGAATGTTTCGTTGCCGTAAAGATTCACCAATGCTGAGGACTAGCATACGGATGCCGCCTCGGATATGTCAATTGTGTGCGCGCCGCGCTGTAACAATGTGTTGTTTAATGGGAATTTTCGGACCCGCGCGGCGTTGCCCCCTTGCATTCGCAGTCTGATGGGAAAATGACTTGGTATATTGCCGTTAGGCATGGCACACTAGTCTTTTCCCCCGTTTTGAAGTTGTGCCGCATGAAGCAGACCAGCGCTCTCCTGAACAGCATCGCCTGCTGCGCGCTGCTGGCCATGCTATGGGCCGTTCCGGCCGCGCGCGCCAACACCAATATCGTTTATCCGCTGACGGCCATCGGCATCGACAGCCGCTACGACTACGACTGGGCGGTGTTGCGCAGTGCGCTGGAAAAAACCACCAGGCAGTTCGGCGCCTTCCAGATGCACCAGGCCGGCACCGAAATGTCGCCCCAGCGCATCACCCATGAACTGGGCATGCAGACCGGCCATATCAACATCTTCGTACGCGCCACCGCGCCCGAGCTGGAGAAGCAGTTCATGCCGATCCGCTATCCGGTCGACAAGGGCCTGCTGGGCTACCGGATTTTCCTGGTGCGCAAGGCCGACCTGGCGCGCTTCGCCGCCATCCGCACACTCGACGACCTGCGCCGCTTCCGCGCCGGCCAGGGCAAGGACTGGGCCGATGTGCCCATCCTGCGCGCGGCCGGGCTGGAGACGGTGGAAGGCTCGGTCTACGACGGCCTGTTCGCCATGCTGGAGGCCAAGCGCTTCGATTATTTCTCGCGTGCGACCGACGAGGCGGTGCGCGAATATGAGGAAAGGCGCGCGGCCCATCCCACGCTGGCGATCGAGCCGACGCTGCTGCTGCACTATCCGCTGCCGCGCTACTTCTTCGTGCGGCGCGACGACGAAGGCCGCCATCTGCGCGAGCGCATCGAGGCGGGGCTGGAAATCATGCTGCGCGACGGTTCCTGGAATGCCCTGTTCGAGCGCTACAAGGGCGAGATCATCGACAAGTCCGGCCTGCGCAAGCGGCGCGTGCTGCAAATTCCCAATCCCACGCTGTCACCGAAGACGCCGCTGGGACGCAGCGAGCTGTGGTTCGATCCGCTGGCGAATAGATAAGGCGCAGGAAGGCCGCCGTCCTTCGCTGACGGGCCGCGGTCGCTGTCCAAAACCCACGGCAAAGAGCCGGGGGCCTGTCCCGCAGGGGCAGGCGGGGCGTAGCCCCTCCCCGGACCCTGGGTCAGACCCCAGGGTTACGCCGTGGGTTTTTGGCGCCTGCATGCGGCCCTCTAAGGTAAGGGCAGTGAAGCCAGAACCTACTGCCCGCCCCAAGCCCAGCGGCACTCAATCCGCGCTGCCCTTCTGTGGCTTCGGATAACTCTTGTTGATATCGAGCGGCTGGGCGTATGCCGAGCTCCACAGCTGCTCATGCAGCGCGCCAATGCGCTGGGCCATGGCCTCGTTGCGCATCACCACTTCCAGGTTGCGCGACAGGTCCAGATAGCCGCCGCTCCAGTTGCTGGTGCCGACCCAGGCCAGCTTGCCGTCGATGACCATGTTCTTGCTGTGGATCACGCGGGCGAAGGGAATGAAGCCGCTGGCCGCGCGCGGCAGGGTCACCACGCGGATCTCCACATTCGGCAGGATCGCCAGGCTTTTCAGGTAGGGCAGCGCGGGCGCTTCCAGGTTCCAGTTCGACACCATCAGCTTGATCTTGACGCCGCGGTTGGCGGCGCTGCGCACGGCGTTGTCGATCACGGCGTAGTAAGGACGCGTGCCCTTGGGCCCGTAGCTGAGCGGCGCATAGTCGAGCAGCTGTACCCGCACTTCGGATTGGGCGCCGGCCAGCAGCGCCGGCAGGCCGGTTTCCGAGTCGCCCACGCCGGCCGGGTTGTAGGCATTCGGACTGGCCAGCAAATAGGCATTGCGGCTGGCGTCGGCCGCCACAGTCTTGCTGTTGAGCACAGGCACCGCCATGCCCTGCGCCACCAGCGTCTGGGCGCGCCAGTCGTTGTCGAAGATCGCCTGCACCTGCGCCACCACGGCCGGATCGCTGATGCGCAGGCCGGTTTCGTGGATGTGGCTGAAGGAGCGCCAGTCGAAGTTCTGGCTCCCCACATAGGCAGTGGCGCGGTCGCTCACCAGGTACTTGGCGTGGATGATGCCGTTGCCGGTGAGCTTGCTGAAGTCGAGGATGCGCAGCTCCAGATTCGGAATCGCCTTCAGCTGCGCGATGGTGTCCTTGTCGGACAGGCCGACGCCCTTCTGGTCCAGCAGGAAGCGGATCTTCACGCCGCGCTGGCCGGCCGCCGTCAAACTGGCCAGCACCTTGTCGAAGGGCGTGCCGGCCTTGCCGACCACATAGAACTGGCCGATCACGATCTCGCTGGCGGCGCGGTCGAACAGCTCGCTCCAGACCGTGACGGGGTCGCGCAAGTCGGCATTCGACAAAGTCGTTTCGACGGGCGCGGTTTGCACCAGTTCATAGCCGGGAATGGAAAATTCGGCCTGAGCCAGGCCGGCCGCGCTCAGCAGCGCGGTGAGTAACAAGCGTCGCATATGGCAATATCTTTCTTCAGGGAAGACGCTTGATGCGTCCGAGAGCGTCGGCCGACCCGGCCGGCTTGCCCAGTTGTTCGCGTTTGGCCAGGAACAGCTTCAGCGCGTCGATGTCGAGCATGGCCGTGTCGGCGCGCTGGCTGCCTTTCAGAAACAGCGGGAACAGGTCGCCGCCTTCGGCCAGGAACACATTGACCATCACGCGGTAATAGCTGTCCGGCTCCAGCGGCACGCCATGCAGGGTCACGCTGCCGGGCACGATGCGCTGCCCTTCCGGCTGCCTGCTATCCCATGCATAGGTGAAACCTTCGGACACCTGCAGCAGGCCGCGCTCGGCCGCCTTCTGGCCACCCCACTGCTGCTCCAGCAGCTCGAGCAGCTGGCTGCCGGTCAGGTTCATCGCCACCAGGCCATTCGCATACGGCAGCACCGCCTGTGCCTGGCCGGCTGTGGCCACCAGGCCCGGACCGCTGGCCAGGTCGAGGCGCATGCCGTGGTTGTTCATGAAGGCGATCTGCGCGCCGAAGGGACGGCCGGCGTGCAGCATCGAATCGGCCACCAGATCGCCCAGCGCCGATTCGCCGCTAGGGTTGAGCTTGCGCGTAATGACGGGCAGCGCCAGCTTGGCCACCGGCCGCGTCAGCGCGCTGGCGCTGCGTTCGCGGATCTGCGCCAGATAGGCGTCCAGCGCCGGGTCGGGCGGATACTGGCCTGGCGTCATGATGACGTTGCGCGCCGTGGCCGCCAGTACCTTGTTGCTGGCCGTGTCGACCTGCAGCTTGATGCGCGACAGCACATGGCCGCCCATATCGGCCTGGGTCACCAGGCGGCCGTCGACGCGGCACAGATAGCCGGTATGCGAGTGGCCGCTGATGACCACGCGGATGGCCGGATCGAGGCGCTTGACGACGTCGACGATCGGGCCGCTCAGTTTGCCGCAATCGGGCTGGTCGAAGGGTTCGGGGGTGCGGCCGCCCTGGTGTATCAGCACCACGAACACGTCTACCCCCTGCTTGCGCAGCTCGGGCAGTACGCGGTTGATGGAGTCGGCCTCGTCGGCGAAGTTCAGGCCGGCGATACCGGACGCGAGCACCATGCCGGTGGTATCGCGCAGCACCGCGCCGATCAGGCCGACCTTGACGCCGCGCGTCTCTTCGATCCGGTAGGCCGGCAGCACCGGCTTGCCGGTGACCATGTCGAGCACATTGGCGGCCAGGTACTGGAAGCGGGCGCCCTGGTAGTCGGGCGCGAATTTGCAGGCCTTGTCGGCACGCGGCGACACGCAGCCGCCTTTTTGCTGGCGCAGCAGTTCCAGCCGGCCGGCGTCGAATTCGTGGTTGCCGACCGAGCTGGCGCGCAGGCCCAGCAGATTCATCGCGCCGACGGTCGGTTCATCGGCCCACATCGAGGAGATAGACTGGCTGGCACCGATCAGGTCGCCGGCGCCGACCAGCAGCAGTTGGGGGTCTTCCTTGCGCCAGGCTTGCAGGGCCGCGCCCAGGGTGTCGATGCCGCCGGCGATGACGCTGCGCTCGCGCGCGCCATCGGCGCTGGTGTAGGTAAATTTGCTCGGTTCCAGATTGCCGTGAAAGTCATTCACGGCCACGAGGTTGAGTTCGACCGTATTGGGTGGCAGTCGGGTCGCGCAGCCGGCCAGCAGGGTAACGAGGACGGCGGCGACGATAGGACACAGGGATTTTTTCATTGCGTCGGTGATCGGGTGGTAAGGAAATATTGTACAGCTCAAAGCGGGCAAAAAAAACGGCTGATGTCGCCATCAGCCGTTTTCGGGGTGTCACATTCGCATCAAGGCGTGCTTAGAATTCGTACTTGACGGTCGCCTGGATGGCCCATTGCGATTCGCCTTTAACCTGGCGCACATCATAGTTTTCCACGCCGCTGTCGCGCACTTTGTAGATGTACTTGCCGTTGGCATCCAGACCGACGAAATCGACGAAGCTGCGCGCCTGGCCACCGAAGCTGTTGAAACCGATCTCATTGATACGGCCCCATTTCTTGTTCA
This sequence comes from Oxalobacteraceae bacterium, assembly GCA_013284265.1. Lineage (GTDB taxonomy): Bacteria > Pseudomonadota > Gammaproteobacteria > Burkholderiales > Burkholderiaceae_D > Rugamonas. Next base: position 8,432 of record JABTBR010000026.1, on the reverse strand, counting down.
GCAGATTGCCGAAGTTGAAGATGTCGAAGGTGAAGGAAGCCTTGTTGTTCTTGAACAGGCCTGGAATTTCCTGGCTGATGCGCACGTCAAAGCTGTTGGTCCATGGACCGAAGCTGTCGTTACGCTTCATCACATTGCCAGCCGAACGTTTCAGTTCCGGATTGGCGTTGACGATGGCCCAGAACTTGTCTTCGTTGACATGGCTGGTCGCTGTATCGCCGGAGAAGCTTACCTGACCCGAACCTGGCGCCGACGGGATGAACATCAAGTCATTGCTGCCGATACCGTCGCCGTTCAAGTCATTGTTGACGGTCCAGCTGTATGGCTTGCCGGAACGGCCTTCATAGAACATGCCGAAGGTGGTTTTATAGGAACCGAAGAAACGCTTCTGGAAGTTGACCAGGGCGTTGATGCGATCCTTGACCAGATAGCTCGAGTTGGCCAGCGCTTCTTCGTTCGGATTGAATACCGAGCGCGCGCTGAAGTTCGAACCGGAGGTGGTCGCCGCCAGTGGGGAGACTTCCTTGGCGTCGGTATAGGTGTAGGAAACCGACCAGCCCAGACCCGAGGTCATCGGACGGCTCAGCGATACCGTGGCCAGGCTGCTGCTGCCCTTGTCGGTGCCGGTGGCGACCAGCACGTTGCTGAAGGCCGCATTGCTGGCAGCCTTGGTACGGTTACCAGTACACGCGCCATTGGTGATGGCGACGCCTGCGGGTGTCCAGCAATCCTTGCTATAGCCTTGAGCGGTATAGAACAGTTCGCGGCCATCAGTGCCGGTCTTGGTCGGTACGCCCAAATTCAGGTTGCGGTAGTAGATACCATCCTTGTTCTTGGTGTACAGATACTCGGCGCCAAACACGATACCGAACCAAGGCGTTTCGGTTTCGAAAGCGATATTCGACTTCCAGATCGAAGGCTGGCGCAGTCCGGGAGCCAAGGCGTCAACCGCCACAACGGAGGAACCTGCCGGATAGTTCGTCGGCTGATTATTGATGTCCGAATTGAATTTATCCTCTCCGGTACATGGATTGGTTCCGCCGCAGACGATGGAATGGGTAGCCATGCCGGTATTGGAGAATGGGTTGGACAACCACACGGTTGCGGCAGCGCCCTGGAACAGGCCAGCACCGCCGCGTATCTGCATCTGGCGCGCGCTGTCGAACTTGTAGTTGAAGCCGGCGCGCGGCTGGATCAGATTGGTACCGTCGAAAGTGACGGTATTGTCCAGATCGAAGCCGCCAGTCTGACGACCATTCGGACCAACGGCGGCGATCACCGGTGCTGCCACTGCATTGTTTTTCAGTGGACGATCGCTGGTACGCGAAGCATCCAGACGCAGGCCATAGCTGACCGTCAGACGCGGATTGACGGTCCAGGTATCCTGCACAAAGGTACCGTAGTTTTTCAGGCTGAAGCGCGAGACGGCGTCTTCAAGGGTCCGGCCATCGTTAGGAACTTGCAGGGTATAGGCAGATGGACGGCCGCGGCTGAAATTCTCCAGTACAGCTTGCTCGATCTGGGCCGCGGTCGCCTTGGCGCCGCAGTCGAAGGTGCCGCCGATGAAGTTGTATTGCAAATTTGGCGTACAGTTGAAAGTGTAGTTGCCCCAGACATTTTGCAAGAAGGAGTTGTACACATCATTCTTCTGGTAGTCTCCGCCGAACTTGACTTCGTGGTCGCCCAGCGTCCAGTTGGCCCCCAGGTAAGCATCCTTGGTCTTGGTGGCGAGGGCATTACGGTGACGGCTGCTGTCGGTACCGAAGAACAGCGAGCGCTGCGCGGTCGACACCGTCGACGGCGTGCCCGGAGGCGTCGCGCCGGTGAACTGCAAACTAATGAACGGCAATTCGGCATTCAGTTTCGGTATCGCCTCGTAGTCGCGCGAGGAAACCTTGAATTCGGTCGAGAACGTCGGGGTCCAGTCTGCCAGCCACTGGCCTACCTTGGTTTCAATTTCCTTGCCTTGGGTGTACCACTGCGAATTGAGCGACAAGGTGGTCGCGTTCAGTCCGGCAAATTGCGGCTCGGTCTGCTTGGTTTTCGAGTAGCGGAACATGGCGCGGTGCGCCTCGTTGATGTTCCAATCCAGTTTCAGCAAGGTGTCGTCAACCGACAACTTATTGCCCGACGGGATGGTCGAGCTGCCGGCATCGAATTTGTACTTATTCAGCGCAATACTCTGGGCTGAAGCAATCGCCGATTCGGTGATGCCGACATTGGTCAGCGAGCTGCCCAGAGGGCCGAAGGCTGGCGCGGTGCGGCTCGATTCGAGTTTTTCGTAACCGGCGAACAAGAACAGGGTGTCCTTGATCAGCGGGCCGCCGACGGTAAAGCCCTTGGTGGTGTCCTTCGACGGTGGCGGCGCGGAATAGGTATTGGTGGTGCTGTTGTAGCGGTCGCCAGCCAGGCCGTCGTTACGGAACACATAGTAGACACTGCCCTTGAGGGTGTTGGTGCCGGACTTGGTCACGGCATTGATATTGCCGCCGGTGTAGCCTTTTTGCGTGACGTCGTAGTTGGCCACATTGACCTGCACCGACTGGATCGCTTCGATCGAGATCGGCTGCTTGGCGGTCGGGCTGCCGGAAAACTCCAGGCCGAAGGTATCGTTGACGGCCACGCCATCGATGGTCAGCGAGTTGTAGCGCGAGTTCTGGCCGGCCACGGACATTTCGCCGCGTTCCTTGTCGGTCTGCGACACACGTGGATCGCTACGCGCGTAATCCTGCAGATTGCGGTTGATCGAACCCTGGATCGCCAGTTCGGTCGCGGTAATGTTGGTACCGGAACCCATATTCGTTTTGGAGAATTTGTCCGAACGGCCACCGGCCACGCCGGCGATGGTCACGGTCTGCATCGCAGGCGCGCCCAGCGTCGCATCCACATTGGCCGTTTCGGCCAGCTGGATGAATACGCCTTCGCGTTTTTCGGAGACGCCATCTTTGGTGATCGTGATCGTGTACGGACCGCCGGTACGCAGGCCGCGTGCCACATAGCGGCCCTCGGCGTCGGTGACGACATTGTTGACCGAGCCCGATTCCACGTGAACGATGGTCACGGTGGCACCGCTGGCAGGTTTGCCGTCGGTGGCGGAGATGCGTCCGCCGATGGCCGAGGTGGTGTTCTGTGCGTAGGCCGGTGCTGCAAGCGCGATCGACAGGCTAAGCGCAATCTGCGTCAAGCGGAGCCGTTTGTGATTGATCATTGTGTAACCCCAAAAAAGACTAATAGTTATCTGGCATCCCTGCTGGTGGCGGGGCTTCCCTCTTACTGTGCTGCATTTGGTACGCCAGGAACCTGGCTACCCGCCTTGCCGGCGGATCTGGAAATGGGTGTTTCTGCTGCATCTGCCGGCCGCTGTTCAATCGGGGCGGCGCGCGCGGCGCGCGCGGCAAAATGACTCTGCTAGAAAGCAAAAGCGTCGCTCCTCTCGGAGCAACGCATGAGTGTAACGATTCTTTATTTCAGGGCGATGACGCCTGTGTGACCAGCTTTTGACTGCAACAAGCGACGCCAGCCTGCCCCTACACTCTGGCCGTCGTTCCGAAAGCTAAATATTGCTTATTTGGATCATTTCGTGAACTATGCATGAGCCCAAAACCGATGACAAATACGTTTTGCCTTCAAGATTTATACGATAGAGATATAAATAGTGCGAGATGCTTGTCAGGAACTTAAGAATGGCAGGCCCAGCGGGGCGTACCGTGAATTAATTATAGTAGAGACATGGTTGCGTGAAATTGATTCATAACCATAGAGCAACAAAGCTAGAGGGTCGCTACCAAATTGTGTAGCAGGATGGCCACAGATGGGAGCGCGAGCCGCTTGTTTAAAACCCGGGGGCAAAGCGCCGGAGGCTGGCGATTTGCAGCGCCCAGGTGCCGCCGCCCATATTTAAACCCACGGCTCAACCCTGGGGGCCGGTCCCGTCGGGACCGGCGGGGCGTAGCCCCTCTCCGGACCCTGGGGTCAGACCCCGGCTCTTTGCCGTGGGTTTTAAGTCTGCCGCCGGCGCGCTGACCGGCGGAACAGGACAATTACTTGCCTTTGCGCGCTTCGCCTGCTGCGATATCGGCCTCGAAACGGGCGAACTTGCCGTCGAGCGCCTTGATCAGGCGATCCTTGTCGTCCTGGGCCAGGAAGGAGTAGCGCAGGCTGTCATACGACAGTTTTTTCACCTCGGCATAATTGGTCTTGTAGCGGCTGGCAAACAGCACGTACTCGCCCGACAAATTATTGCGCGACACGCCGGCATCATCGGTGGAGATGACGAAAGGCACGCCATATTTGCGGTACAGAGTCACCGGATGGGCCTGGTCCTTGATACCCAGGATGAAGTCATTACTGCTCAGATTGACCTCGACCGCGATATTCTGCTCGCGCATCTTTTTCATGATGCCGATCGGATTCGTTTCATGCGCGATGTCGATGCCATGGCCGATGCGCTGGGCGCCGGCCACGTCGATCGCGTCGCGGATGTGGAAGCTCAGGCCTTCCGGCGGCACCAGGCCCAGCGCCAGCTCGCCGGCGTGCAGCGCCAGTTTCACCTTCGGATAGCGCGCCTTCAGATACTTGAACATCTGCATATGCATCGCGTAATCGCGCATCGACACATTCACGCTTTCCTGGCCGACGATGTTGACGCCGACGATCTTGCTATCCATGCTGGCCAATTTGAAGCTAGCCAGCATGGTGGAAAACACCTGCGACGGCGACAGGAAGCGCAGCACGAAGGATTGGTAGCGCAGGGTGAACTTGTCATCGTCGATGCCGGCGCCGCTGGTGTTGACGTTGGCCAGGTAGGCATCGATGCCCTTTTTGAAATCCTGGTTCTTGTCCAGCTGTTCGCTGAAGGCCGTCAGCATCGCATCGTTGACGCCGCTTGCCGCCTGCTTGTCGAAGTCGGCGTTCAACACCATCGGCGCCAGTTCGAAGATGGTCTCCAGGTAACTGACGTTTTCCTGGATGGCGCGCTGCTTCAGGCGCTGCAGGCCATCGGCCGTGTTGGTCGAGGCGACCGGGCCGAAGTAGCCGAAGGTGTCGAAGAACTGGCGGTCCGGCGGCGATTGCAGCGCGCCATGGTTGTAGAAGTCCTTGTCGGACCAGCGCTGCAGCACTTGCGCCAGCAGGGCATTGTTGTTCATGACGCTGGCGCCGGAGACGCAGGCGCCGGCCGGCGGCATGGCCTGGATCGTCAGCGCGGTCGAGTCGACGCAATAGTTCTGCTTGTCGACCCATTCCAGGAACTGTTCGGCGTAGATGGCGCCGGAATAATGGTGGTGCAGATCGCCGCCCTTGGGCATCAGCGTGAAGAACATGGTCAGCTCGGCCAGCCTGGGCTCGCTGCCTACCAGCGCGGCGAAATAGCGTTTGGTGATGGTTTCATTGCTGGCCGCGTGCGCGGCCTGCGGCAGACCGGCGGACAGTGCGGCGGTGACCAGCAGGCTGGCGATTTTCTTGTGCATGGATTTTCCCTTGGGTTAGATGTCAGGCAGCCTCCCTTGCGTGGACCCGGCGTCCGGCCGCATAGGTGGCGGCCACCGCGCGGTCATCGCCCAGCAGCGCGAACGCGAACAACAATTCCTCCAGACTGTTGCTGCGCGAGCTGCGGCGCTGCAATAGCGGAGTTGCCTGGGGATCGAGGACGATGAAATCGGCTTCGGTTCCGGCGGCGAAATTGCCGATCGTGCCTTCCAGCTGCATGCTGCGGGCTGCCCCCAGCGTGGCCAGATAAAACATGCGCAAAGCCGGCAGATAACTGCCTTTCAGTCGCGCTACTTTATAGGCTTCATTCATGGTTTGCAACATTGAGAAGGAGGTACCGCCGCCCACGTCGCTGGCCAGCGACACCAGCATGCCGGCGCTGTCGGCCTGGGCGACGTCGAACAGGCCGCTTCCGAGGAAGAGATTGGAGGTGGGACAGAACGCCGCCGCCGCGCCCGTTTCCGCCATGCGGACTCGGTCCTGCTGATCAAGCCAGACACAGTGGCCGTACATGGACCGGGGCCGCAGCATGCCATAGCCATCGTACACATCCATATAGCTGCGTGCCTGCGGGAACAGCGATCTGACCCAGGCGCACTCGTCCTGGTTTTCCGCCGCATGGGTCTGGATGAAGGTGTCCGGATAGGCACGCGCCAGCTCGCCGGCCAGGCCCATCTGCGCATCGGTCGAGGTGGGTGCGAAACGCGGCGTGATCGCGTACAGGGCGCGGCCGCGCTGGTGCCAGCGCTGGATCAGCGCCTCGGTGTCGCGCGCGCCGGACTCGGCGGTGTCGCGCAGGAACTCGGGGCAGTTGCGGTCCATCAGCACCTTGCCGCCCACCATGCGCAGATTGCGCCGCTCGCTGGCATTAAAGAAGGCATCGACCGATTCGGCATGCACGGTGCAATACACCATGGCCGTGGTGGTGCCGCAGCGCAGCAGTTCGTCGAGGAAGAATTCGGCCACTTCGGCCGCATGGGCAGCATCGCCAAAGGGACGTTCGGTGGGGAAGGTATAGTTTTCCAGCCAGGGCAGCAGGCCGGGAGCGGGCGAACCGATCATATCGGTCTGCGGGTAATGCAGATGGCTGTCGATGAAGCCGGGGAGGATCAGCTTGCCGCTGTAGTCGTGCAGTTCGGTGCCGGGCGGCAGGCTGGCGTGCAGCAGCGCGTAGTCGCCGGCCGCTTGCACCTTGCCATCGGCCACCAGCAGCAGGCCATCTTCATGCCAGGTATGGGCGCTATCGCTGAAGGCCGGGTCGGCGTGGAAATGCAGCAGGCTGGCGCGGTAGGCTTGCAGTTGCGGAGTGGACATGGCTTCCTCTCAGAGTGCTGCGTTGCGGAGATACTGCGCCGCCCTGCCCGGTCAGCCGCACTGCGGCTAGCTGCGCCGCCGCATTCGATGCGGCGGGCGGTCTGACCGATTCTATCAGCCGGCGAAGGGATGGGTAGCGTGCCAGTGCTCTGCGATGTCGATACGGCGGGTGACCCAGACCTGATCATGCTTCTGCACATAATCGAGGAAGCGCGCCAGCGCGGCGGCGCGGGCCGGACGGCCCAGCAGACGGCAGTGCAGACCGATGGACAGCATCTTCGGCTGGTTCAGGCCGTTCGGATCGCCTTCCGCGTACAGCACATCGAAGGCATCCTTCAGGTAGTCGAAGAACTGGGTGCCGGAGTTGAAGCCCTGCATCGCGGCGAAGCGCATATCGTTGGTGTCCAGCGTGTACGGCACGATCAGCTGGGGCGCGACGGCGGCCTGGCCGTTGGCGTCGGTGTAATCGATTTTTTGCCAGAACGGCAGATCGTCGCTGTAATTGTCGGCGTCGTAGCGGAAGCCGCCGTGCTCGACCACCAGGCGTTTGGTGTTGGGCGAATCGCGGCCGGTGTACCAGCCCTGCGGCGCGGCACCGGTCAGTTCCTTGATGATGGCGACGGCTTCGTGCATGTGCGCGCGTTCGGTGGCCTCGTCCACGTTCTGGTAGGAGATCCAGCGCAGGCCATGGCAGGCGATTTCGTGGCCCAGCTCTTTAAAGGCGGACACGGCTTCCGGATTGCGCTTGAGCGCCATGGCCACGCCGAAGATGGTCAGCGGCATCTTGCGCTCTTCGAACATGCGCAGCAAACGCCACAGGCCGGCGCGCGAACCATATTCGTAGATCGATTCCATGCTCAGGTGGCGCGCCGGGAAGGCGGCCGCGCCGATGATCTCGGACAGGAAGGTTTCGGAGGCGGGATCGCCGTGCAGCACATTGTTTTCGCCGCCTTCTTCGTAGTTCAATACGAATTGCAGGGCGACGCGGGCGCGCTTGGGCCATTGGGCGTGGGGAGGCTTGGGGCCGTAGCCGATCAGGTCGCGCGGGTAGTTGTCGTAGGTAGTCATCGGTTTCGCAAAATGGGCAATGAAGAATATATGTCCAATAATATATTGACTCACTTTCATCGGTATATGATTTGCTGAATAAACAGTTTCACTTAAACATATAGGACAAATCATGGGCAAACTGAGTACACACGTTCTGGACATCACCATCGGCAAACCCGGCGTGGGCGTGAGCGTCGCCTTGTTTTCGGTCGGCGCCGAAGGCAAGGTCCTGCTGAAAACCGACGTGACCAATGCCGATGGCCGCTGCCCGCCGCTGCTCGAAGGCGCGGACGTGAAGGTTGGCAAGTATGAGCTGGTATTCAATGCCGGCGACTATTTCGCCGCCCAGGGCACCGAACTGCCATCGCCACCGTTCATCGACCAGGTGACCCTGGCCTTCGGTATCTACGACGCGACCCAGAACTACCACGTACCGCTGGTGGTGTCGCCTTGGTCGTACTCGACCTATCGCGGCAGCTAAGCGAGGTCCCTGCTGGCGGGCCGGCGGCGCAACATAAACCACGGCCTACCCTGGGTTACATCCCGGCGAGCGGGCCGCCGCAGCATCCTGAAACCCACGG
>JABTBR010000025.1 GCA_013284265.1 Oxalobacteraceae bacterium | reverse complement strand
TGACCCGCCGGGTCAGACCCCAGGGTTACGCCGTGGGTTTTAAAGGCGCCAACATCCCCGCAATCCGTAAAGAAACATTCAATTTTGGAGTGCCATGAGCATGACTTTGTATTCCGCTTCCGTGCCCGTGTTCCAGCATTATCTGCAGTGTCTGCGTACCCTGGTCGATGTGGCCGACAACTACGAACAAAGCACCGGCAAGCCGGTGCTGAAGGCTGCGCTGGCCGAGGATATGTTCGGTTTCGCTCAGCAAGTGACCATCGCCTGCGGCTTCACCGTGCGCGCCTGCTGTCCCTTGCTGGGCCTGGAGCCGCCGCAGTTGGCGGGCGGCGACCGCGACTGGACCGCACTGCGCGAGCGGATCGATGCGACGCTGCTGTTCCTGGCCCAGGTGGACCCGGACGCCATCGCCGGCGCTGAAGAGGTCCCGGTGCAGACCACGGCCGGCTTCGCTACCCACAACTTCAGCGGCGCCGATTTCGTGAGCAACTACGCGATGCCGAACTTCTTCTTCCACCTGTGTATGGCCCATGCGATCTTGCGCAGCCAGGGCGTGCCGGTGGGTAAGCAGGACTTCGACGGCTTCCATGCATACCCAAGCGGCTTCAGCTTCCTGTCCTCCCCCGAGGGCAAGGGCTGATTGTCCGTCGCGCGCGTTTGCCGCTCACTTCACGTCGATGCGGCCGTACTGGCCATGGGTTTCGTCGGCCGGACCAGCGGTGAAGAACAGGGTGTTGGCGGGCTGGCTGTTCAAGCCATTGCCGAAGGCGATGCCCCACAAACCGTCTATCACCAAAGCCTTGCCGGCGGCGTCGCCGAGGGCGCCAGCCGCCGCGCCGGTCTCCGGGTCATAGGCATTGATCTTGCCGTCGCCGAAATTGGCCACCAATAATTTCCCGCTGACGGCACCGAAGTTGGCCGGCGCCATCGCCAAACCCCAGGGCGCGTTCAGCGCGCCGCCGGACACCAGCCGCTTGAGGAAATTGCCCGCGGTGTCGAAGACATCGACGATGCCGGCGCCGGCCGCATGCACATCATCATCCCCGGCGGCCCCGCGCTGCGCGAAGCTGAGGTAGATCTTGCCGCCCAGCGCCTGGATGCCGAAGGGCGCATAGCTGGCCGGCAACGATGGCGGCATGAAGCTGCCGGGCAGTGTGACCTTGTTGAAGCTGGCATCGAAGACATCGACGCGGCCGTTGTGGAAGTCGCTGGCGTAAATATAGTTCGCGCCGTTATAGCTGGCGATCGCCAATCCCTTGTACACCGCCTTGCCGGCGCCGCCGTCGACCACCTGGATAGCGTTGTTCAGGCTGACAGACGGCGACCAGGCCGCGATGGCGCCGCCTTCGGTGCTGAAGATGAAGGGGCTGGCGGCGCTGACGCCGTTCAGGCTGACCTTGAAGTCGCTGCTGCTGTTAAACACGATGCCGGTTGGCGCGGCGGGCGTGCTGACGACCAGGGATTGCGGTACGCCATTGCCATCGTACAGGGTGGAGCTATTGCTGCCATTATTGCCGACCCAGACGAAGCCGTTCGGATTGAAGGCGATGCCCCAGGTGTTGAGCAGCCTGGCGTCGCTGTGGGCCGCGCCGCTGGCGCTGTCGCTGACCAGGCTGCTGACGGCGAAGGTGCTGGCGGCAACGGGTAGCGCGGTGACGGGCGGCGTTGTGGGCGGCATGTAGTTGTCGCCGCCGCCGTAGCCGCCGCCGCATGCGCTCAGGGTTGCGGCCAGTGCGATGCTGCTCCACAGGATAGTGGCGCGCGTGCGGGAAGCGCGGTGCTGTGCGTTCATGGTAAATCCTTTCAAGGGAAACAGTGGTGTATGCCGCAGTGAATTCCCACGCACCCCAGAAAGGTTTCAATTCAACGCAGATATATAGTTGCTCGCGATTTAGTGCTTGAAGTCAGAAGGCATAGCCGATGCTGGCGACCCAGGCCTGCGCCGAGCGCTGCTCATAGCGGCTGTAGCGCAGCGCATCGGACTCGCTGATGGTGCGTACCAACTGCGCGCTCCAGTCGCCGGCGCTGAAGCTCAGGCCAAGGCGTGCGTCGTAGCGATTGCGTTCCGGTATGCCGGGCGCCGCCGTGCCGGACAAGGTGTGCAGCAGGCCGGCATGCGCCAGTAAACTGATGCGCGGATGCAGCGGATATAGCAGCGTGATTTCACCATACAGGGTGCGCGCGTCGCGACCCAGATAATGCGGCGCGTAGTACAGACGCATGCTCACGTTCCCGGCGCTGGCGCCGCCGTAGCATTCCAGGTAATCGGCATTGCGCAGGCGGGTATAGACGGTCTGCGTGCAGCCCCCATCCCAGCTCCAGCCGTCGCCGCCGCGCCAGGCGTAGCCGGCGTAGCCCAGTATCTGCGCGCCGTCGCGCTCGCCGACGGTGACGCCGCTGGCGAATCCGCCCAGATACCAGCCGGCGGCGCTGTCGAGGTTGATATTCAGTTGCGGCGTGGCCTTGCCATCGCTGAGGGGCTGGCCGCGAAAGCGGTAGTCCGACAGCCAGCTGGCGTTGCCGCTCCAGCTGGCTTGAGCATGGGAAAGCGCTGGCGTGCAGGCGAGCGCCAGCACCGACAGCAAAGCCAATAGCGCCGGCGGGTGTGGCGGAATTGAAGCGCGGATGCGCGCCCTCACGGGCCACTGCCGCTTTGCCGGGAGGCGTTCAGGGCGCACGAGCAGGAGCAGGCGCCAGTCAGTCGGGTGACGGTTGCACATGCATCGATGGTAGCAGCGTTGTGCGTTGCGATGGGGTGCAGCAGTTGACGTAGTTGGGCTGGCGCGGTGTTTGGCCGTAATTGCAGTAGCAGGGCGACCATGCCGGACACATGCGCGGTCGCATAGGAATTGCCGCTGACGAATTGCCAGCGTCCACCCGGGACGGTGGCGGGAATGTCCTTCCCAGGTGCGAGCAGGGCGCCAGCGGGCACGGCGCCGATGCCGGGCTGGGCGGCGATCGCCAGCACGGCTGGATGGCTGGCGGGAAAGCCCTGTGTGGCAGCCAGCGGGTCGAGCGCTCCCACCACAGCGATGCCTTGGGCACTGGCGGCATCGAGCAGGCGGGCGAGCAAGCGGTCCTGTGGCCCAGCCAGACTCAGATTGATGACCTTGGCGCGCTGCAGGATCGCGTAGTTGAGTGCTTTGCCAAGTGTAAAACTGTCGCACAGGCTGGTGTGGCTGGCGGTTTCCCAGCAGGCGCGCAGCGACATCAGCCTGGCCTGCGGCGCGACACCGACGATGCCGCCGTTGCCTGTACGCGCGGCGATGATGCCTGCGACGGCGGTCCCGTGGGGTTCGGCTGGCAGGGGGCTGGTGCCGACAAAATTTTGGCTGAGGGCGATTTGCCCGGCCAGGTCAGGGTGGCTGCTGTCGATGCCACTGTCGATCACGGCGATGGTGACGTTGCGGCCGGTGGTCAGTTGATGCAGCTCGCTCAGGCGCCAGAATTTGGCGCCGGGTTGCACAGGGTAGAGCGCATCGCCGCCATCCATGCCGCGAAAACGCGCGACAGGCTGCACCCATTGCACCTCGGGATCGCTTTCCAGCAGCGCGATCAGGCGCTCGGGCGCGGCGTCTTTGGGGTATTGCACCACGTAGCAATCCAGGCCCAGAGTGGGCATGGCCCAGTCATCGAGCAGTTGCAGGCCGTGTTTTTTGGCCAGTTCCTCGGCATGGCGCCGGCGAGCGCTGTGGCCCGCGTCGTCCATGTAGCGTCCGCCATAACTGGCGTCCGGGCGGAAGTGGGCAAGGGGCAGGCGCAGCATCAGCATTAGTTTACGCTCGCCGCTTTCCGTGCTGGCATCCTGGGCGGCTGGCGGTATCGGCGCCGGCGAAAGTGCGGCTCCGCTTTGTTGCTTGAGAGTCGAAGCGGTTGCGCTTGCATCGGAAGGTGCCTGCGCCTGTGCCGGTTGGCAAAATGCGGCCGTAGCCAACGCCAACGTTATCGCTAAAATGGACGCCGTCGCCAGTGCGCTTGCCCATCTCGGCGGCGGCACGCTTGGTGAAGGCTGTGCCTTGCCGCGCGAGCGCACTGCGCTCCCGCGAAATAGGAATCCGGCAAACCACTGCGGCGAATTCAAGGCGCGGCTCCGGCATCAAGATCTTCGGCCAGCGTTACGGCTGGCTCGGCGCGCAGCGAGTGCAGCGCGGCGGGGCGCTGCGCCGGCGGCACGCTGACCAGATAGGCGTCGGTAACTGTCGGCCCATCGACCACGCGGCCGCCATGCGCTCGGACGATGCGGCGTAGCTCGTGTTCGCTGGTTTCCGGCCGGAACACGACGACCAGATTGGCTGCGCCGTTAGCGCCACTTCCGAGCAGGTGGTATTGGGGCGATGCCATCTCCTGGCGTGCCAGCAAGGCCAGCAGGCCGACGATGACGGCACCCTGAACGGCCGCAGCCCAGCCCAGCCAGTTGGATTGCGTGGCGGAGCGTTCATGCCACCACGCCGCGACGCGCGTACGCACGCGCGTCCACGGCGCGGCGTTTCTCTCTGCCGAGTGATCAAGCCGCAGATCAGCGGGCCGATTGGCTGGTATGGCCGCTGCCGTGGCTGTGGTTGTCGCCGTCGCCGTCGCCGTCGCCGTCGCCGTCGCCGTTACCAACGCAGGCGCCTCCTGCTCGCCCAGCTTGGACAGCATCTTGGCCAGGGCTCTTTCCATATCGGTGCCGGCATCCGGCGCGCCCTCGATGTTCGCCGTCGCCGCGCGCAGCCTGCGCTCCCAGTCCAGATCGCCGCGGCATTGCTCGCAGCTGCGTAAATGTTCCTCAACCTGGGCGGTTTCGTCCGGGCCCAACTGCGTCGCTGCAAACCATGGCAGCAGTTCCTGCACAGCCTGGTGGGGCGGGATGTCGAGTCTGAAAATGCGCCCGCTCATGGCAAGTGTCCTTTTTCGTTCGGCAGCAAATCTTTTAAACGATGGCGCGCGTGGAACATGCGGGTTTTGACCGTGTTGACCGGACAGTCCAGGATGTCCGCGATGTCGCCATAAGCCATCTCATGATAATAGGTCAGCACCATGACCAGCCTTTGCGCCAGCGGCAGCTGGTTCAAGGCATGCTCGACCTGCCGGCGCAATTGCCGCCGGTTCAGCTCCTGTTCCGGACCGGTCTCGCCCGGGTCCATATACAACTCGGCATCGGATTCCAGCGGTTCGTCGCTGAGCTTGATTCCTTTCAAGCCCTTGCGGTAGGCGATTGAAAAGATCCATGTCGACACCTTGCAACTGCCATCGAAGCTGGCCGCTTTTTGCCAGACCACCAGCATGGTGTCGTTGGTCAGCTCCTCGATCAGCGCCGCGCTGCGCGTCATGCGGCCCAGGAAGCGGCTCAGGCGGGGGAAGTAGCGGCGGTATAGCGTTTCAAAGGCGAGTTTGTCCCCGGCAGCGATTCTGTCTATCAGCCGTATTTCGTCCGTTTCGGGCGTGACGCTGGCCCGCTGGCCCCGTTCAAGCGGCATGCACCTTCCTCCATATTGCCTGTTAATGCCTGCGCGGATACAAAAGGTTCTATGCGATCAAAAATAATGTAGGATCCGGCGACCTTGGGTGGCTCTCCATGGCTATCCTAGCACCGCGTGAACAGCGGGTCATTTCGCCGTGCGCCTGACGATGATCCGGCCATGCCGGTGGTGGCGTGTGCGCCATGGCTACCATTGTCGTCGGAAGGCGACCGCACCATTTTGCCGGCTCAGACGGCGACTGTGCGCATATGTCCTGAATTGTAGGGCAGCTTGCGGCACTGGATCTCCGCGGCTGCCGACCCGCAACGCGGTGGCTTTGCGCATCGCGACGCGTGACCCGATGAAGAGGTGAGCCTGCAATGTGAAGTAGTGTTGACTACTGCGTTCGAGCGCATCAGAATAATTCCGCCATGGCATCCGCCGGCAGGGCTTTGCTGTTATAGAAGCCCTGGGCTTCGTGACAGCCATGTGCCATGAGAAACCGGGCCTGTTTGAGCGTTTCCACACCTTCGGCCATCACCTTCAGTCGCAGGCTGTCAGCCATCGCAATGATGGCCGTGACCAGCGTGGTGTCATTTTCGTTTTTGCCTATGTCGCGTATAAACGACTGGTCGATCTTGATCGCATGCACTGGAAAACGCTGCAAGTAGGCGAGGCTAGAATACCCTGTTCCAAAATCGTCCACCGACAGTTGGACTCCCATGTCACTTAACTGGGTCAGCGTGGCGAAATTGTATTCGCTGCGCTGCATCAGCATGCCTTCGGTAATTTCCAGTTCGAGGGAGGTGGCGGGAATGCCTGCTTCATGCAGGATTTGCTCTACCAAGGAACAGAAATCGGCTTGCTCAAGTTGCCGCGGCGATAGGTTGACTGCCATTCTCAACTCCGGGTGGCCGGCATCGTGCCAGACTTTCAGCTGGCGGCAAGCCTGGCGTAATGCCCACTCGCCGATCGGTACGATTAGACCGGACTCTTCTGCGTTCGCGATGAAGTCGCCACAGGAAATCGGTTCCTTTCCCGGCTGCTTCCACCGCAACAAAGCTTCGGTGGAAAATGTCTTGCCAGTTTCCATTTCCACCTGCGGCTGGTAATGCAGAATGAATTCATCCTGGGCCAGGGCCTGGCGCAAGCGCTTGCCCACGTCGAGCCGCTGCTGCACTGCCTGGTTGAGGGCGGCAGTGAAGAACTGAAAATTCCCGCGTCCCATTTCCTTTGCATGGTACATCGCGGTATCGGCGGTGCGCATCAGCGAGTCGACATCGTGGCCGTCATCGGGATAGATGCTGATGCCGATGCTGCAGCCCAGATGCAACTCGTTGGCCTCGACGCTGAACGATCGCGTCAAGGTATCGAGCGCCTTGCGCGCCACCCACGCGGCATCGCCGCTGTCGCCCAGCAAAGGCAGGATAAGGACGAATTCGTCGCCACCGAGCCGGGCGACACTATCGCCTTCGCGCAGGCATTGCTGCAAGCGCGTCGCAGCCATTTTCAATACCTGGTCGCCGATGTGGTGGCCGAGCGAGTCGTTGATATTCTTGAAATAATCGAGGTCGATGAACATGACGGCCACCCGGCGCCGGGTGCGATGCGCAAAGGCAATCGCCTGATGCATACGGTCCTGCAACAAGGCGCGATTGGGTAATCCCGTCAAGGCATCGTGGTCGGCCATATGGTGGATGCGCTCTTCGGCGTGCTTGCGCTCGGTCAGGTCGAGTACGAAGCTGACTGCCTCGTCTTCGGATCCTTCGAACAGGGCGCTGGCCAACAGTACCGGAATCAGGCTGCCATCCTTGCGGATGTATTCCTTCTCGAATGGCGTGCTGCGCCCGGTCTTCCTGAGTTCTTCAAGGGCATGCTCATCGGCCGCGTGGTATTTCTGCGGCGTCATGTCGGTCCAGCGGAACTTCCCGGCCAAGACGTCTTCCCTTGAATAACCGGAAATGTTCAGGAAGGCGTCATTCGCTTCACTGATGCGGCCATTGAGTTCGCCAATAAAGATGCCGATGATATTGGCGTCAACCAGGCGCCGGATTCGCGCTTCGCTGTGCCGCAAGGCTTGCTCGGTGCGCTTGCGTTCGGTGATGTCGCGCGCGATCGCCGACGCGCCGATTACGGTGCCTTGCGCGTCATGGACAGGCGAGACGGTCAGCGACACGTCGATGCCGCGGCCATCCTTGCGAATCCGCACGGTTTCGAGGTGTTCGACCCGCTCACCGCGCGCCAGGCGCGCCAAGATACCCATAGTCTCGTCGGCCAGCTCGGGCTGGGCCAGGATGGAAATCGGTTGGCCGAGCATCTCGTCGGCACTGTAGCCGTACATGCGCTCGGCGCCGGCGTTCCAGCAGACGATAGTGCCGGTCAGCGCCGTGCGGATGATGGCGTCATCGGAAGATGTGACGATGGCAGCCAGCTGGCGTGCGGTCAGCTCGGCCTGGCGCGCTCGCAAAAGGTCGTCCGTGCGTAGGGCGATCAATTGCTCGATCACCATGGCATGGCCGCTTGTCACGAGCAGGAACGCGCCGAGCAATCCCGTGAACGCCATTCCGCCGGCAAGCACGAACCAGGCAACCCAGGTGCGGGGGGCGGAAAAAATCGGCTCGTTGCCTGCGGCAAAAACCACGAGGATCACTGAAAACGCCAGACAGATCGGGAGTGCCACGGTCTTGCGCCGGCGCCGCCAGAGCGCGTGCGGCTGCCCGAACCAAGTCAGCGCGACCGGCGTTGCCACCAGTACGCCAATCGCATCCCCGACCCACCAGGCCCACCATGTAAAAGCATAATTGTATGCCGGTACCCTACCAACGAGTAGCAACGTTGCCGCGGCGACGCTCGCACTGATCACGCAAGTGGCCGGCCCGCCTAGGGCGAGAAACCTGATCACATCCTGGGTCCGCTCCAGTGGCGTCGGAAAACCCACGAAGCGGCGAATCAGGTACGCGCCAGCGATGGCCTGCAGGGTGGCGCCGGTGCCGATAGCGGCTGGCAAGAGCAGCGACTTCGCGAGCGAAGCGGTGGTGCTCGCATCGAATGAGATCGGGAGACTGGCTAGAAACGACCCCAGCCAAATACCGGGCGCAAGGCGATTGCCGAAGATGAGGACCGCGGCCAGTGCAATTCCCGCGGCAGGCCAGATGGGGGCGGCGTATCCCGACGAAAGGGCCAGCAGCAAGCCTAATCGTGCGGTAATGTAATAGATCAGGGCGAGAACGAGAGCTTCACCACCCCGGCGGATCATCTGCGTCTGCATGTTTCCTCCACGGTAGGTGGGCTTTATCGTTGGATTTTGCCCCTTCATTAAAATTAGAACCGATTTTGAGGCACAAGTTCCGTTTCTGATGGTGAAATCATTCTTGCTGAGGATGAACATCGTCGATGAGTAATTCGTGGCGATGCTACTATCTGCTATCTGCTATCTGCTATCTGCTGACTTCGTCGCTGAGACGACCGCGTAACTAGTGCAAAACGTTCGGGAGTCACGGTGAAACAAGACGTAAGCTGGAAGGGAAATTATTGAAAGAAGCGCATCATAATGTTGCTTAACAAAGTGAGTGCTATCCGGTTCTGAAAGTCGCGCAACTGTCCTCTGAAAATGGCCAACATTGAACAGCTCGGCTCCCTTGCCGAATTTTTACAGCGCCATGCGCGTGTGCTGGTGCTGAGTGGCGCCGGCATGAGCACCGCATCCGGCATTCCCGACTACCGCGACAAGGACGGCGTCCGGCGCGGGCGTTTGCCGATTCAGGGGCCGGAATTCCTGCGCGACGATGCGATACGGCGGCGCTACTGGGCCCGCAGCATGGTGGGCTGGGCGATGCTGGCGCGGGCCGCGCCGAATGCCGGCCATCTGGCGCTGGCGCAGCTGGAGGCGGGCGGGTGGATCAGTTCGCTGATCACGCAAAACGTGGATGGCCTGCACCAGCGCGCGGGCAGCCAGCGTCTGATTGAATTGCATGGGAATATACACGGCGTGGTCTGCCTCGATTGTCGCAGCGGCTTTGCGCGCGCCGAGGTGCAGGGCTGGCTGACGCAGGCCAACCCGGAGCTGGCGCAGGCGCTGGCCAGTCCGCTGCCCGATGGCGACGCCCAGATCGAGCCCGACGCGCTGCAAGAGTTTCAGTTGCCCGTCTGCCCGCATTGCGGCGGACGCCTGAAGCCGGATGTGGTGTTCTTTGGTGATAACGTGCCAGCCGAGCGTACCGCCAGCGCGCTGGACTGGATGGCCGGGGCCGATGCGCTGCTGGTGGTGGGCTCGTCGCTGATGGTGTTTTCGGGTTTTCGATTTTGCAAGCTGGCGGCCGAAACGGGCAAGCCCATCGCCGCGCTGAATATCGGCAAGACGCGGGCCGATGATTTGCTGGAATTGAAGGTTGAGGCGACGGCGGAACAGGTATTGCCGTCGCTGGTGAGCGCGTGCGGGCTGCGGCGCGCATGAAAAAAACCCAAGGCAAAGAGCTGGGGTCTGACCCGGCGGGTCAGACCCCGGATTTGCGCCCTGGGTTTCGGGCGAGTCGCCGGCACCTTGGCGTTGGGTAAGCTTGACTTCGCTAGCTCAATTGCGCAGCAACATCGACCGCACTATCCCTTCCTTGGCCAGCACATAGTCATGTCCCGCCAGCACGAAATTGGTGTTGGGCTGGATTACCTTGATGTTGATGAACACCATATCGCTGGTCTCCGCATACGAGCCCACCACGATCGCCTGCGCATGGTGGGTCTGCGCCACTTCGCCGATCTCGCGCGTGAGCATCAGCTCGCCCTGATTGCGCTTCAGGTAGACGCTATTGCGCAGCTTCATTTCCAGCATGTTCAGGCCGCCTTGCGCCATGCGCGTGGAAATCTGCTCCGACACCAGCCGGCCCAGCGTCGAAGTCTGGTCAAGCGCGTCGATGTTGACGACGGTGGCCATGATCATTGGCTTGTCGAACAGTAGCTTGCCGTTCAACTGGTGCAGCAGCGCATCGGCAGCCTTGTAGTTGGAGGCGATGAACTGGTTCGACGACAGGGCCGCGTAGTTCGGCTCTTCCTTGGGCGTGCTGGAACAGCCGGTCAGCAGCAGCGGCAGGGTGACGGTGAGGGCAAGGGCGGTGGCGCGCGCCAGCGATGTCGTCATCAGCGGTCTCCCCGCACTTTGAATACCTTGGTCAGCACCGGTTCTTCCACCACCTTGTCGATGATGCCGTACAGCGCGCGGTCGGTATCGGCCACATAATAGGCCGAGGTGTTGCGGGCGACAAAGCGGTACTGGTCGCTCACCGACAGGGTCACGATGATCTCGGTCTTGGGGGTGGCGCCCGGTGCGAACTGGTCGTTGAACCAGGTGTAGGCGTCATGCGCGCCGACGGCGGCGGCGATGCCCAGTGTCAGCGGGGGATCGATCTCGCTGAGCACCCACACGCCCCCGGCCAGCGCGCTGTGTTCGCCGCGATAGCGGTATTGCGGACGGTCGGCGCTGAAGGTGACGGCCTGGATATCCATATCGATCTTGAGCGAACCGGCCGGACTCTTGGAGACGGTATAGCCGTCATTGACCAGGGAAGTCAGCAGTTGGGTGCTCAGGGCACGCTGGAACGGCGAAGGCTGCATCGGCTCATTGATGTACAGGGGCCGGGCCGGATGCTTCTTGAGTTCGGCCAGCAAGCCTTTCTCGATATGATCGGTGACCACGGCCCAGTGGTAGGCGGCCTGCAGCTTGGGCTGCTTGGTGACGGCAAAATTCGATGCCTGCGGCACCGGTGTGTAGCGCGCGGCGCAGCCGGTGAAAAGTAGCCCGGCCGCGACTGCCAGCGTGATTTTCAGCGCCATCTTGCCCCCGTGAATGTCTGAAGTATTCGGTCGATTCTACGCTCGCACCGCTCTGGCGCAAGCGTCATGTTGCGTCAACCAGTGTAGCATGGGTGTTTCTGATTAGAAACTCGGCAGGCGATAAAAAACCCGGTGCGGGACCGGGTTTGTATGGCTGCGCGCAACAAATTTCTGTTAGCGGCGGTTGGTTTTCATGGCGGCGGCCACTTCGCGCTTGCCGTCGCGGTCTTTCTCGGTGGCGCGCTTGTCGTGCATCTTCTTGCCCTTGGCCAGGCCGATTTCGCATTTGACGCGGCCGCCCTTGTAATGCAGGTTCAACGGCACCAGGGTATAGCCGGAACGCTCGACCTTGCCGATCAGCTTGTCCATTTCCTTGCGGTGCAGCAGCAGCTTGCGCGTGCGCACCGCTTCCGGGTGGATATGGGTGGAGGCGGTGGGCAGGGCGCTGATGTGGGCGCCGAACAGGAACAGCTCGTCACCGCGGATGGTGACGTAGGCTTCCTTGATCTGGACGCGGGCGTCGCGGATAGCCTTGACTTCCCAACCCTCCAGCACGATGCCCGCTTCATAGCGGTCCTCGATGAAATAGTCAAAAAAGGCTTTTTTGTTGTCGGCAATGGTCATGGGATCGTAAACGGGCGCGTGTCGGTTAAACTACAGTCTGGCGCCAAAAGTCGCAAATAATTCAACATCATAGCAAACGGTTACGCAATGGCAGTAGTACATAAATCAGTTTTCCTTGGTTACAGTGCCGAACAGATGTTCGAACTGGTGGCCAATGTGGAAGAATATCCTAAATTCCTGCCTTGGTGCGGCGGCGTGGACGTACGCGAACGGGGTGAAGACAGCATCGTCGCCAATCTGTCCATCCATTACCATGGCGTGCGCCAGAGCTTTACCACCTCCAACGTCAATACGCCGTCCACCACCATCAAGATGAAGCTGGTCGACGGCCCTTTCAAGGCCCTGGACGGCACCTGGACCTTCAAGGCCTTGCGCGAGGACGCCTGCAAGATCGAGCTGGACCTGCATTATGAATTTTCCAATATGTTGCTGGAACAATTGATCGGCCCCGTGTTCGGCATGATTGCCAACAGCATGGTCGATTCCTTCTGCAAACGTGCCGAGACCGTCTATGGCTGAGAAAATCGCCGTCCAGGTCTGCTATGCCACGCCCGAGCTGCAGTTTCTACGCGATCTGAGCGTGGCGGTCGGCACCACGCTGGAGCAGGCGGTCGCGCAAAGCGGCCTGCTGGCCGAGGTGCCGGGGTTGGACCTGGGCACGCTGGCGATGGGCATCTACGCCAAGAAAAAGACGCTGGACACCGTGCTGCGCGAGCACGACCGGGTGGAACTGTACCGCCCGCTGATCGCCGACCCGAAAAACGCCAGACGGCGCCGCAAGACCCCCTCTGCGCCGGCCGCTTAATTTATAGCAATGTAGCCGCAACTTGATTGCAACTTAGTTGCAACTTAGTTGCAACTGCGGTGCAACTAAGCCGCAATGAAGCAGCGACTACGATGCAACTAAGCCGCAACTACGGTGCAACTAAGCCGCAACTAAGCCGCAACTAAGCCGCAACTACGATGCAACTAAGCCGCAACTAAGCCGCAACTTAGCCGCAACGAAACTGCAACTTAGTTGCGACTTGGCCCCAGGGACTGTGCCGCGCCGTAAGGAGCTGGACTACAATGGCCAATATTGCGTGACGGAAGCTGGTCATTGCCGACGGCAATCCGGCTGGGTGCGGGGGAGCGATGCGCACGACACTATTGGCGGCACTGGCGGCAATGTCCCTGTCCTGTTCAGCGACGGAGCTGCCCGACTGTTTCAAGACCTTTTCGGTTGGCCTGCTGGAATATGGCTATATGCACATCGCGCGCGAGCACATCGGCATCGACGATGATTTGCTGGCCGAGCTGAAACGCCGCAGCGGCTGCAACTTCGAATTCCACGATTCTCCCCGCGTGCGCCAGCTGGCCATGGTGCGCACCGGCCAGCTCGATATCGGCATGAGTTCGATCTATGCGCCGGAACGGGCGCAATACGGCCATTATGTTTTCTACGCGGCGGGACGCAACAAAGTCGTGTTGCGCAATGATGCGCGGGTAACGAGCTTGACCCAGTTCCTCGCCAATCCCAAGCTCAGGCTGGGCATCGTGCGCGGCTCGCGCCACGGCGAAGTCTACGATGCCCTGATCGAACAGTTGCGCGCGGAAGGCCGTATCGATGAATCGGCCGATCAGAAACAGCTCTATCCCAAACTGAAGGCCGGGCGCTTCCACGCGCTGCTGGCCTTGCCGGTGTCCTACTCGCTGCTGATCAAGCAGCACGAGCTGGGCGGCATGGTCAATGTGCAGGACTGGGCGCCAACCGAGCCCTTGCGGCTGGGCGGCATGCTGTTCTCCAAAGCAGTGTTTTCCGAAGAACAGGCGCGGCGCTGGCAAGCGCTGGTGGACGCCATCCGTGCCGACGGCACCATGAAAGCCATCCTCGGCAAATACCTGGCGGGGCCCGATGTCGCCGATTCCCTGCGCTATTAATTGAGGCTTGCCCGTCCAATCCGATTCGGCTGAAGCGTGCCGCTTGCGCAACTGAAAACCCACGGCGTACCCCTGGGGTCTGACCCAGGGTCCGGGGAGGGGCTTCGCCCCGCCGGCCCCGCTGGGGCCGGCCCCCGGCTCTTTGCCGTGGGTTCAAGCAAGCGTCGCGGCGCGCTGGCCTAGAAGCGGTGGCGCAAGCCCACCGTCCATTGTTTGCTGCCCGTTCCCGGCTCCTCGCTATTGCCCTCGGTATAAGCCGCGCCATTCTTGTTGCTGATCAGCGCGTAGGACGTATAAACATCGGTACGCTTGGACAGCGCATACATATAGGCCAGCGCGTACTGCTGGGCATCCTGATCGCGCAAGGTCTTGTCGTTCTTGCGGACATAGCTCACTACAAAGGTGCTGGCGCCGCGCGGTATGGCGGCGCCCAGCAGCAGGCTGTTGCTGTCAGTGGAGGCGAGTGGCGCGCTACCGCCAAAGGCCGCCGTGGTGTTGTTCAGGCTGGAGCTGTTCAAGCCCTTGTCCACGCCGAAGCCGGCGTACAGCCTGGTCACGCCCAGGTCGACATTCGCGCCCAGCAAGGTATTGCGGGCCGATGCGGTGTTCCTGATCAAGGCCGTATCGTTGTTCCGGTTGTGATACGCCAGGCGCACATTCAGCGGCCCCTTGCTGTAGCCGAAAGAGCCGCCCAGGGCGCGGCCGGCGGACTGGTCGCCCGCTACTTCGCCCGCCGCCCACATGGCGTCGCCGCTGAAACCGTTCAGATCCGGACTGCGGTACAGCACCGAATTGGCGGCACGGAAGCCGGTCGATGCCATCAGATTGTTGGAACGCGCGATACCGTTGCGCAGCGGATCAACAATGGTGTTGAGGGTGGTAAACAGCGGCGTATCCTGCAAGCCGGCCGAGAGCGCGCCGAACTTGCCGCGCAGGCCGACGATGCTGGTGCGGCCGAACAGGGTCTTGTTCTGGGTGGAACTGCCGTCGTCGGCATGGATGCCGCCTTCGACGGTGAAGAAGGCGGACAGGCCGCCGCCCAGGTCTTCGCTGCCGCGCAAGCCCCAGCGGCTCTGGGTCGCCATGCCGCTGGTGGCGCGGGTGGAGGTGCCGGCGATGCCGCCGCGATCCTGGGAAATGCCCATGTCCACCACGCCGTACAACGTGACCTTACTCTGGGCCAGCGCGTGGCCGGACATGCCGAGGGCGAGCGCCATCAGCGCAGGTATGCTTTTTTTCATTTTTGTCTCCGGGGATAAAACGGTAGGGCACGCCACCAGGGTGGCGTGCGATGCAACTTATGAATTGGCAGGCAGCGGGGCCGTTGCGCTTGGCTCAGGATCGGGGATAGGTTCGATCTTGCCGAGGACGAAGACGAAGGACACGATACCGATCACCAGAATCACGCCAGCCACGGCGAAGGCGTTGGCAAAGGAGTTGGTGGCGCCGACGATCATGCCGGTGACGATGGGGGCGGCCGCGCCCATCAGATTATTGGCGAAGTTCATGATGCCGCCGATGGTGCCGGCGCCGCCCTTGGGCGCGATCAGCGAAGGCAGCGACCAGCCTACCGGCGCGGCCGAGGCCAGGCCGCCCAGGGCGATCGAAATCCAGAAGATGGCCCAGACCGGATCGGTGGTCTGGGTCGCGCCGAACACGGCCAGGCCCATCAGCATGCCGCAGACCAGCACGGTTTTACGCACCTTGGACTCATCCTTGCCGCGCGAAATCAGGTGGTCGATCAGCCAGCCGCCCACGAACAGGTCGGTCAGGGTGGCGAAAGCCCAGGGAATGGCGGCATAGCCGGCCGACTTCAAAATACTCATATGCATAGTCTGCACCAGATAGCCAGGCAACCAGGTCAGGAACAGATAGAAGGTGTAGCCGTAGGCGGCGAAGCCGATGGTCAGGCCCCAGACCTTGGACTTGGTCAGCAGATAGCCCAGCATATTCATCGCGCCCGCTTCGGAGGGGCCTTCCGGCGCCGCGCCGCCGGCCTGGATGTAGTGCAGTTCTTCCTTGGACAGCTTGGTGTCGGCGCTGGGATCGCGGTAGAAGAAGTAGAAGGCGATGAAGTAGCTGAAGCTCAGCACGGCGGTCAGGCCGAAGCCCCAGCGCCAGCCGAAGGCGACCACGGTAACGGCCACCAGCGGCACGCCGATCACGTTCGAGAACTTGGCGGCGGCGTCGAAGATGGCGGTGGCCATGCCGCGTTCATTGCGCGGGAACCAATAGCCGGTGGCCTTGGAGCTGACCGGGAAGGCGGGCGCTTCGGCAATGCCGAGCAGGATGCGGGCGAAGAAGATACCGGCAAAGCCGCTGGAAAACGCGGTGATCACGGAAGCCACGCCCCACAGGAAGGCACCCCAGCGGCCCACGGTGGTGGGACCGAAGCGGTCCATCACCATGCCGACCGGAATTTGCAGCAAGGAATAGGACCAGGCGAAGGCGCTGAACAGCAGGCCCAGTTCGGTCGGCGTCAGGTCGAACATTTCCTTGATCTGGGGCGCGGCCACGGACAGGCCGATGCGGTCGATGTAGTTGATCAGCACACCGACGCCGAGCAGGGCGCCTATGCCCCAGCGGCGCTTGGGAATCTTCTTGATGGTTGCGGCATTCATTGGTTTGTCTCCTTGGGTTGAATGGGGCAGGGCGCTTATGCGCTCAGGCTTGCGGATGGCTTCATCGATCGCACGATGGTGGCGACCAGCTGTTCGGGCGTGTCGGCCAGGTTCAGCAGGACGCCGGCTTCGTCGTCCTGCAGCGGCTCCAGGTCGCGCAGCTGGCTGTCGAGCAGGGAAGGGGGCATGTAGTGGTCGACCCGCGCCGCCATGCGCGCGGCGATGATCTCGCGCGGGCCGGCCAGGTGGGCAAAGCGCAGCGCGGGGTCGCCGCTGCGCAGCAGGTCGCGGTAGCGGCGTTTCAGCGCCGAGCAGGACAGAACGAGCGACTCGCCCTTGGCCTGGGCGGTGGCGATCTCGCCTTGCAGGCGCAGCAGCCAGTCGGAGCGGTCCGCATCGGTCAGCGGAATGCCGGCCGACATCTTGGCCACATTGGCGGCCGGATGGAAGCTGTCGCCCTCCAGGTAGCGGCAGCCGAGCGCGTCGGCCAGGCCCTGGCCGATCGAGCTTTTGCCGCAGCCGCTGACGCCCATCACCACCCAGCGCACGGCCGGGGATTGTTTGCTGCTCGGATTATTCATATGAGTTTTCACGGATGTTCAGGGAAATGATAGCGCTAACATTGGTACGAAGTTTAGCTCCTCGGCCGAATTTGTAAAGAGAATGTTATGGTGCGGCGCAATAAATTTGCGTGTTGGAAAAACAGTCAGCTGACCGATGTCGCTGAAATTTTCAGGAATTGCGGGCGCGCACATGATGCGCCGAAGAGGGCGCCGTCAGAGGAGAATGCCGAGGTTTTGAACGCGGCGCCGAGACCGATGCGGCATCGCCGGTGGTGGCATGGGAAGCGCTAGGGCAGCGACAGGATTGTTGTAAAAATGGTGATGGAACGGCGCGCGGGTCAGGCGCTTTCACGCTCCATCAGCGTAAAGCCGAGGTCGATCTGCGTTACTTCGGGCTGCTCGCCCTTGATCAAGGCGCGCAGCAAGGTCGCCGCTTCGAAACCGATCTGGTAGCGCGGCGTGCCGACGGTGGTGACGGAGGGATTCATCCAGGCCGAAGCGGGCAGGTCGTTGAAGCCGCAGATGGCCAGCCTGCCGGGCACGGCTATGCCACTGCGCTGGCACTGGAAAATGGCGCCGTGGGCCAAGTCGTCGTTACAGCAGAAGATGGCCTGGCAATCGGGCGCCTGTTCCAGCATGCGGCCCACCAGTTCGGCGCCAAGCGCGATGGTGGAGGGATCTTCAACCATGATTTCCAGCGCCGGATCGGCCAGCCCCGCTTGCTGCATGGCGGCGCGGTAGCCTTCGGCGCGCTTGAGCGTGCGTTCGTCGAGCTGGGCGCCGATGAAGCCGATGCGACGGTGGCCTTTGCCGATCAGGTACTGCGTCATCGCCTGGCCAGCCTGGAACTGGGAAAAGCCCACCGACAACTGCTCCGGGTTGGTCGCCATATCCATCATCGACACGATGGGCACCTGTGACGACGTCAGCATCTGCTGCACGCGCGCGCTGTGGGTCAGGCCGGACAGCAGGATGCCATCCGGATTCGATTGCATATAGATGCCGAGCAGTTTTTCTTCCTCGGCATCGGAATAGCGGGTGTTGCCGATCAGGATCTGGTAATCGTCCGCATCGAGCGCATCCTGGATGCCGGCCAGCACCGCCGTGAACACGGCGTTCGACAGCGAAGGCACCAGCACGGCGATGACCTTGCTCTGCGCCGAGGCCAGCGCGCGGGCGGCGCGGTTGGGTACGTAGCCGAGTTCGGCGACGGCCTGCTGGACCCGGGTGCGCAGCGTCTCCGACACCATATCCGGCTGGGTGATCGCGCGCGAAGCCGTCATCGTTGCCACGCCGGCCCGTTCGGCCACGGCGGCAAGGGTTACTTTGCCGCTGGCGCGGCTTTTGGCGGGCTGTATCCTGGACATGGGCGAAGGCGGGCGGCGAATGGCTGCGTGTAAGAGATAGCGATATCATACGGGATACATACGGCAATCGCTATTGCCCGTGGCAGGACTGGCATTGTTGCTCTCATAGGGGAAGGGCGCCCGCGCCGGCGGGCCGCCCTCATTTGCAGCTGCTCAGCGCCGCCTTGTTCTTCTTGATCGCCTCGGCCCGTGCGGCATCGTCCATGATGCCGCGTTCGCCATTTTTGTCGACCGTACTCATGCGCCCGCCCGCCTCCAGCGCACGCAGATTGCTGCGGGCTCCTTCGCAGTTGGAGGCCAGGTCGGCCTTGCGCGCCGCTTCCTCACCGGATTTCTCGGCCGCTTTGGCAGCTTCGGCCTTGCGCTTGTTGAAGTCGGCATTGCGCTCGGCAATGGTGGGCGGCGCCTTGAGCTTGGGCTCCGGTTTCTCGGGGCCGTCGCCATCCTGGTCGGCGGCCGGCGGCGGGGCGCTGGCGGCGGCTGGGTCGAACTTGTCCTTGCCGGGTGCTTTCAGGATGCGGCCAAACGGGGTCGAGGGTGGAGGCGGGCGGTCCGAAAACTGCTTGATGCCTTTTTCGTCGACCCAAACGTACTGCGCCATGGCCGGTGCCGTCAAAGCCAGCAGCGCGGCGGCCGCTGCCAGCCGGCGCAGGACACTGCTGAAGGGATAGGTGGCTTGCTGCGGGTGATGCTTCATTATTATTTCCTCGGGGAATGTGCGAGCCAATGCAGATTTCGCCATGATTTGCCGGCGCTGTCAATCGTGCGGGGCTGGGAACGGTGGATTTTTCCGATATGCAAGGACGAGGCAGCTGTTTTTCTGTATAATCTGCTTTTGCGCCAATAGGAAATGCTATGCGTCTACTTCAAAAAGCACTCACCTTCGATGATGTGCTCCTCGTCCCAGCGTACTCGAATGTTCTGCCTGCCGATACGTCTCTCAAAACTCGTCTGACCCGCAATATCAGCCTGAACATTCCTTTGCTGTCCGCAGCGATGGATACGGTCACCGAAGCCCGTCTGGCAATCGCCATGGCTCAAGAGGGCGGCATTGGTATCATTCACAAGAACCTGAACCCGAAAGACCAGGCCCGTGAAGTAACGCGCGTCAAGCGTTTCGAAGCAGGCGTGCTGCGCGATCCGATCACGATTCCGCCGGAAATGAAAATCCGCGACGTCATCGCCCTGACCGAACAATACGGCATTTCCGGTTTCCCTGTCGTACAGGGTAAGGAAGTCGTCGGCATCATCACCAACCGCGATCTGCGTTTCGAACAGGAACTCGACGCCGAAGCCCGCGCCAAGATGACCCCGCGCGACAAGCTGGTCTTCGTCAAGGAAGGCGCCGATACCGCCGAAGCCAAACGCCTGATGAACAAGCACCGCCTCGAGCGCGTGCTGGTCGTCAACGACGCGTTTGAACTGCGCGGCCTGATCACCGTCAAGGATATCCAGAAATCCACCGAGCACCCGCTGGCATCGAAAGATTCCCAGGGCAAGCTGCTGGTCGGCGCCGCCGTCGGCGTGGGCGCCAAGGATGAAGAACGCATCGAGCTGCTGGTTGCCGCCGGCGTGGACGTGCTGGTGGTCGATACCGCCCACGGTCACTCGCAAGGCATCCTGGACCGCGTGAAATGGATCAAGACCAAATTCCCCCACGTTGACGTCATCGGTGGCAACATCGCCACCGCGGCGGCCGCCAAGGCGCTGGTCGAATACGGCGCCGATGCGGTCAAGGTCGGCATCGGCCCTGGTTCGATCTGCACCACCCGTATCGTCGCAGGCGTGGGCGTACCGCAAATCACCGCGATCTCCAACGTGGCCGAAGCGCTGGCCGGCACCGGCGTTCCCTGTATCGCCGACGGCGGTATCCGTTTCTCGGGCGACATCTCCAAGGCGCTGGCCGCCGGCGCATCGACCGTGATGATGGGTTCCATGTTTGCCGGTACCGAAGAAGCGCCGGGCGAAGTGATCCTGTATCAGGGCCGCAGCTACAAATCCTACCGCGGCATGGGTAGCCTGGGCGCGATGTCGGACGGCTCGGCCGACCGCTACTTCCAGGACGCCACCATGAAGGCCGACAAGTTCGTGCCTGAAGGTATCGAAGGCCGCGTCGCCTACAAAGGCAGCGTGCTGGCGATCATCTTCCAGCTGGTGGGCGGCGTGCGTCAATCGATGGGTTACTGCGGTTGCGCCACCATCGACGAACTGCGCGAAAAAGCCGAATTCGTCGAAATCACCTCGGCCGGCATGCGCGAATCGCATGTCCACGATGTGCAAATCACCAAGGAAGCGCCGAACTACCGTTCGGGCGACTAAGCCTTCCACGCCGGCGGTGCCCACGCACCGCCGGCGTTGCTGTTTTTGGCGACTGCGTTTGACGTCTGTGTCTGGCGCATGCGCCGACCGTGGCCTCCCGGCCTGCCGCTCCGAATTCCATCTTGTTAAAGCTCCGATCCCATGCATTCTAAAATCCTCATTCTCGATTTCGGCTCCCAAGTCACCCAGCTGATCGCCCGCCGCGTGCGCGACTCCGGCGTGTTCTCCGAAGTCTTCCCTTACGACGTCAGCGACGAGTTCGTGCGCAACTACGGCGCCGCCGGCGTGATCCTGTCGGGCAGCCACAGTTCCACCTTGGAAGGCGACGCCCCGCGCGCGCCGCAAGCCGTGTTCGAACTGGGTGTGCCGGTGCTGGGCATCTGCTACGGCATGCAGACCATGGCGGCCCAGCTGGGCGGCAAGGTCGAAAACGGTCTGGTGCGTGAATTCGGCTACGCCGAAGTGCGCGCCCGCAGCCACACCAAGCTGCTCGACGGCATCAACGACTTCGTCACCGACGAAGGCCACGGCATGCTGAAAGTATGGATGAGCCATGGCGACAAGGTGCTCGACATGCCACCGGGCTTCGTCCTGATGGGCAATACCCCGAGCTGCCCGATCGCCGCGATGGCCAATGAAGAGAAGCGTTTCTACGGCGTGCAATGGCACCCGGAAGTGACCCACACCGTGCAGGGCAAGGCCATGCTGGGCCGCTTCGTGCACGAAATCTGCGGCTGCAAATCGGACTGGAACATGCCCGACTACATCTCGGAAGCGGTCGAAAAAATCCGCGCCCAGGTTGGCAGCGATGAAGTCATCCTCGGCCTGTCCGGCGGCGTCGATTCCAGCGTGGCCGCCGCGCTGATCCACCGCGCCATCGGCGACCAGCTGACCTGCGTGTTCGTCGACCACGGCCTGCTGCGCCTGGACGAAGGCAAGATGGTGATGGACATGTTCGCCAAGAACCTGGGCGTCAAAGTCATCCGCGTCGATGCGGAAGACCAGTTCATGGGCCACCTGGCCGGCGTCAGCGATCCGGAAGCCAAGCGCAAAATCATTGGCCGCGAGTTCGTCGAAGTGTTCCAGGTGGAATCGGGCAAGCTGGTCAACGCCAAATGGCTGGCCCAGGGCACCATCTACCCGGACGTGATCGAGTCGGCCGGCAAGGGAAAGAAAGGCCAGACCATCAAGTCGCACCACAATGTGGGCGGCCTGCCGGAAACCATGAAGCTCAAGCTGCTCGAACCGCTGCGCGAACTGTTCAAGGACGAAGTGCGCAAGCTGGGCGTGGCGCTCGGCCTGCCGCATGACATGGTCTACCGTCATCCTTTCCCAGGCCCGGGCCTGGGTGTGCGCATCCTCGGTGAAGTCAAGAAAGACTTCGCCGACCTGCTGCGCCGCGCCGACGCGATCTTCATCGAAGAGCTGCGCAACACGCCTTACGAATTCGTCGCCGGCCAGGCGGTCGATCACGAACAGATGCCGAAGAACTGGTACGAAGCGACCAGCCAGGCCTTCGCCGTGTTCCTGCCGGTGAAATCGGTGGGCGTGATGGGCGATGGCCGTACCTACGAGTACGTGGTGGCCCTGCGCGCCGTGCAGACGCAAGACTTCATGACCGCACACTGGGCGCACCTGCCGCACGCGCTGCTGGGCAAAGTGTCGAACCGTATCATCAATGAAGTGCGCGGCATCAACCGCGTGGTTTACGATATCTCGGGCAAGCCGCCGGCGACCATCGAGTGGGAGTGAGTTTCTTGCGGGAACTGTTCGCAACTTCGTAAATGATGTACATAAGGCCCTGTTTTTACAGGGCTTTTTTATTAGAAACAATTTTTTTTCAAAATGGAATTTCAATGTTCGTTGATCGCGCGGCCAACTCGATTACCTGCGTTCCCGGCCCCATCCTTGTGTGTATATCTGAACGGGTATAAACTGGCCGTATGGCAGACCGAGGAAAACAGCTCTACTGGATCGGAAGCAGCAAGAAGGACCTGATGGCGCTGCCTCTTGATGTGCGAAAGTTCTTTGGCCACGCCTTAGACTTCGCCCAACGTGGTGACCTGCATGAAGCCGCCAAGCCACTCAAGGGTTTCGGCGGCGCTGGTGTCATTGAGATCGTCGAAGATGACACAGGAGGCACCTATCGGGCCGTCTACACAGTGAAGTTCGCGGAAGCGGTGTTTGTCCTGCATTGCTTCCAGAAAAAGAGCAAGAGCGGAATCGCGACACCCAAAGAGGACATAGATATCATTCGCGCCAGGTTAAAAGTTGCCGAGGCGCTGGCAAAGGAGCTACGACATGGTTAATCGCATGATTGACGGCATTGAGATCGAAGCAAGTTCGGGAAACGTCTTCGCTGATCTCGGCTTGCCCAACGCCGAAAAACTCAAAATCAAGTCTGGCCTGGTGAGTGAGATCAGCCGCGCCGTGCGCCGTCTCGGCTTAACCCAGGAAGATGCCGGCCGACGCATGGGCATTCCGCAACCGAAGGTGTCTGGGATGATGCGTGGCGACTTCGCCAACCTTTCGGAGCGTAAGCTGATGGAATGCCTGAATCGGCTTGGCTACGACATCGAAATCAAGGTACGGCCGACCGCGGAGCCCGTCGGTCATCTGACGCTTGCGATTGCCTGAGTAGTAACTAGTAACGGAGTCCATCATGTCCAAGAACGGTATGCGTCCAGTTCACCCCGGCGAGATTTTGCTGGAAGACTGAAGCCGTCGCGGTATAAGCCGCAGGTATCGTCTCGCTGATTACCTGGCACATGGGCGCTGGTTTTCAGCCGCGGCTACGAGCTCACTTGGTATGGGATCAATCGCAGTCGTCATCGGGTCCATACTCAAGCGGCTTACTGCCTTGTTCGGATAGCAGGCGGGGATAGTCGACTTCCGCCAGCCCTGTGCTGGATTTCCCCTGTTTGCTGATCTGGAACCACCAGGATGCGCCGAAATCGTACAGGTAAAACAATTTCTTATTCTTCGGCAATGGGAAGATCGCATGTAGCGTCGGATCGCAGTGGTCGGCGCCATCATTGGCGCCTGGCGATGTTTTGCGCCCGCGCAGGGATGCCGCCACATAGAACTGCGACAGATGATCGCCGTCAAAATCCATCATGTGAAGAATGCAATCCGCTAGATCTGTCAGCGTCCAGGTGGCCGGCACCTGGATCTTGAACTCATAGGGTGCGATCAAGTGCATCCCGCGAATGCACTTGATATTCAACGAGAAAATTTCCTGCATCGCTAGCTCGCCTCCATCAATGCAATTGCGACGGCATGGAATCCGCACCGCAGCAGCGTCTGGATGTCTTGCCAGTGCCACAGGGGCAGGGATCATTGCGGCCGACCTTTGGTGCGGCGCGCACCAGTGGCGGTTCCTAGCCGCGGGAATGGGGTGAACCAGGTCGCTTGCATGACCATCAGCCCACGCCAGGCCGCTCGCCAGCCCATCCACCCATGCATCGCCTGATCCCGCTGAGCATGGCCACGGCCAATACCGATCTCCCGGTGGGTCACGAGGCGCTGCGCTTGCGCGCCCATGACGTCCAGGCCAAGCCTGTGAATTTTACCGAGTTCAATGCCAGCGCCGGCAATGTGCCTGCGCCGCGCACGGAATAGATGCAATTGGCGGACTGAGCTGACAACGGTCAAATGGCCGCTCTCAAAACCTGCTTCAATTTGACCTATATCAGGGTTTTTCCATCCTAGCCTATTCAAGATTGTAAAACTGTGGGTGCCACTGGCTCCACATAAACCGTCCTGTGCACTAGGTCGCCTAGGTATCCGGATCATTCGAAACGAACGGAGGTTGCAATGAATACCTTAAGCAAGCTTGCACTCGGTATCATGGGGCGTCTGAGGCCCAGTCCCGCGAAAGGAGAATCGGCAGTTTCCATCGTTCTGCCACCATTTGCCAAGGAAGGCGGAAAGCCATTGTATGAGGTGCTCGCCAAGCGATGCTCCTCACGTGTGTTCGCGCCGACCGCGCTGCCACTTTCGCTGCTGTCCGATTTGCTGTGGGCGGCCGACGGCGTCAATCGACCTGACGGCGGACGTACGGCCCCTTCGGCAATCAATGCGCAAGAGATCGACATCTTCGTTGCGTTGCCATCCGGCGCCTACCGCTATATTGCCGCCATCCATGAACTGCATTTGATCGCAGCGAGCGATTTGCGGAAACTCACTGGCTATCAAGACTTTGTCGATGAGGCGCCGCTTGACTTGGTGTATGTCGCCGACTATGCGCGGATGAGCATGGTCCCGGCCGCAATGCGCGAATCGTATGCTTCCGTTGCGGCTGGCGCGATTGCACAGAACGTCTATCTATTTGCCGCAAGCAATGACTTGGCCACGGTTCTGCGTGCCTGGATCGATCGTTCCGCGATCGCGGACGCGTTAGGCTTGAACCATGACCAACAAGTGTTGTTATCGCAAACGATAGGCTACCCTGGGAATGCCAGATGATGGTGCACGCGCAAACCGAGGAGCCGATCATGTTGGTGACCGCTGCTCACAGCCTTGAAGCAGTTAGACTCGGCCGATTGAAAGAGATGACATGAATCCTATCCATCGAGAAGCGTTTGCGCGCTATCCGCTCGCACTGCTGATATTTTCCATCGCGTTTCTGTTGAAGCGATGGATCGCACCGGTCGACTACGGATTGTCGTTTTTCACATTCTATCCAGCAATGATTATTGCCTTCTACCTGTGCGGTATCGGGCCTGGCATTGTGGTCTCCGGCCTTGCCGCCGCAGCCGGTTTTCTCGCTTTGATGCGCCCAGGGGCGGCCTATTCTTCCGCTTACGAACGGGAGATCGCGACAGCCGTTTTTCTTGCCTCGGCATTGATGGTGGGCCTGATTAGCAGGAAAACGCACGCATCGACGTCATCGCCGGGGAAAAGTGAGCGGCAATTTGAACGCATCCTGGAAGATCAAACCGACCTCATCTGCAGGTTCCGTTCCGATGAGACCGTCCTCTATGTCAATGATGCGTTTTGCCGGTTCTTCGATAAAACTCGAGAAGAACTGGTCGGCAAAAGGTGGCATCCTCTTGTTGCGCCCGGGTATTCCTCCGCCGTCATTGGGCAGTTGCGCAAGCTTACGCCTGAAAATCCGGTTGTTACCATCGAAAATCCTGTTGTCGCCGCGGGCCAAGTCATCCGCTGGGGCCAGTTTATCAATCGGGCGTTCTTTGATGAAGCTGGACGGGTCGTCGAGATTCAATCGGTCGGACGCGATATCACCAAGCAAAAGGAGTTGGAGCAAGCGCTTGCCGCGAACATGCAGGAATTCAGGGAGTTGGCGGAGGCCATGCCGCAAATTGTCTGGATAACGCGCGCCGATGGACACAATATCTACTTCAATCAACAGTGGGTCGACTACACCGGCATTTCGCTAGAGGAGAGCTATGGCCATGGATGGAACAAGCCATTTCACCCGGACGATCAGAAGCGGGCGTGGGATGCATGGCAAAATGCGATCAATACTCGCGGCATCTATTCCCTGGAGTGCAAGTTGCGGCGTTTTGACGGCGAATATCGATGGTGGCTGGTGCGCGGCGTGCCTGTGTTCGACGATGAAGGCAAGGTCCGCAAATGGTTCGGCACTTGCACAGATATTCATGAATCCAAGGAGGCGGAACTCGATATGCAAGTGGCCGCAACGGCCTTTGAAGCCAACGTCGGGATCATGGTGACAGACGCGAATTCCCTAATACTACGAGTCAACCGGGAATTTTCTGCGCAAACCGGATATTCCGCCGACGAAGTCTTGGGCAAGACACCGAAAATTCTGCAATCCGGACGACATGACGCCGGCTATTACGCCGCCATGTGGGAAAGCATTAATCGTACTGGATCATGGCAAGGCGAAGTATGGGATCGTCACAAGAGCGGCGATATCTCTCCTAAATTATTAACCATCGCGGCCATCAAAGGCAGTGATGGCGCGGTCATCCGTTACGTCGGCACCCATATCGATATTTCGGAGCAAAAATCGGCCCAGGAGAGTATCCGGATGTTGGCATTCTACGATCCGTTGACGCATCTCCCCAATCGCCGCTTGCTGATGGATCGTCTTGAGCAGGCAATGTCGTCCAGTGCGCGCAGCGGACGGGGGGCGGCATTGATGTTCATTGATTTGGACAATTTCAAGGCACTCAACGACACGCTTGGGCACGCAAAGGGAGACTTGTTGCTGCAACAGGTCGGACGACGGCTGGAGGCCAGCGTACGCGAAAGCGACTCTGTGGCGCGTTTAAGCGGCGATGAGTTTGTGGTCATGCTGGAAGATTTGAGCACGCATGAAAGAGATGCGGCGACGCAGACCAAGGAGACCAGCGAGAAGATCATCGCTGCGCTCAACGAGCCTTACGATCTTGCCGGGAAAATGCACCGCAGCACGGCAAGTATTGGCTGTGCCGTATTTTTCGATCACCTATATTCGGTTGAGGAATTGATGAAGCAGGCCGACATTGCCATGTACCAGGCGAAAAAAGACGGTCGCAATGTCAGCCGATTTTTTGACGAACAGATGCAGAAATCGATCAACTCCCGTGCTTTACTCGAAAACGAATTGCGTGCGGCGCTCAAACTAGGTCAGCTTCGCCTGTATTACCAGGTTCAAAGGGATTACTCCGGCCATCCGCTGGGAGCGGAGGCATTGATCCGGTGGAAGCATCCTGAACGTGGACTGATCTATCCCTTGGACTTCATTCCCCTCTCGGAAGACAGCGATTTGATACTGCTCATTGGCGCGTGGGTCCTGGAAACGGCTTGCGTCCAGCTCAAGGCATGGCAAGCTAGCACGACAACGTCCGCACTGGTACTCGCCGTAAATATAAGCCCCAAGCAGATGCGGCAGAACGACTTTGTCGATCAAGTGCAATCGGCCATGCAACGCAATGGCATCCCGCCGCATCTGCTGAAATTGGAATTGACAGAAAGCATGTTGCTGGAAAAAATGGAAAACACGGTTTCAATTATGAATTGTCTGCAGGAAAGCGGCATTCAATTTTCTCTGGACGATTTTGGGACCGGCTATTCGTCATTGCAATATCTCAAGCAGCTGTCGTTTGATCAGCTGAAAATCGCCGAGCCCTTTGTGCGGGATATTGCGTTCGATGAGAACGACAGGGCGATCGTCAGGACCATTATCGCGATGGGGCACAGCCTGAACCTTGATGTCATTGCGGAAGGCGTCGAATCGGACGAGCAGCGACAGTTCCTGTTTAATAACGGCTGTGATCATTATCAAGGTCATTTGCTTGGCAAGGCGTTGCCGATCGAGGAGTTCGATCTTCTGCTGGAGTCGATGGACGCGCGTGGAGCCCATCACAATAACGACGCGACGACTTCTTGATACAAGATTGCCGCCATCGAAGGCGACGCCATGGTGTCGAGCTGGCGGGTGGGTCTTCAATGTAAGGGCATTGCCGGCGGCGCTGCCGAGCGCGGCGGACATGTCGACCAGCTGATCCATGGCCTGCCGGATGTGCTTGCTGGCCCGGCTGGCCAAGGTGATGCCGATGGCGATCGCCCATCCGCTATCGGGCGAACGCACATAGGTGGTGTAGACGGGTATGCCTTCCAGTGTGGTCAGGCGCGCATGCCCTTGTTGCGTCAGCCGTATCACTTGCAACAGGTCGGCATGCGCCTTCTTGCCGACAAATTGCGCCGGTTGCTGGCTGCGCGCCGCGATGGTGCCGCTGCCGTCGATGATGGACACCACCCAATCGGACGGCAGTTTCCGGCTGGCGAGCAGCTTCGCCAGTTCCGTGGCGGACAGGCCGACGTCGAGGAAATACCGCAGCGTGCCGTCGATCAGCACCGGCATGCAAATGCTCACGATGCCTGCGCCGGTCACCGCGCCGAGATAGAAATTGGAGATCTGCATGCGGCCGCTGGCCGCGGCCCGTTCGAGCAGCGCCGGATTGCCGTGCCTGGGCAGCGTCGTGCCGTAGGGCCTGAGCGTGTTGATCAGTTGCTGTCCATGCAAATCCGTCAGGACGAAATTGGTGGCGCCGCCGTAGCGTGTGGCGGCGCTTGCCTCCCGATGGAAGGCGGCCAGGTCGGCGTTGCGCAAGGCCAGCGAGCCCGACAACGTGCCCGCCACGGTGCCGAAGGACTTGAATTCGCCATCGATGTTGAGCAACAAATTGTGGGCGGTCTGCAAGGTTTGCACATCGCTGCGCGTGCGGCTGGCGTTGAATTCGTGGAGTGACCATTCCAGCCCGATCAGAAAGGCCGGCAGGACCAGGGCGGCCACGATGAACAGGAGGATGTTGCGAATGGTGTCAATTCTGTGCATGGAATGCTAACGGTGGGGGACTTGGGTGCTGAGCGCCTGGTCGAACGAGTATGGCGCTGTCTCCCGACATTTCTTTTGTTCCAAGTCAAGCCGATACTCGCAAGTCGTGTCAGTGCGGCGCGCATCCCACAGCTTGCGAGGGGAGGCGCGTCAGGCGCTTGATCAGCATCGTCGACTCGCCGCCGCGGTCGACGATGGCCACCTCCATGCTGAAACCGCATGTCTCGCCCAGGGGCGTGAGCACGGTGAGCGCTGCGCCATCGGCGGCCGATACCATGCGATGACGTGCGTATTCCGGGCCATATCGACGTGGCGGTAGACGGGTGTCGATGAAGCTCCTGATATTCATCGCGCCCTGGATGTCGCCGAAAGCCGAGGCGGTAGACCAGGACGCATCGGGATGGCACAGCGCCGCCGCCTGCTCGCCATGGCGCCGGTCGATACAATCGAGAAAGCGCATCAATAGCAGACGCTTGGAATTGCGCGCGGCATAACTGGTATGGAGCAGGGCGCGAGCACGCCAGGAATTCGGTTCCTGCAATTGGCCTTGATACAGCGATTGGATAGCCGGATTTTCATGGGAACGGCGGTGCAGTGCGCCACTGTCGATCTGGTAGACCGCCCGCATGCGCTTTTCCAGCACCAGCGGGTCCATGGATTTCGGTTCACCGCCACCGCCCAGGCAACCGCCCACGCAGGCCATGACTTCGATGGCGACGTACTGCTTCCGCCATGTTTCGGTCGCCAGCATGCGCTGCGCGGCGGCGATGCCGTTGCAGACGGCGACCTTGCCGACGCCCGGTATGTCGGTTTCCTTCACGCCGGCGGACACGCCACGTAGCGCATGCCACTCCAGCGCTAGCGCGTCCGCCGCGCCGAGAAAATGGGCCGCGCTGCGCGCCAGCAGCCATTGCGCATCGATGGCGCGAAACTGCCGCAGGTCGGCGCCGCCGGTGTCGACCAGATCCCCTTCGTTGGCCTTGCCGATGCATGCGGCCTGCGGCCGGGGCAAGCCGGCGACATGAACCAGGCACATGCGGCATACGGCGTGCGAGTGGAATCTGGGGTGATAGCAAAGCGTGGGAATGTGGACGCCGGCCTTGTTTGCCGCGTCGAGATAGGTGGCGCCTTCGCTGACCTCGACTGGGATGCCATTCACCGTGAGTTTGATCATGTGAAGTCGCCTCAAGTGCTGGCGCGGCAGGGCCGCTAGCCCATGTGCTGTTCGCCGTTGACATCAAAGGTGGCGCCGGTGATGAAGCTGCCGGCGTCGTCGGCAAGAAAGGCGACTAGCCGCGCCACGTCCGCAGGCGTACCGGGCCTGCCGACAGGCATGTCGCCAATGATTTGTTTCATAGCTTTACCAACTTAGCTGATGGCGCAGATGGCGTCACGTGGGTTTCATGACCTATATCAAAAGACTTGAAATTAAAAACGGTGCGCTAGGTCCGGCGGACTGGGGCGGGCAGCCGGCATATCAACGTCCCGCCAATGAAAATTCGGAGGGGGAGTACGGAGGTAGCACGGAGTTCGGCGGGATTTTTCGGGCGGCGGCGGGAGGCATCGATCGGCGGCGTTCCCTATGCAGGCTGTCTTCGAGGCGCTCCCAAAGTCTTGTCTCAGAGCAGTCACACTGCAGGGGGCGCACGTTCGAAACTTGCAGCCAATCCAGTCTGGGCAAGACCGGCCAGGACAGCAAGGCGGCACTGGATAAGCGCCGGGGCGATGTAGGGACTGCGTCAGCGCACGCGGCGCCGGAATTGCGTCGGGGTCAAGCCGCTCCAGCGAAAAAACGCGCGGCCAAATGCCTGCGGCTCGCTATAGGCAAGCTGATTGCTGATTTTCTTCACCGAATCGATGGAATGGACCAACAGGTAGGCGGCCCGGTCAAACCTGACCTTGTCGATCAGTTCGGAATACTGGACCCCTTCGTGATTGAAATGCCGCCGCAGGCTGCGTTCCGAGCAATTCAACTTGGCCGCCATGGCTTCGGCGCTCGGATAGTAGTCGAGACTGGCCAGGATATTGAGCGTTCTTTCGCGCCAGGACGTGGGCCCGAAGCGGAATGCGGCGGCGCGGCACTGCTGGTGAAAAACATGATAGCTGAAGTTGCTGTGCCCGGCGTTGGGCATCTTGCCGATCTCGTTGTCGAAGCTGACCAGCGTGGTCTCGTTGCCGAAATTGACCGGACAGCCAAGCTCGGCCGCATAACGCTGCGCATCGCCAGGGGCGGCATAAGCGAAGGTGACTTCACTGACATAGGCGCTGGCCGCCGGCCCGAAAATTTCGACCAGTAATTGCTGCGTGCCGCGGATGCTGATGTCGATCAGCATGCGATAGAGTCTCCCCAAATCGGTGACCGGACGATAGCGCACGATGGTTTTTCCCGGTGACACGGCACCGATCAGCTCCGATGTAAACCAGCGGTTGGTCAATGGATGGAAGCGTCTTAGCAGATAGCCGGCATGCCCGACATTGCGCGAATTTCTCAGCAAGCCTCCCATCATGCCGATCGCATTGACGTTGATACGGGAGCCGAGTGCAAGTCCGGCCGCGCCCGGCTGCAACAGACGCTCGATATTCGCGTAGATGGCCAGTTCCTGGGCTTCGCTCAGTACGCTCTCGGGCCGATCCCATGTCTTGCTGTCCAGGTGAGTTCCCGCCAGCACGTCGCTCATATCATATCCCTGCGCAAGCATGTCTTGAATGCAAAAGGGCAGCAGGATATGGATGGGCGAGCTGAGGTCGGAAGAATTCATTATTAGGGAGAAATTCAGTTGTTGGCCGGAATTGTTACTAAAGTGGCCGTTTCAAGCCTCGGAACCGCTGCGCGGCCCCGGTATATTTTGCCCACCCGATGCTTGCGCGTCCAACATTAAAGCAGTTTTTATATATTGGCAGCGCGAAATTTTTCTAAGAAGCGGGAAATAATTCTAATTATATTGTTAACAGGAGATGACATCATGGGCAAGGTAGCGAGCAGCAAGACATTCAGAAAGGCGTTCCCGACGGTCAGCGGACGCTTCCAGGAACGCCTGACGCAACTGGGTCAGCCAGCATGAGAATGCACGATTCCCGCGCAGCCGTGCTGGAGGACCGGGCCCAGACTGGCCCGGCTGGACCGGCTTGCTCCATCGATAGCGTAGCGCTTGGCAAGGCCCCGGTCTCGGCAGCCGCATCGGGCGCGAAGGCCACCCTGTTCATGTTGTTTCTGATTAACTTCCTGAACTTCTTCGATCGCACGATTCCCGCCGTCGTCCTCGAACCGATCCGCAAGGAGTTCGCGCTCGACGACATGATGCTGGGCCTGATGGGCACCACATTTACGCTCGTCTATGCGCTCGCCGGCTTGCCGCTGGGGCGCCTGTCGGACCGGATCAGGCGCACCCGCGTGCTGGCCGGCGGCGTCTTCGTGTGGAGCCTGATGACCGCCGCTTCCGGCCTGGCGTGGAATTTCGGCTCTTTCCTGCTGATACGCCTTGGCGTGGGAATCGGCGAGGCAAGCTGCGCGCCGGCGTCCAATTCGATGATCGGCGACCTGTATCCATCGAAGCAGCGGGCGAGGGCGCTCGGCCTGTTCATGCTCGGTCTGCCCTTGGGCAGCCTGGCCTGCTTCATGCTCGTCGGATATCTGGCGCAACACTATGGCTGGCGCGCGCCGTTTTACCTCGCGGCCGTGCCCGGCTTCGTCGTGGCCTTGCTGGTGCTCCGACTGCGCGAGCCAGTGCGCGGCGCCCAGGAAGGCCATGCGGCGGGCACGCTAGCGCCGCTAGCCCGGCCATACCGCAGTGTGCTGGCCATTCCGACGCTGTGGTGGATCATCGCGTCGGGGGCGGCGGTCAATTTTGCCTCGTACGCCTTGAGCACTTTCCTGCCGTCTCTGATGATACGTTACCACCACGTCAACGTGGCGCAGGCGGGCATGGTGGCGGCCATCGTGTTCGGCGTGACGGGCCTGATCGGCCTGACGGCTGGCGGATGGATCGCCGACCGGGTGCACCAGGCTTTCGTGCGCGGGCGCCTGATGCTCGGCGCGATCTGCCTGCTGGTCTCGGCGCCCTTGCTATGGCTCGGCCTGACGCGCGCCGCCGGCGATGTGGTCGCGGTGACGGCGCTGCTGTCGCTTGGCTGGCTGTTGTACTTCATGTATTTCGTGACCGTGTATGCGTCGATCCAGGACGTCGTGGAGGCGCGTTTGCGCGCGACGGCGATGTCCGTGTATTTCTTCTTCCAGTACATACTGGGCGCGGGCTTCGGCACCATCGTCACCGGGGCGCTGTCGGACTGGCTTGCTGCGCAGGCCATGCAGGC
This sequence comes from Oxalobacteraceae bacterium, assembly GCA_013284265.1. Taxonomy (GTDB): domain Bacteria; phylum Pseudomonadota; class Gammaproteobacteria; order Burkholderiales; family Burkholderiaceae_D; genus Rugamonas. Next base: position 63,180 of record JABTBR010000025.1, on the reverse strand, counting down.
AGCGCATGCGCAGGCCATGACGGACGGGTTCCGCGCCATCGGCCTGCAAGGTGCGCTGAGCCTGGCCGTGCCGGGTGCGATCTTCATCACCGGCCTCGCCTTGTGTTTCGCGGCGCGCAGCTTCGCCGCCGACGCGGCGCGGGTCGCCCCGCTGAAAGGCCCTTCGCCGCTCAACTTGAGGAAACCGAAATGAAGCACCTCGGTGGAATGGAGGCCTCGTTGCTTAGTCGGCAGTATTGGGGCTTTGAGAATTATTGTGGAGAATTAAAATGCTAAATGTATTACGGGCAATGTTATTCAGCGTGGCCCTCGCCGTGACTGGGACCGCCAGCGCGAACGAGCATGCCACCAAAGACGACGCGGTAGCGATGGTGCACAACGTCATCGCCTATATCAAGGCCAACGGCAAGGATAAAGCGATTGCGGAAGTCAATATCCCGAAAGGCAGGTTCGTCGACCGCGACCTCTATGTGGCCGTTGGCGACGGACACGGCATGGTATTGGCGCATGGCGGCAATCCCAGGTTGGTTGGCAAGAATCTGTTCGAAGTGAAGGACGTGGACGGCAAGGCATTCGTCAAGGACGGCGGTGAAATTCTGAAGACGAAAAACAGTTGTTGGGTTGACTATAAGTGGCCCAATCCCGTGTCCGGCAAGATCGAATTGAAGTCCTTATATTCTGAAAAGTTCAACGATCTTGTCATCAGCGTCGGTGTTTATCAGGATTGATGCCGAGGCGTTGACTTCGATACCGGCGATCTGCGCGAACGTCTGCTGTCGCGATTCAAATTCAAGGTCGACTACGAGATTGTGTGGAAGGCGATGCGCGCAGACCTTCCGGTATCGTGGCTTACCAAGCTCGTTGATCTCCGAGCGGGAGTGAGCCAGTTTGTCAACGCATTGCTTTTATTGAGTCAAATGAATGCCGTTGATGATCATGACTGCATCATCAATGGCATTTTTCATGGTGCGGCTCGTCCGCTGCCTGCCGCGGACAAGCCGGGGCGTGGCTTATCAAGGCAGCGTCAGAATCACCTTGACGCTGTCGTCGACGGCAGACTTGTCGATATAACCGATGGCCTTAGGATCCTCGGCCACCGCTTTTTTCACGTCGGCGTTGCCCTTGTATTCCTTGGGCGGCTGCCCCTTACCGGTAAACACCAGCTTGGACCAGTGCGCCTTCACCTGGGTGGGGTCCTTGTCCGCCACCTTCTGATAAAAATCGTTGCGGATCGCTGAGCCTTCGGCCTGGTCGATCGGCGTGAACATATTGGATTTACCCATAAAGAATTGGGCCGCCTGTTCGGAAAACATCCGGGTCGCCGGATTCTTGGCGCTGACAATGACCACGGTTTCCGCCATCGCCTGAAGCGTAGCCCCAGTCAAGATGGTGGCGAGGACCACCTTGTACAAATATTTCATGTATTTCTCCTTGGAGTAGTAAGGCCGGCACAAACTTGTGCGCCGTCACAATGCTGTGTTCTTAGAAAACGAAATCGACGGCCAGGCTCAGCAGCTTGGTCTTGCCGCCATTGAGGTAGGCGCCAATGTCCTGTTTGACGAAGTAGCCGGCGCTGCCGCCGCTGGGGATGGCACCGGGCATCTTGATCTGGTCGTATTGCAGTTTCAGCGAGGCGTTCGAGCGGAAGTCCCAGCGTATCCCGGCCGTGGTGGTGGTCTGCTGGTAGCCCGCCGCCGGCAGCAGCGGATCCTGCGGCTTGGCCGTGGCGTAGCCGAGGTAGGGCGTGAAGGCCTTCAGGCGCAGGCCGCCCATGGCATACCAGGCCGCCTGATTCTTGGTCAGGCCGCCGCCATTGCTCCTGGTGTATTCGCTCTGCACGAACCAGGCACCCGGATCGTAGACCGCGCCGAGCGCCTTCATGTCGTAGCGGTAGACAGTGCCTGAGATATTCAGGTCGGTGCGGAAGTAGCTGGCGCGCAGCGTCAGCGCGCCGATTTCCACGGCGTCGGACACATTGAGAATCTTGCGCGCCTTCGATTCGAGAATGAGGACATTGTCCGGGATGCCGATCGCCACGTGGGAATCGTTGCGTCCATATGATGCCTGGATGGTATTGGTCGTCGTGCCGAAGTGCATCTGATAGGTGGCGTCAACGCCATCGCTATTGGTCGGCGGGATGATGTTGTAGGTTTCCAGCGGCACCCGGATCGGCGTCGAGGCATAGCCGACCAGGCGCGCGTCGCTCTGCATCAGGCTGGCCAGGGCAATACGCCCGACGCGCACGCTGAAGTCCGGCGTGGCTTCATATTTGACATTGGCCCATTCCACCTTGGGCGAAAAATTATTGCTGTGTAGCTTTTTACTGGTGACCTGGAGCACGGCCGTCCACTGATCGAGCAGCTTGGCATTCAATTGAACGCCGGCTTTGGTGTCGGTGGTGAAATCGGTGGCGCGGCTGCGGCCCGGACCGCTGGGCTGCTGCAGATTGCTGACGAAATCGGCTTGCGCATTGTCCGAGTGGACCAGGCCTATGGTACCGAATCCATGCAGGGAGAAGCGCTGGTCGTCTTCAGCGTGGGCGAGCCCCGAAACGCACGCGATGGAAATTCCTGCCGCCAATGCGGTGCGCCGGGTCAAGAGTTTTGGCGAAATTATTATAGTCATCAGATCATCCATGAAGTAGTGAAAACGAGATTGTTGGTACCCAACGTTAATGCGAACTACGGTTTTTTTGCCCGAACCGCATCATGTGCAAACGCGGCATGACGAGGGGGCTGTGTACATGCTGCGATCCGGAGCGGAGCGGGGCGCGGCATGATCTGGTTTCCGGTGGAGGCGCTATACGGTCTCCACCACCGGCAATTTTCGGATATAGAACCATCCCAGCGCGGTCGTGAACGACACGGCCGCGGTGAGCGTGACGAACAGCGTCGTGGGGCCGTCCGCGATCAGATAGGTGGTGCCCAGCGCTGCCACAGCGGCCAGCAGACGGGTGAAGAAGGTCGTGGCGCCCTGTGCCGTTGAGCGCAGCAATGTCGGAAACAATTCCTGGCTCCAGATCTTCCACATCGATTCACCGGCGAAGGCACCGCCTATGCCTTGCAGAATCTGCCAGGCGGCGAGCGAGCCGACGCTGACGCCGAAGATCAGCGGCATCGCCTGTCCCGCGATGGCGAGCACGCCGCCCATCAGGAACCAGTTCATGCGCGAGGGCAGATCCACGGTGCGCATGAAGATGACCGCGCAGATGATGGAAAGCAGCAGCTGCACCGTGTTGACGGCGCCAGCGGTCGACACCGAGGTCTTCGCCAGTTCCGTGTAGAGCAGGGTGCCGAACTGCCCGCCGGTATTCGCGGCCAGATTGAAGACGCCATAAAACAGGCCCAGCGCTATCAATGGCTTGAGGAACTGCGGGCCGAACAGCTGGCGCAGCGCGCCAATCTCGACCGTGCCGCTGTCGGCACCGGCTTCCTTGCGCAGCGCGTCTGCCTTCACCCATTCTCCCGACTCGGGCAAGGTGGTGCGCAGGACCACCACCATCATGGCCACGATAAAGATATGGCCCCACATCAGCCGGCCTCCCAGCGTGGCCATGTCCCCGACCACGATCTGCAGCAGGAAGGTCACGCCGATCGCGGCCATCCACAGCACATGGGAGAAGGCCACCAGGCGCCCTTTGAAACCTGGCGGCGCCTCTTCCGAGATCATGGTCATGGAGACGGGAAGGTCGGCGCCGATCGAGAAACCGACCAGCATGGTGCCGCCATACAGCATCCAGATATTGCTGGCGCAGGCCATGATGGCCGAGCCGATGACCAGGCCGATCATGGTGGTGGTGAAGACACGCTTGCGCCCGAAGCGGTCGCCCAGCCGTCCGCCTATCAGCGCGCCTATCGCGAAAAGAAAGGTCAGGATGGCCGACAGCTCGCCGATCTGGCCCAGGGTGATGCCGAAGTGCTCCTTATAAAGTACCAGGGCGCCGCCGCTGGTGATGATGGCGCCCGCGTCGAGGTAGGAGGCCATGCCGGCCAGGATGGCCACGCGCCAGGAGGAGCGCGGCAGATCGCGCAGGCGAGGTAATGCTGGTGTTGCTTCCGTCATACTGACTCCGATGTTCTATTTTTTAGTGTGTAAAGCGGTGTTGCGCTGGGTTGCCGTGTTGCTCATCAAACCGGCGCCGGCCGCCCCAGTCCCTTGGCCCTGAACAGCCAGGTGGGGGAACAGCTCCACGCGTGGCAATAGCTGTTGGCGTGGATATCGCCGTAGGGCGAGGTCAGGGGATCGAGGGGATCGAAGGCTTCCCAGAACGTATCGGCGCCGATGTCGAGCATGGCGCCCCAGTAGGACTTGACCAGGGCCAGCGCCTCCGTCTCCATGCCGCAGGCCAGCATCGCCTCGACGATGTAGTGGTAGAGATAGGGCGTGATAGGTTTGACGGCGTCGTTGCGCTGCATCGCATTGCGTATGGCCCGCTGCGCCACCTCGGGGGACTCCGGAATGTCGGCCAGCACCATCCAGGCCTGCGTGGCGCAGGAGATCTGGCGCGCGGGGCCGCTGGTGTACAGGCCCGCCGATGCGTCGAACAGGTGCTGGCGCGCGGCGCCGACCATCAGCTCGATCATGCGCGGATAGGCTTGCACGTCCTCGCCGCGGCCGATGGACTCGGCCAGTCGCAGCATGCGCCGCAGCGCGAACACAATCAGGGCGTGGGTGGGGGCGCTCTTGTCCAGGCCGAAGGCCCAGTCGATGAAGCACCAGGTTTCTCCCGTGTCGATAAACACGCCGGCCTTGTCGACGTTCTGGAGAATGACGTCCATCTGGCGCAGGGCGACGGGCCACAGGTCCCGTCCGGTTTCCTGGTCGCCGCTGGCTTCGACGTATTCCTGCAGGGTCACACAATACAGCGCGGCGTAGTCCAGGGTCGTGGTGTCCGCATAGGTCGGAACCGGCCTCTCGTAGACGCAGCCATTGACCAGGCCGTCCGAGCGGGGCAGGCCGGCGAACAGATAGAGGCAGCGCTTGACCAGGCTATCGGCGCGGAAGGTCGCGTAATTGGCCAGCGCCTGCAGGCGCAGATCGCCCACCCAGAGCCGGCGGTCGCGGCGTGGGCCGTCTTCGAAGCAGGTCTGCATGCAGTCGCGCAAGGTGTTTTGCGATACCAGATCGACCTGGCGTATCCACTCGGGATAGCTGTCCGGGAGCAGGGCCGGTTCCGATGTTGCCGAACTCATCGCATGCGCGGTGACTTGTTCGAAGCGCAGGCCGAAGCGCCGGGATGCCGCGACGATTTCAACTTTGACATAGCGGAAGGCGTGCCGGCGGGCGACTCGCCATAGCTGGGGCAGGTCGTCGATGGTCAGCAATTCATCCGGCAGCCAGGCCGCGCTGATCCAGCCGGTATAAGGGTGGAACGATTCGGCGACATCGGTAGGCACTTCGCCGAAGGTGAGTCGCAAGCGAACGGGGCTGTCGGCCACGCTGCCGGTCGGCACGATACGGAAGGACAGATAGCCGGTGAGGTGTCCGCCAAAATCGAGGATGAAGTGATCGCCCTCGGTCCAGCTCTTCTGTTCCAGCTGCCGGCCACTGAACAGGGTCTGCATGGAAAAGCGCAGCGGATGATCTGGCTGTGGCTGCGCGGCCACAATGGCCACGGGCGCAAGACGGCGTTCGGTCAACTCGGGCAGCAATTGCTTGGCGACCTTCAGAAATGCTGGCACCGCTTCGCCGGCCGGGAGGTTGACCCGCTTTGCCTCCTCGGCTGCTACGGCTTTTGCAATTTCTTCCGGGGTCGGATTTGTAGTCATTCTTACGTCACTTTTATTTAATGAAACAGACGGTTGATCATGGGATGGTGTCCAGCAATGCGCGCGGAATGAGCAAGCCCCTTGGAGAGCCGCACCGCTGGCACTGGGCGGAGATCGCGGGGCGTGTCCCGCAGGACACGACCTTAGCCCTTATTCAAAAATGTTTCCGCTCAAGCGGATGATTAATTCCATCGGACTCAGGGTTGATGCTTATATTTATTGACCAAGTCGCTCATACGTTCGTGCCCATGCATGCCGATCCAGGTCCACATCCTTTCCACCTGCACGCGATTGGCGTTGTAATAGTCGCGGTGCACCGCCAGCCAGAAACTGGTTTTCATCAGCGGCCTGTCGAGGCGTTCGATACGGGCACCGTGGCTTGCGCGCATCATGTTGTCCAGGTCGTCTTCCGAATGCACGCCGACCGCAAACCCATCGATACGATGGAGCCGCAGCTTTTCCAGATTGAGCAGAAAATTGTTGGCGCCGTCATCGACCCGGTAGCCACGCCGCCGCAGTTCGGTGGCGTAGGCCGCGCCATGGGTGACCCCAAGCACTCCGGTAGCTAAGAATCGTTCGGGATCCTGTGCCGCCACCGCCTTGTCTTCCGCCCGCACAAACACCACCACACTGACCTGTACCGCGCGGCTGTAGTCGAGCTGGCCCTTGCTGTCCAGCGGGCGCAGGATATTGCGCTCCTTGGGACTCGGCTGATCGAGAAAGCTGGCGTCGATCAAGCCGACGTCCACACTGACGCGCAGGCGTGCCAGCGGCATGCGTTCCAGCGTGAACTCGCAAGCGTTCGCCTTGGCCATGTCACGAAAGAACTCGATCGACGCGCCGGGCGGCGAGGCGACGCGCGCACCGCTGCCCATGAAGTAAGGCGGTATCGCCTGGCTGGTGTAAGCCATCCGCATCGGCCCGCATTGCTCGCTTCCCGCGAGGCAGGCCAGCGGCATCAGCAACAAGGCCGCCAGCAAAGCCATCGGCGCTTTCAGTTGCTGCGCGATGGACATGGCGCGGTATTCAGTACTGTCATTGCGCCGCAGGCAGCCGGGGCACGCATGACGATAGGCCAACAAATAGACATAGATCCCTTTATTCGTAGCGCGGTATGGCGCTGGTGCTGTTGAAACACGAGAAGCGCATTGTGCTGCGGATACTTTCTTAAAGGAAATCGAATTTCTAGATAGCAAGTGTCTACAGAAACGATTCGCTTCCATTGTTTTGCTGAGTAAAAATGCGTCCAGACAAGTTACCTGGCACCTTGCCGGGAACCGTCGATGCGCAGTAGCGGCAGTCTTCGCGCACCGCGCCGCCTGTCGGCTTGGTCGGCGCGGCGCACTTTGATGCCGGAACAACAAACTTGAAACAATCATCCAGTTGAGTGGATATCGACATTGCTCACTGGTAAAGTTTTTCGCCAAGGTGAAGGACGGCTTGTCCCGCCTTGTGTCCACGAACAACAACGGAGATAAAATTTATGAAGAAGCAATGTGCTAGCGGGATCCTGCGGCCTCATACCCACGCAGTCATGCCTGCTGCGCTGTCCGCCGCCGCGCCGCTGAATACCTGGCGCTGGCAAGGACAAAGTCCGCGACAAGATGAGATGGGCGAACACAGCTTCAAAACCAGCCTAACCGCGCTGGCCAAGGCCTTGATGTGCCTTGCCGTCGCCAGTCCTGCCGCCTATGCACAAAACGCGGCACCGGTGGCCGGCGAGGGAGCGCCGACCGTCAATGCGCAGCCCGCCGCTGCGGCCGAACGCGCCCAGGTCGTCACCGTGACCGGCACCAGCATTCGCGGCATCGCCCCGACCGGCGCCGCGCTCAAGAAGATGTCGATCGAAGACATCTCGGCCAGCGGCGCGACCACCGCCACCGAACTGCTGCGCTCGATTCCCGAACTGGGCAGCTTCAACGCCACCGGCATCAACACCGGCAGCAACCAGGCCAACTTTGTCGACCAGCCGGCCATTCACGGCATCGGCGTCGGCAACGGCGGCGGCGGCCTGACCCTGATCCTGCTCGATGGCCACCGCCTGCCTGGCGCCGGTATCAACCAGACCGCGCCGGATGCCGGCGTCATCCCGCAGTCGGCGCTGGAAAGGGTCGAAGTGATGGCCGATGGCGGTTCATCGATCTACGGCTCCGACGCTGTGGCCGGCGTCATCAACTTCGTCACGCGCCGCCGCTTCGATGGCGCCGAGACCAATTTCAAGTCCGGCTATGGCGATGGTTATCAGACCAAGAATTTCTCCCACCTGCAAGGCAAGACCTGGGAAGGCGGTTCGCTGCTGCTCGACTATGAGCGTTCGGAAAATACCGCGCTCAACGGCACCTCGCGCGCCTACATCGTCAACAATCAAACCGGCGTCGGCGGCCCCGACAGCCGTTCCACCAATTGCAGCCCGGCCAATATTTCCACCGGCGGCGTGAACTACGCGCTGTCGGCGAGCGGCGCGGCCACCGCCGGCAGCAGCAACCGTTGCGAAGTGAACCGCCGCAACGACCTGTATCCGGCCCAGCACCGCGATCAGGTGTTCGCCTCGCTCAAACATGAAGTGTCCGATACCGTCAATCTGTACGGCAGCTTCCTGTTCTCGTCGCGCAAGATGGCCACCCAGGTCGCCGGCGACGGCGTCACCAGCGGCGGCCTGTCGGTCACCGTGCCAAGCAGCAGCCCCTTCTATCTGCCGATCGCCGGTGTCAGCGCCGCACCGCATTCGGTCACCTACAATCCATCGCGTGACTTCGCTCAGGGCTTTACGAATAATGTCGGCACGCTGACGTCGTCGACGGTCGCCGGTGCCAACATCACGCTGCCGAACGACTGGAACGCCCAGCTGGAACTGAATTACGGCCTGGAGCGCGACGATGTGCGCGAGCATGGCATCAACCAGGCCCTGGCGATGAGCGCGGCCGAAGGCGGCACCTTCAATCCTTACGGCGTCGGCGCGGCCACCAATCCGGCGCTGCTGGCCCAGATCGGCGACTACCAGACCCGCTACTTCGCGCGCCAGACCATCAAGCAGGGCCGCGCGAAATTCGACGGTCCGCTGTTCGCCATTCCAGGCGGCGATGTGCGCACCGCGCTCGGCGTCGATCTGCGCGAAGAGCAGTTCCAGGGCCTGACCAGTTCGGGTCCCGCCGAAGCACCGGCGGCCACTTTCACCGCCGGCGGCAAGCGCAAGATCTCCTCGGTGTTTGGCGAGGTGTTTGTCCCGGCCGTGGGCAGCGCTAATCGGGTTCCTGGCGTGCATAAACTGGACGTGTCGCTGGCCGCACGCTATGACCACTACGACGACGTCGGCTCCACCGTCAATCCGAAGGCCGGTGTGACCTGGGCCGTGGTCGACGGCGCGCAACTGCGCTTCAGCGCGGGCCGCTCCTTCCATGCGCCTAGCCTGGCCGATGCCGGTACCGCCATCGATACCCGCGCGATTCATTTCCCCTGCATCCCTGGCGTCTATATCGGTTGCGGCAGTGCGCAGTCGTCCGACTACACCGTGGTGCTGGCGGGCGGTAACAGCACCCTGAAACCGGAGACGGCCAAGACGCTGAACATCGGCTTCGACCTCAGCCCTGCGCTGCTCAACGGCTTCAAGGTCAGCGCGACTTATTTCCGGATCGACTACAAGGATGTGATCACCTTCCCGACCTTCGGACCGGTCGTCGACAGCGCCGCCGCGTATGCGAAATACCGCACCACGCGTCCGGCCGGTGTCTCCGACGCGCAGTGGCTCAGCACCGTCGCGCCACTGCTGGCCGGCTTCCGTCACGATGGCGCCGTCTATCCCGACCTGGCCACCTTGCCGACCGCCGTGTACGATCTGCGCCGCCAGAACTTTGCCGACGAGTACATCCGCGGCATCGACTTCAACGTCGGTTATGCCTTCAAGAATAGCCTGGGTAAATTCAATGTCGATCTGTCCGGCACGCGCATGCTCAAGTTCGACCAGATCGTCCCTGGCATCGCGCAGCCGCTGGAACTGCTGGGCACCAACTATGCGGTGCGCAACAAGGCGCGCACCCAGTTTGGTTTCGCCAATGCCGACGTGACGGCCAATCTGTTCGTCAATTACACCGACGGCTACCGCAACAGCAAGATCAGCCCGGCCCAGTCGGTCAGCAGCTTCACCACGCTCGATACCTATCTGGCCTGGAACCTGCGCGGCGACGGTCTGCTGCGCGATACCAAGCTGAGCTTCAATATCAGCAATCTGCTGGACAAGAACCCGCCGGTGTACCTGACCAGCGGCGAAAACGGTATCACCGGTTTCGATCCGTCGGCTTCCTCGGCCCTGGGCCGCGTGGTCTCGGTGGCTCTGCAGAAACGCTGGTAAGGCGATATCCGGCAAGGCTGGCCTTGCCGGATGTGTTCGTCGTCGTGCTGAATGCCTCCCCGCGGGGAGGCATTCCAATTGGACTCTCTATGCGCTTCAAACGTCTTGACCTCAATCTGCTCGTGGCACTCGACATCCTGCTGGAGGAATGCAGCGTGACGCGCGCGGCCTCGCGGCTCCATCTGAGCCAGTCGGCCACCAGCGGCACCATGGCGCGCCTGCGCGAGTATTTCGCCGACGAGCTGCTGGTGCCGGTCGGGCGCCAGATGGTGCGCACGCCGCTCGGCGCCAGCCTGTGCGAACCGGTGCGCGCCGTGCTCCTCAAAATCCAGTCCACCATCGAAACCAAGCCGGGCTTCGATCCGCTCACATCGACCCGCCATTTCCGCATCATCGCCTCGGACTACCCGGTCACGGTCCTGCTGACCGAATGCGCAAGGCGGCTCGCCGAACGCGCTCCCCACGTCACGCTGGAGGTGATCGCCCCCGACGACACCATGCAGGAACTGGTGGCGCGTGCCGAAGTGGACCTGGTGATCATTCCCGAAAAATACCTGATCGAAGAACATCCTTCCGAAGTCTTGTTCGAAGATACCCATGTCTGTGCTGTCTGGGCCGGCAACGAGTCGGTCGGCAAGGGCTTGACGCTGGCGCAGTATCTGGCTGCCGGCCATGTCGCGACCAATTTCGGCCGCCGCCGCGGTCCCAGCATCGATGAACTCTATCTGCAGCACAGCGGCTACGCGCGCCGTATCGAAGTGACCACCAACAGCTTCAACACCGTCCCCCAATATCTGATCGGCACCGGGCGCATCGCCACGATGCACAAGCGGCTCGCCGAAGTGTTTACCGGCTTTTACCCCCTCAGGCTGCTGCCCTCACCGATCCCGATACCGGTGCTGGTGGAGACAATGCAATGGCATCGTTCGCTGGAATTCGACCTGGCCCACCTGTGGCTGCGCGCTCTGCTGCGGGAGGTCATACAGGGCAGCCCTTGAATAATGATGCCTCGCCGCAACGGTTTGATCGATTCGCGCTGCTTTCCGGTGCTTCTTTTTGTCTTCTGGAAATTAATGATGTAAGCTTTTCTCATAAAAATAACCATATAAGACAGGTTTTATGAGATTTAAGCGGCTTGACCTGAATTTGCTCTTCGCACTCGATGTCTTGCTCGAGGAACGCAGTGTGACCTTGGCTTCCAAGCGGCTCAACCTGAGCCAGTCGGCGACCAGCGGCGTGATGGCACGCCTGCGCGAGTATTTCGACGATGAATTGCTGGTGACGGTCGGCCGTTCCATGGTACTCACGCCGCTGGCGGAAAGCCTGGCGGCGCCGGTACGCGATGTGTTGTTGCAAATACAATCGACGATCGAGACCAAACCGGGCTTCGATGCGCTGACGTCGACCCGCCACTACCGCGTCATTTGCTCCGATTATCCTGGCACGGTCGTCATGCCGCTATGCGCGCGCCTGCTGAGCGAACGCGCTCCTCACGCGACCTTGGAAGTGATCGCGCCGAACGATGTGATGCATCAAAACATCGAGCGCGCCGAGGTCGATCTGCTGATATTGCCCCAGCAATACATCAGCGGCGAGCACCCCCATGACGTGCTGTTCGAGGATGACTACGCATGTGTGGTCTGGGACCGGCATCCCGAACTGGGTGACAAGCTCTCGCTGGAGCAATATCTTGCCGCCGGCCATATTGCCACCAACTTTGGCGTGCACCGGGCGCCGACCTTCGAAGAAACCTATCTGCGCGGCAAAGGGCATGCGCGCCGCATTGAGATCATCACCAGCAGCTTCAATACCTTGCCGCAATATCTTGTCGGCACCCGGCGCATGGCGACCATGCACAGAAAACTGGCGCTGCTGTTTTCCGCGCATTACCCGATCCGCATCCTCGATCTGCCGGTCGAGATTCCCCCCATTATCGAAGTGATGACCTGGCCCAAGTCGATGGACAAGGATCTGTCGCACCAGTTTTTCCGCGAGTTGCTGCACGAAGCCGTCCAGGTGATCGAATGCGCAGGGAGTGACTAGGCATGGCCACGGAAAAAACGGTTCCGCCCGGGCAAGGGCCGGCGTTGGCTGCTGACGCCGCAGCGCACATCGAAACGCTCAAGGCGGAACTGGCGCTGTCCAGAAAGGCCATCGTGGAATGGGAATGGTTCTTCGAGAACGCTCCCGTGCTGCTGTGCGTGATCGGTACCGATGGCCGGATCAGCAAGTTGAACCGCGCCATTGAGCCCGTGCTTGGGTATGCGCGGGAAGAATTCATGTCGCTCGATCTGGCCGCCGTCGTGCATCCCGACGATTTGTGCCGGGTGCAGCAGCAGATGGCCGATAACCTGAATGGCGGCACCAGCATCGATTTCGAAATGCGCATGCGCTGCAAGGACAAGGCCGAGTACCGCTGGTTTTCCTGGACCTCGCCCGGTCCTATGCCCGGCACCGGCGATATCGTCGCGATCGTGCGCGACGTCACCGACATCAAGCTGGCGAAAGCCGCGCTGTTGCACCAGGCCCAGCATGACACGCTGACGGGCTTGTCCAACCGCGCCGTGTTCAATACCCGTCTGGCGGCGGCCATCGCGCGTGCCGGCCGCAATCACGGTTACGCGGTGGTGCTGCTGCTGATCGACCTGGATGGATTTAAACTGGTCAACGACACGCATGGCCATCACTGCGGCGACCAGGTGCTGCAACAGGTGAGCGAACGGCTGATCAGCCACTGCCGCCGCGACGATGTGGTGTGCCGCCTGGGCGGCGATGAATTTGCCTTGATCGTGGAGGGATTCGCACCGCTGTCGGCCAGTTGCCTGGCGCGCAAAATCGTCGCGGCCTTGTGCCAACCGATGCAGCTTGCCGAACTGACCGTGACGATAGGCTGCAGCATCGGCATCTCGGAGTTTCCGCGCTGCGCGGACAATCCCGAGACCCTGGTTCAGCAAGCCGACGAGGCCATGTATCGCGTCAAGCGCCAGGGAAAAAATGCCTTTGCCTGGCACGTCCATCCCACGCAAGCCGAGGGCCTGGACGACTCCTGAGAGTGAGGGACGCGACACGGCAGGCACTGCGCCGGCGCGGTCCGAGGACCGGCCGGCGCAGTGTTGCCTCCTGCGGCGGCTGCGCCGCTTACAGGCTCAGGCTGGTGCTGAGCATGGCCGGTGCGCGCGAAGAACCGCCAACCTGCACGCCATAACTACCCGCAGGCACCTGCGACGCCCGCTGCGCCGTGTTCCAGATGGCGAAGCGCGCGCTGCTGATGGTGATCGACAGCTGGCGGCTCTCGCCCGGCTGCAGCAAGACCTTCTGCCAGCCGACCAGGCGCTTGGGCGGCTCGCCAGCGGCGCTCGGCAAGGTGGCATAGACCTGGGCCACTTCGGCACCGGCGCGCACGCCATCGTTCTTGAGCGTGACACGCACGCTGACATCGCCATTGGCCAGCTTGCTGGCGATCAGGCCGGAATAGCTGAAGCTGGTATAGGACAGGCCGTGACCGAAGGGGAACAGCGGGGCGATCGCCTTGCTGTCGAACCAGCGGTAACCCATGTTCAAGCCTTCGGCATAGTTGACCGTGGTGTCGGTCTGCGAGATCAGCGGTTGCGGCAGGTCCTGCACCTTTTGCGGGAAGGTGATCGGCAGCTTGCCCGATGGATTGACGTCGCCGAACAGCACATCGGCAATCGCCTGGCCGCCGCGGATGCCCGGATACCATGCCTCCAGTACGGCCGAGGTGCCGGCCAGCCAGGGCATCGTCACGGCGGTGGCCGATTCGAGTACCACCACGGTGCGCTTGTTCTTGGCCGTCACGGCCGCGATCAGCGCGTTCTGGTCATAGGCCTGGTTGGCCGGATCGGCCGCGTTGTTGGGCAGGTCCAGCGTGGCCAGGTCCATGTTTTCGCTGGCGAACTGGGTGGCGAACACGATGGCCACGTCGGCGCTGGCGGCCGCCGCTGCCGCCGCGCTGGCGTTGCTGCCATCGAAGTAGGTCACGCTGGCGTTGGGCGCCTTGGCGCGGATGGCGGCCAGTGGCGAGGACTTGAAGTAGGGCGCGCACTTGGAAAACACGCCGGCTGGATCGAAAGCGGTGCCCGGCTGCAGGCAGGCGACCGGGTTGCCGTCCTGTGGCGCGATCGAGGCCGATCCGCCGCCATGCATGACGCCGACGTCGGCGTGTCCGCCGATGACCACGATGCTGCGGATGGTCTTGGCGATCGGCAGCGCGGGGCTGCTGGTGCCGGCAGGCGCGGCGTTCTTGAGCAGCACCATCGCCTCGGACGCCACCTTCTGCGCCATTGCCTGGCCGCCGGCGCGGTCGATCGTGCCACCGGCGACCGGCGGCGTGTCCATGATGCCGTAGCGGTACAAGGTACGCAGTTTGCGGAACACCATATCGTCCAGGCGCGCGGCGCTGACGCTGCCGTTTTGCACCGCCGCCTTCAGCTTCTGGTTGAAGTTGCTGGTGGGCAGACCATAGTTGCTTTGATAGTCGTCCTGCGATCCCGGCTCTTCCTCATCCAGGCCGGCGTTGGCGCCGCGCACGGTGTCGGTCAGGGCGAAGATCCAGTCCGCCTGCACGGTGCCCTTGAAGCCCCATTGCGTTTTCAGGATGTCGGTCAGCAGTTCCTTGCTTTCGCAAGCCTTGAGGCCATTGACCAGGTTGTATGCGCACATGACATTGCCCGGCTGCGCATCCTTGACCGTCATTTCAAACGGCAGCAGATACAGCTCGCGCAGGGCGCGTTCCGGGATGACGGAGTTGGACGCGAAGCGGTTGGTTTCCTGTTCATTGCCAATGAAATGCTTGGCCGTGGCGATCACTTTTTGCGCCTGGGTGCCCAGCGTGCGCTGGGTCATGAAGGTGCCGGCCAGCACAGGATCTTCGCCGAAGTATTCCCAGGTGCGGCCATAGCGCGGCTCGCGCGCCAGATTGGCGCCGCCACTGCCCAGCGAGATGGCGAAGCCGGTGGCGCGCAATTCCTTGGCGATGGTGGCGCCCAGTTCGTTGGCCAGCGCACCGTTCCAGCTCGCCGCGACGGCCAGCGGGGAGGGGAATTCGGTGGCACCCTTGAGTCCGGCGTTGACGCCGGTGGCGGAATCGGCCATGTTCAGGTCTGGAATGCCCAGCCGCGCGATGCCGGGGATGAAGCCGCCGCCGCCCAGCGGCGAGGTGCCGATGCCGGCGCCATGGACCAGCTGGATTTTCTCGTCGAGCGTCATCTTGGCCAGCAGGGCCTGCGCCTTCTGGTCGGCCAGGGTGTCCTCGGCCGAGGCGGTCGCGACGCTGGTTTGCGCGGCGGTTTTGCCGAGCCCGCCGCCGGACGATTCGGCCTGCGCGCCGCAGCCCTGCAAATGGATGCCAAGGGCGCTGATAACGCTCAGCGCGATGATGGTTTTTTTCAAAATAGGTCTCCTCCGCTCCAGGCGGATTAATTATTTAGATGGGAATTCCAACCGAACCGCTGTCCATTTTCCTACAGTATTCGCTCAGCCGGAAAATAAAGTATAGGAGTGAACACCTGCAAGTACAGAGTGGTTAATTCCGATGCCAGCCATCGGCCAGGCGGATGGGTCCGAGGCATGCGCGGCGGGCGCAAGCGGCGCGGCGGGCCAAAAAAAACCCACTCTGGGGGGAGTGGGTTGAACCTCAGCAGTCAGAGACCGATGAAGGAGACGCGCTCAGTGTGGGGCAGCGAAACCAGCCTGACCAATCGTTGTTGCGCAAGGCCAGGCATCGGCAGCGGCGATAGCTTGCCGCCACACGGTGGCGGCGCGCTTAGCGCAGCATGCCATGCGGATCGATGACAAATTTCTTGGGCACGCCGGCGTCGAATTCACCGTAGCCGCTGGGCGCGGCGTCGAGCGAAATGACCTGCACGCCGACGATGCTGGCGATGTCGATGCGGTCCCATAGAATGGCCTGCATCAGCGCGCGGTTGTATTTCATGACCGGTGTCTGGCCGGTATGGAAGCTGTGCGACTTGGCCCAGCCCAGGCCCAGGCGGATGGACAGGCTGCCGCGTTTTGCCGCCGCGTCGACGGCGCCCGGATCGTCCGTCACATACAGGCCCGGAATGCCGATCTTGCCGGCCGCGCGGGTAATTTCCATCAGCGAGTTCAGGACCGTGGCGGGCGCCTCGACCTGGGAGCCGTCATGGCCATGCCCGCGCGCTTCGAAGCCGACGCAATCGATGGCGCAATCGACTTCCGGCGTGCCGAGAATGGCGGCGATCAGATCGCCGACGCTGGCATCCTGCGACAGGTCGACGGTTTCAAAACCGACGCTGCGGGCATGCGCCAGCCGTACCGGATTGACGTCGCCGACGATGGTCACGGCGGCCCCCAGCAGGCGCGCCGAAGCCGCCGCCGCCAGGCCGACCGGTCCGGCGCCGGCGACGTAGACGGTACTGCCCGGACCGACACCGGCCGTCACCGCGCCGTGGTAGCCGGTGGGAAGGATGTCGGACAGACAAGTCAGGTCGCGGATCTTTTCCATCGCGCGGTCGCGGTCGGGGAATTTCAGCAGATTGAAGTCGGCATAGGGCACCATCACGTATTCGGCCTGGCCGCCGATCCAGCCGCCCATGTCGACATAGCCGTAGGCGCCGCCGGCGCGCGAGGGATTGACGCTCAGGCAGACGCCGGTATCCTGCTCCTTGCAGGTCCGGCAGCGGCCGCAGGCGACATTGAAGGGCACCGACACCAGGTCGCCCACGCGCAGGGTTTCCACGTCGCGCCCGATTTCGAGAACCTCGCCGGTGATTTCGTGTCCCAGCACCAGGCCGCTTTGCGCGGTGGTGCGACCGCGCACCATGTGCTGGTCGGAGCCGCAAATATTGGTCGACACGACTTTGAGGATGACGCCGTGTTCTATCCTTTTTTTATTCGGCGTCTCCAGCTTGGGAAAGGGGATCGCTTGTACTTCGACCTTGCCTGCGCCGACGTAGACCACGCCGCGGTTGTGAGCCATATGCATTCCTGTTCTCGATAAAGGGTGGAAGAAGGCGCGCCTGCTGGCGCGCCGGGGAAACTACAGGTCGATCTGCAAGACGGGCGTGCGGGAGCGCGACACGCAGGGCATGAAGCAGCGGTTGCTGTTGCGCTCCTGCTCGCTCAGCACGGCATCGCGGTGCTCGGGCACGCCGTCGGCCACGCCGAGGCGGCAGCTGCCGCATACGCCCACTTCGCAGGAGCATTCGACGTCCAGGCCGGCCGCCTGCAGGCTGGCCAGCGCGGTCTCGCCGGCCGGCACCGTGATGTCGCGGCCGGAGCGCAGCAGGCGCAGGATGAAGGGCTGGTCGTCGCCGCCGCCGGCGGGCGCGCTGAACGATTCGGCATGGACGGCGGCCGCGCCCAGGCGGGCCGCGGCGCGTGTTTTGACGGTGTCCATGAAGCCGGGCGGGCCGCAGACGTAGACCTGGGTGCCTTCGGCCTGGGCGGTGTAGAGCGTGGTCTGGATGCGTGCGGCGGCAGCCTCGGCGCCGAGGCCGACAGCGAGCCGGACATGGCGCGCCAGCGGTGCGGCCCTGAGTTCCTCGGCAAAGGCCAGCGCGGCAGCGTCGCGCACGAAATAGTGCAGCTCGAAGGGCTGGCCGCGCCGCAGCAGTTCGTAAGCCATCGACAGGATGGGCGTGATGCCGATGCCGCCGGCAAACAGCAGATGCTGGCGCGCCTGCGGCATCAGCGCGAAGGCGTTGCGCGGCGCGCCGATGGGCAGCACGGTACCGACGCGCGCTTCCGTGTGCAGCCAGGCCGAGCCGCCGCGCGACTGCGGCTCGCGCTTGACGGCGATGCGGTAGCTATGCGGGGAGGGCTGGGCGCAGCACAGCGAATACTGGCGCTGCATGCCGTTTCCCAGCGTCAGGTCGAGATGGGCGCCCGCCTGGTAGGCCGGCAGCGGGGCGCCGTCGCGGGGCGACAGTTCGAACACGCGGATTTCACCGCTGTCGGTGATGGCGGTGATGACGGCTTCCATGGCGTCACGCCGCCACGTGAGCGCTGGCCTGATCGCTAAGCTGCGCGGCGATCTGGGTGGCGATGATGCGGCGCGCGCGGTTGGCGCCGGCATCGACGTGGATGTCGATGATGGCGGCGCCGTCGAACTGGCGCATGTTCTGGTACTGCGCCTCGATCAGCACGCGGTCTTCCTCGAAGGTTTGCTCGGTTTGCTGGTAGACCACGTCGATATTGTCGGGCTGCTCGGGATGCGAGCTGCTGGCCATGGACCAGAAATAATGGCTGGTGTTTGCCGTTTCCGGCGTGATGCCGTGGAAGCCGCGCATGTGGAAGCCGCCCCGCTGCGGATTTTCCAGCGGCTCCGCACCAGCCTCGACCGCGCCGGTGAAGATGTGCAGGTGGGTGGTGTGGAATTCGATTTCCTGCCAGCGGTCCACCAGGCCCTTGAACGGCCAGGCGCTGGTGTAGGTGGCCGGCGGCGTCGAGGCCTTCATCCAGCGCACCACGCGCACATGCTCTTCGTCGCCGCTGACAATCGTCGGCGCTTCCATGTGTACTTTTGGGTTGCCGCCGATGGTCTTGCCGTGCAGGTAGCCGACATGGCTCAGGTCGAGCAGATTGTCGTGGATCAGCTGGTAGGGCGCCTTGTAGTGGAAGGCGCCGGTCTTGTAGCGGTAGCGCGCATCCTCGTGCGCCGCCAGCTCGGGCGGCTGCGTGTCGGGCTGGACGCCGGGCTGCTCGCCAAACCAGATCCAGATGACGCCATTGCGCACCACGGCGGGGTAGGCCGCGACCTTGGCCTTGCCGGGGATTTTCGTTTGTCCCGGAATTTCGATGCACTGGCCGCTGGCCGCATACAGCAGGCCGTGGTAGCCGCAGCGGATGCCGCCGCCATCGAGCGTGCCGCAGGACAGCGGCACGCTGCGGTGGCAGCAGCGGTCTTCCAGCGCGGCGACGCCGCCATCGGCGGTGCGGAACATGACCACGGGATGGTTCAGCAGCACCCGGGCGAGGGGCTTGTCTTGCAGTTCCGACGCGAAGCCCGCGACGTACCATTGATTGAGAGGAAACATGAGCGGTCCTTTGTGAGAGCGCGGAGGGCGGGCTGCCCCGGCGGCGAATGGGGGCCATCATCATGGAGATCGCAATATTTGAAAATAGAATTTAATGCATAATGTAAATTCGATTTTCTAATACAGTACGGAGCCTCCCGCATGGCCGCATTCGACCTGAACCTGTTGCCGGTGGCGCTGGCGATCTACGAGGAACGCAGCGTCAGCGCCGCCGCGAGCAAACTCGGCATGAGTCAGCCGGCCGTCAGCGTCGCCCTCAACAAGCTGCGCAAGGCCCTGGGCGATCCCCTGTTCGTGCGCACGGCGCGCGGCATGGACCCGACGCCGCGGGCCTTGTCCCTGATCAGTCCGACACGCGATATCCTGCAGCGCCTGCAGACCGACGTGCTGGCCAGCGAGGAATTCAATCCGGCCACCACCACGCGCAAATTCACGCTGGCGCTGTCCGACATCGGCGAGATGACCTTCCTGCCCCGTTTGCTCGAACGGCTGCGCCGCGATGCGCCGGGCGCGTCGATGTGCTCGGTGTCGATGGCACCGGCCGAACTGGCGGTCGCCATCGAAAACGGCGAGGTCGATCTGGCCGTTGGCTACTTCCCCGACCTGAAGAACCGCAATTTCTTCCAGCAGCGCCTGTTTTCCCACTCGTTCATCTGCCTGCTCGGCGCCGGCCATGCGCACGCGCGCAGTACCATGAACCTGGAGGAATTCCTGGCGCTGGGCCATGCGGTGATCAAGGCCGAGGGGCGCAGTCAGGAGTTGTTCGAACAGCATCTGGTGCGCCAGGGCATTTCGCGCCGCATCGTGCTGTCGACGCCCCATTTCATGTCGATTCCTTTTCTGATCGCCTCCAGCGATCTGGTCGCGACGGTGCCGCGCGCGGTGGGCGAGTCGTTCGCGCAGTTCGCGGCGATCAAGCTGGTACAGCCTCCGCTGGCCATTCCCAGCTTCGACCTGAAGCAGCACTGGCACCGGAAATACGCCAAGGAGGGGGCCAACATCTGGCTGCGCCGCGTGATTGCCGAGCTGTTTGGCGATGGCGGCGGCCTGGCCTGATCCTCGCGGGAGGGGCTGTGAACGGCGAGCTATCGGTTTTTCCGATGGCTGCAAGCCTGAAAAAGCGTTTTTACAAATAGGAGGGGCGCTGCTACTGTTGCCGGCAATAAACAGGAGACTTGCCATGACAACACTCGCCAGCGTGCGCGGACAATCCATACTGATGCTCACCCATGTGGCCGGCATGATCGATCTGGTGGCGCTGCCACTGTGGATCGGAGTGCTGGTTCAGCGCTATCACTACGACTTCGAACGGGCCGGCATGACGGTGACGCTGTTCCTGCTGGCAGCGGTGGCCGCCAGTTTTTTCATCGCGCCCCGCTTCGCGCGCCTTCCTCGCCGTGTCGTGTGCGTCAGCGGCTATGCCGTCGCCGGCGCAGCCTTCCTGCTGGCCGCCCGCGCCGATACCCCGGGCCTGATGCTGGCGCTGCATGCCCTGGCCGGAGCGGGGGTGGGTTGTGGCCTGTCGCTGACCCATGGCGCGATTGGACGCAGCGCCAATCCGCACCGCCTGTTCGCGCTGGCCGGCGCGGCCCTGGGCCTGTTTGCCTTGCTGTTTTATGCCGCCGTTCCGCAAATCATCAGCATGTTCGGCGGGGCTTTGCTGTTCTCTATCATGGGCGGGCTGATGCTGCTGGCCTCTTTTGCCTGCTTTTTCTTCCCCGATGTGCCGGTGCCGACCCCGGCCGGGCAGTCAACCGCTACGCACGCGATCTCATCAACGACCTGGATCGCCATTGCCGGCGTGGTGTGCCTGACCATCAATCAGGCGCTCATTTTCAGTTTCCTGGAGCGTATCGGCGTCACCCGCGGCTTCGGCGCCGAGCGCGTCAACCTGATGCTGGCCGCCGCCGGACTGGTCAATTTGCTGCCCGCGATCCTGGCCGGCTTGCTGCAGCGCCGCGTCTCCGCGCTGGCGGTGGCGCTCGCCGCACCGGCATTGCAGGCCGCACTGGCACTGACGATCACCTTGTCGAGCGCATTCTGGCCGTTCGCGGTGGCGGGCGCCATGTATGCCTTTGTCCTGATCTTTTCCCACACCTTCCTGTTCGGCTTGCTGGCCCGTATCGATGACAGCGGACGCGCGGTGGCGCTGACGCCGGCGATGCTGATGGCTGGCGCCAGTGTCGGACCTGCGCTGGCCGGCTTCGTCGCCCAGCGCGTCGGTTTCACTGGCCTGGGCATGGTGGCCGCTGCCGTGGCCCTGGCCGGAACCGCATGCTTCATGCGCGTCGCCTTCAAGGTGCGCGGCGCCCGGCCTGCTGCGCCGTCCGACGCGGTCGCCAGCGCCGCTGCGTCCTGATGGATGCATTGCGCTTGTCGCTGCCCGGTCTGTTTCGATGGCTGGCATTGGCGGCATCCATGCTGCGCGATGGCTGGCGCCGGCTGGGACGCTTGCGTGCAGCGGCGCATGCGCGGCCTGCGGCGGCGCGCGTCGGCACAGACGGCTGCGGCAAGCAGGATCAGGCCAACCCCTTGCTGAGCTGGAAGCTTGATCGCAAGCTGATCGAGTTTGTCGGCGAAGATCTGCAGCGTCCCGCCTGCATCCTGGCCAGACCGGACGGCACCTTGCTGGTGGCCGATGCGCGCGGCGGCGTGATGCACATTGCCAGCGACGGCAGTCAGCGGCTGCTGCCGCCGGAAAACAGCGCCGGCGCCAACGCCAGCGCCTATCAAAGCCCCTATCTGCATGCGGGCGGCTCCCTGCCCAACGGGCTGGTGTTGCTGGACAACGGAGACATGCTGATCGCCAACTGGGGCAGGGGCAGCATCGATCTACTCACCCCGCAAGGCGCACTGAGCACGCTGCATGACAGCATCGACGGCCAGCCCATCGGCAAGGCCAACTTCCTGACCCGCGACAGCCTTGGGCACACCTGGCTGTCCGTGACCACCTGCATGTCGCCATGGAGCGACGCCCTTATCGCGGGCGTGCTCGATGGCTATATCGCGCGGATGGATGGCGCTGGCCTGCACCTGGTCGCAGGCGGCCTGGGCGGCCCCACCGAGATGCGCCTGGATGCCAGCGAAGAATGGCTCTACGTGGCCGAGAGCGGCGCGCGCCGCATTTCCCGTCTGCGTGTGCAAAGCGACGGCACGCTGGGCGAAGCTGAACTGTTCGGCCCGCCCGAGCTGGACGGCTTTCCCGGCGGCTGCGCGTTCGATGCCCATGGCAATCTTTGGGTCACCCTGATCATGAGCGACAAACTGATCGCGCTGACGCCCACGGGCGAGGTGCTGGAGTTGCTCGATGACGGCGATCCGGAAGCGAGCGCCGCATTGAACCGGCATGTCGCCGCGCGCAAGCTGACACCGGCACTGATGGTCGCCGCGCGCGGAACGCTGGCGCCCTGGATGTCCAGCATCACCTTTGGCGGCCCCGATTTATGCACCGTCTACCTGGGCAGCATGATGGGGGAGCGGCTTCCCAGTTTCCGTTCGCCGCTACCCGGCCTGCCGCTGGCGCACTGGAAATGGCCGGCACCGTCAGCGTCCGGATTGAGCGCCATTCAATCAACTTGATGATTACTTTTGATTCAATCAGCAAGTTGATTGCCGATTGATTGACCTGCGGCCCCGGCTGATTTCTACTGCAGGGCATTGAATCATTCACTGATGGAGATACCGTAATGACAGCAACAATCACTTCCCGTTGGAACGACGAACACGCAGCAGCACTGAGCGAACCCGAGCTGCTGCTGTACCGCTCCAACCTGCTCGGCAGCGACCTGCGCATCACCAATTTCGGCGGCGGCAACACCTCGGCCAAGGTCATGATGGACGACCCACTGGACGGCAAGCAGGTCGAGGTGCTGTGGGTCAAGGGCTCGGGCGGCGACCTGGGCAGCATCGCCATGAACGGCTTCTCCACGCTGTACATGGACAAGCTGCACGCGCTCAAGGCACGCTACCGTGGCCTGGCGCATGAGGACGAGATGGTCGCCTATCTGCCGCACTGCACCTTCGACCTGAACCCGCGCGCGGCCAGCATCGATACGCCGCTGCATGCCTATATCGCGCGCAAGCATGTCGATCATATGCATCCGGACGCGGTGATCGCGATCGCCGCCTGCGCCAGCAGCAAGGCGCTGACCCAGACCATTTTCGAAGGCGAGCTGGGCTGGTTGCCATGGCAGCGTCCCGGCTACGACCTGGGCCTGAAGCTGGAAGCCGTGTCCAAGGCCCAGCCTGAACTCAAGGGCATCATCCTCGAAGGCCACGGCCTGTTCACCTGGGGCGATACCGCCAAGTCCTGCTACGAAACCACGCTGGCCATCATCCAGCGCGCCGAGGAATGGCTGGGCGCCCATGCGAAGCAGCCAGCCTTTGGCGGCGCCGGCAGCGCGGCGCTGCCGGCCCAGCAGCGCGCGGCCATCGCGGCCCGCCTGATGCCTTTGCTGCGCGGGAAAATCAGCCAGGAAGAGTACAAGTTGGGCCACTTCGATGACAGCGCGGCCGTGCTGGAATTCGTTTGCAGCAAGGATCTGAAGCCGCTGGCCGCGCTCGGCACTTCCTGCCCGGATCACTTCCTGCGCACCAAGATCCGTCCCTTCGTGATCGACTTCGATCCGGCCGCACCGGACTTCGACGCGCTGCTCGCCTCGCTCGACGCTGCGCTGGTCCAGTACCGCGCCGACTACAGCGCTTATTACGAGCGCTGCAAGCACGCCAACAGCCCGGCCGTGCGCGACGCCAATCCCATCATCTACCTGATCCCTGGCGTGGGCATGCTGTCCTTCGCCAAGGACAAGGCCACCGCCCGCATCGCCGGCGAGTTCTATGTCAACGCGATCAATGTGATGCGCGGCGCCAATGGCGTGGACAGCTATGTCGGCCTGCCCGAGCAGGAAGCCTTCGATATCGAATACTGGCTGCTCGAAGAAGCCAAGCTGCAGCGCATGCCCAAGCCGAAAAGCCTGGCCGGCCGCGTCGCCCTGGTGACGGGCGGCGCCGGCGGCATCGGCCAGGCGGTGGCGCGCCAGTTCCTGCAGGAGGGCGCCTGCGTCATGCTGACCGATATCGATGCCGAAGCGCTGGCCGTGGCGAAAGAAAACCTGATCAAGGTCGCGGGCAAGGACAGCGTCGGCACCGTGACCGCCAACATCACCAGCGAGAGCGCGGTGGACGGCATTCTGGAGGCGACCGCGCTGCAATTCGGCGGTATCGATCTGCTGGTGTCGAACGCGGGCATCGCCTCGTCCGCACCGCTGGAAGACACCACGCTGGAAAGCTGGGAGCGCAACCAGGCGATTCTGGGCACCGGCTACTTCCTGGTCGGCCGCGCCGCCTTCCGTGTCATGAAGCAGCAGCAACTGGGCGGCAGCATGGTGTTCGTGGCCAGCAAAAACGGTCTGGTGGCATCGGCCGGCGCGTCGGCCTACTGCACCGCCAAGGCGGCGGAAATCCATCTGGCACGCTGCATCGCGCTCGAAGGCGCGCCGCACGGCATCCGTGTCAACGTCGTCAATCCCGACGCGGTGATCCGCGGTTCGCGCATCTGGGACGGCAAGTGGAAGGAAGAGCGCGCCGCGTCGAACAAGATCGAATCGGACGACATCGAGGAATTCTACCGCCAGCGCAGCATGCTCAAGCTGAGCGTGCTGCCCGAGGATATCGCCGAAGCCGTGTACTTCCTGTCCAGCAGCAAGGCGGCCAAGAGCACCGGCAACATCATCAACGTCGATGCCGGCAACGCTGCGGCGTTCACCCGCTAATGACCATTCGGAGTGGCCGGCGCCCGGCGCCGCCACTCCCCACTACGGAGATACACCATGACAACTCTCATCGACACCGGCCTGGTGGCCGAGCATAACGCCGCCGCCGAAGCCCATCTGTGGAACGACTACGACGCGCTGGGCGGCATGCTGGCGCGGCGCGGCCAGGACATCGAACAACTGACGGCGCTGGCCCAGACCTTCGCCGTGGCCCTGCCCAGCTGGGGCGTGGGCACCGGCGGCACCCGCTTCGCCCGTTTCCCCGGCGGCGGCGAGCCGCGCAATGTGTTCGAAAAACTGGAAGACTGCGGCGTCATCCAGCAACTGACCCGCGCCACGCCGACCGTGTCGCTGCACTTCCCATGGGACGCGACGGACGATCCGGCGGCGCTGCGCGAAGTGGCAGGCCGCTTCGGCCTGGGCTTCGACACCGTCAACTCGAATACCTTCCAGGACCAGCAGGGCCAGGCCCAGACCTATAAATACGGCAGCCTGACCGCCTCCAGCGCGGCGGTGCGGGCCCAGGCCGTGGCCCACAATATCGACTGCATCGAGCTGGGCCGCGCGCTCGGCTCGAAGGCGCTGACCGTGTGGGTGGGCGACGGTGCCAACTTCCCGGGCCAGCACAATCTGCGCGGCGCGCTGGAACGCTATCTGGAGAGCATGCGCGACATCTACGCCGCGCTGCCGGCCGACTGGAATGTACTGATCGAGCACAAGCTGTTCGAGCCGGCCTTCTACGCGACCACCATCGCCGACTGGGGCACCAGCTATGCCTGCGCCAATGCGCTCGGTCCGAAGGCCAAATGCCTGGTCGACCTGGGTCACCACGCGCCGAACACCAATATCGAAATGATCGTCGCGCGCCTGGCCCAGTTCGGCAAGCTGGGCGGCTTCCACTTCAATGACAGCAAGTACGGCGACGACGATCTCGATTCCGGCAGCATCAATCCCTTCCAGCTGTTCCTGATCTTTAACGAGCTGGCCGACGTGGCCGAGCGCGAGGGCAAGGACTTCCAGCCATCGTATATGCTGGACCAGTCGCACAATGTGACCGACCCGATCGAAAGCCTGATGAGCAGCGCCGTGGAAGTGCAGCGCGCCTTCGTCCAGGCCGCGCTGGTGGACCGCGCCGCCTTGCTGCACCATCAGCAGAACAACGATGCGCTGCAGTCGGCGCAGACGCTCAAGCACGCCTTCCGTACCGACGTCAGCCCGATCCTGGCGATGGCGCGGGTGCGCGCCGGCGCGGCGGCCGATCCGGTGGCCTGCTACCGCGCGTCGGGCTATCGCGCCGGCAAGCAGGAGGCGCGTCCGGCCAAGGCCGGCGCCAGCAGCAGCGGCATCGTCTGATAGCGGCCGCGTGGAGGGGAAGCGATGATTAATCACAAACGCCGCAAGGGAATACTGAAGCTGCTCGAAAAGCATCAGACGGCCTCGGTTGAACAGCTGGTGGAGTGGCTCAATTCCTCTCCCGCGACGGTGCGGCGGGATATCGTCTGGCTGGTGGAACGCAATCTGCTGGCGCGGGTAAGGGGCGGCGCGAAATTGCTGCCGCAAACCAAGCCCGCGCTGCCCTTGCGTAGCGAGACCTTCGACCACAATATCGCCTGCCGCACCGCCCAGAAACGGGCGATCGCCCGCCATGCCTCGGGAATGTGCGTCGATGGCGAGACGATCATCATCAACGGTGGCACCACCACGTATATGATGACCGAATTCCTGGCGAAACAGCGGCTCAAGATCCTGACCAACTCTTTTCTGATGGCCGATCAGCTGCTGCGCACCAGCGAAAATGAAATCATGCTTCCCGGCGGAAAAGTGTACCGGGAGCAGAACGTCATCCTGAGTCCCTTCGAGAACGATATTACGCAGCACCACTATGCGGCCAAGATATTCATGGGCATCTATGGCATTTCCATGCTCGGCCTGATGGAAGCGGACCCCTTGCTGATACAGGCGGAGAAGCGCCTGATCGGCCAGGCGGAAGAAATCATCGTCCTGGCCGACAGTTCCAAGTTCGCCCGCAAGGCCGGCTTGATCCTGTGCGGCTTGAACCGTGTCGCCTGCGTGATCACGGACACGGACGTCGCCGATGGCGCCGTGCAGATGCTGGAACACTCGGGCATCAAGGTGGTCACCGTGGCGCCGGACGCGCTTCAGGCAGAGCCGTGGAACGATGAAATCGAGCCCGCATCCTGCGAGCACTACTTTGAGCACAATAATTCATGAGCCAGAACATGTATGGCGGCGCCATCGGCGTGGACGGCCGCGCGACGGCCGTTGTCGATATTGGCAAGACCAATGTCAAACTGGTATTGATCGGCAGTGAAGGCGCGGTACTGGCGGAGCATCGCCGTGCCAACACCATCGTCACCGGCGGTCCCTATCCGCATCACGACACGGAAGGCATCTGGAACTGGATGCTGACGACCTTGCGCCATTTTTCCACGCTGGCCAGCATCGGCGCGATTGTCCCTGTTACCCATGGCGCGACGGCGGCGCTGGCCGATGAAGAAGGGCTGGTGCTGCCGGTCCTGGACTATGAAGCGGAGCTGCCGGTGGACCAAGTCCGATTGCGCCACCGCGGCGCATTCGAGGACGGCGAGAGGACGTGGCATGCCGATGATTATCGCGCCGTGCGGCCCGCTTTCTCCGAAACCTTGTCGCCGGAGCTGCCGGCCGGCCTGAATCTGGCGCGTCAGCTGCACTGGCTGGAAATGACGTTTCCGGCCGAATTCTCGCTCACCCGCTATATCCTGACCTATCCACAGTACTGGGCCTGGCGTCTGAGCGGGGTCGCCGCCAGTGAAGTCACGTCGCTCGGCTGTCATACCGACCTGTGGAATCCGCAGACGGCGGAATTCTCCACCCTGGTTGGCCGTATGGGCTGGACCGGACTGTTTCCGCCGCTGCGCAAAGCCTGGGACAGGCTGGGGCCACTGTTGCCGGCGCTGGCGGCGCAACTTGGCCTGCCGGCGGACTGCCAGGTGCTGTGTGGCATTCACGACAGCAATGCCTCGCTGCTGCGCCATCTGGACGGCGCATCGGCCCGGGAACCCGTCACTGTGCTGTCGACGGGCACCTGGGTGATCGCGGCCGCTCTTGGCAGACCGCTGGACCGGCTGCGCGAGCAGGCCGACATGCTGGCCAATGTGACGGCGTCCGGCCATG
Source organism: Oxalobacteraceae bacterium (assembly GCA_013284265.1). Taxonomy (GTDB): domain Bacteria; phylum Pseudomonadota; class Gammaproteobacteria; order Burkholderiales; family Burkholderiaceae_D; genus Rugamonas. Next base: position 35,087 of record JABTBR010000025.1, on the reverse strand, counting down.
CGGTGGCCTGCATGCGCTTCATGGGCGGGCGCGAGTTTTCCGCGCTGGCCGGTCCGAATCCGCTCAGCTGTACCCTGGACGAGATCGCAGCGCTGGTCGGACGCGGTACCCTGGCCGTGCCGTGCTTCGCCGACTCCGGCGGTGCGTTCGTCGGCAAGGAGGGATGGATAGCCGGCCCGGCGCCGCGGTCGCCCAGGGAACAGTATGCGCTGGCCACGCTGTATTGCGTGCTCATGACGGGCTACTGCCTCGATGCGCTGGGTGCACAGGGGCCGGTGGTGGTGGAGGGGAGCTTTACCGACAATCCCTTTTTTGCTTCCTTGCTGGCGACACTGCGCGGGCAGCAGCCGGTGTACCTCTCGGGCGACACCAGCGGCACCACCTGCGGCGGCTGGATGCTGCATCACCGTGGCCGCCAGGCCGATATGTGCCTGGAACGCGCCGCGCCGCTGGAACTGCCCGGATGGGACGCGTATCGCCAGCGCTGGCTTGGTCTGGCCGAACAAATGCTGGCCTCCGGCGCCTGAACCCACCCTGAAAAAAATCACACAGAAAGGCCATCATGGCATTGATTACCACCGTTGAAGACCTGCGCATCCTGGCGAAACAGCGGGTACCGCGCATGTTCTACGACTACGCCGACGCCGGCTCCTGGACCGAGTCCACCTACCGCGCCAACGAAACGGATTTCGCCAGCATCAAGTTCCGCCAGCGGGTGGCCGTGAACCTGGAAAACCGTTCGCTGCGCAGCACGATGGTGGGGCAGGAGGTGGCCATGCCGGTGGCGCTGGCGCCAACCGGCCTGACCGGGATGCAACGCGCCGACGGCGAAATTCTCGCGGCCCGCGCCGCGGAAAAATTCGGCGTCCCCTTCACCTTGTCGACCATGAGCATCTGCTCCATCGAGGACGTGGCCGCGCACACCAGCAAGCCGTTCTGGTTCCAGCTGTATGTGATGAAGGACAGGGCCTTCATCGAACGCCTGATCGAACGCGCGCGCGCCGCCAAATGCTCGGCGCTGGTGCTGACGCTGGACTTGCAGGTATTGGGGCAGCGCCACAAGGATCTGCGCAATGGCATGACGGCGCCGCCGAAATTGACCGTCGCGAACATCCTCAACCTGATGACGCGCCCGCGCTGGTGCATGGGGATGCTGGCCACCCAGCGCCGGGGCTTCGGCAATATCGTCGGCCATGCCAGCGATGTGTCGGACCTGTCGTCGCTGTCGGCCTGGACTTCGCAGCAGTTCGACCCCGCCTTGTCCTGGGATGACGTGGAATGGATCAAGCGCCGCTGGGGCGGCAAGCTGATCATCAAAGGCATCATGGATCCCGAGGATGCGCGCCTGGCCGCCAATAGCGGCGCCGACGCGCTGATCGTGTCCAACCACGGCGGCCGCCAGCTAGACGGTGCGCAGTCGAGCATCGCCGCCTTGCCCGCCATCGTGGACGCGGTCGGCTCGCGCATCGAGGTGCATATGGATGGCGGCGTGCGCTCGGGACAGGACGTGATCCGCGCGCTGGCATTGGGCGCGCGCGGGGTCTACATCGGCCGCCCCTTCCTGTATGGCCTGGGTGCGCTGGGCGAACGGGGCGTGAGCAAATGCCTGGACATTATCCGCAATGAGCTCGATCTGACGATGGCCTTTTGCGGCCTGCGCGATGTGCAGGATGTCGATGGCCGGATACTGCTACGTTAGGCCGGGCAGTAAGGCAACAGTCCTGGTGCCGCTTGCGGTCAACCTTGCGTCACGTCTTCCGCTACTTCGGGTAGCGGAAGGCGCCTCACCATGCCTGATCAGGCGAGTGCGGATGCCACCAGTCGGTCGGCATCGATGTCGTGCCTGAAACCGGCGGCAATGGCCGCCGGCGTGTGCAGCGGCGGGCAGCGTCCGAACAGCGTCTCGATGGCGTCGTCGGGCAGATGGCTGATTAATCTGCGCCGGTCCGCGCCGAAGCGCCGCTCCAGGGCTTGCAGCAAGGCTTCCATGCTCAGTTGCAGCACCGGCAATTGCCAGGTGCGCGCCGGCGGCGCAGTGCTGGTGTCCATGCCGGCCGCATGCAGCAGGTTCTCCACGCAGCAGGGCAGGGACATCCACCACGATGTCGCGGCCGGGGACACCGGACACGCATAGGGCAGTCCCGCCGCCATGTTGTGCATTACCAGGCTCATGAAGGCACTGCCATGGCCGGACTCGCCGGGTGGCCGCGCGACGATGCCGGGCAGGCGCAGGCTGACGGTGTCCAGCTCGCCACGCCGGCTCAGGTCGGCCAGTGCGATCTCGGCCATCAGTTTGTGGGCGCCGTAGCTCATGGCCGGCCGGGGAGCTTGATCCTCATGGATGGCCGCGCCAGTGAGCGGGCCGTAGACGGCGACCGAGCTGGCAAAGACCAGCCTGATGGGCGGGCGCGCCGCGCGGGACTGCCCGGCCAGGCGGTGGGCCAGCGTCATGGTGGCCTGCAGGTTGACCTGATAGCCCGGGGCATACTGGCGCTCGGCCAGCCCGCCAGGCACACTGGCTAGGTGGAATACCGTGTCGACGGGAGTGGCAAGCGCTGCCTCCAGTATGCGCGGATCGTCGAAAGCGCCTTGCAGCAGGGTGGCCGGGCCAAAATCGGGGGCATCGACAAATGCGCGGTCGACCAGCGTCAGGGTGTGGCCAGGCTGTTCGAGCAGGCGCAGCGCCAGCGCACGGCCGACAAAACCGTTCGCGCCGGTAATCAGGATGTGGCTCATGCGCTCCCGCCCTTCACGACACGCTGCTCGATGACGCCGAAGGGGCCGCTGGCGCCATCTGGCCAGCGCGCCTCCATGCGGATCCGGTCGCCGAATTGCATGAAGCCGGTCCGCGCCTCGCCGTGGGCGATGATTTCAATCACGCGGCGTTCGGCGATGCAGGCCGAACCCGCGTCCCGGCTGACGTTCGATACCGTGCCCGTGCCGATGATGGTGCCGGCGCTCAGGCGCCGGGTGCGGGCCGCGTGGGCGATCAGTTGGCCGAAGCTGAAATTCATTTCACCGCCATGCGGATGGCCGAAGTGTTCGCCGTTCCACTCCACCGCCAGATTCAGCTGCACCCGGCCATCGCGCCAGGCATCGCCCAGCTCGTCCGGGGTAATGGCCAGCGGCGCGAAACTGGTCGATGGCTTGGCCTGCAGGAAGCCGAAGCCGCTGCGCATTTCGCGCGGCCCCAGCGCTCGCAGGCTCCAATCGTTCAACTGCAGCACCAGACGCACGCGCTCGAGCGCCTGTTCCGGCGTGCAGGCCATGGGCATGCTATCGACGATGACGCCGAATTCGCCCTCGAAATCGATGCCGTCGGCGACGTCCGGCAGGGGAATGTCGGCATAGGGGCCGAGAAAATCGTCGCTGGCGCCCTGGTACATCAACGGGATGGTCTGGAGGTCCGGGATCGGCGGCGTGTTGAATGCCTGCGCCATCAGATTGGCATGGTTCAGGAAAGCCGAGCCGTCGCACCATTGGGGACTGCGTGGCAGCGGTGCAATGCAGGCGCGTGGATCGAAGGGCTGGCCCGACCGGGCATCGCTGTTGAGCTTCTCGTACAGCGCGCGCAGCTCCGGCGCCACGCGATCCCAGTGCTGCAGTGCGTGCAGCAGGCTGGGCGCAACGGCGCCCGCATCGAGGCAGCGGGTCTGGTCGCGGGAGACGAGCAGCAGGTGCCCGTCCAGTGTGTCGTTTGCTAAGGTGGCGAATTTCATGGGATAAACAGTCCTTGTTGGCGTGGGACGCGACGCTCAGTTGCCGTCGCTGATAGTGGTGCCGCCATCGACGACCAGGGTCTGGCCGCAGATGAATGCGCCGGCGGAGCTGGCCAGCAGCACGGCGACGCCGGCGATTTCGGGCGGCTCGCCGGCGCGGCGCAGCGGTGTCAGCGCCAAGCGCCGCTCCATGAAGGCCGCATCGGCAAACATGGGCGCCGCCAGCGGGGTATTGATCAGGCCGGGGGCGATCGCGTTGACCCGGACATTGGACGGCCCCCATTCCACCGCGAGGTTGCGGGCCAGCTGGGACAGCGCGGCTTTGGAAAGGCCATACAGGCCGATGTGCTTGTTGCCGCGCAGGCCTGCGATACTCGACATCAGGATCACGCTGCCGCCGCCCTCGGCCTGCATGGCCGGGATCAGGTGCTTGCACAGGCGGTCGGCGCTGCGCAGGTTGATGTCCATGACCTGGTCCCACTGTTCTGGGAGTACCTCGCCGGATGGGCCGGCGGGGCCCTGAATGCCGGCGTTGCAGATGAGTACATCAACCCGGCCATAGACGGCAAGCGCCGCTTGCGCAAGTTCGGAGAGCGTGCCCAGTTGCGACAGGTCCCAGGGAAGCGCCTGGGCCCGGTGGCCGGCCATGCGCAGGGCATGTTCCAGCCGGTGGCAGGCCACGCCGTCGCGGTCAGTCAGCAGCACGGCCGCTCCTTGTTCCGCCATGGCCTCGGCGATGGCGGTGCCCAGGCCGCCGGTGGCGCCGGTCAGCAGTACTACCCGGCCATCCAGGTCGAATAACGCTCCCTTCATCCCTTCGCTTCCAGCGCGGCGGCAATGGCGGGGTCGTAGCTGCCGTCGACCAGCACGAACAGCATGCGGCAAGGATGGCCGGAGCGGTTGGCCCAGGCATGGTTGGTGCCGCGCTGGACGACCACCGAACCGGGCCGCAGCAGCACCTCGGAGTCGTCGAGCACCAGCGTCATTTCGCCCTCGATCACGATGCCGTAGTCCACCGACTCGGTGCGGTGCATCAGGGGATGGGGCGAACCGGCCTTCACCGTGGAGGCGGCGCTGTCGCCGATCTCGCCGAAGGCTTGCTGCATCAGGCTGGCGCCATGGGCCAGGTAGTCGGCGGTATCGGGCGGAATGTCGACGAAGCGGATGCGGGTGCCCTGCCTGGGCGGCGGCAGCAGCAGCGGCCCGCAGGTCGGGTCGGCCGCGTTATCGACCGCTGCCGGTGCGCCCTGCGTGCTCCAGACTTCATGGAAGACGGTGCCGGGAATGGCCGCCAGCGCCACTACGGTCGGCAGCGCGCCGTCAGATGAAATGATCGCCTTGCCGGTGCCATCGTGGCCGGTGACAACGCGGTGGATGGGGGGAAAGCTCATGGTGGTTCCTTGAAGTGAACGCTCAGGACAGGGCCGGCGCGCTGACGCGGTTCGCCTGCGCGAAGCAGAAAACGCCGACGATGGCGATGAGCGCGGCGGCGCTACCCAGGCTGGCATAGCCGGAATACTGGACCAGGGTGCCGCCCAGGATGGGACCGATCGCGGCGCCGGCCATCAGCATGGCCGGGGTTGCGGATAGCGCGCGGCCGGCAGGGTCGAGCTGCGCCAGCAGGCCGAAAGCGAAAGTATGGAAAAAGATCATCACCGCCGGCAGCACGGCGGTCGCCGCCGCATAGGGCGCGAAGCCGCTGCTGTAGCAGATGGTCAGCACCACGGCCGCCTGTACCACCGGTCCAAGCAGCACCACCTGGCGCGCCGGCAGCAGGCGTTCGAGCCAGCCGGCCAGCGGGGCGGGGACGAGATTGACGAAGCCTAGCGTCACCAGCACCCCGGTGATCGCGGCGGCCGTGAAGCCGCGGTCGGCGCCGATGCGCTCGACAAAGCTGAACATCATCGCCTGTACCAGTCCCATGCAGCTCACCCCCAGCGCCACGAACCAGACCGCCGCGCTCAGGCGCGGGCCGGGACCGTGGCCGCTGGCGGGATTGTCGGCTTGCTGGGGGAAGGCGCAGGCGCAGGTCAGCGCCGCCGCGATCATCACGGCGGTAAAAACCTTGAACAGCGCCGGGCCGCCGATGGCGGCGACCAGGCCGGGCGTGAGGCCAAGGAACTCGATGCCGAACACCGCCAGCGCCAGTCCCGCCAGCGCAAACAGGCGGTGCGGACGGGAACTGCGGCCTATGGTGCCGTGGGTGACGCTGAGCGCGGCGCCGGTCGCCGCACCCGCGACCACGTGCAGCGCCGCCATCTGATGAAAATCGCTGACATAGCTGAGCACCCCGAAGGCCGCGGCGGCGACGCCGAAGCCCCAGGTGGCCACCCGCGCCGTGGCCACGCGGTGAAAGCGCGGCGCCCAATACAGGCTGCTGCAGACGGCACCCAGCAGGAACAGCGTCACCAGCGCGCCGGCGTGCTGGGGATCGAATCCATAGCGGGTGATCAGGGTGCCGATCCAGACCGGCAGCGCCACCAGATCCACCATGCCGGCGCAGTGCGCGATCAGCAGTGCGATACGGCCGGGCAGGCCGTCGTTGCGGGTGTCGTCGTCGTTCATCGAGGGCTCCCCGTGCTTCAGATAGGCGCTGCCAGCGCGATCAGCGTGTCGCGCATGATCTGCGCGTGCTCGGCCTTGTCGCCACCGGCGATTTCGATCTCGCCCAGGCGTCCGGAATTTTCCACCACCATGCGGCAGCGTTCCCAGCGCCGCGCTTCGAAGCGCGCCAGCGCCGCTTCGATGCTGTCGACGCCGGCCAGCTCTTCGGCCAGCACGATCGCATCCTCGATGCCGATGCAGGCGCCTGAGGCCATGTGCGGCGTGGTCGCATGCACGGCGTCGCCGATCAGCACGACGCGGCCCTGATGCCAGGGCTGCGGCACCAGCAGCGATTCCAGCGGCCGGTAGACGATCTGCGCGTTGGCATCGATCTGTTCGCGGCATTGCTGCATCAGCGGCGCGGAGAAGGGCGCCAGCAGTTCGGCCAGCATGGGGGCAAAGCGGGCCGGGTCGATCTGCACATTGTCAACCCGGTCCTCGGTCACGAACAGGTACATCAGATCCTTCGACACCGGGTTGACGCCGGTCTTGATTTTTGGACCCAGCCACATCATGGCGCGTTCGACTTCGGGCGGGCGCGGCAGCACGGCGCGCCAGACGCATTGGCCGCTGTATTGCGGCCGGGGAGCGTCTGGCAGGATCGCAGCGCGCACCTTGGAACCGAGGCCGTCGGCGCCGATCACCAGATCGTAGCTGCGCTGCTGGCCGTCGCTGAAGGTGACGTCGACGCCGTCGGCATGCTGGCGCAGGGCGGTAAAGGTGCAGCCCAGGCGCACATCGGCGCCGGCCGCCACGGTTGCTTCGGCCAGGATCTTGGCCAGCACCGGGCGCATGATCGCGCCGCCGCCAGGCACATCGGGACCGGCGAAGCGCGGCGTCGGCAGGCGGCCGATGGGCTGGCCATGTGGCAGGAACAGCTCGACGTCGTCGGTGGCCGCGCCTTGCTCCAGGAATTGGGGCAAGATGCCCAGGGTCTTGAAGGCGCGCAGCGTGGCGCCGCCCAGACTGATGCCGGCGCCGTAGGAACGCCAGCCCGGGTCGATCTCGACGAGATCGACTTGCTCGCCTTGCTTGCGCAGCTGGATGGCGGCAGCCATGCCGGAAAAGCCGCCGCCGATGATCAGAATTTTCTTTGCTGCGAATGTCATGGAGTGTCTCCTGAGTGTGGTTGTTGTATCTGGTCCAGTGTGAGCATGCGGCTAATATTTGTAAAATTGATTGCACGCATGGGAAGTATCGACACTGCCAATAGGTGTCAAGGGTGGTTCAACATGCCGGGTGGCGGCGAAGAAGGCGTCGAGCGCCTTGCGCACCTGCTCCTGCGGAGCTTGCGTCGGCAATTGGCGCAGCAGGCGCAGCGTGGGATCGTCCAGCAGGCATGCCAGCAGCAGGCCCGTCAGCAGTGCCGGTGGCAGTTCGGGGCGGAACCGCGATCGTAGCGCCGGGTGCGAGAACATTGCTGTCAGATGGGCGCGCATGGCGCCGGGTCCGGCGTCATAGAAGGCCTGCCCCAGTTCCGGCGATTGCCCCGCCTCGGCGATGACCATGCGCAGTATGGCGAGCGCGCGATCGCTGTTGACCAGATTGAGGTAGCGCAGGCAGATTTCGCCGAGCACGGTTTCCAATGGCCTTGCGCCGGGAGGAAAATCAGGCAGGCCGGCCAGCATCTGCTCGCGTTCCGCCGCGATGACGGCCTGGAACAATCCCAGCTTGCCACCAAAGCGCAGGTAGATCGTGCGCACCGCGATCCGGGCTTCGGCGGCGATGGTTTTCAGGCTGACACCGTTATATCCATGCGCGATGAACAAGGCGCAGGCTGTCCGGACCGTTTCACTGTCGCGCAGTTCGCGGTCGGCGTTGCGGGGGCGGCCGGTGCGCGTTGTCAGGATGTGCTGTTGCATGGCTTGCTGATCCAGTGCGGGTAGGGAGGTATCAAATGGCGCGCCGTGTCACAGATAGACCAGCACGCCGCCATCGTCGCGAATCTCGACGTGAAGCGCGCTCAGTGACTGGCCGAGACAGGGGCCGCGCACGCAGGCGCCGTTGGCGATCTCGAACAGCGCGCCGTGCGCCGCGCAGACGATGTGGCTGCGCTGCGCATTCAGGTAGGCGTGGCGGCGCCATGCCATGGGCGTGTCGCCATAGTGCGGACACAGATCGCGGTAGGCATACAGCTGTAGCCCTTGCCGCACCAGCAGCACGCTATCCTGGCCGCTGCCCAGCGGATCGAAGCCACGCGCCTCGCGGTCGGCGAGTTCGTCCAGCTGGCAGAGGTAGATAGCGGCTGCTTCCACGGCACGCGGGTCCTAGTGCGACGGGGCTTTGTTCGGACCGCCGGCGGCGCCCGGCGGCGGGCCGCCCGGCGCCCATTTTTCGCGCGACTGGAACAGGAACAACTGCGACGCATCGGCGCTCATCGGCGCGGTGCGCGCGGTCCAGGAGGTATCGTGAAGATCCATGTCGGCGTCATACTCGACGTGGCAACCGAGCGGGCTGTTGAAGTACCAGAACCAGTTCGAGCCGAACTTGTGGCGTCCCGGTCCCCAGAACGACTGGTAGCCCTTGTTGACGAAGCGCGTGCCCGCCTGCATCAGCTCGGTAGGACCGCCGAGGTGGAAGGTGAAGTGTTCGACACCCTGCATGAACGGCGGGGTCTGGATCAGGAACAGGGTGTGGTGATCCAGCGTGCCCGCCGGCTGCAGGAAGGGACCGGCGCCGCCCAGCCGGTCGGTGCAGCGGAAACCGAGCCGCTCCACATAGAAGGCTTCGGCCTTGGCCACATCGGGCACGAAGTAGACGACATGGGACAGGGTGCGGGGCCGCGCCAGCGCGTCCTCGCTGACGGCCAGCACGTTGGGGGCACGCTGCGCGGGCGCGCCTGGCGCGTTGATGGTTTCGGCCGGCAGCGACAGGGCGCGGCGCACGGTGACCTGGAAGCCCAGCACAAAGCCCTGGTCGTCGACCGCCTCGATCGAGCCATCCTGCAGTTGACGCACTTCGCGATCCTTGCCCAGTTCCTCGGCGATAGCCGACAGCGCAGCGGCATCGGCAACGCCGTAGACGGTCTTGCGCAGCATGCTGGCCGTCGGCAGCGGCGCGGGCAGCGCCGGATCGTCCTTGTGCAGGATAACGATGGCGGTGCCGTCGAGCGCTTCGTAGCGCCCGCCATTGGCGCCGGCGCCGACCGGCGTCAGGCCGTAGTCGCTCAGGTACTGGCCGCAGGCGGCGAGGTCGTCGACGCCGAAGATGAGGGTGTCTGGTCCGATGATATTCATGTCTTAATCCTTATGCTTGGTGATGGCTGTGCGGCCGCCCAGTGTTTCGGCGACCCAGTCGGCGATATAGGCGCCGGCGTTGGCGGAGTTGTCGAAACTGGAATGCTGGACGCCGCCTTCGCGCTCGGTGAAGATCTTCAGTTCGCGCTTAGGGCTGTTGACCAGCTGATCGTAGGTGCGCTGCGCCCAGTGCAGCGGGATTTGCGAGTCCTTCTCGCCATGGGTGACGAGGAAGGGAACCTTGATGCGCTCGACCACGCCATCGAGATGGACGTTTTCGGCGATGCGCATGAAGTCGTCCATATCCTTGGCGCCCCAGACCCATTGCACGTGCTGCCAGTAGTGCGGCACCGGCAGGCTGCCTTCCTTCTGCAGCCGCTTCTTCTGCACGTCGCGCCAGTCGTGGTTGGCGCCCCACACCACGCCGCAGGCGAAGCGCGGTTCGAATGCCACCGCACGCGGGCAGTAGTAGCCGCCCAGGGAGACGCCTTCGCAGCCGATGCGGGCAGGGTCGATGTCGGCGCGGGTTTCGAGCCAGTCCACCACTTTGCTGGCCCACTGCTCCGAGTTGTAGATGGCCGTGAGCCCTTGCAGGCGCAATGCCTCGCCGGTGCCCGGCTGATCGATCACCAGCGAGGCGATGCCGCGCTGGGCCAGCCAGCGCGGCAGTCCGACGCGGTATTTCATTTCCTTGGTCGAGTCCAGGCCGTTGACCTGGACCAGCACCGGCATGCGGCCCGTCACGCCTTCGGCGCGCGTGAACAGGCCGGCGATATGGCTGTCGCCATAGGGAATCTCGACGCGCTCGCAGTTTTCGCCGGCCAGCGCGATGCCCTTGGCGAACACCTCCAGGAAGCGCTGGTACAGGGCGGTGCGGCCCTCGGCGCCGTGGGCCTGCAGGCGCTCCGCGGTCAGGTAGTAGGTCGCCGCGCGGCCATACTTGTCGCCGGCGGAAATCAGGCGGCCCTTGCCTTCGTCTTCGGCGGCCAGCTCGCACAGCTTGTCGGCCATGCGCGCCCAGGTGGCGCGGAAGGCCTGGGTGCCGGCGGCGTCGGGCTGTTTGGCGGCGTCCTGCAGCGGCGCGCACATTTCCTGGATCTCGCCCATCTTGGCGCCCATTTCAATGGCCAGGTTGACGGACAGATCCCAGACGTAATTGGTGGGGAAATAACGAAACATTCAAGCTCCTTGTGGTGAATTCGGTTGTTGCGGTTGTTGTGGCTTGAGCAGGAAGTGCCCCAGCGCCGGCACCAGGATCAGCGCACCGAGCATATTCCAGAGGAACATGAACGCCAGCAGCAGACCCATGTCGGCCTGGAACTTGATCGGGCTGGCCATCCAGGTGATCACGCCGATGGCCAGCGTGACGCCGGTCAGCATGACCACCTTGCCGGTAAACAGCAGCGCGCGGTAATAGGCGTCCGACAGGCTGGCGCCCTGGCGCAGCTGCGCCAGCGTGATGCTCAATATGTACAGCGCGTAGTCCACGCCGATGCCGACGCCGAGCGCGATCACCGGCAAGGTGGCGACCTTGACGCCCATGCCGAAGGCGACCATCAGGGCTTCCGCCATCACCGAAGTGAGCATCAGCGGCAGGATCGCGACGAGGACCGCGCGCCAGGAGCGGAAGGTAATGAAGCACAGCAGAATCACGGCGCCGTAGACCAGCAGCAGCATGCTGCGCCACGCTTCGCGCACGACGATATTGGTAGCCGCTTCGATGCCGGCCGAACCGGCCGCCAGCAGGAAGCGGGCATCCTTGCTGTCGTTCGCGGCGGCAAACGCTTCCACATGGCCGACCACCCGCGCCAGGGTGTCGGCCTTGTGGTCGCGCAGGTAGACGTAGACGGTGAGCAGCGAGCAGCTATCGTTGTACAGGCCGCGCGGCGCGCCGGCGGTGGCGGTGTTGAGCATGTCCTGGTTGGGAGTGAACTCATACCATTTGGGACTGCCCTCGTTGAGTCCCGCCAGCATGCGGCGGTTCAGCAAGGCCAGGCTGTTGGTGCTGTCCACGCCGTCGATCTGGCGCAACTGCCATTCCAGCGCATCGATCTTGTTCAGGGTCTCGTAGCGGGAGCACTGTCCTTCCGGCGTGCTGACCATGATGGCCATCACGTCGCTGGAGGCGCCGTAGGCTGCGCTCAGCGCCGCGACATCGCGGTTGTAGCGGCTGTCGGCCCGCAATTCCGGCGCACCGGGATCGAGGTCGCCAATCTTCAGCTGGGTACTCATGGCATAGGCGCCCGCCGCCAGCAACAGCGCGATCACGATCGCGCCGCTGGCCCAGCGGCGCCCGGTGAAGCGGTCGAGGAAGGCCCACAAGCCATGGCGGCGCTGGCCGCAAGCTTCCGCCGCCTCGGCGCGCAGACTGCGCTGCGCGGCCGCCGCGCTGACACCCGTGTAGCTGAGCATGATGGGCAGCAGTATCAGATTGGTGAAAATGAGCATGGCAACGCCCAGCGATGCCGCTACCGCCAGTTCGCGGATGACGCTGATATCGATGGTGCTCAGTACCGCGAAGCCTACCGCGTCCGCCAGCAGGGCAGTCAGTCCGGCCAGGAACAGGCGACGGAAGGTGTAGCGCGCGGCGACCAGCTTGTGCATGCCGCGGCCGACGTCCTGCATGATGCCGTTCATTTTCTGGGCACCGTGGCTCATGCCGATGGCGAACACCAGGAAGGGCACCAGGATGGAGTAGGGATCGAGTTCGTAGCCCAGGATGGGAAGCATGCCAAGCTGCCAGACCACGGCTACCAGCGATGCCAGTACCACCAGGCCGGTGGAGCGCGCGCAACGGGTGTACCAGTACACCATCGCGGTGGCGATGACGACGGCGATGGCGAAGAACAGCAGCACCGCGCGCACGCCGTCGATCAGGTCGCCCACCAGTTTGGCGAAGCCGCTGATGTGGATATGCACGCCCTGCAGCTCGTACCTGGTCCGCAGCGCTTCGAGGCGTTGGGAGAACTGGCCGTAGTCGAGCGCCTTGCCGTCGCCGTCCTTGACCAGCAGCGGCACGTAGATGATGCTGGAGCTGCCGTCGAAGGCGACCAGCTGGCCGATCTCGCCGGAACGGGCGATATTGGCCTTGAGCCGGTCGAGACTGGCGGCGCTGCCGTCATAGCCGTCCGGGATCACCGGCCCGCCTTCCAGTCCATCCTCGGTCACGCCCACCCAGCGCGTGCCGGGGGTCCACAGCGACTTCATCTGATTGCGCGCGACGCCGGGAATGAGAAAGACTTCTTCGCTGAGTTTGCGCAGCGTTTCCAGATAGGCCGCGTCATAGATGCTGCCGCGCGGGTTGTCGACCGCGATACGCACGGCGTTGCCCAGTCCCGTCAGTTCGCCCTGATAGTGGAGGTAGTTGGCGATGTAGGGATGATGGGTAGGAATGGTCTTTTCGAAACTGGCGTTGATGCTCAGGCGGCTGCCCTGCCATCCGAGCAGCGCGGTGACAAACAGGCAGGCGATGACCACCAGCCGGCGGTGATTGAACAGCAGGCGTTCGATCAGGGAGCCGGAGGCGCTGTCGAATTGCGACAGCTCGCGCGCTACCGGCAGCGTGGACAGGTCGGATAAATTCATTTGGGGACTCCCGCGGCCGGCGCGTTCACTGGCGCCAGGCCCTGGATGGTGAGCGCGAGCAGGCCGCCGTTATTCAAGGCCAGCAAGCCGTTCAGGGGCGGCAGAGGCGCGCTGGGGAAGGGGGCGAGCGACTGTTCGCGCATGGCGAGCAGCATGCCGGCCTGGTTGGCGAAGACCAGGCTGCCGTCGGCGCGCACGCTGGAGGCCGTGATCGAGACCGGCACGGGGTTGTCGATCTGCTGCCAGCTGCGGCCCTCGTCGGCGGAACGCCAGGCGTTGCCGCGCAGTCCGGCCAGCACCAGGCCGGATGCCTGGTCCAGCTCCGAGGTAAAGAAGCTGCCCTTGTATGGCACATCGAGGGTGCGGAAGCTGCGGCCGCCATCGCTGGACAGCTGGGCAAAGCCGCGTTCCCCCGCGATCAGGATGGTGTTGCCGCGGCTGCGTACCGTGTTCAGATGCAGGCCCTTCGGATTGCTCAGGCGCTCAGCCCAGGAGGTCCAGCTCTTGCCATTGTCCTCGCTGGCGACCGCCAGGCCATAGGCGCCGATTGCCAGCATGCGGCCATTGCCGAGCAGGCAGACATCGAGCAGCGGCTTGTCGGCGCCATCGGCGACCAGGCGGGTGGCGGCGGCGATCGCGGCGGCGTCGCCGCTCTTGCTGGCGGCGTCCATGGCCAGCGTGGCGATGCGCTGGCCATCGAGTACGCGTTGCCAGTGGGCGCCGCCGTCGCTGCTGAGCAGCACCACGCCGGCATGGCCGACGGCGACGCCGTTGCGGCGGTCGGCGAAGCGCACGGCGGTCAGCGTGACGCTGGCCGGCACGCTGGCTTGCTGCCAGTTCTTGCCGTCGTCGTCGCTGAGCAGGATGATGCCGCGCTCACCAACGACAACGATGCGGGCGCCGGCATACGCCGCGCCCAGCAGCACCGCGCGGGTGGCGTGCGGCGAAACTATGGCGGGCCGTTGCTGCGCCGCGGAGACGGGCGCAAAGACGGACGCGGAAGCGGAAGCGGACGCGGATGCGGATGCGGACGCTGCCGGGGCGCCGCCCGCCTGTGCCACCGACGGCTGCGCCGCCAGCGACAGCAGGGCGCACAGCATGCTGGCGGACAGCTGGCGTAAAGGGTGCCGGATGAGCAGCATCAGCGCGCACCTTCCCCGGCCATCGCGTCAGGGGTGAAGACGCTGTCCTGGTAGCGCGGCTTGAGCGCATATTGCGCGGCCTTGGCGTTGTACAGATTGCCGAAGAAGCCGGTGCCGGAAATCAGGTCAGCGAAGCCGAAGGCACCGATGACCGTGCCCGGCAGGTCGGGGGCGACGAAGGTCTGCGACCACAGCGTTTTCCACAACTGGCCGTTGGCGTCCCAGCGGTCGCCCAGCACGCAGTTCCAGGTATCCTCGTCGCAGTAGTAGCGGCTCTTTGGCGCCTGGTGGCGCTGGCCGGCGCGCAGGCTGGCTTCGACCACCCAGACGCGGTGGCGCTCCCAGCGCACATGGTCGGGATTCAGATAGGCCTTGCCCATGACTTCCGCATCCGTCTTCGGTTGCAGCAGCTTGTTACCGTTGTAGGGGATCAGCATTTCCTGCTTGCCGATCAGCTTCCAGTCGAAGTGGTCGGTGCGGCCGTTCCAGGTTTCAATTTCGTCAAAGCTCATCACGCCGGCGGTCGATGGCGTCGGGGTATCGCAGCAGGGATTGGGCAGCTTGCGCACGCGGCGCTGGCCGGTCAGGTAGACCCAGGCCTGGTCCTTGCTGGGGTCGATATTGGTGCGGCCCACAATGGCTTCGCCGGCACGGATGGGAGGGCCGGAATTGATCAGGCGCAGCAGCCAGAATTCATTGGATTTGGCAAATTGCTCAGGCGTGCCGTCCTGCATGTAGTAGGGCATTTGCTGGTCGCCGATACCGCTGGTGGTGAGCACGGCCTTGCCGTCCGACGTGATCTGATACTGGTTGACATTGAATTGCCAGGAAGTGCCGCGCCAGCGCAGCATATGGTTCCACATCACTTCCGCGCCCGATTTCGGGATCGGGAAGGGAATGCCGCCGTAGGCGCCGCTGCTGACGTCGGCGTTCAGCTTGGCGCGGGTGGCGTTCTTGAAAGTATTGTCGTAGACCCATTGCGGCGCGGCTGCGGTGCGGTGGGTCTGGTAGACGTCGAGGCGGTACTCGGGATATTTCTTCAGCATGGCCTTGGTGCCGTCGCTGAGCGCGCTGGCGTACTGGTCGGCGTTCTTTGCCGTGACCACGAACAGCGGCTTCTCGTCCTTGAAGGGATCGCCGCGGCGCCCGCCGGCCTTGTCGCCGGCGATGGGGGTGGTGTAACCGCCGGTCCAGGCGGGAATACTGCCATTCTTGTTGCCCGCCTTTTCAGCGCCAAACGGCGTCAGTTCGGATTTGAGTTTGGCCGCTTCTTCGGCCGTGACGGCGGCGACGGCGGGCAGGGCGGCAAGCAGTGCCGCCAACAGCGCGATGTTGGAACGTGGAATCATGTTGGTCTCCTGTGTTTCTTGTTAGAAGGTGCGGCGTACCGACAGCGCGATAAAGTCGCGGTCCGCGAGCGGGTTGCCGCTGCTGTAGACGGCGTGGCCGCCGGTCAGCAGTGGCTGGTAATTGACGAAGGGCTCGGCTTTGCCCAGGTAGTTGTTGTAGCTCAGGCTAAACTGCCAGACGCCTTGATAAACGCCTTCCAGGCCGAGCGTCGCCGAACCGCTATGCCTGGCTCCCCAGCCCAGGCCGGTGACCGAGGAATTGCCGTCCAGGGTATAGCGCAGCCCCACCGGTATATTCAGGTCCAGGCCAGGCAGCACTTGCCGGTAGCTCGGTGTGAAGATCACTTGCAGCGCGCTGGCGTCGCGCGTGCGCAGTTCGTCCAGCGTATGGTTGGGATCTTGCTTCGACAGCACGCGGTTCCAGGCCAGTTCGCCGATCAGGGTCGATTCGCGCGCCAGCAGATTCGGTCCCATGGTGCTGAGCCAGGACAGATTGACGTGGGCGGTGCGGCCGACGGCGTACATCGGCGCCGGCTGCACATTCGGGTAGACGATATTGGCGCTGGTCAAAGGCATGTTGTTGCGTGCCGAGACTTCCAGCGACAGATTGGTGTTGCCGATCGAGTGGGTGGCGCTGAAGCCGGCTGTTGTGACGGCGTCGGGGAAGGCGTAATACCAGCTGCCCGGTGCCGGGCTGGTCACGTTCAGCCGGGAGTAGAACACGCCCGACTTGTCGTGATAGCGGGCCGCGTAGAAGCCGAGGTCGGTTTCATCCAGGCGCCATTTGAGCTGGGCGCCGAACTGGCCGCCGTTCGATGGCTTGTGCTCCGCGCCGGGCAACAGGATGTTGGTGGTGATGACTTCCGGCAGCGGCGAACCGCCCCAGATATTGTTGGCGGTGCTGAAGTAGCTGCCCGCCGGCGCCATGCGATCGGCCTGCCAGCGGAACTGGTAGTAGGCACCCAGCATCACGTCCTGGCTCAGTTGTAGCTGGCCGGACAGCTGCGGCACCGGGCGGATGATTTCCTTGAACTGGGCGTTGGGGGAGGACTGCAGCTTCCAGACGTCGATCGGGCCTTGCGCGCGGGCGATGCCGTTGTCGCCGAAGAACAGGGTTTCGCCATAGACCAGCGCATGCTGGCCCAGGCGCGCGGTCAGCTTGTGGCCCTCGCCCAGCTGCCAGCCGCCGAAAACGAAGGCATCCAGCAGTTCGGCCTTGCGTCCGGCCAGCTTGCGCGTGCTGTCCGGAAAGGTGTTGTAGGGCGACTGGCCATTGAGCCTGTCGGTAGCGTCGCTGCCGCCGTCGTAGACCTGGTCGTACCAGGCGGCGCCGCTGACGCGCAGGCCGAAGTCCCTGCGGTATACCGCATCGAATTCGCTGAGCCAGTCGACCCGCTTCGATACCCAGCCCTTGTTGCGGAAGTTGTCGTTGCCGGCGTTGAAGTTGAGCGCCTGCGGGAAAGCCGATGCGGGTACGCCGGGCACCAGCTGGCGCAGGCTGTCGACCAGGGCCGGGTCCGCATCGTGCAGGCGGTACAGGGCGCTGGCTTTGAGCGTGTTATCGAAGCGCAGGCTCCAGTCGGGATTGCTGGTCTCGATCTCGGCGGCCTGGCCGAACCCGGCGGCCAGCAGGGCGGTCGCTGCCCAGGTGAGGGACAGGCGGGACAGGCGGGTCGGGCGGGGGCGGCGTCCCATGGTATGGCTCATTGAAGTCTCCATCGATAATTTTTTGTAGTTGGAGCCTGCAGTTTGCCGATCTCGCTTGTATGTGTAAAATTGATTGCATGCATGTGACGTATCGGTGGTATCGATACATGGGAAAATCAATCGCGGAGTGCCTATGCGTTTTAATAAACTGGATTTGAATTTACTGGTGGCCCTGGATGCGATGTTTACCTTGCGCAGCGTGAGCCGGGCGGCCGAGCAGCTGCATATGAGCCAGTCCGCCTTGAGCAGTTCGCTGGCACGGCTGCGCGAATATTTCGACGACGAATTGCTGGTGCAGGTGGGGCGCAAGATGGAGCTGACGCCGCGCGCCGAAGTGCTGCAGGAGGCGGTACGCGATGTGCTGGTCCGGGTCAACACGACGATCACGGCGATGCCGCATTTCGACCCGGCCAAGTCGGACCGGGAGTTCCGCATCTTTGTTTCGGACTTCACCATGACGGTGCTGATGCCGCATGTGCTGGCGCTCGCGGCCGAGCAGGGCAGTACGGCGCGCTTCCATCTGCTGCCGCAATCGCGCCAGCCGCAGCGCACGCTGGAGCACGGCGACGCCGACTTGCTGGTAATCCCGCAGGATTATTGTTCGGCCGACCATCCGGTCGAGGCCTTATTCGACGAGCAGTTTTGCTGCGTCGTCTGGAACCGCAGCCAGTATGCCCGGAGCGGTTTGACGATGGCCCAGTACGCGGACGCGGGGCATGTCGTGATGCAGCCGCCCGGCATGGATCGTTCCTTCGAATTCACGCTGATGCAGGGCACTGGCCTGGTGCGCCGGGTTGAAGTGACGTCCTTCAGTTTTCTGGCGGCGCCGGGGCTGGTGGTCGGCACCGAGCGCATCGCCACGGTGCACCAGCGCCTGGCGAAAGTCGTCAGCGCCAGCTTGCCGGTCACGGTACTGCCATTGCCAGGCGAGATGCGGCGCATGACGCAAGCCATGCAGTGGCATAAATTCCGTACCCAGGACCCCGGCCTGGTATGGCTGCGGGCGCTGATCCATGCGGCGGTGGGGCGGATGGACGGCTGATATCGATGCCGTCGATGGCTGGGATCGATATAAACCATTGTACGGCTGTCCCGGCGCTGCCTAGGATGCGGCATCGACCAAGAAAGGATTTCTATGCCACGCCGGTTTATCGACCTGTCCATCTATCTGGAAAACGAAGTGTTGTCCGATCCTCCCATCCTGGCCCCGAAGATCGAGTACCAGAGCCACAAGGAGACGCTGGGCGAATTCATGCACATGCTGCCGGGCACAAAGGCCAGCGACTTCCCGGACGGGGAGGCCGCCGCCGCCGAGTGGGTCAGGCTGACCACCCACAGCGGCACCCACCTCGATGCGCCCTACCATTTCCATTCGACGATGAACCGCAAGCTGGGCGAAGCCGAGCGTTCGATCACGATCGATGAAGTGCCGCTGGAGTGGTGCTTCCAGCCCGGCGTCAAGCTGGATTTTCGCCATCTGCCGGACGGCCACGTGGTCACCGCCGCGGAAGTCGAGGCGGAGCTGGCGCGCATCGGCCACACCTTGCGGCCGCTGGAGATCGTGGTGGTGAACACGCGCGCCGGCATGCGTTACGGACAGCCTGACTATGTCAATTGCGGTTGCGGCATGGGTTACGAGGCGACCATGTATTTGCTCGAGCGCGGCGTGCGCGTGACCGGCACCGATGCCTGGAGCTGGGATGCGCCATTCAGCTATACGGCGAAAAAAATCCAGGAAACCGGCGATGTCAGCCTGATCTGGGAAGGGCACAAGGCGGGGCGCGACATCGGCTACTGTCATCTGGAAAAAATGCACAATCTGGAGGCCTTGCCCTCGTCCGGTTTTACCATCAGCTGCTTCCCGCACAAGATACGCGCGGCCTCCGCCGGCTGGACCCGTGCCGTGGCGATTTTCGACGATATCTGATCTGATGTGTTGGCCGATCGCAGGAATACGATGTTCTGGTCCACCGTCAGCATAAAGCCTTGCGCCTCTTCCGAAAACGCAAATCCATGCACCACGGCCGGATGGATGGTCAACACCGTGGGGCCAGTGCAGCACCACGATTGATCGTCGATGCTGGCGGTGACGCTGCCGTTAAATAAAAAAGTACCTGAAACAGGCCGGCGTGGGTGTGCCGTCCTATATGCCAGTCGTGCAGGCGGCTGCGCTTTTCTATCGTTTCGATATGGACGAATTCGGCATTGCTGGCCGCCCCCTCTTCGCCATACAGGGTGAACTGGGGAATTTGAGGTGAGCGAGGTTACACGGAGACGGCGCTCAAACGGGGCTGGCGCGCGGAATACTTCTCATGGTGGATGACCAGCCTGCTGCATACCTTTCAGAATGCGTCGCCGTTCGAGCTCCAGGTGCAACGCGCGGAACTGGACTGTGTCATCAGTTCGCGTGCGATGGCGACTGCGTTGGCGGAAAATTATGTCGGGGCATTCCGACCCTATGCGCGGCTGCTTTGTCAATTGCCAGGCCGGCGCGCCGCCTTGTTGACCGTAAACCGGATAACGGCTAGCATCGGCATTTGCCAATCCAATCGTTTGCCTGCGCTGATACGCAGGCACTGTTTACCACTGGAAGAAGCCGCAGGTTCGCCAACATCAAGAGCGCGGCCGAAAGGAAGCTGGCTCAGCTCGATGCTGCGCCCTCGGTGAACTTCATGAAGGCTCCGCCAGGCAATGACCTGAAGGAGTACAGCGGCGCTTGGCATGTGCGCATCAATGATCAGTGGCGCCTGAGCTTCAAGTGGGGCCAGAATGGCCCATATGACGTGCTGATCGAGGACCCGCATTGAACTCGCCGTTGCAGGGGTAAAGAAATTCAGAACAGTAAGGGAGTACATCATGTTGAAGAACGGAATGCGTCCAGTTCATCCCGGCGAGATTTTACTGGAAGACTATATCAAGCCGATGGGCGTTAGCGTGCGTTCTGTGGCGCTGGCCTTGCATGTCCCTTACTCGCGTCTTAGCGAGATCATCAAAGGCGCGCGCGGTGTGACGGCCGATACCGCTCTGCGCCTGGAGCGCTATTATGGCAACGAGGCGCAAGGATGGTTGAATCTTCAAAGCGCGTATGATCTACGTATCGTCGAAATCAGCGCCGGGCAGGCTATCGCCAAGGCAATCACACCTCTTGCACCGGTGGTTTGAGAATATACTCGCGTATAAGGCCTTGTTTTACAGGGTTATTTATAAAAATCCCGTGTGAAAAATTCCGTGCCGCGGCGTTGGCTGAGGCGGTTGATGTATGAGCGAGGACACGCAGCGCCTTGCGGATTACCTTGCGCGTCCGCGCTAATCGACTGAGCGGAATTTGTAGCTAAGAAGCCGTTAGCCAATGCGCATGCATGGCTAGCGGCTTTTTCATGAAAGGAATCGTAGTAATGGAAGATTTGCTGGAAGAAATGCTGTTTTGCGAATACATGCTCGTTTGTGAGTCCCATGACTGTCGTGAGTTCTTCGAATTCGACGAAGTCGCCAATGATCCGATGGAAGCATGGGCCAAGCGGGCAGCGGTCGCGGCGCGTGCTTGCGGTTGGACGATAGGCCGCACGGGGCTGGTGAAGTGCGCCAAGTGCGCTGCGCAAACCACTTGACGTGCTTGTGGGTACAGGCCCTAATCTGACATTAGGCTGGGCGAGCGAGAGGCGCCGGCGCAAGCTAGCGCATCTCCGCCAAGGCCGCGCGGAAGTTCAGATAGTCTTCCGCGCTCTGCTTGGGCCGCTCGACCATCTCCACGTGGCCGACGCCAGGCATGATGATCACTTGCGAGCGCGGCATCAGCTTGTGCATGACTTCGGCGGTGCCGGGATGGATGACGCGATCCTGCTCGCCCCAGACGATCAGGGCAGGCGTAGCCAGGCCCTGGATACGCTCGTCGACCGGGTCCTTGTACAGTTCGGGCAAAATGCGCTCTTCCAGCTGGGCATTGTTGATGCGTTCCTGGGCCAGTGCATTCATGGCGAAACGTGGCATGAACGGCGGATCGTTCATGATCACCGGGATAAGCCGGGCATAGTCGTCCTCGTTCTTGATAATCAGCGGGTTGCGTTGGCCCTTGGCGATGGTCTCGAACACCTCGCTGGGCGGCGCGTTCTTCCAGACACCGGCCGAACTGAGCAGCCAGAGGCTGGCCACTTCCTCGGGCGCGCGCGCCGCATAGGCCAGCGCGATGTGCCCGCCCATCGAATTGCCGCCCAGATGGACTTTCTGGATGCCCAGCGCCTGCGCCAGTGCGCGGATGCGCTCGGCTTGCGCGGTGGGGCTGTAGTCGGCTTGCGGCGGGTGCGCCGATTCGCCAAACCCTATGTGGTCCGGCAAGATGACGCGGAAATGCGGGGTCAGGTATTGGGCGGTGCGGACGAAGTTGTCCTTGTTGCCGCCAAAACCGTGCAGCAGCATCAGCGGTTCGCCCTTGCCGCCTTCGAGATAGACATAGCGTAGCCCGTTCGCCAGCACGATTTCCTTGCGTTCCAGTCCGGCGCTATGCCGGTCCCAGCTGATCGCGGAGTCGGTCACCTGCCGGGATGTGGATGCGCATCCGCTCAGGACCAACGCGACGAACAGCAGGAAAAATAGCGATCTCAGTCGTGCGTAGGGGCTCATGTCGTTGCCTTCTTCGAAAATTCATTGGCGATGTCAGATAGCGGAGACCGATGCCAGGCATGGCGCGCCGCAGCAGTCTCGGCACGATCGTTCTATTTTTCTATCGAGCAGGCATTATAGGTAAAGCATTGTACGAATATCAAGATAATTCCGCCGTGCCGTGTTGACTGTCGCCGCTTGGACACAGTGGCAAGGCTTCAAGCAATGGGCGGCGCTTGCGCTCAGGCGCGCAGCAGGTCCAGCGACGCCGTGCCGCGCGGCATGGCGGGGAACACCTGATCTAGCTGTTTGTCTCCCAGCCGCAGATGGCGTTCGGCGATGTGGGCCAGCACGCTACGGAAGTCGGTGGTCACCGGCAGGTCGCGCCCCTCGTTGAGCTGGTCGTCGCCGACGCCGCGCCAGTCGCCCAGCATCTTGCCGCCCTTGACGCCGCCGCCCAGCACGCACATCACGTTGCCGTGGCCATGGTCGGTGCCACCGTTGCCGTTTTCGCGCGCGGTGCGGCCGAACTCGGACATGACGACAATGGTCGTTTGATCGAACAGGGGACCGAGGCGCTGCGCCAGCACGGCCAGGCCCTGGCCCAGCGGCCGCAGGCGGTTGGCCAACTGGCCCTTGCCGGCGCCCTGATTGGCATGGGTGTCCCAGCCGCCCAGCGCGATGAAAGCGAGCTGGATGTTGGGATCATTGCGCATCAGCGTGGCCAGGCGCGCCGCGTCGTCCGGGAAGCCGTTCGGCAGCGGCGCGCCGCCGTCGGCCGCCGCCATCTCGCGCGCCATCCCACCCGCGCCGCCGCTCTTGCCGGCCGCCGCGTCCATCACTTCCCGGTGCGCTTCCTGACCATCCTGATAGGCCTTGCCGAAGCGCGCATGGCCTGCATAGAGCTGATCGAAGGCCAGTGCCAGCGCCGGCCTGTCGAGCACATTCGGCCGGGTGCCGGCCGCGCCATTGGCCAGGTTGATGGCGGCCGCCCGCCCCGCCAGGATGCGTGGCATGAGCGGCCCTATGCTGAGCGCGCGCGTCGGCGTGGCGGCACCGGGCAGTACCTGCAGCAGCCGGTTCATCCAGCCGTCGGCGGTGGCTTTCACGCCGGGCGTGGCCGATTCCATATAGTCTTGCGCGTCGAAATGGGAGCGGGTCGCATCGGGCGATCCGCTGGCGTGCACGAAGGCCAGCTTTTGCTGCTGCCACAGGGGGAGCAGCGGCACCAGCGCCGGGTGCAGGCCGAAGTAGCCGTCCAGGTCCAGTGCGCCATCCTCCTGGCCCGGCGCGGCGAGCGCGATGGTGGGACGCAGGCGCGCGTAGTTGGCGTCGGCTATGGGGGCGACCACGCTCAGGCCATCGACGGCGCCGCGCAGCATGATGACAATCAGCTTGCGGCCGTGGGTGCCGGCGCCGGCGGTCGAGGTGGCGGCCCAGGCATGGCGGCCCAGCGGTACCATCAGGCCGGCACTGGCGGCCAGGCTGTTGAGGAAGTCTCTGCGCTGCATGGTGCTCTCCGTAAGCTGGACTGGGGCTGAATAGGGTGCGATGGGGCGGCGAGCCGGCCCGCCTAGCGCTGCATGAAATCGGGACTGCCCAGCAGCATCGTCGCGCGCAGCGGCGGCGGGCTGGCGTCAATGGCGTCGCTTGTCTTGGGCGAGATAGAAGCGCCCAGCGTGCGCCGCAGCGCCTGCGCATCGAGCGTGGGGGAGAGCGCGGCGGCGTAGGAAATCCGCCGGCTCAAGGCATCGGGATTGAGCCAGGCGTCCTGGGTGTTCTGGTAGCCGTCCGGTGTCTGGCAGCCGTACAGCGGCATGCCCATGCGTGTCAGCGCGCCCATCATCTGGCGCGTGTCGGCCGGGCCCGTGCCGGCGGCGCGCGCCGTCGAGATCAGGTATTGATACGGCGTTTTGAACTTGGCGCCCAGGGCCGCGGGACGCATGAATTCAGGACTGGAAAACAGCGTGCGCAGCACCGCGCGCAGCTCGCCCTTGCTGTCGAGGTAGCTGCGCGCCATGCGCTCGACCAGCGCGGCCGGCGGCTGGTCCTGAACAAAATACTGTGCCAGCTGGAAGCTCAGGCGATGCGCGGTGGCGGGCAACATTGCCAGCACGTCAAGCGCGAATTCCCCTTCATCCTGGCCGCCGGCCTTGATCTCGCGGCCCAGCCAGCGCTTGTCCTGCTGGTCGTGGCGCCGCGGGTCGAAGGCGAAGCCGCGGTTGTGCTGTACCAGGTCGCGGGGATTGTAGGTCCAGCCGGTGAGCATGCGCGCCAGTTCCGTCACGTCCTTTTGGGTGTAGCCGCCGTCGGCGCCCAGGGTGTGCAGTTCCATCAGTTCGCGCGCATAGTTTTCATTCAGGCCACTACTCTTGCCCTTGGGGCCGGCGGCCTGGCGCTTGCCGCGCGGCGTGTAGCCGTCGGCCGTCGACAGCCAGTTGTCCAGGTAGTACAGCATGGCGGGATGGTGGGCGGTGGCGCCCAGCAGCTCGCGGAAGTTGCCCATCACATAGGGACGGATGGCGTCGCGCTCATAGCTGGCCACCAGTGCCCGGTCCAGGCCTTTGCCGGAAAAAACGTTGAAGTGGTTGTACCAGAAATCGACCAGCACCTCTTCGAGCTGGCGCGGACTGTCGATGGCGCGGGCGATACGCGCTTCGGCCGTTTGTTGCGTCATCGCCTGCAGCACTTCGCGCCGTCTGGTCCGGTCTTGCTCGCTGCCCTGCCTGGCCGCGCCGCGCACGGCCAGGAAGGCGGCCAGCACCGTTCCGGCCGGCTGCTGCGCCGCGTCCAGCGTGGCCAGGCGCTGCGTCAGGGCCTCGGGCAAGGCGATGGTGGAGGGATTGAGCTGGGTATCGATATAGTGCTGCACGCCCATTTGCATTACCCGCTCGATATCGCCCGGTCTGGGGCCGTAGGCCAGACGGTTCAGCACATGGGCGGCGGCCTGTTCCGGCGTCAGTGCGGCGGGGACGGCGGCCGGGCCGGGCGCCGGGACGGGGTCCGCGCCGGCGGCGCGCGATTGGGGCAGCGCGATGGCGCACATGGCGGCGAGGGCGGCGCTCCAGCGTTTCAGCGACATGGCAGCTCTTTCTGTTGAGAGTAAACGTTTTTTCTGGCTGAACTCGAACTCTCTTTATAACGTAGTTGAGCGGTCCAACTTGCTGCCGCCATGTATCGTGTGTAACTGCAATGTTACAAATGCCGCTGAGCGGTGCGTTTCACGGGATGCGCCAGGTTCAATCGGGACCACCCGGCGGGGCAAGGCAATCGTTGCCTTCGCATTGGAGACCGT
This sequence comes from Oxalobacteraceae bacterium, assembly GCA_013284265.1. Taxonomy (GTDB): domain Bacteria; phylum Pseudomonadota; class Gammaproteobacteria; order Burkholderiales; family Burkholderiaceae_D; genus Rugamonas. The sequence continues at coordinate 9,854 of JABTBR010000025.1, read as the reverse complement.
CGCCGGAATACCGGTTGCGCGGATTCCATAACATCCAGCCATTGCTGCCGGCCGCCTCGGCAGCGTCGGTTTGCGCCTGCACCTGCTGGGCGCCGAAGGGGCGACGGTCGAAGGCATAGTCCGCGAAATCCTGCAGCCAGGGACGGAAGCGCGTGCCGCTCAAGCCGGTGCGCTGCATGGCGCGCCGCAGCGACTGGTACACGATCTCGTAGGGATGTTCGAGCGGGTCGCGGTAGTGCGGTATGCCCCACTTGAAGCCGGACGGATACAGCATGGGACAGAGGTAGTCGAGCGACTGGCCCAGACGCTCCAGTTGCTGGCCTATGCCGGTGTCGTCGGTGTTCCACAGCACGTAGCCGAAGATGTCGGCGGCGATGAACACATTGTAGGGCGCCAGGCGCTGGCGGGCCGCGCCCAGGAAGCCGCTGATGGCGTCGACGCGGCCGGCCTGGGTGTTGGGCCGCGCGTAGCGCACGCCGGAGGCATCCGGAAAACGGACGTAGTCGAACTGGATTTCGTCGAAGCCCAGCCTGGCTGCCTCTTCGGCGATATCGAGGTTGTATTCCCACACCTCCGGGCGCATCGGATCGACCCAGGCCAGATCCTCGCCGTCGCGCCACAGCAAGCCATCGGCGTTCTTCAGCGCCAGCTCGGGCCGGGCCGTGGCCAGCGGATCGTCCTTGAAGACCACGATCCTGGCGATCAGATAGATGTTCTTCTCGTGCAGCAGCGCGATCAGCGCCGGCATGTCCTTGACGGTGCGGGTCTTCTGCGCACCGACGCGGCCCGCCAGGGCGACGCCGCTGGCATAGGGAATCATGCCGCGGTCGCCCTTGACGTCGATCACCAGCGCGTTCAATTCCGTCCGCGCCAGCAGCCGCAGGGCCGCCTCGCGCAGCGCATCGCTGCCGATGCCGTAGAGGGACAGATAGAGCGCCTTGGGCTGCAGGGGGGTGAGCGCGACCCGCAGCACCTGGGTTGGCTCGCCGGCGTCGGGCTGGACTTGCGCGCGCGCGTAGCCTGGCGCGCGCACGCCGATCCGGGCGCCCGGCGCCGCCAGGTGGAAGCGGCCGGCCGCGTCGGACGATGTGCTCTCGCCACCTGAACTCACGGTGGCGCCGGCGATCGGGCTGCGGTCGGTGCGGTTGATCACGATGCCGTCGAGCGCCAGCGTCAGCGCCGGTCGGAGCGCCAGCGTCAGCATGGCGCAGAGGACAAGCTGGCGCATGGGGATTTCCTTCGCTCGTGGTAAGAGGGGGGAGGACGTGCGCGGCCATCGGGCCGGTTGCGGCGGGCCCGCCCATTGTTGTTTTCCACCGGCAAATACCGGGAAGCGCGCCATGCGACTGTAGCGGAAGATGTTGTGGCCGGACAGGGCGGGACTTGATGCAAGTCAAAATAGTGATCAATTTCTCTGACTTTGTGGTGCGCGGACCGTCTCAGGCGCGGGCGCTGGTGGCACGAGGCTAAATATCTGGTTAACTTGATATGCATCAAATGCCGCTACTGACGGCGGCCCTGTTCAACGCTACAGTGATCTAGTAGTGCAGCGATCACCAGCCCACGTCTTTTCGCGCCATACGGTGCGCTCGCGGGCTTGCCCATCATGCCTATTCCGGCATTTTTCCATCACAGGAGCGCGACATGGCGAACCATCTGACACAATTTGATCCCTTTGGCGATATGGCGCGGTTTGAACCGCTGCGCGGCGTCGAAGATTTTTTCCGTGACCTGCGCAACAAGCATGTGCTGCGCGATTTCGATGCCAAGCCGCTGATCAGGCTGGACGTGTCGGAGACCGAGCAAGCCTACAGCGTCAGGGCCGAACTGCCGGGCATGAAGAAGGAAGACATCAAGGTCGACATCGATGGCAAGCGGGTCTCGATCGCGGCCGAGACCAAGCGCGAAAGCGAGCGGAAAGAGGGCGAAACAGTGGTGCGCAGCGAGCGCTATGTTGGCCAGCAATACCGCAGTTTCACGCTTGAGCAGGATGTCGACGACGTCAAGGCGGTGGCGAAATATCAGGATGGCGTGCTCGAGTTGACGCTACCGAAAAAAACCAACAGCGGCGCCAGGAAACTGGTCGTGAACTAGCCCGGGCAAAGGCGGATCGAACGACGGCGCCGCTCCGGCGTCCGTCTACCCTGTCATCAATAAGAGAGACATCATGTTCAAGCATATTCTTTTGCCGACCGATGGTTCGGCCACCTCCAACGCCGCCATTCGCAAATGCCTCAGCCTTGCCAAGGAAAGCGGCGCAATGATCACTGGCGTGCACGTGATGGCGCCGTTTCACGTGCTGTCGCGCCATACCGAAATGATCGAGTCGACGCGCGCGGAATATCTGGAGGAGAGCATGGCGCAGGCGCGCGGCTATCTGGCCGAGATCGAGCAGGCCGCGCGCGAGATCGGCGTGCCATGCAAGACGGTGGTGCACACCAGCGACGAACCCTACGAGGTCATCATTCAGAGCGCGCGCGAGCTGGGCTGCGATCTGATCTGCATGGCCTCGCACGGCCGGCGCGGCATCAAGGCCTTGCTGCTGGGGAGCGAAACGCAGAAAGTGCTGACCCACAGCCAGATCCCGGTGCTGGTGTTGCGCTGACGCCATGGGTGCCGCGTCGACCCCGCGCGGGCAGATGAGGGCCATGTTGCTTGAGCGGCCGGGCGGCCCCTTGCGCGCCGCGCGTGTGGCGATCCCGGTGCCGCGGCCGTGGGAATTGCTGCTGCGCGTGGCGGCCTGCGGCGTGTGCCGTACCGATCTGCATCTCGTCGACGGCGAACTGGCGCCCCACCGCAGCCCGCTGATACCCGGCCACGAGGTGGTCGCCCAGGTGGTGAGCGGCGGCGCCGCGGTGCGCGACTTTGTCCCCGGCGAGCGGGTCGGCGTCGCCTGGCTCGGCGGCAGCTGCGGCCACTGCGACTATTGCACCAGCCTGGCGGAGAACCTGTGCGACCAGGCCCGTTTCACCGGCTACGATCTCAACGGCGGCTACGCCGAATATATGGTGGCCGACGCGCGTTACGTGTTCCGTCTGCCCGAACGCTACGACGCGGTGCATGCGGCGCCGCTGCTGTGTGCCGGCTTGATCGGTTATCGCGCCTATGCGATGGCCGGGCCGGTGCGGCGCGTCGGCCTGTATGGTTTTGGCGCGGCAGCCCACATCCTGTGCCAGCTCGCGCGCCACCAGGGCCGGGTGGTGTATGCCTTTACCCGGCCCGGCGATGAGCAGGGACAGCGCTTCGCGCGCGCGTTGGGCGCGCACTGGGCCGGTGGCAGTGCGGACAGCGCGCCGGACCCGCTGGACACGGCCATTCTGTTCGCCCCGGACGGCAAGCTGGTGCCACGCGCGCTGTCCGCGATCCGCAAGGGCGGCAGTGTGATCTGCGCCGGCATCCACATGAGCGAGCTTCCGGCTTTCCCGTATGCCTTGCTGTGGGGTGAAAGGATACTGCGCTCGGTGGCCAATCTGACGCGCGCCGACGGCGAGGCGTTTTTCCGTCTGGCCGCCGAATTTCCGCTGCGAATACACAGCACGGTGTTTCCGCTGGAGCAGGCCAATGAGGCGCTGGCGGCGCTGCGCGCGGGCGCCATCGAGGGCGCGGCTGTGCTGGTGCCTTGAATAGAGGGCCAGCGATGCCGTGATGTCCGGCGCGGCGATGGCGCATTAACTAAAGGGAGAGTGATATGAGCAGCGATGAGACGATCAAACAGCATGTGGAACAGGAATTGAAGTGGGATGCCGAGATCAGCGGCACCGACCTGGCCGTCTCGGTCAATCACAAGGTGGTGGAGTTGCGCGGCTATGTGCACCGCTATGCGGACAAGCTGCTCGCCGAGCGTGCCGCCAAGCGGGTGGTCGGGGTGCGCGGGGTTGCCAACGATATCGAGGTGCGGCTGGAGCCGGACACGCGCCTCGACGCCGACATCGTGCGCGACGCGGTGGACGCGATCGCCCAGCAGTTGCCGGTTTCCTGCCAGGCGATCAAGGTGGTGGCCGATCAGGGCCACATCACGCTGGAAGGGCAACTTGAGTGGCAGTTCCAGCGCCGCCGCGCCGAGGATGCCGTCCACCATGTGCGCGGTATCCGCGGTATCGTCAACCGGATCACGCTGAGCCCGCTGGTTCAACCGGTGGACGTCAAAAGCAAGATCCTGAGCGCGCTGATGCGCAGCGCCAACGTCGAAGCCGCCCGCATCGGTGTGGCCGCCCGCGGTGGCGACATTGTGCTGACCGGCGCGGTGCGTTCGCTCAACGAGAAGGAGGAGATCGAGCGGGCGGCCTGGCAGGCGCCCGGGGTGGCCAGCGTGCGCAATCTGCTGACGGTGACCGAGCCATGAGCGGCGCCGGCGCGGGGGCGCCGAGGCCGGCGTCCCTGTACTGACAGCTGGCCGCAGGGCTTGAAAGGATCGCCATGATGGACGCATCCGCATCCGCATCCGCTTCCGGGGCATGGCCCGCCCAGGCCCCGGCCGGCGCGCCGAACTGCGAAGCCGAGCAGCAAGGGCAGCGCGACTTGTTGCGCCGGCTGCGGGCCGGCTGGGAAGGCCGGGGTTGCCGGGTGCAAGTGTTCGAGACGCACATTTCGTGGATCTATGTCGTCGACCAGCTGGCCTACAAGTTCAAGAAGGCCATGCGCTTTGACGTGCTCGATTACTCCACGCTGGCCGCGCGCCGTCATTGCTGCCTGGAGGAGTTGCGCCTGAACCGGCGCCTGGCGCCGACGCTGTATCTGGGCTTGAGCGCCGTCACCGGCAGCGTAGCCCGGCCCGAGCTCGACGGCCGGGGCGCGCTGCTGGAGCCGGCCGTGCGCATGCGCGCTTTTCCTCAGGAGACGTTGTGGAGCGCGCGCCTGTCCGCGGGCCTGCTGGGCGGCGCCGAGGTGGACGCGCTGGCGCTGCGGCTGGCCCGCTTCCATGCCGACGCCGAGCTGGCCGCGCCGGACACGCCCTGGGGCGGCGCCGCCACGCTCGATCGCCTGGGCCGGGCCGACCTGGCCGCGCTGGCCGGCTTGCCGGGCGGACGGGCGGTGCGCGCCCAGCTGGCCAGGGTGGCGCGCTGGCATGACGCGCAGATGGCGGCGCCGGCCCGCTTCGCGCTGCGGCGGGCGCAGGGCCGGGTGCGCGCCTGCCATGGCGATCTACATAGCGGCAATATCCTGACGCTGGAAGGGCGGGTCGAGATCTTCGACGGCATCGAATTCAATGACGCGCTGCGCTGGATCGATGTCATCAGCGACCTGGCCTTCATCATCATGGATTTACGCTTCCATGGCCGGGGCGACCTGGCCGCGCGCCTGCTGCGGGGCTATCTGGGGGCCAGCGACGACTACCAGGGCCTGGCGGTGCTGCGCTACTACCTGGTCATGCGCGCGCTGGTGCGATGCAAGGTGTGTCTGCTGGGCGCGCGCGCGCCCGCGCCGGCGCGGCCGTCGCAGCAGCTTGCGCAGGCGCGGCGTTATCTGGCCCTGGCCGTGCGCGGCCTGGCGCGGCGCGGCGCCCTGGTGCTCATGCACGGCCTCTCCGGCTGCGGCAAATCGTATTGCGCCGGCCGCCTCGCCGACCCGCTGGAGGCGCTGTGGATACGCTCCGACGTCGAGCGCAAGCACCTGCACGGCGTGGCCGCCACGACCAGCATGGCGGCGCCGGCCCGCCAGGGCATTTACGACGCCGCCAGCGATGCGGCGACCTATGCGCGCCTGCTGCAACTGGCGCGCGCCGGCCTGGGCGCCGGCGTGAGCGTGATCGTCGATGCCGCGTGTTTGCGGCGCGGACAGCGCCGGCCTTTCCAGACGCTGGCGCGCGAGCTGGGCGCGCCGTACTTCATCGTCGATCTGCGGGCGGACGAGGCCGTGCTGCGCGAACGGCTGGAACGGCGCGCAAGCGGCGCGCCCGACGCCTCCGACGCGCAAGTGTCCCTGCTGGCCTATCAGCGCGCCGCGCTGGAGCCCCTGACGCCCGCCGAGCGGCGTCATGCGCTGGCGCTGGACGGTGGCGCCAGCGCGCTGGATCGGCGCCTGGCCGCGCTGGCCGGCACGATACGGGCGGCGGCGCCGCCGTCTTAAGCGGCGGAAAACGGCGGGCCGCCAGCAGCCGGCCTCGCCCAGGCGGTCGATTTTGATATGGATCAAAGATTTTTCACTTGGCGGCGTTCATAGTGACCGTCAAGCGTTCGCCCTGTGCGAGCCCCCCCTTTCTGGAGACATCTTATGACCTTCCAACACGTGATCGCCTGGATAGACCATGCGCAAGCCCATCTGATCAGTTTCAACGCCGACACCGCGTCCACCGCGGTGATCAAGACCGGTGCGGGCCATCCGCATCTGCACGTCAAGGCTGGCGGCGGCGCCGGCCACGCGGCCGAGAGCGCACGCTATTTTGACGACGTGGCCCAGGCGCTCGCGCCGTCGACGGAGATCCTGATCGTCGGCCCGGGGATGGAAAAGCTGGCCTTGATGAAGCACTTGATCAAGCACCATCACGGTGTCGCTGAACGGGTGATGAGCGTGGAGACCGTGGATCACCCCAGCGATGGCCAGCTGCTCCAGTTTGCGCGCAAGTATTTTGTCAAGGCCGACATGATGCGCTGAGCGCGCCATCCCCCGGCCTGGCCGTGGGCCGCGGCGCCGCTGCGCCGCCAATCGAACAAGCCGGAGCAATCAAACCATGATCCCCACGCCGCTGGCGCCCGAGTTATTGCGCAGGATGGATGCCTACTGGCGCGCCGCCAACTATCTGACGGTGGGCCAGATCTACCTGTGCGCCAATCCGCTGCTGCGCCGCCCGCTGGTGCCGGGCGACGTCAAGCACATGCTGCTGGGGCATTGGGGCACGGCACCGGGCCAGAACTTCATTTATGTCCATCTGAACCGCATCATCGGCCAATACGGGCTGGACATGATCTATGTGTCCGGTCCCGGTCACGGCGGCGCGGCCCTGGTGGCGCAGACCTATCTGGAGGGCAGTTTCAGCGAGGTCTATCCCGCCATCGGCCGCGACGTGGCGGGCCTGCAAAAATTGTTCCGCCAGTTCTCCTTCCCGGGCGGCATATCGAGCCACGTCTCGCCCGAATGCCCCGGTTCCATCCACGAGGGCGGTGAACTGGGGTATTCGCTCAGCCATGCCTTCGGCGCCGCCTTCGACAATCCCGCTCTGGTGGTGGCCTGTGTGATCGGCGACGGCGAGGCCGAGACCGGCGCGCTGGCCACCGCCTGGCATGGCAACAAGTTTCTTGATCCGGCAGGCGACGGCGCGGTGCTGCCGATACTGCACCTGAACGGCTACAAGATCGCCAGTCCCAGCCTGCTCGAGCGCATTCCGCGCGCCGAGCTGGAACAGCTGCTGCGCGGCTATGGCTGGGCGCCGCTGTTCGTCGAGGGCCATGAGCCCGAGGCCATGCACCAGGCCATGGCCGCCGCGCTCGACACGGCGGTGGCGCGGATTCGGGAGATTCAGCGGCGCGCGCGCAGCGGCGAGGATACGCGGCGGCCCTGCTGGCCGATGATCGTGCTGGCCTCGCCCAAGGGCTGGACCGGACCGGCCAGTATCGACGGCCAGCCGGTGGAGGGCGCGCCGCGCTCCCACCAGGTGCCGCTGGCCGTGTCGGACGCGGCGCCGCCCGGCCATCTGCGGCTGCTGGAACAGTGGTTGCGCAGCTACCGGCCGCAGGAGCTGTTCGATGCCGACGGCGCGCTGCTGGCGGAACTGGCCGAACTGGCCCCGCGCGGCGCGCGCCGCATGGGCGCGAATCCGCATGCCAATGGCGGCCTGCTGCTGCGCGATCTGCGCCTGCCCGACTTCCGCGACTATGCGGTGGCGGTGCCCGCGCCCGGCCTGCCCGGCGTGGGCGATACCCATGTGCTGGGGCGCTTCCTGCGCGATGTGGTGGCGCGCAACGAGGCCGAGCGCAACTTCCGCATCTTCGGCCCGGACGAGACCCAGTCGAACGGCCTGGAGGCCGTGTTCGAGGTCACCGCGCGCCAGTGGCAGGGCGAATTGCGCGCCGGCGACACCGGCCTGGCAGGCAGCGGCCGCGTGCTCGAGGTGCTCAGCGAACATCAGTGCGAGGGCTGGCTGGAGGGCTATCTGCTGACCGGCAGACATGGCCTGTTCAATTGCTACGAGGCCTTCATCCACATCATCGACTCGATGTTCAACCAGCACGCCAAGTGGCTCAAGGTGTCGGCCCGGCTGCCGTGGCGCCGGCCCATCGCCTCGCTCAACTATCTGCTGGCCTCGCACGTCTGGCGCCAGGACCACAATGGTTTTTCGCACCAGGATCCCGGCTTCATCGACCACGTGGTCAACAAGCGCGCCGAGGTGGTGCGGGTCTACCTGCCGCCCGACGCCAACTGCCTGCTGGCGGTGATGGACCATTGCCTGCGCAGCCGCCACTACGTCAACGTGGTGGTGGCCGGCAAGCATCCGGCGCCGCAGTGGCTGGACATGGCGGCGGCGGCGCGCCACTGCGCCGCCGGCATCGGCATCTGGGACTGGGCCGGCGGCGCGCGGGACGGGCCACCCGAGCTGGTGATGGCCTGTTGCGGCGACGTGCCCACGCTCGAGACGCTGGCCGCCGTGGCGCTGCTGCGCGCGCACCTGCCGGCGCTGCGCCTCCGCGTGGTCAATGTGGTCGACCTGATGCGGCTGCAGCCGCGCGGCGCCCACCCGCATGGCCTGGATGAGGAGGGCTTCGACGCCCTGTTCACCCAGGACCGGCCGGTGATCTTCGCCTTCCACGGCTATCCCTGGCTGATCCACCGCCTGGTCTACCGGCGCGCCAATCAGGCCAATTTCCATGTGCACGGCTACCGGGAGGAAGGCAGCATCACCACCGCCTTCGACATGACCGTGCTCAATGAACTCGACCGCTACCACCTGGTGCTGGACGCGCTCACGCGCCTGCCGCACACGGGCGAGGCGGGCTTGGCCCTGGCGCGCCTGTGCCGCGACCAGCTGGCCGAACATGATCGGTATATCCGGCTGCATGGCCAGGACATGCCGGCGATCCGCGACTGGCGCTGGCCGGCGGGGATGCACTAAACAGCGGGACAAGCGCATGCGACGGTCAGGGGAAGCGGCAGGGCAGTTGGCGGCGCTCGGCACGCTCTACCAGGAGCAGCAGGGCGCCGTGGCGGCTTGAAGCCAGCATCGGGCGTGCCGGCCCCGTTTGTTGTCCGTTTTGATTTGGCGCAAAGATTTTTTCGCCCTTTGCACGCATTGTTGTCTTGGGCGCGGTGGCGTGGCCGCCACGCCCCCTCACTCACCAGCTTAAGGAGCATTGCCATGCACGCCAACGTGGGAAATACCGATAGAGCGCTGCGCGTCGCCGCCGGCCTGGCACTGGTGCTGGGCAGCGTGAGCGGTCTGATCGGCGCCTGGGGCTGGATAGGCGTGGTGCCGCTGCTCACCGGAGCGCTGCGCTACTGTCCGGCCTATGCCATTTTTGGCTGGAATACCTGCGCCGGCAAACGCTAGCCGACGCCGCGCCGCCACGGGAAGCATCATGAGCGCATCGCCGCCGCCGGATCGCCAGCTGGATCGCCAGCTGGATCGCTGTAAGCCGGCTGGGGCGCCGACACGCCGGCCGGCATGGCCAGGCGCCAGCTCGGGCCCGGGCCGGCCGCTGCTGGCGCTGCTGGCGCTGGCGTCCGGCTGCGCCGGCTGGCGTCCGGTCGAGCTGCCGGCCGAGGGGCCGCCTTTTCAGGCGCCCGCGGCGTGGTCGCTTGGGGGCGCGCCCGCCGGCCAGGCCGGCGTCGGGCTGGCGCACTGGTGGCGCCGCTTCAACGACGCGCAGCTGGAACAGCTGGTGGCGCGTGCGCTGCGCGCCAACACCAGCATCGGCGCGGCGCCG
>JABTBR010000024.1 GCA_013284265.1 Oxalobacteraceae bacterium | reverse complement strand
AGGTCCGGTGAGGGGCTGCGCCCCGCCTGTCCCAGTGGGACAGGCCCCCGGCTCTTTGCCGTGGGTTTTAACAGCGCCGTCGGCATCTTGATTTTTATTCCAACGCTGGCTGCACGCCGGCCAGTTCCACTTGCGCGCTGCCTTCGGCCAGGCGCAATGTGAGCGTCTGGTGCGGCTTGAGCTGCGCCGGGGTGCGCACGACCGCGCCTTTCGCGTCGGTGACGATGGCGTAGCCGCGCTCCAGCGTACGCTGGGGATTCAATAGCTCCAGCTGCGCCGACAGGCCACGCAGCGCGTCGCGGCGCTGTCCCAGCTGCCCGGCCATGCCTTGCGCGGCGCGGTGGCGCAGCGCGTCCAGCTGGGCCTTGGGCACGCTCACGTCGGGACGGCGCGCTTCGAGCCGCGTTCCCATTCGATCCAGCACTGAGCGGGCCTGCGCCAGCGGTGCGCGGTTGGCATGCACCATCGCAGTCGACAGGGCCAGTAATTTCAGCCTTTGCTGACGGATCTGGGCCGATGGGTTGAGCAGACGGCGCGCGTGGCTGTCGAGCGTCTGCGCGGCGTCGCTCAGGCTGCGGCGCATGGCGCGGCGCAGATCGTTGGCGTCGGCGCGCAGGGAAGAGATCCAGTCGGCGCGCGGCGTGGCGGCCAGTTCGGCGGCGGCCGTCGGCGTGGCCGCGCGCAGGTCGGCGGCAAAATCGCAAATCGTAAAGTCGGTCTCGTGGCCCACGCCGGAAATGACCGGCATGCTGCAATTGGCGACCGCATAGGCCACCGCTTCGTCATTGAAGGACCACAGGTCCTCGATGCTGCCGCCGCCCCGGCAGACGATCAGCACATCGCACTCTGCGCGGTGGGAGGCGGTGGCGATCGCCGCGGCGATCTGCTGCGGCGCCTGCTGGCCCTGCACCGGTGTCGGGTAGAGCACCACCGTCACGTGCGGCGCGCGCCGGCGCAAGGCGGTCAGCACGTCGCGCAGCGCGGCCGCCTGCGGACTGGTGACGATGCCGATGGTGCGGGCGAACATGGGAATGCCGCGCTTGCGCTCCTGATCGAACAGGCCGGCCGCCGCCAGCTTCTCCTTGAGGCGCTGGAAGGCTTCGAACAGCGAGCCCACGCCGGCCCGGCGGATCGCCTCCACATTGATCTGATAGTCGCCACGTGCGCCGTATAGCGTGACCAGGGCGCGTACTTCGACCTTGTCGCCTTCGCGGGGGATAAAACCGGCGTACTGGGCGCGGCCACGGAACATCACGGCGCGCACCTGGGCCGCGTCATCCTTGAGCGTGAAATACCAGTGGCCGGAACTGGCCTTGGTGAAGTTGGAAATTTCGCCGGCTATCCAGCTCAGCGGAAACGAGCGTTCCAGCAGCCGCGCCACGGCCTGATTGAGTGCCGTAACGGTCATCACCGGGGGCGGGGCAGGGCTGAAATCGTCAGGATCGGATGTATGCATAGCGGAGAAGGATAGCAGAGCGGGCAAGCTGTCCACAGAGGCGCGCCGACGTCATGCTGGTGTCATATAACAGGAAAGACAGCAAGTATATTCCGTAAACAATTGATTTTAAAAGATAAACTATTCTGCCGTATTTCCATGCATTGGGAAAAAAGCCTTATGGATCAAGTACTTTGCTGTTGGTACTGGCAGTTACACACAAAGTTATCCACAAAAGATGTGTGGAACTTTGGTGAGCGATAGCCTTTTTCGTATTATGGATTTGCTACTGCGTAAAATTTACGCAAAGAAAGTATATTGTTTAAGATCAATGACTTAAGTGCCATGGAGCAGGCTTGCACACAATTTTATCCACAGAAGATGTGCAGAACTCTGGATTTGTCCCCAGGCCGAAAATATGGCGTGATCAGACCTTGTTTCTGTGGCTCTCGGATTTTTGCCCCGAAACGGTGCTGCACAATTTTTGTGCGCGGAAATAAAACCTATATAAATCAAGGGCTTTACTTAGCATCAAGTGCCTTGCACACAATCTTATCCACATAATGTGTGCAGAACTGATGAGCTTGTCCCGATAGCCTGGGTATATCGACGAAATGTTGTCCACCGGCCTGCAAAAATGCCTGTTCTGATCGGCATCATCAAGCTAATTGCCTGATTGCCACAATTTTGCGCAGTGGAAAAAAAATGATATAAATCAAAGACTTGAATTTTGTGCGGATGGCTTGCGCACAATCTTATCCACATTTCATGTGCAGAACTTCGGTGGATAAATCGCAGTGCCGGTGGATAAGTGTGCTGGCAAAATCGGCAACAATTCCTGCTTTGATTTTGATCAATACGATAATTCCTTTTTAAATCAATGGCTTGACTAAACATATTCGGCCTTGCGCACAATCTTATCCACAGTTTATGTGCAGAACTGCTGAGTGCGCCACTTTTGGTCGTAAAACCGCCGTGGATAACATATTCGCTTGGGTATAAGTGGCGAATCCGCCCGCTCTGCCATATTTTTGCGCAGAGTAAAAAAGTCCTTTGAAATCAAGGGCTTTACCCAGCATCCATGGCATTGCTCACAATCTTATCAACAGAAGGTGTGCAGAAGTAGGCACGGCTTTTGCTGAATATATTCGGAATGAGTTGTGAAATACTGCAACTTTTTTAAGCGGTATAAGTAAGTCGTTTAGAATCAATGGCTTGAGTGTTGTTGCTGGCGCTTGCTCACAATTTTGTCCACAGTTATTGTGCAGAACTCCACATCGCCGGGCGCCGCCCCTCCGGCGCCGCCGCGCGTGCTGGCCTGCGCCGATACGAATCGCCCCTTGCCGAGCGCGTGCCAACCAGTTACATTGCGCAACTAGGTGCCGCACGGGGCGTCGGCTTGGCCGCGCCCGCCGCGGTCGAAGTCTTATCCACACAGGAGTTTGTTTTGCTCGCCATTCTTCAAGCTGCAGGTTGGCCAATCTGGCTGTTGTTAATCGCTTCCATTGTCGCCACCGCATTGATCATCGAACGCCTCTTATATCTGCGGCGCGCCAAGATCCTGCCGAAACAGCTATTGGACGAAGTCGTGCGGGTCTACCGCAGCGGCAATATCACCCCGGACATCATCGACAAGCTGGAAAAGAATTCGCCGCTGGGCGTGGTGCTGTCGGCCGCGCTGCGCAATATCGATTCGCCGCGCGATGTGATGAAGGAGTCGATCGAAGAAGCCGGCAGCGGGGTCGCCCACATGCTGGAACGCTTCCTGACCACGCTGGGCACCATCGCCACGCTGGCGCCCTTGATGGGCCTGTTCGGCACCGTGGTCGGCATGATCGAGATCTTCGGCGCGCAGAACGCCACCGGCACCAATCCGGCCCAGCTGGCGCACGGCATTTCGGTGGCCCTGTATAACACCGGCTTCGGCCTGGCCATCGCCATGCCGGCACTGGTGTTCTATCGCCACTTCCGCGCACTGGTCGACAGCTTCATCATCGAGATGGAGCAGCAGGCCGTGAAGTTTGTCGACGTCGTGCACTGCAAGCGCAAGTAAGCAGGGGGACGCATGAATTTCCGCAAAGGCCAGAGCCGCGAAGATCCCGAGATCAATCTGATTCCGTTCATCGACGTGCTGCTGGTGATCCTGATCTTTTTGATGGTCACGACCACCTACAGCAAATTCACCGAGCTGCAGATCACCTTGCCGACGGCGGACGCCGAGAAGGCCCAGGACAAGCCGTATGAGCTGAACGTGACCATCGACGCCAAGGGCAATTACACCATTGACGGCGCGCCGGTATCGTTCCGCGACGTGAGCGGGTTTGCCGAGGCGATGAAGTCGGCCGCCAAGGCCGGTGCCGGCACCGAAGGCAAGACGCCGGTGGTCATCATCAACGCCGACCAGTTCGCGATGCACCAGATGGTGGTGAATGTGATGGAAGCGGCGCGGATCGCGCATTTCGACAAGCTGACGTTCGCGGCGCAGACCAGCGGGGCGAAATAGGGGAGCGGTTGTGCGATTCGCTTTTCCGTTTGCGGGCCGGCTGCGCTCGATGTAAACCGAGACCAAGAACCGGGGTCAGACCCGACGGGTCTGACCCCAGCGTTACGCCTTGGGTTTCAGGAAGCGCCCACGGGCTCTCCCTGACCACCGTAGCGCTTCCAATTTTATTCCATGTCCAAACCCACCCCATCTCGCCCTTCGGCGCTGGAAACCACGCTCACGCGCAACTGGCTGCGGCGCGGGCCGCTGGCCTGCGCCCTGTGGCCGCTGTCGTTGCTGTTCGGCGCGCTGACGGCGCTGCGCGCCGCCCTGTACCGCGTCGGCGTGCTGAAATCGGCCCGGCTGCCGGTGCCGGTGGTGGTGGTAGGGAATATCTTCATCGGCGGCACCGGCAAGACGCCGCTGACGATCTGGCTGGTGCAGGCGCTGCGCGAGGCGGGCATGCATCCGGGCGTGATCTCGCGCGGCCATGGCGCCGACGCGAGCATCCCGCGCCGCGTCACGGCCGCCTCCACGCCGCAGGAAGTGGGCGACGAGCCGCTGCTGATCGCCCTGCGCACCGGCTGTCCGGTGATGGTGGGACGCGACCGCGCCGCCACCGGCCGCGCCCTGCTGGCGGCCGAACCGACTATTAATGTGCTGGTGACCGACGACGGCCTGCAGCACTACGCCCTGCAGCGCGATGTGGAAATCATCCTGTTCGACGGCCGCGGCGCCGGCAATGGCTGGCTGCTGCCGGCCGGTCCGCTGCGTGAATCGCGCCGGCGCCGGCGCGATTTCACGGTCATCAACGCGCCGCTGCTGGACGCGGCCCTGCTGCGCTCGACCGGCGTGGCGCCAGGCGCCGCGCACAGCGCCGGTGCCGCGCAAGCCTGGACGCAGGCCGGCGCCGCCCCGCTGGCAGGCGCCAGGCAGGGTGGGGCGCTGCAAATGACCTTGGCCGGCGACGTGGCCGAGCAGCTGCGCGAGCGCGGCCAGCGCCGTAGCCTGGCCAGCCTGGCGGCCGAGTCGCGCGCCGGCCTGCGGGTGGCCGCCGCCGCCGGCATCGGCAATCCGGAGCGCTTTTTCGCCATGCTGCGGGCCGCCGGATTGCAGTTCCAGCCGCTGCCGCTGCCCGATCATCACGATTTCCTCGACCGCCCCTTCGACGGGCTGGATGCGCAGCTGATCTTGATGACCGAGAAGGATGCAGTAAAATGTGCGCAAATTAATGATCTCAAAGACGACCCGAGACTGTGGGTGGTCCCGGTCAGCGCGCGTATCGATGCCGCGCTGGCCCAACAAATAGTGGAGAAATGCCGTGGATGCTCGCCTGCTTGATATTCTCGTGTGCCCGGTCTGCAAAGGACCGCTGGTCTACGATAAAAAGGCCCAGGAAATGATTTGCAAGGGCGACCGCCTGGCCTATCCTATCCGCGATGGCATCCCCATCATGTGGGCCGATGAAGCCCGCACCCTGCAGGATACGGTGGAATAAGTGTCCTTCATCGCGATTATTCCGGCGCGCCTGGCCTCGACCCGGCTGCCCAACAAGCCGCTGGCCGACCTGGGCGGCAAGCCGATGGTGGTGCGGGTGGCCGAACGCGCACGCGAAGCCGGTGCGAGCCGCATCATCGTCGCCACCGACCACGAGGATATCCGCGCCGCCTGCGCGCTGCATGGCGTGGAAGTGTGCATGACGCGCGCCGACCATCCTTCCGGCACCGACCGCATCGCCGAAGTGGCGCGTGCGCTCAATCTGGCGCCTGACGCGGTGGTGGTCAATCTGCAGGGCGACGAGCCGCTGATCGATCCTGGCTTGCTGAGCGCGGCGGCGGCCTGCATCGGCCCGGACGTGCCGATGGCGACCTGCGCCCACCCGCTGCATGCGGCGGCCGACGCGTTCAATCCGAATGTGGTGAAAGTGGTGCTCGATAAGCTGGGCCGGGCGCTGTATTTCTCGCGCGCGACGATTCCATGGAACCGCGACGCCTTCGCCCAGTCTAAAGAAGTGCTGCCGGCCGGACCGGCGCCGCTGCGCCATATCGGCCTGTACGCCTACCGCAACGACTTCCTGCAGGCTTACCCGCTGCTGGCAGCGTCGCCGCTGGAGGCGATCGAGGCGCTGGAGCAATTAAGGGTATTGTGGCATGGCTACCCGATCGCCGTGCATATCACGCAGAATGCACCGGAAGCGGGGGTCGATACGCCGGAAGACTTGAAACGTGTTCAAGCTGTCTACGATTCAGCATCCAGTAAGTAATCAAAGTTATAAATAAAGTCTGGTGCCAGCGGTGGCGTTGCGGCGGGCGCGGAACATCACTTTATGCCGCCAATACGCGATTTACCATGTCAAAAATGACATAAACTGGCGTTTTGGCGGAGTTTTGTGGTAAGTTTCGTACAAAGATAGCAGACTTGCTGCATTTCTACAGTTTTCATACTAACCATTACATCCAATCTGTTTTAGGAATTTTCATGCGTCTGATTCTTTTAGGAGCACCCGGTGCAGGCAAGGGCACCCAGGCTAATTTCATCAAAGAAAAATATAACATTCCGCAAATCTCCACCGGCGACATGCTGCGTGCCGCCATCAAGGCCGGCACCGAACTGGGCATGGCGGCGAAAAAGGTGATGGATGCGGGTGGTTTGGTGTCCGATGACATCATGATCGGCCTGGTCAAGAATCGTTTGACCGAGTCCGATTGCGCCAACGGTTATCTGTTCGACGGCTTCCCGCGCACCATCGCGCAGGCAGACGCGATGAAAGACGCCGGCATCAATGTCGACTACGTGCTCGAAATCGCCGTCCCAGACGAATCGATCATCGAACGCATGTCGGGCCGCCGCAGCCATCCGGCGTCGGGCCGTGTGTACCACGTCAAGTTCAATCCGCCTAAAGTCGAAGGCAAGGACGATGTCACCGGCGAAGACCTGGTGCAGCGCGACGACGACAAGGCCGAAACCGTCAAGAAGCGTCTGGACGTCTACCACAACCAGACCGAAGTGCTTCTGAGCTACTACAACAACTGGGCACAAACCGGTCAGCCAGGCGCGCCAAAATATCGCCGCATCGCCGGTGTTGGCCCGGTAGAGCAAATTCGCGACAGCGCATTTGCCGCGCTGGCGGAATAAGAGTTACAGTAGAGCGGACCGAGGTCCGCTTTTTTTTCGCGCCGGTTTTTGCCACGGACGCCGCGCCGTCCTTGCACCGCGCTTGCGTTGCTCATGTGCTGCTCATGTGCTGTTCATGCGCTGCTCACGTGCTGTTCATGTTGTCCCGAATTTGTTATGCGCCCGCACGCGGGCAGTTCAAGGTTTTGCAGTTCGCAGGTAAGTCGGCTGCGCGTGCCTACCCGGCACGTATGCGGTTACTCATTGTGCTTTGTACGCTTGATCAACAAGAACGAAGGGGACAATATGGCAGCAAGTCTTTGGTTTGCGGTTGCGTGCGGCGTGTTCGCCGTTTTATATGGACTCTGGTCCCGAAGCTGGATCCTGCGACAGGATGCCGGTAATGCCCGAATGCAGGAAATCGCGCTCGCCATCCAGGAGGGCGCCGCCGCCTACCTGGCGCGCCAGTACCGCACCATCGCGATCGTCGGCGTGGTGCTCCTGATCCTCATCTTCTTTTTACTCGGCGCGCAGACCGCGCTGGGCTTCCTGATCGGCGCCGTGCTGTCGGGGGCCTGCGGCTTCATCGGTATGAATGTGTCGGTGCGCGCCAATGTGCGCACCGCGCAGGCGGCCACCAAGGGCATGAACGAGGCGCTCGACGTGGCCTTCAAGGGCGGCGCCATCACCGGCATGCTGGTGGTCGGCCTGGGCCTGCTGGGGGTGTCGCTGTTCTACATGCTGCTGACTGCGTTCGCTTCCGGCGCGGTGCCGAATCCAAACATGAGCCACCATGATGTGATCAAGCCGCTCATCGGCCTGGCCTTTGGCGCTTCGCTCATTTCCATCTTCGCCCGACTGGGCGGGGGCATCTTCACCAAGGGCGCCGACGTGGGCGCCGACCTGGTGGGCAAGGTCGAAGCGGGCATTCCCGAGGACGATCCGCGCAATCCCGCCGTGATCGCCGATAACGTGGGCGACAATGTGGGCGACTGCGCCGGCATGGCCGCCGACTTGTTCGAAACCTATGTCGTCACGCTGATCGCGACCATGTTGCTGGGCGCCTTGCTGATCACTTCCGCGCCGACCTCGGCGATCGTCTATCCGCTGCTGCTGGGCGCGGTGTCCATCCTCGCCTCGATCGTCGGCTGCGGCATGGTCAAGGCCAAGCCGGGCAAGAAAATCATGTCGGCCCTGTACACGGGCTTGTGGTGGGCGGCCGGCCTGTCGCTGATCGGCTTCGTGGTGGTGACCTGGATGATCTGGCCGGACGAAGCGATGCGCATGAAGATGATGGGCTGCACCGTGGTCGGCATCGTGCTGACCGGCCTGATGGTCTACATCACCGAGTACTACACCGGCACCGACTTCAAGCCAGTGCGCCATATCGCCGAAGCTTCGACCACCGGCCACGGTACCAATATCATCGCCGGCCTGGGCGTGTCGATGAAGTCGACCGCCTATCCGGTGCTGGCCGTGTGCGCGGCGATCCTGGTGTCCTACCAGCTGGGCCAGTTGTATGGCATCGCCATCGCGGCCACCTCGATGCTGTCGATGGCCGGCATCATCGTCGCGCTCGACGCCTACGGTCCGATCACCGACAACGCCGGCGGCATCGCCGAAATGTCGGGCATGCCGGAATCGGTGCGCGCCATTACCGATCCGCTCGACGCGGTGGGCAATACCACCAAGGCCGTCACCAAGGGCTATGCGATCGGTTCGGCCGGGCTGGCCGCGCTGGTGCTGTTCGCCGACTATACGCACGCGCTCGAATCGGCCGGGCATAGCATCAGCTTCGACCTGTCGAATCCGATGGTGATCGTCGGCCTGATCGTCGGTGGCCTGATTCCCTATCTGTTCGGCGCCATGGCGATGGAGGCGGTGGGACGGGCGGCCGGCGCGGTGGTGGTGGAAGTGCGGCGCCAGTTCCGCGACATCAAGGGCATCATGGACGGCAGCGGCAAGCCGGAGTACGACAAGGCGGTGGACATGCTGACCGCCTCGGCCATCAAGGAAATGATCATTCCCTCGCTGTTGCCGGTGGTGGTGCCGATTGTGGTCGGCATGCTGCTGGGGCCGGCCGCGCTGGGCGGCATGCTGATGGGGACCATCATCACCGGCCTGTTCGTGGCGATCTCCATGACGACCGGCGGCGGTGCCTGGGACAATGCCAAGAAATACATCGAGGACGGTAACTTCGGCGGCAAGGGCTCGGATGCGCACAAGGCCGCCGTGACCGGCGATACCGTGGGCGATCCGTACAAGGACACGGCGGGCCCGGCGGTCAATCCCCTGATCAAGATCATCAACATCGTCGCGCTGCTGCTGGTGCCGCTGCTGCCGCAGACCGGCTGGCTGGCCGTCAGCGTGCCGGTGGCCGTGCATGCGGCGCCGGTGGTGGCGCCGGCCGCTGCCGTTCCTGCGGCCGTGGCGGAAGTGCTGGCGCCAGCCGCCGGTATCGACAAGGACCCGGCGATTGAGCCGATTACGCCGTCGTCGAATCCGATGTCGCCGCCTGCGGGCAATGGCGGGGACTCTGCGCAGGTGTCCGCGCCGGCCAAGTGAGTTCTGGAGAACAGGCATGGCGCGCGCTGCGCTCGCTTTGTGGATGATGGCGGTGTTGCAGCCGGTGACAGCGGAGGGTCATGCCGCCAAGGCAGGCTTGCCGCCGCAAATGCACAACCCAGTGCAAAATGCTGGGGTCCGACCCGACGGGTCGGACCCCGGGCTGACGCCGCAGGTTTCGGTCACCGAAGGACAGAAGCGGTCGCGGGCGTATGCCACGCTACCGGTCTGTACCTTGAGCGCGGACGGCAAGCGTCTGGCGGTGGAGCCTTGCCGTACCGCGCCGCAGCAAACAACCATGCCGCGCCGGGCCGTTCCCCAGATGATTCAGCGCATGCCGTCGGTGGCGGCCCCGCCGGCCGCGCTGCCGGGTACCGGCATCCATCCCGCCACTCCCGGCGCCACCCCAGTACCGGGCAGCGCGGCGCCGCTGCCCATCCTCGGCTGTACCCTGGCCGGCTGCTACGACAGCAACGGCGTGTTCCATATCACCGGCGCGGGCAATGCCACCATCGGCCCTGGCGGCAAGCTGTGCAACCGCGACGGGGTGTGGCTGCAATGCCAATAAGCTGCTGCCCCAGGCCCTAATTCCCCGCCTTTTTTACGGTTTTTCCTGACACGCTCCAAAACTTCGCTACAATTGCCTTCGACTTGACGTTTACGTAAACGTAGGGTCCGTCAGAGACCCGCGCCTTCGAGATTTTTTACACGATAGAGGAACGATATGCAGATTCAGAACAATGTATTCATCATCACCGGCGGCGCCTCCGGACTGGGCGCGGCCACCGCGCGCATGATCGCCGAAGCCGGCGGCAAGGTCGTACTGGCCGATGTGCAGGTGGAAGCGGGCCAGGCCCTGGCCGCTGAACTGAAGGGCGTGTTCGTCAAATGCGACGTCAGCTCGGAAATCGACGGCAAGGCCGCCGTGGCCGCCGCCGTGGCACTGGGCACTCTGCGTGGCCTGGTCAACTGCGCCGGCGTGGCGCCGGCTATCAAGACCGTGGGCAAGGAAGGCCCGCATCCGCTGGACGTGTTCCAGCGCACCGTGACCATCAATCTGGTGGGCACCTTCAATATGGCGCGCCTGGCGGCCGAAGCCATGGGCCAGACCGAGGCGGCCGAATTCGGCGAGCGCGGCATCATCATCAACACCGCCTCCGTGGCGGCTTACGACGGCCAGATCGGTCAGGCCGCCTATGCGTCCTCGAAAGCGGCGGTGGTCGGCCTGACCCTGCCGATGGCGCGCGACCTGTCGCGCAGCGGCATCCGCGTGATGACCATCGCTCCCGGCATTTTCGAAACCCCTATGCTGCTTGGCATGCCGGTCGAAGTGCAGGATGCGCTGGGCAAGATGGTGCCGTTCCCGCCGCGCCTGGGCAAGCCGTCCGAATACGCGCAGCTGGCGCGCAGCATCATCGAAAACGTCATGCTGAACGGCGAAACCATCCGCCTCGATGGCGCGATCCGCATGCAGCCAAAATAAACGAAAACGGTATTTGGTGTAGCATCAAGTAGTAAGCAGCGCGCGGCTTGGTCCGCGCGTTTTTTTTGCCGGCGGAGCTTGCTGTTATTTCCACCGGGGTGTTGCCAGGGTAGCGGACAAGCTGCCCGGCAAGCAGCATTTTGCGCCTACTTTTTGCGCCCACCTTTTCGATCAGAACGTCCATGACCTTACTCAAGACACTGGCCTCGGCCCTGCTGGCGCTGCAGCTGGCCACCTTATCGGCGCTGCCAGCGCTGGCGCAGGACGCGGGCTCGCGCGCGCCCGAAATCGCCACCGGCTACCAGGAAAAAGCCGGCTTCTCCGCGCAGCGCCAGATGGTGGCGGCGGCCAATCCGCTGGCCACCGACGCCGGTTACCAGATGCTCAAGCGCGGCGGCAGTGCGATCGACGCGGCCATCGCCACCCAGATGGTGCTTACGCTGGTCGAGCCGCAATCGTCGGGCATCGGCGGCGGCGCCTTCCTGATGTACTTCGACGGCAAGCAGGTGCAGGCCTACGACGGACGCGAGACGGCGCCATCGGCGGCGGGCGAAGACCTGTTCCAGGACAAGGACGGCAAGCCGGTGTCGCGCGAGACCGGTGTGATCGGCGGGCGCTCGGTCGGCGCGCCCGGGGTGCTGCGCATGCTGGAACTGGCACACAGGGAGCACGGCAAGTTGCCCTGGGCCGCGTTGTTCGCGCCGGCCATCAAGCTGGCCGAGCAGGGCTTCGCGATCAGCCCGCGCCTGCATCTGCTGCTGTCGAACGAGCGCTATCTGGCGCGCGATCCGGTGGCGGCGGCGTATTTTTTTGACAGCGGCAAGCAGCCCTGGCCGCTCGGCCATGTGCTGAAAAACCCCGCGCTGGCGCATACCCTGAAGGACATCGCCGCCCATGGCGCCGACGCTTTCTACAAGGGCCGCATCGCGCGCGATATCGCCGCCAAGGTGGCCGGCCATCCAACTAACCCGGGCCGGCTGACGGCGGCCGACATCGGCGGCTACCAGGCCAAGGTACGCGCGCCGGTGTGCAGCGACTACAAGCGCTGGACCGTGTGCGGCATGCCGCCGCCATCGTCGGGCGGCATCGCCATCGCCCAGATGCTGGGCATACTGGAAGCGCGCAATATCGCGCTGTACGCGCCGCCGCCGGGCCAGCCGAACGCGCTGGGCGCCGATGCCATCCATCTGTTTACCGAGGCGGGCCGGCTGGCCTACGCCGACCGCAACCGCTATGTGGCCGATACCGATTTCGTGCCGCTGCCCGGCGCCGGCGTGGCCGGCCTGATCGACAAGCGCTACCTGGCCCAGCGCGCGGCGCTGATCGGCCAGCGTTCGCTGGGCCGCGCCAGCCATGGCACGCCGCCCGGCATGCAGGTGGCCTGGGGTGCCGATACCGAAACGGCGCGGCCGTCCACCTCGCACCTGGTGGCGGTGGACGGCTTTGGCGCCGGCCTGTCGATGACCACGTCGGTGGAAGACGCCTTCGGCTCGCGCCAGATGGTCGACGGCTTCCTGCTGAATAACCAGCTGACCGATTTCTCCTTCGAGGCGGCCGATGAAAACGGCCCGATCGCCAACCGGGTACAGGCAGGCAAGCGCCCGCGCAGCGCCATGTCGCCCACGCTGGTGTTCGACAAGGGTAGCCGCAAGCTGGTGCTGGCCACCGGCTCGCCGGGCGGTTCGGCGATCATCAATTACGTGGCCAAGGTTCTGGTGGGGACATTGGACTGGGGCCTGAACGTGCAGCAGGCGATCAGCCTGCCCAATATCGGCAGCCGCAACGGTCCGACCGAGCTGGAACTGGGACGCATCGCGCCGGAGGTGATCGAGGAACTGCGCGCGCGCGGCCACCAGATCCGCGAGGGCGAGCAAACCTCCGGCCTGCAGGGCATCGAGCGGCGCATGGTCGACGGCAAGGAGGTCTGGTTCGGCGGCGCCGATCCGCGCCGCGAGGGCGCGGTGCGCGGCGACTGAGAAGTGCGCGAGAGGCGTGCGCGCCCGGTGTGCCCGGTGTGGCAAGCGGCTTCTAAATTGGGCCGCACGTCTTCCCCAAAGGGCGCTGTCCCTGCTAATCTTGTCGTATGGGAACTGAAAAGAAAACAGGACTGATCCTCACCGGCGGCGGCGCGCGCGCGGCCTACCAGGTGGGGGTGCTGCAGGCCATCTCGGAGATACTGTGGGAGTCGGGCTGGCGCCCGGCGCGCAATCCCTTCGACATCATCTGCGGCACCTCGGCCGGCGCCATCAACGCCACCGCGCTGGCCTGCCGCGCCGACAACTTCGGCGAGGGCGTGCAAAAGCTGCTCGACGTCTGGCAAAACATCGAGGTGGCCCAGGTCTACCGGGCCGATTCGCTGGGCATGATACGCTCCGGCGCGCGCTGGCTGTCCTTGCTGTCGTTCGGCTGGCTGCTGCGCAAATGGCGCGCCGCGCCGCCCCGTTCCCTGCTCGACAATACCCCGCTGGTGGGCCTGCTGCACCGCATGCTCGACCTGCCGCGGCTCGACATGGTGATGTCCGAGGGGCTGCTGCACGCGCTGGCCGTCACCGCCTCGTCCTATACCGGCGGCCAGCACATCACCTTTTATCAGACCATCGCCGAAATCGCGCCCTGGGTGCGCATGCAGCGCATCGCGCTGCAGGACCAGATCGGGGTCGAGCATCTGCTGGCCTCGTCGGCGATTCCCTTTATTTTTCCGGCCACGCCGCTGTACCTGGGCGGGCACCGCGAATACTGCGGCGACGGTTCGATGCGCCAGCTGGCGCCGATCTCGCCGGCCATCCACCTGGGCGCGAGCAAGGTGCTGGTGGTGGGGGCGGGGCGCCTGACCGAGCCGGCGCGCGACGCCAGCGAAACGGCGCGCTATCCCAGCCTGGCCCAGATCGCCGGCCATGCGATGTCCTCGATCTTCCTGGACGGGCTGGCGGTCGACATCGAGCGGCTCGAACGGGTCAACAAGACCCTGTCGATGCTGCCGCCGGAACTGCTGGCCAAGACCCCGCTCAAGCCGGTGGAGCTGCTGGTGATCGCGCCGTCGGAACGGCTCGACGACATCGCCAGCCGGCATATCAGCAGCCTGCCGGCGCCGATCCGCACCATGCTCTCGGGCATAGGCGCGACCGAAACGCGCGGCGCCGCGCTGGCGTCCTACCTGCTGTTCGAATCGACCTATACCTGCGAGCTGATCCGCTTGGGCCAGCGCGACACCAACGCCCGCAAGGAAGACGTGCTGGCCTTCTTCGGTTCCTGAGCGCGCCGGCCTCGATGCCCGGCCCGGCCCCGCCGCCGGACGGCGGCGCCGGGTGCGGCCGTCAAAGTGATTGAAAAGACAATGGCCGCAATCGCCTTGCACCTGCCATAATCCTGTAATATCTTTCCTTTTCCGGACCTTTTTCGTGCTGTCACCGCGCCGTCTTTGCCATCCGCTGCTGCTCCTGCTGCTGCCCGTCCTGCTATGGGTACTGGGCATGGCCACGGCATCGGCGATGGCGCCGCCGCGCACGCTGCGCTTCGAGCAGCTGGGGGTCGAGCATGGGCTGGCGCAGGAGTCGGTGCTGGCGATCGCCCAGGACAAGCAGGGTTTCATGTGGTTCGGCACCCAGGCCGGCCTGAGCCGCTTCGACGGCTACCGCATGATCACCTTCAAGAGCGCCGTGTCCGACTCGCGCAGCCTGGGCGACAACTGGGTGCGGGTGCTGCATGTGGACGGCTCGGGCACGCTGTGGGTGGGCACCGACGGCGGCCTGGATCGCTACAATCCCCTGAGCCAGACCTTCTCCCATTTCCTGCCGCAGGAGTCGCCCAAGCGCGGCAACGGCAACCGCCATGTGCGCGCCATCGTCGACGATGGCATGGGCGGCCTGTGGCTGGCCACCGGCGACGGCCTGCATCACTTCGATCCGGTCAGTGGGCGCTTCACCAGCTGGCACCACGACGCGGCCGATGCCGGCAGCCTGGTCGACGACCAGGTGTATGCGCTGGCGCGCGATGCCGCCGGGCGCCTGTGGGTGGGCACGGCGACGGGGCTCGACATGCTGGCGCCGGGTGCGAGCCGCTTCCAGCACTACAAGGTCGATGCCGCCCCCGATTCGCGCTATAACTATGTGGCGGCGCTGCAGGTCGACAGCAGCCAGACCCTGTGGATAGGCACGGCGGGCGGGCTGGAACAATGGCGCCTGCTGGGCGACGCGCCCCAGCGCCGCCGCCTGGGCGAGAAGGAGGGCCTGAAGCCGGGCGCGATCACGGCGATCTACCAGGATGCCGAAGCGAGCCTGTGGGTGGGCAGCAGCGCCGATGGCCTGTACCGCTGGCTGGCGGCCGAGAACCGCATGGTGCAGTACACCCACCAGTTCAGCGACAGCCACAGCGTGGCCGACAACCAGATCTCGGCGCTGCTGCGCGACCGCGTGGGCACTTTCTGGGTCGGCACCTGGAACAATGGCGTGAGCCGGGTCGACCTGGGCAGCGGCGGCTTCGCGCGGGTGGTGCGCCAGGCCGACCAGCTGCGCACGCTGTCGGACAACAAGGTGCGCGCGATCGCCGCCGACGGGCGCGGCAAGCTGTGGCTGGGTACCAGCAGCGGCCTGAATCATTTCGATCCGATCAGCGGCGAGGGCCAGTTGTTCCAGCACGACCCATCCCGTCCCGACAGCCTGGCCGACGATCTGGTCAACGCGGTCTGGCGCGACAAGGATGGCAATCTGTGGCTGGGCGGGCGCAGCGGCATCAACCGCATGGACGCGGCGAGCGGCAAGTTTTCGCTGCTGTCGCTGGCGCGCGGCGACCCGGCCAGCGACACGATCCGCAATATCGTCGGCGACCGCAACGGCATCCTGTGGATCGCCTCGCGCGGCGGCCTGCACCGCTATGATCCGCGCACGCGCGCCTTGCAGACCTATCGCCACGATCCCTCCGACAGCGCCAGCCTGGCCGACAATGTGGTGCGGCCCATCCTGGAAGACCGCCGCGGCCAGCTGTGGGTGGGCACCTTCAACGGCCTCGATCTGCTCGACCGCAAGACCGGGCGCTTCCGCCATTTCCGGCGCGACCCGAACGATCCGCTCAGCCTGAGCCACGACGAGGTGCATTATCTGTACGAGGACGCGCGCGGCGCGATCTGGGTGGGCACGGCGGCGGGCCTGAACAAGATGGAAACCGCGCCGGACGGCACGGTGCGCTTCCGCCGCTACCTGCGCAAGGATGGCATCGCCGACGACGCGATCGCCTCCATCCTGCCGGACGCGGTGGGCAATCTCTGGCTCAGTACCAACAGCGGCATCTCGCGCCTGAATACCGAGACCGGCCTGTTCCGCAATTACAGCGGCGCCGACGGCACCATCGAGGGCGCCTACTTCGACGGCGCGGCCCTGCGCACGCCGGACGGCACGCTGTTCTTCGGCGGCTTCAACGGCATCACCGCCTTCGCGCCGCAGGAAGTGCGCGAGAACAGCGTGGCGCCGACGGTGGCCATCACCGACCTGCAGATCTTTAACAAGTCCGTCAAGGCCGGGCAGGGCGAGCATGCGAATGTGCTCAAGAACGCGATCGAGCATACCGGCGCGCTGACGCTGAGCCAGTACGACTCGGTGTTCTCGCTCGAATTCGCGGCCCTGCACTACGCCGCGCCGCAGCGCAACCGCTTCGCCTACCAGTTGCAGGGCTTCGACGAGGACTGGGTGGTGACCGATGCGACCAAGCGTTTCGCCACCTACACCAATCTGGACCCGGGCCACTATGTGTTCCGCGTCAAGGCGGCCAACAAGGACGGTATCTGGAACGACAACGCGGCCACGCTGGAGATCACCATCCTGCCGCCGTTCTGGAAAACCTGGTGGTTCCGTTCGCTGGTGGTGCTGCTGCTGCTGGGTTTGGGCTATTTTTCCTACCATGCGCGGATGCGCGGCATGCGCCGCCAGAAGACCCTGCTGGAGCAGCAGGTCAGCCAGCGCACCGCCGAGGTGGAACAGAAGAATATGCTGCTGCAGCAGCAGAAGGGCGAGCTGGAACAGCGCCGCCTGGAGGCGGAAAACCAGCGCATGGAAGCCGAGCAGCGGCGCATGGAGGCCGAACGCCAGAAGCAGGAAGTGGAACACCAGAAGGAAAACGTCGAGCAGGCGCACCGCAATATCTCGGTGATGAGCGAACTGGGACGCGAGATGAGCGCCACGCTGGACATGGAAACGGCGATGCGCACCCTGTACCGGCATGTGCACCATTTGATGGATGCGCAGATGTTCGGCATCGGCTTCGTGCGCGAGGAGCAGGGCGTGATCGAGTTCCCCTTCGCGATCGAGGGTGGGGTGCGCAGCCGTCCTTATGGGCGCAGACTGGACGATGCGAACCAGCTGGCGGTCTGGTGCCTGCGCAACAAGCGCGAAATCTTCATCAACGACTTCTACGCCGAGTATGGGCAGTATATGGGCGCGGCCGGACTGCAGACGCTGTCGCCGGCGCCGCTGGAGAACGGCCAGCCCTCGGTGGTGCCGCTGGCCATGCTGTACACGCCGCTGATCGTCAACGACAAGGTGGTGGGCATCCTGTGCGTGCAGAGCACCGAGCGCAATGCCTACCAGCGCGTGCACATGGACATGCTGCAGACGCTGGCCGGGCACGCGGCGGCCGGGCTGGAAAACGCCCGCGCCTACCAGCAGCTGGAAGAGGCGATGGGCGCGCTGCGCCAGACCCAGGGCCAGCTGCTGCTGCAGGAAAAACAGGTGCGCCTGCACACCGACGAACTGGCGCTGGCCAACCGCGCCCTGCAGGAAAACGACGAGCGCCTGCGCCTGGCCAAGCAGAAGGCCGAAGACGCCACCCGCCAGAAGTCCGAATTCCTGGCCAATATGAGCCACGAGATGCGCACCCCGCTGGCTGGCGTGATCGGCATGCTGGGCTTCGCCCTGCGCGACGGCCATCTGCAGGACAGCACGCGCGAGCAGATCCTGCGCGGCCAGGCCAATGCCCAGTCGCTGCTGTCGATCATCAACGACCTGCTCGACTTTTCCAAGATCGAGGCGGGCAAGCTGAGTATCGAGAATATTGACTTCGCGCTGTCGGCGACGGTGGAAAACGTGGTCAATCTGTTCGAGGAACAGGCCGCCGCGCACAGCGTGGACTTCAGCCTGAGCTTTGGCAACAACCTGCCCGAGTTCGTCATTGGCGATCCGACCCGTTTGCGCCAGGTGCTGGTGAACCTGGTCGGCAATGCCTTCAAGTTTACCCAGGAGGGCGCGGTGCGCATGCGCGTCGAACGCCTGCCGGAGGGGCCGCATGCGCATCCCGGTTTCAATGTGATCCGCTTCACGGTGGAGGATTCGGGCATCGGCATTCCGGCCGACGCGATGCCGCGCCTGTTCCAGAAGTTCGAGCAGGCCGATTCGACCACCACCCGGCGCTACGGCGGCACCGGGCTGGGACTGGCGATCTGCCGCCAGTTGGTGGAACTGATGGGCGGCGAGATCAGCGTGCAAAGCCAGCCGGGTCACGGCAGCACCTTCGCCTTCGACCTGCCGCTGGCCGACGGCGTGGCGCCGCCGCTGGTGCCGCATGTGCCGCGCGAGCCGCATAGCCATCAGCTCAAGATCCTGTGCGCGGAAGACTTCCCGACCAACCAGATCATCATCCGCATGATGCTCGAAGACCTGGGCCACAAGGTCGACATCGCGGCCAATGGCGCGCTGGCGGTCAAGGCGTGCGCGATGACGCGCTACGATGTGATCCTGATGGATGGGCGCATGCCCGAGATGGACGGCGCCAGCGCCACCCGCCTGATCCGCGCCGGCGGCCCGGACGAGGCGCCGGTGCGCGACCAGGAACTGATGATCATCGCGCTGACGGCCAACGCCAGCGAGGAAGACCGCAGCCGCTATCTGGGCGCGGGCATGGACGACTTCCTGACCAAGCCGATCGACGAGGCGGCGCTGCACTTCCAGCTGAGCCGGGCGATCGAGCGCCAGTTGCAGCGCGGCTTCGTGCTGCCGCCCATGGAGCGGCAACTGGCGCCGAATGTGCTGGAACTGGACGCGATGTTCGGCGTGGCGCCGCTGACCGTGCCGGAACCGGAACCGGGGCCAGGCCATTACAGCGGCAGCGGCGCGGGCCTGAAGGCGCGCCTGCGCGCAGCCTTCAACGCCGACGTGCCGGCCCGCCTGGCCGAGCTGGACCGGGCGCTGGCGGTGCGCGACTGCGACACCGCGGGCCGCCTGCTGCACGGTATCAAGGGCAGCGCCGGCTATCTGGAAGAACGCGAATTGCAGGCGCTGTGCGCCAGCCTGGAACTGGCCGCCGACGCCGGACATTACGAGCTGGTGATGGAAGAGCTGCCGCGCCTGCGCCAGTTGCTGGGGCATGCGCAGCCGGCCTGAGGGCCGCTGCACGCCGCGGCGGCCCGCTGGGTATAATGCGCCAGCGGATCGCAACACCCTGCACACTTTGCAGCGGCACGGAGGAATGGCATGAAGGTTCTGGTAGTAGATGACGATGTCGTCTCGCGCATGGTGCTGATGCACCTGATCGACAGCTGCGGCGACTTTGAGATTGTGGAAGCCGAAGACGGCGCCGATGCATGGGAGCAGCTGGAACAAGGCCTGCGGCCCGCCATCTGTTTTTGCGACCTGCGCATGCCGCGCCTGTCCGGCCTGGAACTGCTGCAAAGGATCAAGGCCGATGCGCGGCTCAACACCACGCCCTTCGTGCTGGTGACCTCTTCCACCGACGAGGACAGCGTGCAGCAGGCCACC
This sequence comes from Oxalobacteraceae bacterium, assembly GCA_013284265.1. Lineage (GTDB taxonomy): Bacteria > Pseudomonadota > Gammaproteobacteria > Burkholderiales > Burkholderiaceae_D > Rugamonas. The sequence goes on along the minus strand of JABTBR010000024.1, from coordinate 80,256 downwards.
CAGGCCGGTGCGGCCGGCTACATCGTCAAACCATTCCAGGCCGAGCAGGTGCGGGTGCACCTGCTGGCCTTTTTCGACCATGCCGCCAGCGGCTATGAGCACGACGCCGAGGCGCCCGCCGCCACCCAGCAGCGGCTGGGCATCAATGGCGAGCGCCTGCTCGTTTATCTCAGTGGTTTCCATACCCAGTTGACCAGCGCCAGCGGCGAGCTGGAAGTCTTGCTCGCGCGGGGAGAGCAGGCCGAGGCGCGCGTGCGCATCGAACGCCTGCAGGCCGGCTGCGCCACGCTGGGCCTGCATGGCGCGGCCAGGGCGCTGGCCGCGATCGGTCCCGGCACGCTGCTGGGCGAAACGGTGCAGGGCGCTTTGGCCGACGTGGTGCGCGCCGTGATACACCAATCCGGCCTGCTGCGCCAGGATGGCCAGGCCTGAGGGCGGGCTGGACGGCAGGCCTGGGATCGCCAGCGCGGCCCTACGCTTGCGCAAGTTTTCAAGCGGGTCGGCGCGGATTCACATAAAATTATGCTAATTGCACGATTTGTTGCAAATAATGCAATTACTGCACACATCGCATTCCAACTTGCTTAACAGGAAATAACATCCCATGATCTTTGTGACTGGCGGCGCCGGCTTTATCGGCTCAAACTTCGTGCTCGACTGGCTGGCCCAGTCCGATGAGCCGGTACTGAACTTCGACAAATTGACCTATGCGGGCAATTTGAACAATCTGGCGACGCTGAAGCAGGATGCGCGTCACGTGTTCGTGCGCGGCGACATCTGCGATCAGGCCCAGGTGCTGGCGCTGTTGCAGGAACACAAGCCACGCGCGATCGTCCACTTCGCGGCGGAAAGCCATGTGGACCGTTCCATCCTCGGTCCTGGCGAATTCATCAATACCAACATCAACGGCACTTTCAGCCTGCTCGAAGCGACGCGCGCCTACTGGAGCGCGCTGCCCGAAGCGGACCAGACGGCCTTCCGTTTCCTGCACGTGTCGACCGATGAAGTGTATGGCACGCTGGGACCGGACGATGCGCCGTTCAGCGAAACGACGGCCTTCGCGCCGAACAGCCCTTACTCTGCCTCGAAAGCGGCGTCGGACCACCTGGTGCGCTCCTACCACCACACCTACGGCCTGCCGACGGTGACGACCAATTGCTCGAACAACTACGGTCCTTACCACTTCCCGGAAAAACTCATTCCGCTGATCATCGCCAACGCCCAGGCGGGCAAGCCGCTGCCGATCTATGGCGATGGCCAGCAAGTGCGCGACTGGCTGTATGTCAGCGATCACTGCGCCGCGATCCGCCGCGTGCTCGAAGCCGGGCGCCTGGGCGAGACTTATAACGTTGGCGGCTGGAACGAGATGGCCAACCTGGACGTCGTCCATACCCTGTGCGATATGCTCGACCAACAGAAACCGAAAGCCGCTGGCGCCAGCTATCGCGAGCAGATCACCTATGTTAAGGACCGGCCGGGCCATGACCGCCGCTACGCGATCGATGCGCGCAAGCTCGAACGGGAGCTGGGCTGGAAGCCGGCCGAGACCTTCGAGACCGGCATCGCCAAGACGGTGCAGTGGTATCTGGACAACCAGGCCTGGGTGGCCGACGTTCAGTCGGGTAATTACATGAAGTGGATGGAAGCGAATTACTCGACCCGGGAAAATGCGTGATGACGACAGCGGCGACCATTACTAAGCGCAAGGGCATCATCCTGGCCGGCGGCTCGGGCACGCGCCTGTACCCGGTGACGATGAGCGTATCGAAGCAATTGCTGCCGATCTACGACAAGCCGATGATCTACCATCCGCTGACGACCCTGATGCTGGCGGGCATGCGCGAGATCCTGATCATCTCGACCCCGCAGGACACGCCGCGCTTCCAGGACCTGCTGGGCGACGGCAGCCAGTGGGGCATCGCGATCAGCTACGCGGTCCAGCCTTCGCCCGATGGCCTGGCGCAAGCCTTCATCATCGGCAAGGAATTCGTCGGCGACTCGCCGTCGGCGCTTATCCTGGGCGACAATATTTACTACGGTAACGATCTCGATGCCTTGCTGCGCAGCGCCAACGAACGCACCGAGGGCGCCACCGTGTTCGCCTACCACGTGCACGATCCCGAGCGCTATGGCGTGGTCGACTTCGACGAGAACCGCCAGGCGGTCAGCATCGAGGAAAAACCGCTGAAGCCAAAATCGAACTATGCGGTGACCGGCCTGTATTTCTACGACAACAAGGTGTGCGATATCGCCGCCGCGATCAAGCCTTCGCCGCGTGGCGAGCTGGAAATCACCGACGTCAACCGGGTCTACCTGGAAGCCCAGGACCTGAAGGTGGAGCTGATGGGCCGCGGCATGGCCTGGCTCGACACCGGCACCCACGATTCGCTGCTGGACGCCTCGCAGTTCATTGCCACGATAGAAAAGCGCCAGGGCCTGAAAGTCGCGTGCCCGGAAGAGATCGCTTACCGCAAGGGCTATATCGACGCCGGCCAGCTGCGCAAGCTGGCCGAGCCGCTCAAGAAAAACAATTACGGGCAGTATCTGCTCCAAATTCTAGAAGATAAGGTGATTCCACGATGAACGTGATTTCCACTCCCCTCGAAGGCTTGCTGGTCATCGAGCCGAAAGTGTTCGGCGACGACCGCGGCTTTTTCTACGAGAGCTTCAACGCGCGCCGCTTCGCCGAGCTGACCGGTGTCCAGGTCGAGTTCGTGCAGGATAACCATTCCCGCTCGGCGCGCAATGTGCTGCGCGGCCTGCACTACCAGATCCAGCAAGCCCAGGGCAAGCTGGTGCGCGTGACCGCGGGCGCGGTGTTCGATGTGGCCGTCGACCTGCGCAAGAGTTCGCCAACCTTCGGCCAGTGGTACGGTCTGGAACTGTCGGCCGAGAACAAGCGCCAGCTGTGGATACCGGCCGGCTTCGCGCACGGTTTCGTCGTCACCAGCGAGTCCGCCGAATTCCTGTACAAGACCACCGATTACTGGGCACCCGAGTTCGAGCGTTCTATCCTGTGGAACGACCCGGCCATCGGCATCGAATGGCCGCTGGAGGCGGCGCCGCTGCTGTCCGGTAAAGACCAGGCCGGTTCGCTGCTGGCCAATGCGGAGGTGTTCGCATGAAGATCCTGCTGACGGGAAATACCGGCCAGGTCGGTTACGAGCTGGAGCGTACCTTGCAGGGCCTAGGCGAAGTGGTGGCCGTGGACCGCAGCGTGATGGACCTGTCCGATCTGGACCAGGTGCGCGATGTGATCCGCCGCGTCAAGCCTGGCCTGATCGTCAATCCGGCCGCCTACACGGCGGTGGACAAGGCCGAGAGCGAGCCGGAACTGGCACACCGCATCAACGCCGGCGCGCCGGCCGTGATGGCGGAAGAGGGGCTGAAGCTGGGCGCCAAGCTGGTGCACTATTCGACCGACTATGTGTTCCCGGGTAACGATCCTTCGGCCCGCAAGGAAAACGATGCGACCGGCCCGATCAATGTCTACGGCGCCAGCAAGCTGGCCGGCGAGCAGGCGATCGTCGCGTCCGGCATTCCGCACCTGATTTTCCGCACCAGCTGGGTGTACGGCATGCGCGGCAAGAATTTCCTGCTGACCATGCTGCGTCTGGCCAAGGAGCGTGATGAGCTGCGCGTGGTGGCCGACCAGCACGGCGCGCCGACCTGGAGCCGTACCATTGCCGACACCACCGCGCTGATCCTGGCGCAAGCCCATGCCGGCGGCGCCGACTGGTGGCAGCAGAAGGGTGGCATCTATCACCTGAGCAGCCAGGGCCAGACCACCTGGTTCGAGTTCACCCAGGCGATCATCGAGCAGGCCGGCATCGAATGCCGTCTGCTGCCGATCACCACGGCGGAATATCCGGTACCGGCACCGCGCCCGGCCTACTCGGTGATGTCGTCACAGCAGTTGATGGATACCTTCTGCCGTCTGCCGGACTGGCGTGAAGCGCTGCGCTTGTGCATGCAGTGATGGAATGTGCTGCCGGCGTGCATGCGCGCATACATGCGCGCCGGCTGCTCTCTTAAAACCCACGGCAAAGAGCCGGGGTCTGACCCGCCGGGTCAGACCCCAGGGTTACGCCGTGGGTTCAAACAGGGCCGCCGGCCCGCAATCTGTGCCCCCCTCTGTAGCCCCGCCTATTGATCATCATTTGCCTTGCACCCTAGATAGTTTAAGTTTAAAGTATCTGCTTCCGGGCTGATGCGATCCGAGCTTTTACCTCCAGGGCGACCATGATCAGAACCACCACCCGCGCCGCCGGCGCACCTCTGGGCGACAGCGCCCACACCGATACCTTTGCGCGCGACCATCTGCCGCCGCCGGAGCAATGGCCGGATCTGTGCTTCGATCTGCCGCAACTGCATTACCCGTCCCGGCTCAATTGCGCCGCCGCGCTGCTCGATGGCGCCATCGCGAATGGCATCGGCGAGCGCATCGCGGTGCGCGGCGCCGAGCTGACCTGGACCTATGCCCAGCTGCTCGAACAGGTCGACCGCATCGCCCATGTGCTGCGCGGCCCCATGGGCTTGCAGACGGGCAGCCGGGTGCTGCTGCGCGGGGCGAACCATCCGATGATGGCGGCCTGCATCCTGGCCGTGTTCAAGGCCGGCTGCATCGCCGTGCCAACCATGCCGCTGCTGCGCAAGCGCGAACTGGGCACCATCATGCTCAAGGCCCGGGTCGATGCGGTGCTGTGTGCGGCCAGCCTGCGCGCGGAACTGGAGGGCGCGGAAGGACTGCCTTCGACCCTGCTGTGCTTTGGCGCCGGCGCGAGTGCGGACGCACTGGAGGCGCTGATGGCCGAACAGCCGGCCAGCTATACCGCCGTCGATACCTCCGCCGACGACGTCTGCCTGATCAGCTTCACCTCCGGCACCACCGGTATCCCGAAGGGGACCATGCATTTCCATCGCGACGTGCTGGCCATCTGCGACTGCTTCCCGCGCGAGGTGCTGCGTTCGCAGGCGTCGGATATCTTCATCGGCACGCCGCCGCTGGCCTTTACCTTCGGCCTGGGCGGCTTGCTGCTGTTCCCGCTGCGGGTGGGTGCCAGCGCGGTGCTGCTGGAAAAACTGACGCCGGAAACCCTGCTGCAGGCGATTCAGCAGTACAGCGCGACGGTATGCTTTACCGCGCCCACCTTCTACCGCCAGATGACGCCACTGGCCGCGCAATACACCCTGGGCAGCCTGCGTGAAACCGTGTCCGCCGGCGAGGCGCTGCCGCTGGCCACGCGCGAGGCGTGGCAAAAGGCCAGCGGCCTGGCCATGATCGACGGCATAGGCGCGACCGAACTGCTGCATATCTTTATCTCCGCCGCCGGTGCCCAGATCCGCCCCGGCGCGACCGGCAAGCCGGTGCCGGGCTATCAGGCCTGCATTCTCGATGGCGACGGCCAGCGGGTGGGGCCGGGCGTGGTGGGACGGCTGGCCGTGAAGGGCCCGACCGGCTGCCGCTATCTGGACGATCCGCGCCAGCTGGACTATGTACTCAATGGCTGGAACCTGACCGGCGACGCCTACGAAATGGATGCGGACGGCTATTTCTACTATCGCTCGCGCACCGACGACATGATCATTTCGGCCGGCTACAACATCGCCGGGCCGGAAGTGGAGGAAGCCTTGCTGCGCCACGCGGCGGTGGCCGAATGCGGCGTGATCGGCCAGCCCGACGAGGAACGGGGGCAGGTGGTGGAGGCGCATGTGGTGCTCAAGCCGGGCGTGGCGCCGACCGACGCGCTGGTGGCCGAACTGCAGGAGTTTGTGAAGAGCCAGATCGCGCCGTACAAGTATCCGCGCACGATCCGCTTCCTGGCGGCCTTGCCGCGCACGGAGACGGGCAAGCTGCAACGTTTCAAATTACGGACTCCGGTCCAGGGACAGCCATGAATATCGTGTGCATAGGCGGCGGCCCGGCCGGTTTGTATTTTGCGCTGCTGATGAAGCAGCAGGACAGCGCGCACCAGATCACGGTGATCGAACGCAATCGCCCCTACGATACCTTCGGCTGGGGTGTGGTGTTCTCGGATCAGACGCTGGGCAATCTGGCCGGCGCGGACGAGCCGACCGCGCAGGCGATCCTGCAATCGTTCAATCACTGGGACGATATCGATGTGTTCTTCAAGGGCGAGCGCCAGCAGTCCGGTGGCCACGGCTTCTGCGGCATCGGCCGCAAGCGCCTGCTCAACATCCTGCAGCAGCGCTGCGAGGAACTGGGCGTGCAGCTGGTGTTCGAGAGCGAGGTGCAGGACGATCAGCAGATCGCGGCGCAGTATCGGGCCGACCTGGTGATCGCCAGCGATGGCTTGAACAGCCGCGTGCGCACGCGCTACGCGGCCAGCTTCCAGCCGCGGATCGAGGCGCGCCAGTGCCGCTTTGTGTGGCTCGGCACGACGAAGAAATTCGACGCCTTCACCTTCGCCTTCCAGCAGACCGAGCATGGCTGGTTCCAGGCCCATATCTACCAGTACGACGGCAACACCTCGACCTTCATCGTCGAGACGCCGGAAGCGGTGTGGCGCGCGGCCGGACTGGCCGACATGAGCCAGGAGCAAAGCATCGCCTTCTGCGAGCGGCTGTTCGCGCAGCAGCTGGACGGGCACCGCTTGATGTCGAACTCGCCCCATCTGCGCGGCGCGAATATGTGGATCACCTTCCCGCGCATCGTCTGCGAGCGCTGGGTGCACTGGAACGGCGCCACGCCGGTGGTGCTGATGGGCGATGCGGCGCACTCGGCCCACTATTCGATCGGCTCGGGCACCAAGCTGGCGCTGGAGGATGCGATTGAACTGGCGCGCTGCTTCGCCAACCATGCAGAGCCGCGCGCGGCGCTGGACGTCTATGAGCAGGTGCGCGCGGTCGAAGTGCTGAAGATCCAGAGCGCGGCGCGCAATTCGATGGAATGGTTTGAAAATGTGGAACGCTACAGCGCGATGGAGGCGCCGCAGTTTGCCTACTCCATGCTGACGCGCAGCCAGCGCCTGTCGCACGAGAACCTGCGCCTGCGCGATGCCTCCTATGTGGCCCACTTCGAGCGCTGGTTCGGCGCGCGCGCCTTTGCGCAGGCGCAGCTGCCGGCGCCCGCCGAACTGGCGGTTCCGCCGATGTTTACGCCCTTCAAGGTGCGCGGGCTGACGCTGAAGAACCGCATCCTGGTGTCGCCGATGGCGCAGTACAGCGCCGTCGACGGCACGGTGGGCGACTTCCACCTGGCGCATCTGGGCGCGCGCGCGCTGGGCGGGGCGGCGCTGGTGATGGCGGAGATGACGTGCGTGTCGGCCGATGCGCGCATCACGCCGGCCTGTCCCGGCATGTACGCGCCGGAGCATACGGCGGCGTGGCGGCGTATCGTCGACTTCGTCCATGCGCATAGTGACGCGGCGATCGGCCTGCAGCTGGGCCATGCCGGCGCCAAGGGCTCGACCCGGCCGATGTGGGAGGGCATCGACCAGCCGCTGGAGCAGGACAACTGGCCGCTGGTGTCGGCCTCGCCCCAGCAGTACCTGGACGGCGTGTCGCAACTGGCGCGCGAGATGACGCTGGCCGATATGCGCAAGGTGGAGGCCGACTTTGTGCGCGCCACCCTGGCCGCCGCACTGGCCGGCTTCGACTGGCTGGAGCTGCACTGCGCGCACGGCTATCTGCTGTCTTCCTTCATCTCGCCGCTGACCAATCAGCGCGCCGACGAGTTTGGCGGCAGCCTGGAAAACCGCTGCCGCTTCCCGCTGCGGGTGTTCGCGGCGATGCGGGCGGCCTGGCCGGCCGGACTGCCGATGAGCGTGCGGATTTCGGCGCACGACTGGGTCGACGGCGGCATCACGCCGGACGACGCGGTGCGGATCGCGCGCCTGTTCAAGCAGGCCGGCGCCGATCTGATCGACTGCTCGTCGGGCCAGGTCAGCAAGCGCGAGAAACCGCTGTATGGGCGCATGTACCAGGCGCCGTTCGCGGACCGGGTGCGCAACGAGGCGGGCATCGCCACCATCGCGGTCGGTTCGATCTTTGAAGCCGATCACGCCAACAGCATCATCGCCGCCGGGCGCGCCGATCTGTGCGCGGTGGGCCGCCCGCATCTGGCCAATCCGGCCTGGACGCTGGCCGAGGCGGCGCGCATCGGCTACGCGGCGCTACGCTGGCCGCGCCAATACCAGGCCGGCAAGCAGCAGCTGGAACGTAACCTTGAACGCGAACGCCAGCAGGCCGCCGCCAGTGCCGGCCTGTCCGCGCAGCAGCTGGCAGCGCGGCTGCTGGAGGGATAAACCATGAATCTACATAAGCACGACAGTGCCATGCGCGACGATGCGGTGCAGGACAAGGCCGCCTACGACAAGACCGCCCAGGGTAACGCGGCCCAGGACCACGCCGCGCACGATGACGGCGCCAGCTCGGCGCCCGACCTGGCCACGCGCCTGACCGACGATCACCACCAGTCGCTCAAGCTGTGGCTGCGCATGCTCTCCTGCACCAACCGGATCGAGAACGAAATCCGCAGCCGCCTGCGCAGCACCTTCGGCATCACGCTGCCGCGCTTCGACCTGATGGCGCAATTGCAGCGCCATCCGGAAGGGCTGCGCATGGGCGAACTGTCGCGCCGCATGATGGTCACCGGCGGCAATATCACCGGCATCACCGACCAGCTGGAGCAGGAAAAGCTGGTGCAGCGGGTGGCCCATCCCAGCGACGGCCGCGCCTACAGCGTCAAGCTCACGCCCGAAGGCCGGCGCGCCTTCGATGCGATGGCCGAGGTGCACGAGGGCTGGGTGGCCGAGCTGCTGCAGGACATGCCGGGCGCCGACAAGGGCCAGCTGATCGACCTGCTGTCGCAGATGAAGCGCCACCTGACCGCGGGCGACGAAAAATAGCGGCCGCGGCAGCACTATTCACGCAATACCGATGACTAACAAGGACACCACCATGCGCTATCTTCCCGGCGAAGCCCAGCAACTGCCCGGCAACCGCACCAGCCTGGCGGGCTATCAGGCGCGCCATTTTCTGTTTTGCGTCAGCGCCGGCGTGGCCACGCTGACCCTGAACCGGCCCGAACGCAAGAATCCGCTCACCTTCGATTCCTACGCCGAGCTGCGCGAGCTGTTCCGCGCGCTGGCGCTGGCCGACGATGTCAAGGCCATCGTCATCAACGGCGCGGGCGAGAATTTCTGCTCCGGCGGCGATGTGCACGACATCATTGGCCCGCTGACCAAGCTGGATATGCCCGGCCTGCTGGCCTTTACGCGCATGACCGGCGATGTGGTCAAGGCCATGCGCGCCTGTCCGCAGCCTATCGTGGCGGCGATCGACGGCATCTGCGCGGGTGCCGGAGCGATGCTGGCGCTGGCCTCGGATATGCGCCTGGCGACCGCGCGCAGCAAGACCGCCTTCCTGTTCACGCGGGTCGGCCTGGCCGGCTGCGACATGGGCGCCTGCGCGCTGCTGCCGCGCGTGATCGGCCAGGGCCGCGCGGCCGAGCTGCTCTACACGGGCCGCTCGATGAGCGGCGAGCAGGGCGAACGCTGGGGCTTCTTCAACAGCCTGCACCAGCCGGAGGGACTCAATAGCGCCGCGCTGGCGCTGGCGCAGGGACTGGCCGATGGCCCGACCTTCGCGCACGGCATGACCAAGAAGATGCTGCAGCAGGAATGGAATATGGGCGTCGATGAAGCCATCGAGGCGGAAGCGCAGGCGCAGGCGATCTGCATGGCGACCAACGACTTCCACCGTGCCTACCACGCCTTCGTGGCGAAACAGACTCCCCAGTTCGAAGGCGATTGAATCATGGCAGACAAGACTTACCTGGAATGGCCCTTCTTTGAGCCGCGGCACGCGGCGCTGGAGCGGGCGCTCGACACCTGGGCCGGCGCGCATATCGCCGGCCACCACGGCGGCGATGTCGATGCGGCCTGCCGCACGCTGGTCAGGCAGCTGGGGCAGGGCGGCTGGCTGCGCCATGCCGTCGGCGGCAGCCAATACGGCGGCGCGGCCGAGGCGATCGACACCCGCGCCATCTGCATCATCCGCGAGACGCTGGCGCGCCACGAAGGACTGGCCGATTTCGCCTTTGCCATGCAGGGGCTGGGTTCGGGCGCGATCAGCCTGTTCGGCACTCCGGCCCAGCGCGCGGCCTACCTGCCGCGGGTGGCCGGCGGTACGGCGATCGCCGCGTTTGCGCTGTCCGAGCCGCAGGCCGGCTCCGACGTGGCGGCCATGCAGTGCGCGGCCGTGCGCGATGGCGACGGCTACCTGCTCGATGGCGAGAAGACCTGGATTTCGAACGGCGGCATCGCCGACTTCTACGTGGTGTTCGCCCGTACCGGCGAGGCGCCGGGCGCGCGCGGCATCAGCGCCTTCATCGTCGATGCCGATAATCCGGGATTAGGGATCGCCGAGCGCATCGAGGTGATGGCGCCGCATCCGCTGGCGCGCCTGCGCTTTACGCAATGCCGGGTGCCGGCCAGCGCGCGCATCGGCGCGGCGGGCCAGGGCTTCAAGGTGGCGATGGCCACGCTGGACGTATTCCGCACCTCGGTGGCAGCGGCCGCGATCGGTTTCGCGCGGCGCGCGCTGGACGAGGCGCTGGCGCATGCGCGCAAGCGCCAGATGTTCGGCCACACGCTGGCCGACTTCCAGATCAGCCAGTCCAGGCTGGCGCAGATGGCCACCGGCATCGACGCTGCGGCCCTGCTGTGCTACCGCGCGGCCTGGCAGCGCGACCAGGGCCGCAAGGTGACGATGGAGGCGGCCATGGCCAAGATGACGGCCACGGAGACGGCCCAGCAGGTGATCGACATGGCGCTGCAGCTGTTCGGCGGCATGGGCGTGGTCAGCGGCCACCCGGTCGAATGCCTGTACCGCGAGATCCGCGCGCTGCGCATCTACGAGGGCGCGACCGAGGTGCAGCAGCTGATCATCGCGCGCGAACTGCTGCGCGATGCGGCGGCGCTGGAGCAGGCCGGGCCGGATGGCGCCGGGGAGGGCGCGCGATGACGCTGACATTTCTGCAACCGCCGGGCTGGGTGCGCCCGCGCGGCTATTCGAACGGGGTGGCCGCCAGCGGCCGCACGGTGTGCGTCAGCGGCATGATAGGCTGGGATGCCCAGGGGGTGTTCCATACCGACGACTTCGCCGGCCAGGTGCGCCAGGCCTTGCTCAATATCGTGGCGGTGCTGGCCGAAGCCGGCGCCGGTCCCGAGCACATCATGCGCATGACCTGGTATGTGCTCGACAAGCGCGAATACATGGCGGCCTATCAGGAAATCGGCGCGGCCTACCGCGAGGTGATCGGCAAGCACTATCCGGCCATGACGGCGGTGCAGGTATCGGGCCTGATCGAAGAACGCGCCAGGGTGGAAATCGAGGTGACGGCGCTGCTGCCGCAGGGCTGAAGCGGGCCGCGCCCGGCCCGGTTTTGCTTTATGTATTGCAATTTAATGTGCAAATGTTATTGTATTATGGTGCAGCGCAAAAAAATCATCTGTGCGCGCCGTCTGTCCCCGCAAAAAATCGCTGCTGAGCCACTTGTTTGATGCAAGCGGCCGCGTCATTCAATTGTGCGGACGGTATAATATGTGTCTTTTTGTTAAAATACACGCGCTGAAAATTTGTGGACTGCATCCGGAACGGGGTCGCGCGCTCCCCGTCCGGGACCGGCCGCGTACTGTCGATGGCGCCAATTGACACGTTAAAAGGGTCGGAAAAAATGAAGATAGGGTTCGATTTGCATGTGGTGGACGGCATCTTCCAGGGCTCCCGTTCGCATGTGCTGGAAGTGTTTTCGCGGGTGGCGCGGCTGTGCCCGGAGTTCGAGTTTTATGCCATGCTCGACGGCGTGGACGAGTTCAAGCGCAAGCATCCGGCGTTCGACCTGCCGAACGTCAAGCTGGCCAAGCTGCCGCACACGGGTGCGATCAAGCGCCTGGCGGTGGAGTTGCCGCGGATGCAGAAGCAGCTCAAGCTGGACCTGCTGCACTCGCAATACATCATTCCTTTCCCGTCGCGCAGCAAGACCATGGTGACCATTCATGATGTGCTGTTCGAGAGCCATCCGGAATTTTTCCAGCCCTTCTTCCGCCTGCGTTCGCGCCTGCTGATGCGGCTGGCGGCCTACCAGTCCGAGCATGTGTTTACGGTCAGCCAGTTCTCGCAGCGCGAGATCATCCGCCGCTACAAGCTGGCGCCGCAGAAGATCAGCGTCACACCCAACGGCGTCGATTACCAGCGTTTCTACCCCGGCAAGGCCGGCGAGGAGATGCTGGCGCGGCGCGGCCTCAAGAGCGGCCAGTACCTGCTGACGGTGGGCCGGCTGGAGCCGCGCAAGAACCATGTGACCTTGCTCAAAGCCTATGCCCAGCTGGCCGACGATGCGCCGCCACTGGTGATCGTGGGACAAAAGGATTTCGGTTTCGACGCCATGTTCGCCGAGATCGGCGGCAACCGTTTCCGCGACCGCGTGCTGATCCTGGAAGACGTGGCCGAGGCCGAGCTGCCGGTGCTGTACCGCCATTGCCTGGCCTTCGCCTATCCTTCGCTGGCCGAGGGTTTCGGCATGCCGCCGCTGGAAGCGCTGGCCTCCGGCGTGCCGGTGATCGTGGCCGACAACACCGCGCTGACCGAGGTGGTGGGTACGGCCGGCTTGCTGGTCGGTTCGACCGATGTGAACGCTTTGGCGGGGGCGTTGCGCGAAGTAGTGGATAATCCTGCTACCCGGGCCCGCCTGATCGAGCAGGGCCTGGCCCAGGCCGCGCACTTTTCCTGGGATATCGCGGCGCAGGAAGTGGCGGCGCGTTATCGCGCCCTGGCGGCAAGTAAACGGGCTTAGATGATTGTTGGTTTGATCACCCTTCTTGCAGATAGTGATAATATTCTGTAAGGAATTGCTGCGGTGCGCAATACATCTTTGCCATACTAGTAAGAGCTGAGCCGACCGGAAACGGGTCCGGTTTGTTGAGTAACCCTATTAATTTTTAGAACACATGAATAAAACAGTGCGCTTACTGGGCACCCGCGGCGTGCCTGCCAACTATGGCGGCTTTGAAACGGCGGCCGAACATATCGCCCTCTACCTGGTCAACAAGGGCTGGCGCGTGATCGTCTATTGCCAGACCGAGGGCGATGGCCCGGTCACCGAGGACGTCTGGCGCGGCATCGAGCGCGTGCTGATCCCGGTCACATCCGACGGCTGGAAGGGCACCGCCGTGTTCGACTGGATCTCGATCCGCCACGCCTGCCAGTTCAAGGACTTGTGCGTGACCTTCGGCTATAACACGGCCGGCTTCAATATCCTGCAGCGTATCAAGGGCATTCCGAACATCATGAATATGGATGGCATCGAGTGGTCGCGTTCGCGCTGGGGTCCGGTCAAGCGCACCATTCTGTACATCAATGAGCGCCTGGGCTGCCATCTGGCCAACCACCTGATCGCCGACCACCCGGAAATCGAAAAGCACCTGCTGACCCGGGTGGCGCAGCGCAAGGTCAACACCATCACCTACGGCGCCAATGCGGTGACCGAGGCGTCGGAAGATCCGGTGCGCAAGCTGGGCCTGGAGCCGGGCCGCTATCTGAACCTGATTGCCCGCCCGATCGAGGAAAATTCGATCCTGGAAATGGTGCAGGGCTTCTCGAGCAAGCGGCGCGATTGCAAGATGCTGATTTTGGGCAACTACAACGCGGCCACCAATGATTACCATCGCCAGGTGCTGGAAGCGGCCAGCGACCAGGTGGTGTTCCCCGGCGCGATCTATGATCCGGCCGTGGTGCAGTCGCTGCGCTTCCACAGCCTGGCCTATATCCACGGCCACACGGTGGGCGGCACCAATCCCTCGCTGGTCGAGGCGCTGGGCGCGAGCAATGCCGTCATTGCCCACGATAATGTCTACAACCGCTGGGTGGCCCAGGATGCCGGCCTGTATTTCACCGACGCGGCCGGTTTCAGCGCCGCCGTCGACCAGATCTGCGATTCGCCGGCCGTGCTGGCAGGCTTGCGCGCGGCCAGCAAGCGCCGTTTCTATGAGGAATTCACCTGGGAACATGTGGCCGGCCAGTATGAGCAACTGATGCTGCGCTACTTGCCGCAGACCAGCGCGGAACGCTACGCCGGCTAAGCCCGTCGCCGCGGCCGCGGACGAAAAAAAGCCCACCGGCCTGGACGCGCTCAAGAGCGCGGACAGTGCCGGTGGGCTTTTTTTTACCTGCGGCGCGGACTTACCAGGTCGCCATCAGGGTGTTCATCTGCTTGAGCTTTTCCAGCTGGTAGGCGCGGGCATTGGTGCTGGTGACGTTGTAGCTGCCTTCGAGGTATTTGAAGTCATATACCCACAGCGTCGACATCTGTACCCGGTTGGCGATGATGGCATCGGTCATTTCATAGAATTTGACCTTGGCCGGATCGGCCCCCATCAGCGCCGAATCGGTGCCGAACTCGCCGAGGAAGAAGGGCCGGCCGTCGGTGGCGGAGCGGCTCATGGCGGCGGCCACGATATCGGCGAACTTGCTGTTCGGGTCGTTGAAGAAGGTTCCTTCGCTATTGGCATAGATGTGCATGGTCAGGGTGTTGACGTCGGGCGGCACGCCGCTGGTATCCATCACATTGTCGCGGCTGAGCATTTCACCGAACTGGGCCGGGGTGTCCTGGGTCCAGTTATTGGTTTGCAAATGGTAGGCGGTGGCGCGGGTGATATTGTGGCCGCTAAAGATCGGCACCACCGGATCGATGATGCGGATGGTCTTGGCAAAGTCGGCCAGGCCGGCCAGGATCACGGCAGGATTGAAATTGTCGGACGTGGTCCGGGTCGATACCGTGCCTGGCACCTTGGGCGGCAGGTACTGATAGTTATTGCTGTAGTTGGGCAGATCCATGAAGCTGTTGGCTTCATTCGAGTATTCCCAGCCCCATAGGGCGGGATGGTTTTTGTAGCGGGTGGCGATTTCGGCCGTAATGGTGCGCATCAGCTTGCGCGTCTCGCTGCTTTGTACCGCCCAGGCTGGCATGGTTTCCTTACTGATATCCACCAGCACCGTGTAATTCCAGAATAGGTTCAGAATCACCCCGACTTTCCGGGTCGCCGCTTCATTCATGAACTGGTCCAGGCGATAATAAAATATCTGCTTATTCGCCAAATATCGCTTGGTAACCTCATCCGGCCAATAACCGAAAGTATTCATTCGAATATAAGGTACCTTGTTGGCGGCCAGCGTCGCCAGCCCGACTTTATAGCTGGTGTCGTTGCTGGCAAGGAAGCGGGTAAAGCCATCAAAATAATTCACACCGACGCCATAGAAGGGTTTGCCATCTTTCATGAACTTGCCGTTGGCGACGGTCAGGGGGCCGGCACTGGCCAAGGGCAGGGCGACTGCGAGCAACAAGGCTGTGATTAGACGTGGAAGTTTCATTATCGACCCTCTTTATATATGGAATGGCGGGATGGCGCGGATTGGTGTGGTTGAACGATTAAAATGTATTAACTAAAATTCAGCATTATTACAATTTACGATAATGTAAGAAGCAATGATTCTTGTTGCTGTGAACGCTGCTAACTGAGATTAATCATACCCCGCTGTGATTGTTTGTCAAAGGCTTTCCGGCATTAATTTCCTTATGGAATATTTGATTATTATTAAATGTAGGTAAAAAATCATTCTTCTTTCTTTTAAAGAATTACCTGTTAATAATAGTATTTAAATTTTAGTAACTCGGTTTCAATTGAGCGCAACTATCAGAGGCAAGTGCCGTGCTGGGCTGCGGCCGAGATAGGCCGCATAAGGGTGTTTCTTTGCTGGATAGTAAAGGGAAGTTGCGCTACGTTTTTGTTTATCGGCAAGAACTGTTTGCCTAGCCTGCCATGCGTTGCGCCGCCGCGACGTTGGGTTGATGCAAGATGGGGGGGACGGCTGGCCTCAGTAGGCGGGGGCAAGGAATCGCAGGAAGTAACAGGAATGAGGAAAGAACAGCGGGAAGGAGCGAAGCAGGACAGAACCGGGGGAAATGCGGCCAGACTGGTCCCCCCGACTGGAATCGAACCAGTATCCCACGCTTAGGAGGCATGTGCACTATCCATTGTGCTACGGGGAGGACATCTGAGCGAGCGCCATTATAGCCGGAACAATCGTGCTCGATGGCAGGCAGTTGCTACGAAGCGCCCCAGTATCGGTACAATGCATGCTTCATTCATCAATTTGGCGGTATCTGGCCTGCATTCGGCCCGTCCTGCGACACTTTTATTTCATTATGGCAGTCATCTCACTCTCATCGGCGCAACTGGCGTTCGGTCACGTCGCGCTCCTCGATCACGCGGAATTTTCCCTGGAGACGGGCGAACGGGTCGGCCTGATCGGCCGCAACGGCACCGGCAAGTCTTCCTTGCTGAAAATCATCTCGGGCCGCTTCAAGCTCGACGACGGCTTGCTGGTCATGCAGCAGGGCATTAAAATCGCCTATGTCGAGCAGGAGCCGGTGTTCGATCCCCTGATGAGCGTGTACAACGCGGTCGCCTCCGGCATGGGCGACCTGCAGGACCTGCTGACGGAGTACGAGGCGCTGACCGGCCAGTTCGGCCAGGGCGACGACGAAGCCCTGATGGACCGCATGCACGATGTCCAGGTCAAGCTGGATGCGGCCGATGCCTGGAGCCTGCCAAACAAGGTGGAAACCGTGCTGGGCCGACTGA
Source organism: Oxalobacteraceae bacterium (assembly GCA_013284265.1). GTDB lineage: Bacteria > Pseudomonadota > Gammaproteobacteria > Burkholderiales > Burkholderiaceae_D > Rugamonas. Next base: position 63,589 of record JABTBR010000024.1, on the reverse strand, counting down.
ACCTGAGCGGCGACATGCTGATGAACACCCTGTCGGGCGGGATGCAGAAGCGCGTGGCGCTGGCGCGCGCGCTGGTGTCGGCGCCGGACGTGTTGCTGCTCGATGAACCGACCAACCATCTGGACTTCACCTCCATCATGTGGCTCGAAGGCTTGCTGCGCGATTTCAAGGGCAGCGTGCTGTTCATTACCCACGATCGTAGCTTCCTCGACAACGTGGCCACCCGCATCATCGAACTCGACCGCGGCCGCCTGCTGTCCTATCCGGGCAATTTCTCGGCTTACCAGACCCGCAAGGCCGAGCAGCTGGAAATCGAGGAAGTGGAAAACGCCAAGTTCGACAAATTCCTGGCCCAGGAAGAAGTGTGGATACGCAAGGGCGTCAAGGCGCGTCGGGTGCGCGATGAAGGCCGGGTACGCCGCCTCGAGGCACTGCGCCTGACGCGCAATGCGCGCCGCGAACAGCAGGGGCAGGTCAAGCTGGACGTGTCGGCCGGCGAGCGCTCGGGCAAGATCGTGGCCGATATGGACAATATCTCCAAGACCTATGGCGAGAAGGTCATCGTGGCCGGCTTCACCGGCACCATCTTGCGCGGCGACAAGGTCGGCCTGATCGGCGCCAACGGCGCCGGCAAGACCACGCTGCTGAAAATGATCCTGGGCGAAGAGCAGTCCGATACCGGCACCATCCGCCTGGGCACCAAATTGCAGGTCGCGTATTTCGACCAGATGCGCAGCCAGCTCAATGAGGAAGCCAATCTGATGGAAACCATCGCCCCGGGCAGCGACTGGGTCGAGATCAATGGCCAGCGCCGTCACGTGATGACCTATCTGAACGACTTCCTGTTCGCGCCGGAACGGGCCCGTTCGCCCGTCAAATCCCTGTCCGGCGGCGAACGCAACCGCCTGCTGCTGGCGCGCCTGTTCGCCAAGCCGGCCAATGTGCTGGTGCTCGATGAGCCGACCAACGATCTGGATATCGACACCCTGGAATTGCTGGAAGAATTGCTGGAAGACTATACCGGCACCGTCTTCCTGGTCAGCCACGACCGTACCTTCCTCGACAATGTGGTGACCCAGGTCATCGTGGCCGAGGGGGAAGGGCAGTGGCGCGAATTCGTCGGCGGCTATACCGACTGGGAGCGCGTGAAAACCGTGGCGCCGGTCGTGGCCGCGCCCAAGCCGGCCGTCAAGGCCGAAGCCGTCGCCGCGCCCGCCGCCAAGGCCAAGAAGCTCAGCTTCAAGGAACAGCGCGAGCTCGACGAGCTGCCCAAGCTGATCGCCGCGCTCGAGGATGAGCAAAGCGCCCTGAACCTGCAATTGAGCGATCCGGACTTCTACAAGAAGAACGCAGCCGAAGCCAAGCGCGTCAGCGCCCGGGTCGAGGCGATCGAAGGCGAGCTGCTGGCCGCGCTGGAAAAATGGGAGCAGATCGAGGCGCGCAGCTAAATTTGTGCATTGCAGCACTTGGCGCTGATGCTGGTGGCTATTACAATAGCCGCGCATACAACAGCGCTGGGAGTTCCATGGCTTTGATCGTTACCGCAGTTCGCTCCGGCGCCACGCGCCCGGCCTCCGTCGCCCTGGACGGAGGCCGCCATGTTTGAGCGCGCCGCCCTGGCGCGCGTCCTTCCCTTCGCCCTGTACATGGGCTTTATCGTCATTGCCGACGGCCTGAGCCGCCTGGGCGTGGACGCGGCCAGCTTGCGCTGGCTCTATCCCGTCAAGATCGGCGTGGTGCTCGCCGCCCTGGTGTATTTCTGGCGCGACTATGCCGAGCTGGCCTGGACCGGGCTGGGCTTGCGCGCGCTGGCCGCGGCCATTGTCAGCGGCCTGCTGGTGTTCGTGCTGTGGATCAGCCTGGATGCGGGCTGGATGGTGATCGGCAGCTCGGCCGGCTTCGACCCGCACACGGACGGCCGCATCGACTGGCTGCTGGTGGCGATCCGCCTGATGGGCGCGGCGCTGGTGGTGCCGGTGATGGAGGAATTGTTCTGGCGTTCCTTCCTGATGCGCTGGCTGGAAGACCCGGACTTCGCCAATGTGAACCCTGCACGATTGAAAGTTAAAGCTTTTGTTGTCACTGTGATACTCTTCGGTTTCGAGCACAATTTATGGCTGGCAGGCATTGTTGCCGGAGCGGCATATAGTGTGCTGTACATGCGTCACCGGAACCTGTGGTCGCCGATCCTGGCCCATGCCATTACCAATGGTGTGCTGGGAGTATGGGTAATTTCCACAAATCAGTGGACGTACTGGTAATCATCCGGAAATAATAATCGGCGAAGCTATCGCTAATATAATATTATCAATTCTCTAGCCGACCCTACCTTAGACAAACAATAATGTTGAGCTCTCATTCTTCTCTGCCTCACCCTGGCCGCACACCGTCGACTTCCTCTTCGCGCCTGGCGCCGGCCCGCGCCGGGCTGGCCCTGCTGATCGGCGCGCTGTTTGGCGCGCCGGCCAATGCGGCGCTGAGCGACACCATCCATCCCTATGTCGGTGTCGGCTATTCCTATGACGACAATCTGCTGCGCCAGGCCGACGAGGCCACCGGTCCGCGCTCGGACAGTTCGCGCCAGTTGTTCGCCGGCGTGGAGTTCGAACGGCCGATCGGGCGCCAGCGCGTCACCGCCTCGGGCAAGCTGACCAAGGTCAGCTTCAACCGCTTCGATGAGCTCAACTACGACGGCAAGGATCTGGCAGCGACCTGGTTCTGGCAACTGGGCGACCACCTGAGCGGCTCGGCCGGCGCGACCTATAATCAGAATTTGGCCTCGTTCAGCGATTTTCGCGGCACCGAGCGCAATCTGCGCACCCAGCGCAGCGAGTTCGTCGACGGCGCCTGGCGTTTCCATCCGAGCTGGCAGTTGCGCGGCCGCCAGACACGCGACGAGTTTCGCTTCGATCTGGCCCAGCAGCACTATCTGAACCGCAATGAAGACGCCAGCGAAGCCGGGATCGACTATCTGGCGCCCAGCGGCAGCACCATCGGCCTGCAGTACCGCCGCCTGAAGGGCAGTTATCCGAATCCGCTGATTTTTGAAGGGCAGGTGGCCGACCAGGGCTTTACCCAGGATGAGCTCAAGCTCAAGGTGTTCTGGAAGGTCAGCGGCATCACCCAGTTGCAGTTCCTGGGCGGGCGCGTCAAGCGCCAGCATACCCAGGCGCAGTATTCCACGCGCGATGCGAGCGGCACCAATGGCCGCGCCATCGGCATCTGGATGCCCTCGCAGCTGATCCGCGTCACCGGCCAGGCCTGGCGCGAATTCACACCCTACGAGGGCACGAACGCGACCTACAGCCTGAACAAGGGCTTGAGCGTGGCGGCCCAGTATGCGCTGACGTCCAAGATCACCCTGGACGGCCAGATCAAGCAAGTCAAGCGCGATTTCGCCACCGTCGCCGCCGGCCCGGGCGGCGCGGTCCAGGACAGCAGCCGCAACCTGTCGCTGGGCGCGCAATACGTGGTGCGCAATAATATCCAGTTGGGCCTGTCGGTGTTCCAAGACCAGCGCGACAAGAGTTCGTTCAGCACCAGTTACCGCGCCAAGGGCGCTTCGCTCAACGCCAATATCCAGTTTTAAGTTTGAAGAAACAACATGACGGTCAATGATATTCCCCTAATTTCCTTCTTCCAGCGCGTGCTCGATCCGCTGCTGATCATGGGCACCCTGTATCTGTTCTCGATGCTGTACGAGGAACCGTTTACCGGCTACTCGCTGGTGCTGATGATACTGGCCTTCTTCATCTCGTCGGCGGTGTACCAGCACATCGATCCCTACCGCACCTGGCGCAGCGGACGCATGCTCGCCTATGCGCGCGACATGCTGGCCGGCTGGGGCGTGACGGTGGCGATCCTGCTGTTCCTCGGCTCGGTCTCCGGCCTGAGCTACCACTACGACCAGAACGTGGTGCTGTCCTGGTTCGCAGTCACCCCCTTCCTGCTGCTGTCGGGCCATCTGGCGGTGCGCAAGTTCGGCACCGACCCGGGCCGCGACAGCGAAGTGCGTTCGGTGGTCATCATCGGCGCCAACGACGTCGGCGTGAAGTTCGCCGCCACCATTGAAAAGAACCCGAATCTGTTCATGAGCGTGCGCGGCTTCTTCGACGACCGCACCGAGGACCGCCGCCCGGCAGAGATGAAGCACCCGATGCTGGGCAAGATGTCCGACATCGCCCTGTTCGTGCGCGAGAAGCAGATCAAGATGATCTTCATCAGCCAGCCGATCTCGGCCCAGCCGCGCATCACCAAGCTGCTCGACGAACTGCAGGACACCACGGCCTCGGTCTACTTCCTGCCCGACATCTATGTGTTCGACCTGATGCAGGCGCGCTTCGACAACGTCGGCGGCATGCCCGTCATCGCCATCTGCGAAACCCCGTTTACCGGCTTTAACAGCATGGTCAAGCGGGCCAGCGACATCATCCTGGCCACCCTGATCCAGATCATGCTGGCACCGATCATGCTTGCGGTAGCTGTCGCGATCAAGGCCACCTCGCCCGGTCCGGTGATTTTCCGCCAGCGCCGCTATGGCCTGTATGGTGAGGAAATCATCGTCTATAAATTCCGCTCAATGACGGTGGCCGAGGATGGCGCCAAGGTGGTGCAGGCAACCAAGAACGACCAGCGGGTGACACGGGTCGGTGCGTTTTTGCGTAAGAGCTCGCTTGACGAACTGCCGCAATTTATTAATGTGTTGCAGGGACGGATGAGCATAGTCGGGCCGCGCCCGCACGCGGTGGCGCACAACGAGCAGTATCGCAAGCTGATCAAGGGTTATATGCTGCGCCACAAGGTCAAGCCCGGCATCACCGGCTGGGCCCAGGTCAATGGCCTGCGCGGCGAGACCGAGACGCTCGACAAGATGGAGGCGCGCATCCGCTACGATCTGGACTATCTGCGCAGCTGGTCGCTGTGGCTGGACCTGTGGATCATCCTGCGCACCGTGACGGTGGTGCTCAAGCGCGAAAACGCCCATTGAAGCGGGTGCGCCGCGGGGAAGGCGGCCTTAACCGGACAGTCTTAAGTGAGCGTTAACGTAGTACAGAAAATAACAGTATTTACCAGATTGACAAGTGTATTGTGTGGCCGCATACTGCCCGCAACGCCGGGGATCTCGGCTCTTTGCCATGGGACTGCGTTGTTGCTAGGCTTGGTGGCTAAGTTAGGTAATAATTGACCGGTTGCGCTTGCGGTTTTGCGCCGCGCCGCAGCCGCTGCATCACCCAACATACCGCAGACAAAAAATATACTCAAGGATACTATTTTGAACCAATTCGACTCTTCGCCTTTCCAGAAAACTACTCTGGCCGCCGCCACCAAGCTGCTGTGCGCCGGAATGGTCGTGCTGGCTACCGTCGGCCTGAGCGCTTGCGGCGACAAGGAAAAAAAACCGGGCCAGGCCCTGGTCAGCGTCAACGGTGAGGAAATCACCGTGCTGCAACTGAATGAAGAACTGCAGCGCTCCGGCGTGCAGGCGTCCCAGCAGGAAGCGGCCAAGAAGCAGCTGCTCGACGCGCTGGTCGACCGCCAACTGCTGTTGATCGAGGCGGGCAAGGAAAAAATCGACCGCGACCCGAAAGTGGTGCAGGCGATCGAACGGGCCAAGGCCCTGATCGTGGCCCAGGCTTATATCCAGAAGCGCATCGGCACCATCGCCCGTCCGACCAAGGAAGAAGTGGCCGACTACTTCAATAAACACCCTGAGTTCTTCAGCCGTCGCAAGCAGTTCGACATGCGCCAGCTGATCGTGGCGACCAAGGATATCGACGACAGCCTGAAGGCGGCGATGGACGCCTCGAAGAGCCTGGACGAAGTGGCCGCCTACCTCGACAGCCACAAGGTCGGCTACGCGCGCGCCCAGCTGGTGCGCAGCACCTCGGAACTGCCGGTGGACCTGAGCGCCAAGCTGCAGAGCATGAACAAGGGCCAGTTGTTCATCATCCGCGAAGGCGAGCGCAGCATGCTGATCGCCATCGCCGAAATCAAGGACGCGCCGGTCACGCTGGAAGTGGCGACCCAGCAGATCGAACAGTTCCTGTTCAATAAGAAGAACAAGGATGCGGCCGACGCCGAACTGGCGCGCCTGCGCGCCGCGGCCAAGATCGAGTACCTGAACAAGGATCTGGCCAAGCCGGCCGCGCCGGCCGCGGCCGGTGCCGCCCCTGCGCCGGCCGCGCCTGCCGCCGAAGCGGCCAGCGCCGGCGCCGACGCCAACGCGCGCGGCGTCGCCGGTCTGAAATAAGCGCCGCGGCGCTCTTTGTTAAGTCGTACTTTGTAAATCAATTAACTGGGTAGATACCATGAAACGACTCGTACTTTGGATGATGGCCCTGCTGGCCGCCTTCGCCGTCAATGGCGCCCGCGCCGCCGATGTGCTGCTGGGCGCCGGCGATGTGGTCAAGGTCTCGGTCTACGGCAGCCCCGACCTGACGCTGGAAACCCGCGTCAGCGAAGCGGGCACGATCACCTATCCGCTGCTGGGCACGGTGCCGGTGGCCGGCCTGGCCACCGCTGCGGCCGAGCAGAAGATCGCGGGACTGCTCGAAAGCGGCGGCTTCGTCAAAAAGCCGCAAGTCAATATCCTGGTCACCGTGGCGCAGAGCCAGCTGGCCTCGGTGCTGGGCCAGGTGAACCGTCCAGGCCGCTACCCGGTCGATGGCAAGCGCAGCGTGATGGACTTGCTGGCGCTGGCCGGCGGCATCGCGGCCGATGGCGGCGATGTCGTCAGCCTGATCCGCAAGCGCAATGGCGCCAGCACCAAGGAAGCGATCGATGTGATCCAGATGGTGCGTACCGCCGAGTTCAACCGCGACCTGGAGATCGCCGCCAATGACGTCATCTATGTCGAACGGGCGCCGCGGGTCTACATTTATGGCGAAGTGCAGCGTCCCGGCCCCTTCCGCCTGGAACGCTCGATGACGGTGCTGCAGGCGCTGTCCTCCGGTGGTGGCCTGACCGCGCGCGGCACCGAACGCGGCGTGCGCATCAAGCGCCGCGATGCCGACGGCAAGCTGCAGACCATCACCGCCAAACATGACGACCTGTTGCAGGCCGACGACGTCGTGTATGTACAAGAAAGCCTGTTCTAAGTTAATCCTCAGCCTGGGCTGATACCTTGTCTGTTCTGAATTGAAAGCGCCGCCATGAATTTTTCTCAATTTCTGCTGATTTTGCGGGCACGCAAAAAAATCATCCTGCTGACCCTGTTTACCACGGTGCTCGTCACCATGGTCGTCAGCGTGCTGCTGCCGAAAACCTATAAGGCGACGGCCTCGGTCGTGCTCAATTCCAAGGGCATCGACCCGGTCACCGGCATGACCCTGCCAGGCCAGCTGCTGCCAGGCTATATGGCGACCCAGGTCGACATCCTGACCAGCAAGAACGTCGCGCTGCGCGTGGTCGATGCACTGAAACTGGCGCAGAGCCCGGCCGTCATCGAACAGTTCAATGACGATACCCATGGCAAGGGCACGGTGCGCGACTGGCTGGCCGAGCTGCTGCTGAAAAAAGTCGATGTGGTGCCCTCGCGCGAATCGAGCGTGGTCGAAGTCAGCTTCAAGGGCTCCGATCCGCAGTTCGTCGCCGCCGTGGCCAATGCCTTCGCCGAGGAATACCAGAAGGCCAGCATCCAGCTGAAGGTCGAGCCGATGAAAAAAGCGGCCGGCTACTTCAATGAACAGACCAAGCTGCAACGCGACGCGGTCGAAGCGGCCCAGAGCCGCCTGTCGAAATACCAGCAGGAAAACGGCATCGTCAGCCTGGACAACCGTCTGGACGTCGAGTCGAACCGCCTCAACGACCTGTCGGCCCAGCTCGTCATGGCCCAGGGACAGCAGATCGAAGCGGCCTCGCGCCAGCGCATGGCCCAGGGCAATGGTGCCGAATCGCCGGACGTGGCCACCAATCCTTTGATCCAGAGCATGAAGGCCAATCTGAGCAATGCTGAATCGAAACTGGCCGACATGACCCAGCGTTTCGGCAAGAACCATCCGCAATACAAGAGCGCCGAGGCCGAAGTGGCCCAGTTGCGCAACGACCTGGGCAGCCAGATCCGCATCGTCTCCAATTCGGTCGGCAACAACGCCAGCATCCTCGGCCAGCGCGAAGGCGCGATCCGCGCCGCGCTGGCGGCCCAGAAGGCCAAGGTACTGGAACTGAACCGTACCCGCGACGAACTCAATGTGCTGCAAAAAGACGTCGAAAGCGCCCAGCGCAACTTCGAAGTGCTGTCGAACCGCCTGTCGCAGACCCGCATCGAGGGCCAGTCCGAGCAGTCCGACGTGGCGATCCTGAATCCGGCCGTCGCGCCGATCGAGCCGAACTCGCCGAAGATGGTGCTCAACGCGATCCTGTCGATCTTCCTGGGCAGCATCATCGGCCTCGGTTTCGGCCTGCTCGCCGAGATGCTGGACCGGCGCGTACGCTCGGCCAGCGATCTGTCGGACGCGCTGGAAATCCCGGTGCTCGGCGCGATCGACTGGAGCAATGCCCCCGCCACGCGCTCGCGCGGTAAACTTTCCTTTTTCCGCCGCAGCAGCCTGCGCTTGAACTGACAGACGGACCGACCATTATGACTAGCCCTAACGTAGCCACCCCCAACGCGGTGAACCCGATTCCCGCCCTGCCGCGCGCCGGCGATTCCAGCATCGGCGGCCTGCTGCTCGAATCGGGCAAGATCCGTCCCGAGGACGCCGAACGCGTGTTGCGCATGCAGAAAGAACTGGGGATACGCTTCGGCGAGGCGGCCCAGCGCCTCGGCCTGATCACCGACGCCGACATCCAGCAAGTGCTGGCGCGCCAGTTCGACTATCCCTATCTGCAGGAAGGCGAGGCCAAGTATTCGAGCCAGTTGTCGGCGGCCTATCAGCCCTTCAGCCCGCAGGTCGAAACGCTGCGCGCCGTGCGTAGCCAACTGATGCTGCGCTGGTTCGCGCGCGGACGCAAGTCGCTGGTGGTGGCCGGCATCAACAATGGCGACGGCGTCTCGATGCTGGCGGCCAACCTGGCCGTGGTGTTTTCCCAGCTGGGCGAAAACACCCTGCTGGTCGACGCCAATATGCGCAAGCCGACCCAGCACAATATTTTCGACCTGAAAGGGCGCCAGGGCCTGTCCGACGTATTGGCCGGACGCGCCGGCTTCGACGCCATCGACCGCATCGATTCCTTCGTCTCGCTGTCGGTGCTGACGGCCGGCACCCTGCCGCCGAATCCCCAGGAACTGGTCAGCCGCGCCTCCTTCGCCAATCTGAACACCGACCTGCAGGCGCGCTACGACGTGGTGCTGTATGACGTGCCGGCACTGGCCTCGGCCTCGGACGTGCTGGCCATCGCCGCCCGTTCCGGCGGCGTGCTGCTGGTGGCGCGCAAGAACCACACCATGCTCGACGATGTGCAGACCATGAGCGAAAAACTGCGCCACAGCGGCGCCGAAGTGGTCGGCTCGGTGCTGGTCGATTTCTGATGATGGCGACGGCATCCAAAGCACCGTCGGCCCTGTTCGGGCCGGCCTGGAAGGGCGCGATGGCCGAACTGTGGCCCATCGTGCTCGGTTTTTGCGCGCTGCTCATCCCCAGCCTGCACCGCCTGTTTACCGGCATCTGGCTCAGCGAGGAGCAGGCCCACGGGCCGATCATCCTGGCGCTGTCGGTCTGGCTGATCTACCGCCAGTGGCCGCGCATGCTCGAGCTGAGCGAAGGCAAGGGCGGCTCCAAGGGCGGCTATGTGCTGTTCATCATCGGCCTGCTGGCCTATATCGTCGGCCGTTCGCAGCAGATTTTCATTCTCGAGATCGGCGCCTTCCTGTGGGTCGCCGCCGGCCTGCTGGTGATCAAACGCGGCTGGGCGGCCCTGAAGGCCCAGTGGTTCCCCTTCTTCTTCATGCTGTTCATGATCCCTTTGCCGGCCGAGCTGGTGATCAAGGTGACCATGCCGATGAAGATGGCGGTGTCCTGGGCCACCGAACACCTGCTGTTCCTGGCCGGCTACCCGATCGCCCGCAGCGGCGTGATCCTGCAGATCGGCCAATACGAGTTGCTGGTGGCGAACGCCTGCGCCGGCCTGCAGACCCTGCTCACGCTTGAAGCGCTGGGCCTGTTCTACCTGAACGTGGTGCGGCATACCTCGGCGGTGCGCAATATCACGCTGGCCATCTTCATCATCCCGATCTCGTTCTCGGCCAATGTGATCCGGGTGATCGTGCTGACCCTGATCACCTATTATTTCGGCGACGCGGCCGGTCAAGGCTTCCTGCACGGTTTCGCCGGCATGGTGCTGTTTGTCAGCGCGCTGACGCTGATCCTGGCGCTGGACTCGCTCTTGCAGTTTATCGTGTCGAAGCGCTGAGTCCCCGTCTTCATTTTGTTGCAAGGTAATTTATGAATAAGCCGCTCGCGGTCAGTCTGTTGCTAGGTACCCTGATGCTGTCGTCGGCCGCCGTGACGCGGGTGATGACGCCCACCGTGCACCTGTCCGAGGTGCGCGCGCCGCTGGACCTGGAACACACCATTCCCACCCGCTTCGGCGAGTGGGAAGAGGAAAAGAACACCGGCGCCATGGTGATCAATCCCGAAACCGAGCGCGAGCTGGCCAAGATCTATACCCAGACCCTGTCGCGCACCTATGTCAACCGGGCCGGCGAACGGGTCATGCTGTCGATCGCCTATGGCGCCGACCAGACCAGCGGCCTGCAGCTGCACTATCCGGAAGTATGCTATCCGGCCCAGGGTTTCAATCTGTATTCGGCCGTCAAGGGCACGCTGCAGACCAGCTTTGGACCGCTGGCGGTCAAGCGCCTGTCGACCGCGCTCGGGGCGCGCCGCGAGCCGGTCACCTACTGGACCACGATGGCCGAGAAGGTGGTACTGGGCGGCTACGATACCAAGCTGGCCCAGCTCAGCTACGGCTTCCGCGGCGAGATTCCGGATGGCCTGATCTTCCGCGTTTCCTCGCTCGGCAGCGACACCGGCGGCGCCTTCGCGCTGCAGGAGCGCTTCGTGCGTCAGATCGTCGACGCGCTGCCGGCGCAGGCGCGGGCGCGCTTTATCGGGTTGCCGGGTTGATGGCCGCTGGCCTGACTGGCACGGGGCGGGAGCAGTGGCGGGTATGAAGAATGTGTTGTTCATGGGCGCGAGCACGGCGGTGCGCCTGGTGTTCGGCTTGCTGACCTTCGCGCTGATGGCGCGTCTGCTGGGGCCGAACGCCTTCGGTCTGTTCATGTTCTGGCTGTCGGTGGCTGGCCTGCTGTGCATGCTGGCCAACTATGGTTTCACGCCCTTCGTGCTGCGCGAGATCGGTGCGCGCCCGGAGCAGGCGCGCACCGTGATGGGCGAGGTGCTGTCGGCCAAGTTCCTGGTGTCGGCCCTGCTGTTCGGCGGCACCCTGCTCAGCCTGTGGTGGATAGAGGCCGCGGTGCGCTGGGTGTTCCTGGCGCTGATGGCGGCGCTGCTGGCCGACTCGATGACCGATTTCCTCAACGTCGGCTACCGCGCCACCAACCGCTACGCGGCCGAGACACGGATCGCCACGGTGGCCGCGGCGCTGCAGTTCGGCGTCGTCATCGGCGCGGTCTGGTATGTGCCGACGGTGCTGGCGGCCGCGCTGGCCTTCTTCGGTTCGCGCCTGCTGGTACTGCTGATGACCTGGAGCAGCCAGAGCAGCTATTTCGCCGGGCTGCGGCCGGCCCCGCTGGCGCGGGCCTGGGCCAGGCTGCGCGAGGCGCTGGCGTATGCGCTGGACTTCGCGCTGCAAAGCCTGTTTGGCCAGATCGATAGCGTGGTGCTGGGGCTGTTCCTGTCGCCGCTCGCCGTCGGCCTGCACCAGGCCGGCATGCGCCTGGTGCTAGGCGGCAGCCAGGCCTCGAATGTGCTGGCCAATGTGTTCATTCCGCGCCTGGCCGCCGTCACCGGCGACCCGGTGCTGCGCCAGCGCGAGGGCCAGCGCTTGCAAAGCGTGTTCCTGGCGATGGGCCTGGGCTTCGGCATGGTGCTCGCACTGGGCGCCAAGCCCATCACGGCGCTGCTGTTCGGCCCCGGCTTTGCCGCGCTGGCGCCCTTGCTGCCATGGTTTGGTTTACTGTTTTTCGTGCGCTTCCTGGCGTCCTCGTTTGGCATCATGCTGACCTCGGCCGGCCAGCAGGGCTTCCGCGCCAAGGCCAATGTGGGCCACTGGCTGCTGATCCTGGGCGCGGCGGCGCTGCTGGTGCCGCGCTACGGCAACCAGGGCTGGCTGATTGCCATGACCCTGGGTAATTTCGCGCTGGCCATGGCCTATCTGGCGGCTTCCTTGCGGCTGGTGCGTCCGACGCTGGCCAATGGCGCGCTGACGGCGCTGGGCGGCGTGATGTTCCTTCCTTTTTTGCACCTGACCTGAACAAAGCGCGTACTCTGAGATGACTGACATAACGCTAAGCAAGCCCGCGGGCTTGATCGATACCATCAAGAGCAAGGGCCTCTGCACCGGTTGCGGCCTGTGCGAGGCGATTGCTCCGCCCGGTGCCATCCGCACCGAATACAATGCCTCGGGCTATCTGCGCCCGCAGGTGCTGATCCCGCTCACGCCGGCCGTCGAGCAGCGTGTCGCGGCGGCCTGCCCGGCCATCAAGATCGAGCATCTGCCCGCCGAGTCCGCCAGCCACCATCCGCTGTGGGGGCCCCTGCACGGGGTGCGCAGCGGCCATGCGCTCGATCCGGAAGTGCGCCGCCAGGGTTCCTCGGGCGGCGGGATTTCGGCCATCCTGTGCCATCTGCTCGCGTCCGGCAAGGTCGATTTCGTGGCCCAGATCGCCACCGGCCTGAGCGACCCGCTGGCCAATGAACTGCAGCTGAGCTATACGCGCGCCGACGTGCTGCGCGCGGCCGGTTCGCGCTACGCGCCGTCGGCGCCGCTGCGCAGCCTGCGCGAGCTGCTGGCCATGGGCAAGCGCTTCGCCTTCGTCGGCAAGCCCTGCGACGTGGCGGCGCTGCGCCAGTATGCGCGCATCGAGCCGGCGGTCGACCGCCAGGTGCCGTTCATGCTGTCCTTCATGTGCGCCGGCGTGCCCAGCATCAAGGGCACCCACGCGGTGATCGCCAAGCTGGGCGCCGACGAGAGCAAGCTGGTCAGCTTCCGCTATCGCGGCGACGGCTGGCCCGGCATGACCCGGGTGGTGCAGGACGATGGCCAGGTGTTCGAGATGGATTACAACTCGTCCTGGGGCACGATCCTGAACAAGCATCTGCAGTTCCGCTGCAAGATCTGCCCGGACGGCACCGGCGAGTTCGCCGACGTGGTGTGCGCCGACGCCTGGTATGGCAAGGATGGGTATCCCGATTTCACCGAACGCGACGGACGCAGCCTGATCCTGTCACGCACCGCGGCCGGCGAAGCCCTGGTGCGCGAGGCGATGGCGCTGCAGGTGATCGAGGCCGCCGAGCTCGACGTTGGCGAGATCGCCAAGATGCAGCCCTACCAGGTCGACCGCAAACGGATGGTGCTGGGCCGGGTGCTGGCGACCCGGCTGGCGCAGGGCAGGGCGCCGCGCTACCGCCGCCTGGGCCTGGTCAAGGCTTCGCTGGGGGCGGTACCGCTGCTGTGGCTGAAAAGCGCCTGGGGAACCTGGCGCCGCGCCAAGGGAGAAACACAATGAGCCAAATGGCAAATCAACAGCGTGGCCTGGAAAGGAAGAATGAAATGATGGTGACCGTGGGATTGTTGTGGCACTCCTTGTCTTCGGGCAATTTGGGGGTGGGGGCGCTGACGGAGTCGAATATCGCGATCATCCGCGGCGTGGCCGAGGAGCTGGGCCTGCGCGTGCATTTCCTGGTGCTGGGCACCAGCGCGCAATCGCTGCCGGCGCTGGCGGCCGAACTGGAGGCCGGCGGGCACAAGCTCGAGGCGCAGCGCGCGCGCATCCTGCGCGGCGAATTTCGCCGCCACGTCAAGCGCTGCGACCTGGTCATCGACATCGGCGAGGGCGACAGCTTCGCCGACATCTATGGCTTCAAGCGCTTCTTCTTCTACTGGCTGAGCAAGAACATCGTCTGCAGCAGCGGCGTGCCGCTGGTGCTGGCGCCGCAGACCATCGGCCCCTTCGACGGCGCCGCCGCCCAGGTATTGGCGCGCCAGGTGATGAAGCGCTGCCTGCGCGTGTTCGCGCGCGACAAGCTCTCGAGCGACTACCTGCGCCAGCTCGGCGTGCAGGGCAATATCAGCGAAGCGATCGATGTGGCCTTCCGGCTGCCGTTCGCGCGCCGCCAGTTCCCGCAGAACGGCAAGATCCGGGTCGGCATCAACGTCTCGGGCCTGCTGTTTAACGGCGGCTACCATGGCGGCAACCAGTTCGGCCTGACCATCGATTATCCGGCCGTGATGCGCGAACTGATCAAGACTTTCAGCGCCATCGACAATGTCGAAGTGCATCTGGTGTCGCATGTGATCGAGCCGCATATGCCGGCCGAGGACGACTATGCCCGTTCGCTGAGCCTGCAAAAGGAATTCCCCGGCGTGATCGTCGCGCCGGTGTTTGCCCGGCCGAGCGAGGCGAAGTCGTATATTTCCGGCATGGATTTTTTCACCGGTGCGCGCATGCATGCCTGCATCGCGGCCTTCTCGGCGGCGGTGGCGGTGGTGCCGATGGCCTATAGCCGCAAGTTCAACGGCCTGTTCGGCACGCTCGGCTACGACGAGATCGCCGACTGCAAGAAGGACGACGACCGTGCCGTGGTCGCGCGCATCGTGGCCGGTTTCCACGGCCGGGTGGCGCTGCAGGCGCGGGTGCAGACGGCGCTGGGCGATGTCGAACGGCGCCTGGGCCAGTACGAGGGCGTGCTGCGCGAGTTCCTGCGCGGCAAACAGGGCGCGCGCGCCGGCCAGCCTGCCGTGACCGAACTGAGCGGCACCTGAACCATGAAAATCCTGCGACTCCTACTGATCGGTAGCGGTGTGCTGCTGACCGCCGTCTTTATGGGACTGGTGGCAGCGGTGGCGCCGCCGGGCGTGATCGCCCGTTTCGGCGTGGTCATCTTCGGCGTGTTCGCCCTGCTGGTGGCCTGGGGCTTCCGCCACCGCGCCCGTGGCGAGACGCGCGAAGCCTGGCTCGATACCCTCAGCAGTTTCGTGGTGATGATGAGTATCGCCTGGCCGCCCTATGTGTTCTTCTCGGCCGGCGGCCTGCCCAAGGTCAATCCGTTTACGCTGTCGGTCAGTTTCGGCCTGGTGCTGCTCGGGTTTTGCATGATTTACCGGCGCGGCTTCTATGCCCAGCATTTCGCGGTGCTGCGCGAGATCCGCTGGCCCATGGTGTTGTTCGGGACCTGGATCGTGTGGCGCTTCATTTGCACGGCGGCCTCGAAAAACCCGGTGGCCGGCAATGTCGGCATGCTGCGCGAACTGGTGTTTACCTATGGGGTGTTCTTCTACGCGCTGATCCTGTGCCAGCGCGGCGACGGTATCCAGGGCCTGGCCAGGATCGTGGTCGGCTGCACCCTGTTCGTGGCGGGCGCCGGCCTGCTCGAGGCCATCGAGGGCAAGAACCGCTTCGCGCCGCTGGCCGGCGTGGCCGATGCCGGCGAGAGCGGTTCGGCCGTGGCCAGTATCATCGGCGAAAAGATCCGCGGCGGCGCCTTCCGGGCCCAGTCGGTGTTTTCCCATCCGGTCGTGTTCGGCCAATATCTGGGCGGCGCGGCCCCCATCGTGTTCATCGCCGCGCTGCTCGACAAGAACCGCCTGTGGCGCCTGATCGCGCTGGTGACGCTGCCCTTGATACTGTTGGGTGTGTATAAATCGGGCTCGCGTTCGGGCCTGCTCGCGCTGGCCGTGTCCGGCGCCATCCTGCTCGGCTTCCTGTGGGTGCGCATCGTGGTGTCGTCGCGTAAATACCGCGGCTTCGCACTGGCCGCGGTCCCGGTGGTGCTGGTGCTGTTCAGTTTTGTGTATGGCTTCGGCGAGCAACTGGTGCTGGGCAAGTCCAGCGTCGAGCACAGCAGCTCGCTGGTGCGGGTATTCCAGATGCATACCGCGATGCGCGCCATCGGCGACAGTCCGCTGATGGGCTTTGGCCAGGGCGCGGCCAATGGCATCGCCGGCGTGATCGGCGGCGGCGGCGTGCTGACCATGGACGTCTATTATATCGACGTGCTGCTGCAGGCCGGCTGGCCGGGCGCGGTGCTGTTCCTGCTGATGGTGTCGACCTCCATCGTGGTGGTGATGCGCGAGTTTTCCCGCTCGGTCGCCGACAGCCGCTACTACCTGCCCGCCTTCGGGGCGGCCATGGTGTCGGTGCTGGTGACCTCGATCGGTGTGGGTACCTCGTCGAATATGCTGCTGATGGCCTTGTGCATGGCGGCGGTGGCCGCCTCGCGCAAGGAGAGCCGGGTGCGCGAGACGGCGGCGGCGCAAGTCAAGGCCGACGCCGGCCGCGCACTGGCCGCGGCGGTGCAGCGATGAGCGCGCCGCATGTGACGGTCGTGCTGCTGAACTGGAACGGCTGGCGCGACACCCTCGAATGCCTCGACAGCCTGCTGCGGGTGCAGGGCGTGGCGATGACGGTGGTGGTGTGCGACAACGCCTCCTCCGACGGCTCCTTCGAACAGATGCAGGACTGGGTGCGGCGCCAGCCGGGTGCCATGCCCTGGCTGCTGGAGCAGCCGGGCCGCTGCGAGACGGCGGCGCTGTCGGACTCGCTGCGCAAGCTGGTGTTGCTGCGCAATAGCGGCAACCTCGGCTTTGCCGGCGGCAACAATCCCGGCATCCGCCTGGCGCTGGAAGATCCGGCCTGCGAGTATGTCTGGCTGCTCAACAACGACACCACGATCGAACCGGACGCACTGGCCCAGGCGGTGGCGCGGATGCGCGCCGACCCGGCCATCGGCATCTGCGGCTCGACCCTGGTGTATTACCATGAGCGCGCGATGGTGCAGGCACTCGGCGGTGCCAGCTATTCGCCGGCACGTGGCACCTCGCGCCATATCGGCGCCTTCATCGGCCGCGATGCCGTGCCCGCCGCCCCCGAGGCGGTGGAAACCCAGATGTCCTACGCGGTCGGCGCGGCCATGCTGGTCAGCCGCGCCTTCGTCGAGCAGGTCGGCCTGATGCGCGAGGATTATTTCCTGTACTACGAGGAGATCGACTGGGCCATGCGCGGCGCCGGGCGCTTCCGCCTCGGCTATGCGCCCGCTTCCGTGGTCTACCACAAGGAGGGGGCCACCATCGGCACCTCGGCCTCGGGCGGTTCGGCCATCTCGGTGTATTACCTGTTCCGTAACCGCCTGTTGTTTACCCGGCGCTTCTACCCGCTGCGCCTGCTCAGCGTGATTCCGTACTGCCTGTGGGATATCCTGAAGTTTGCGCTGAAGGGCCAGACCAAACAGGCCTGGGCCGGCTTGCGCGGCGCAGGCGCCTTCTTCGCGCCAACAAGGAATTAGTCCATGAGTGAACCCCTACGCCTGGTCGTCGTCGCCCAGGAGTTTCCCTTTCCGCCCAACCATGGCGGCCGCGCCGATGTGTGGCGCCGCCTGCGCGCGCTGCATGCGCTGGGCTGCCAGATTTACCTGGTGTGCTGGTGCGAGCAGGGCGACCAGCCCACCGCCGAGCAACTGGCCGCGGTGCACCAGATCGTGGCCGGCCTGCAGCTGACGGTCAAGCGGCCCGGCCTGCTACCGAACCTGACGCGGCTGGCGCGCATGCTTGGCGGCCTGCCCTCGCACGCGGCCGCGCGTACCCTGGCGCGCGCCGACGCCGACGCCGTCATTGCCCGCTTGCGCGCCTTCGGCGCCCAGGCCGTGCTGCTCGACTCGCCCTACGGCGGCGCGTTCGCGCGCGCCGCCTGCGCCGCGCTGCGGGTGCCGATGTTCTATCGCTCGCACAATATCGAGCACCGCTATTTCGCCGGCCAGGCCGCCGCCGCGACCCACTGGCGCAAGCGCCTGGGCTTGAACCTGGCGCGCTGGCACCTGGAACGCTTCGAGCAGGACATGATGCGTGCGGCCCAGGTCTGTTTCGATATTTCGGCCGACGACATCGTGTTCTGGCGCGCCCGCGGCATCGCCAACAATGCCTGGCTGCCGCCGCTGCCGGAAGCGGCCTTCGACGCGCCGGGTCAGCCGGCGCCGGCGGCCGACGGTCCTGAACTGCTATTCCTGGGCAATCTGCATGCGCCCAATAATGTGCGTGGGGTACGCTGGCTGGTCGAGCAGGTGATGCCGCTGGTGTGGCGCGAGCGGCCCGAGGTGGCGCTGACGATCGCCGGCTCGGCACCGTCTGACGAGGTGCGCGCGCTGGTGGCCGGCGACAGCCGCCTGCGCCTGCTGGCCAATGTCAAGGATGCGCCCGGCCTGATGGCCAGCGCGCGCGTGCTGCTCAATCCGGTACTGTCGGGCAGCGGTGTCAATGTCAAGACGCTCGACATGCTGATGACCGAGCGTCCCATCGTCAGCAGCCGCCAGGGGGTGGCCGGGCTGCTGCCCGAGCTGCAGGCGCTGTGCCATGTGGCCGAGGGGCCGCAAGCCTTCGCCGAGGGCATCGCCGGCTTGCTGGGCCAGCCGCGCATCGACCAGGCGGCGCGGCTGCGGGGACGCCAGCTGTTTTCGGTGCAAGCCATCGCCGAGGCCATGCGCGTCATGCAGCAGGGCGTCGCCGCGCCGGTCTGAGGCCGGTGCCCGGGGGCGGGCGGCGCCGCGGCGCTGGCGCTCCGGATAAAAAAAACCGCAGCGCGGGCATCGAGCCGGCGCTGCGGTTTTTTTATGGCGGGCGGGAGAGTTACTTCCAGCTGCTCATGGTGATGTTCATCTGCTTGAGCTTGTCGAGCTGATAGGACCGGCTGTTGGTGCTGGTGACGTTGTAGGTGCCTTCCTGGTAGGCGAAGTCAAATACCCACAGGGCCGACATCGGGACCCGGTTGGCCATGATGGCGTCGGTCATCTCGACGAACTTGGCCTTGGCCGCTTCCTTGCCGAGTATTTTTTCATCGACGCCGAACTCACCCAGGAAGAAGGGGCGCTTGTCGAGCTTGGAGCGGGCCATGGTCTGGGTCAGGATGTCGCCGAATTTACTGCCGGTCTTGCTGTTGAAGAAAGTACCTTCGTAGTTCGGATAGATGTGCATGGTCAGGGTGTCGACGTCGGGCTTGACGCCGCTGACCGGGGCGACGTTGTCGCGGCTGACCATTTCACCGAACTGGGTGCCGCTGTCCTGGACCCAGTTCTTGTTGTTCTGCAGATGGTAAGCGGTCGAGCGGGTCGCGTTATGGCCACTGAAAATCGGCGTCTTCGGATCGATGATGCGGGTCGTCTTGGCGAAGTCGGCCAGTGCGCTGATGATCACGGACTTGTCGAAGTTGTCGCTGGCATCGCGGGTCGACTTGGTATTGAACTGCTTGGGCGGCAGGTACTGGTGGTTATTGTTGGCCTCGGGCAGGTCCATATAGCTATTGGCCTCGTTGGAGAATTCCCAGCC
Organism: Oxalobacteraceae bacterium; assembly: GCA_013284265.1. GTDB lineage: Bacteria > Pseudomonadota > Gammaproteobacteria > Burkholderiales > Burkholderiaceae_D > Rugamonas. Next base: position 44,155 of record JABTBR010000024.1, on the reverse strand, counting down.
CCACAGCGCCGGATGGCCCTTGTAGCGGGTGACGATTTCGGTCGTCAGCGCGCGCATCATTTTGCGGGTCGCGCTGTTCTGCTGGCCCCAGGCTTTCATCTTTTCGTTGTTCAGGTCGACGAACATGGTGTAGTTCCAGAACAGATCGAGCACCACGCCCACGTTCTGGGCTTTGGCTTCGTTCATGAACGCGTCCAGGCGGGCATAGAAGGCCGCCTTGTCGTTCAGATAGTTCTTCTGGAAATCGGCGGTCCAGAAACCGAAGGTGTTGATGCGGATGAAGGGAATCTTGTACTGGTTCAGCGTGGCCAGGCCTTTTTTCCAGGTCAAGTCCCTGCTGCTGCCGGCATAGCGGGTGAAGCCGTCGAAATAATTGACGCCGACGCCGTAGAACGGTTTGCCATCCTTCACGAACTGGCCGTTGACGACCGTGATCGGTGCGGCATGGGCGAGCGGCAGGGCTAAGGCAAGGACCAGGGGCATCAGCAGGCGGGAAAGCTTCATATTAACTCCTCGAGGCGCAAGCGGATCAACTGCGCGTATAGCATATAAGAAAAGCTACGTATATAAACCAACCCGTTTCAACGCTACAGTACTGACTGAAGGATTCAGGACAGCGGTGAAGCGGGCTGATTCAAGATAGGGAAAAGCAAAAAACCACAGAACTTCATGATACTGGCTTGCTAGACGAAGTCAAACGCTTTCGTCGCCAAAAGCATCTTTTGTTGGTTTGTGGAAACTATCCATGCGCAACGCAAGGGCAGGGGTGGGAAATTCCCCTGCTTTATTCCCAAAGTAACATTGCCAATATGATAGCTGAAACAGGCGGGAGGCGCGCACGGTACGCCAATGTTGGCTGCTTTATCGAAACTATTGTAACATTGCTCACACAGTAGTATTGTAAAATTAATTAAATGGTGCGTTGCGGCGAAAGCGGCGGCGGCTGTTTTGGATCTCGAATGGGCATGCGCCTAGCACGCATGTGTCACTTGCTGGTACTCGAAAAGGGCGGTTTAATAATGATTTTGGTGACGGGTGGTGCAGGTTTTATTGGTTCTAACTTTGTGCTCGACTGGCTGGCCCAGTCTGATGAGCCGGTACTGAACCTGGATAAATTGACCTATGCGGGCAATTTGAACAATCTGGCGACGCTGAAGGACGATGCGCGCCATATTTTCGTGCACGGCGATATTTGCGATCAAGCCAAGGTGCTGGAATTGCTGCAGCTGCACAAACCGCGCGCGATTGTCCACTTCGCGGCGGAAAGCCATGTCGACCGTTCCATCCTCGGTCCTGGCGAATTCATCAATACCAACATCAACGGCACTTTCAGCCTGCTCGAAGCGACGCGCGCCTACTGGAGCGCGCTGCCCGAAGCGGAGAAAACGGCCTTCCGTTTCCTGCACGTGTCGACCGATGAAGTGTATGGCACGCTGGGACCGGACGATGCGCCGTTCAGCGAAACGACGGCCTTCGCGCCGAACAGCCCTTACTCGGCTTCCAAGGCGGCGTCGGACCACCTGGTGCGCTCCTACCACCACACCTACGGCCTGCCGACGGTGACGACCAATTGCTCGAACAACTACGGTCCTTACCACTTCCCGGAAAAACTCATTCCGCTGATCATCGCCAACGCGCAGGCGGGCAAGCCTCTGCCGATCTATGGCGATGGCCAGCAAGTGCGCGACTGGCTGTATGTCAGCGACCATTGCGCCGCAATCCGCCGCGTGCTCGAAGCCGGGCGCCTGGGCGAGACTTATAATGTCGGCGGCTGGAACGAGATGGCCAACCTGGAAGTCGTCCATACCCTGTGCGATATGCTCGATCAGCAGAAGCCGAAGGCCGCTGGCGGCAGCTATCGCGAGCAGATCACCTACGTCAAGGACAGGCCAGGCCACGACCGCCGCTACGCGATCGATGCGCGCAAGCTCGAACGCGAGCTGGGCTGGAAGCCGGCCGAGACCTTCCAGACCGGCATCGCCAAGACGGTGCAGTGGTATCTGACGAACCAGGCCTGGGTCGCCGATGTGCAATCGGGCACGTATGCCAATTGGGTGGCGACGAATTACTTTAACCGGGAAGGTGCATGATGACGAACGTAACGAACCCAACTAAGCGCAAGGGCATCATCCTGGCCGGCGGCTCGGGCACGCGCCTGTATCCGGTGACGATGAGCGTATCGAAGCAATTGCTGCCGATTTACGACAAGCCGATGATCTACCATCCGCTGACGACCTTGATGCTGGCGGGCATGCGCGAGATCCTGATCATCTCGACCCCGCAGGACACGCCGCGCTTCCAGGACTTGCTGGGCGACGGCAGCCAGTGGGGCATCCAGATCAGTTATGCGGTCCAGCCTTCGCCCGATGGCCTGGCGCAAGCCTTCATCATCGGCAAGGAATTCGTCGGCGACTCGCCGTCGGCGCTGATTTTGGGCGACAACATTTACTATGGTAACGATCTCGATGCCTTGCTGCGCAGCGCCAACGAGCGCACCGAGGGCGCCACCGTGTTCGCCTACCACGTGCACGATCCCGAGCGCTATGGCGTGGTCGACTTCGACGAGAACCGCCAGGCGGTCAGCATCGAGGAAAAACCGCTGAAGCCAAAATCGAACTATGCGGTGACCGGCCTGTATTTCTACGACAACAAGGTGTGCGATATCGCGGCCGCGATCAAGCCTTCGCCACGGGGCGAGCTGGAAATCACCGACGTCAACCGGGTCTACCTGGAAGCCCAGGACCTGAAGGTGGAGCTGATGGGCCGCGGCATGGCCTGGCTCGACACAGGCACCCACGATTCGCTGCTGGACGCGTCGCAGTTCATCGCCACGATAGAAAAGCGCCAGGGCCTGAAAGTCGCGTGCCCGGAAGAGATCGCTTACCGCAAGGGCTATATCGACGCCGGCCAGCTGCGCAAGCTGGCCGAGCCACTGAAGAAAAACAATTACGGCCAGTACCTGCTGCAGATCCTGGAAGACCGGGTGATTCCGCGATGAACGTGATCACCACTCCCCTCGAGGGCTTGCTGCTCATCGAGCCGAAAGTGTTCGGCGACGAGCGCGGCTTTTTCTACGAGAGCTTCAATGCGCGCCGCTTCGCCGAGCTGACCGGCGTGCAGACCGAGTTCCTGCAGGATAACCACTCGCGCTCGGCGCGCAATGTGCTGCGCGGCCTGCACTATCAGATCCAGCAAGCCCAGGGCAAGCTGGTGCGCGTGACTTCGGGCGCGGTGTTCGACGTGGCCGTCGACCTGCGCAAGAGCTCGCCAACCTTCGGCCAGTGGTATGGGCTGGAACTGTCGGCCGAGAACAAGCGCCAGCTGTGGATACCGGCCGGCTTCGCCCATGGCTTCGTCGTCACCAGCGAATCCGCCGAATTCCTGTACAAGACCACCGATTACTGGGCGCCCGAGTTCGAGCGTTCTATCCTGTGGAACGACCCGGCCATCGGTATCGAATGGCCACTGGAGGCGGCGCCGCTGCTGTCCGGTAAAGACCAGGCCGGTTCGCTGCTGGCCAATGCGGAGGTGTTTGCATGAAAGCCATGATCCTGGCGGCAGGCAAGGGCACGCGGGTACAGCCGCTGACCTATGACTTGCCCAAACCTATGATCCCGATCCTGGGCAAGCCGGTGATGGCTTATCTGATCGAGCATCTGGCCAAGTACGGGATCAAGGAAATCATGGTCAACGTGGCCCATCTGCACGAAAAAATCGAGGATTATTTCGGTGAAGGCCATCAGTACGGCGTGCAGATCGGTTATTCCTTCGAGGGCTATACCACCGACATCGGCGAAGTGTTCCCGCAGCCGCTGGGTTCGGCGGGCGGCATGCAGAAGATCCAGCAGTTCGGCGGTTTCTTCGACGAAACGACGATCGTGCTGTGCGGCGACGCCTTGATCGACCTGGACATCAAGTCGGCCCTGTTCGAGCACAAGCGCAAGGGTGCGCTGGCCTCGGTGGTGACCAAGGAAGTGCCCTGGGATAAGGTGTCGAGCTATGGCGTGGTGGTCACCGAGGGCGATGGCCGCATCAAATCCTTCCAGGAAAAACCGAGCCAGCAAGAGGCGCTGTCGAATTTCGTCAGCACCGGCATCTATATTTTCGAGCCGGAAGTGATCGCCCTGATTCCGACCGACCGTCCTTTCGACATCGGTTCCGAGCTGTTCCCGCTGCTGGCCGAGAAGGGCTTGCCTTTCTATGCGCAAAGCCGCGCCTTCAACTGGATCGACATCGGCACCGTCACCGATTACTGGGAAGTGTGCCAGAGCGTGCTGCTGGGCGAAGTGGCCCACCTCGACATGCCCGGCATCCAGATCGAAGACGGCCTGTGGGTGGGGCTCAACACCAGCATCGACTGGGAAGGCACGCGCATCGAGGGACCGGTCTACATCGGTTCGGGCACCAGCATAGAGGCGGGCGCGACCATCATCGGCCCGACCTGGATCGGCCATGGTAGCCACATTTGCGCTGGAGCAACAGTGGTGCGCAGCGTCTTGTTTGAATATACTCGTGTGTTGCCAAATGTTTCTTTAAGCGAAATGATCGTGTTTAAGGATTACAGTGTCGACCGTGCCGGCGAGATGAAGCATGTTTCGGAATATGATCCGGATGCCTGGGCCAATGCGCGCGACCGCCGCAACAAGCGCCGCTCCGACAATAGCAATGAATTTATGAGAGAAGAGAAAACAGCATGAAAATTTATCCCGTAATCCTGTCTGGCGGCGCCGGAACCCGTCTGTGGCCCCTGTCGCGCGCCGTGCTGCCGAAGCAGCTGCTGCCGCTGGTGTCCGAGCTGACCATGTTGCAGGAGACCGTCAGCCGCCTGTCCGGCAAGGCCGATCTGCAGGCACCGCTGATCGTCTGCGGCAATGAGCACCGCTTCCTGGTCGCCGAGCAATTGCGCGAAATCAAGGTCAAACCGCTGGGCATCCTGCTCGAACCGGAAGGCCGCAATACCGCCCCGGCCGTCGCCTGCGCCGCCAACTACCTGCTGGCCAAGGACCCGGACGCGGTCATGCTGGTGTTGCCGGCCGATCATGTGATCGAAGACGCGCCCGCCTTCCTGGCCGCGATCGAACGCGCCGCCGCGCTGGTCGCCAAGGGCGCGCTGGCCACCTTCGGCATCGTGCCGACCGGTCCGGAAACGGGCTACGGCTATATCCAGAGCGGCAAGGCGGCCGACGCCGAGCAGTGCTTCGCGGTCGACCGTTTCGTTGAAAAACCGGACCTGGCCACGGCCCAGGGCTTTGTCGCCGCCGGTAATTACTTCTGGAACAGCGGCATGTTCCTGTTCCAGGCCAAGCGCTATATCGAAGAGCTGAGCCAGTTCCAGCCCGCCATCGCCAGCGCCTCCGAGGCCGCCGTGCGCCTCGGTTACAGCGATCTGGACTTCTGCCGCCTGGACGAAGCCTCCTTCCTGGCCAGCCCGTCGGACTCGATCGATTACGCGGTGATGGAACATACCCGCCAGGCCATCGTCGTGCCGGCCTCGATAGGCTGGAGCGATGTCGGCTCCTGGTCGGCGCTGTGGGATGTGCAGAAAACCGGTGCGGATGGCAATGCCACCCGCGGCGATGTGTACCTGGACAATGTCTCCGGTTCACTGGTGCGCGCCGAGAGCCGCATCGTGGCCGTGGTCGGCGTCAAGGATCTGGTCGTCGTCGAGACCGCCGATGCGGTGCTGGTCGCGCACAAGGACCAGGTCCAGCGCGTCAAGCAGATCGTCGAGCACCTGAAGGCCGAAGAGCGTACCGAACACCTGCACCACACCAAGGTCTACCGTCCCTGGGGCTGCTATGAAGGCATCGATATCGGCGAGCGTTTCCAGGTCAAGCGCATCACCGTCAATCCGGGCGGCAAGCTGTCGCTGCAGATGCACCACCACCGCGCCGAGCACTGGATCGTGGTCAGCGGTACCGCCCGCGTGACCTGCGGCGACAGCGTGACCTTGCTGACCGAGAACGAATCGACCTATATCCCGATCGGCATGAACCACCGCCTGGAAAATCCGGGCAAGCTGCCGCTGCACCTGATTGAAGTCCAGTCCGGCAGCTATCTGGGCGAAGACGATATCGTGCGCTTCGAAGACGTGTATTCGCGCGCCTGATCGTTGGTGTTGCCGTAGCGCAAATACGCGCTATAATCAAAGCGGAAGCCCCTGGCTTCCGTTTTTATTTATATGATAGGAGGATGCTTTCCTTGCGCACATTGCTCACTTTCCTGATCTGCCTGGCCGGCGCGGCCCAGGCCGTCGCCGCCCAGGGTCCCGTGGTGGCCGCCAGGGCGCCCGGGGCGCAGCCATTTACCGGCTTGCAGCCGGCCCAGCTGGCCATCGTCATCAATGACGACGATCCGATCAGCGTGGAGCTGGGCGAGCACTACCGCCAGGTGCGCCAGGTGCCGGCGCGCAATGTGGCCCATGTGAAGATTCCGAACCGGCCGCGCCGCCTCGACGCCGAGCAGTTCCGCGTGCTCAAGGAACAGATCGACCAGCAACTGGGACCGGAAGTGCAGGCCGTGCTGATGGTCTGGACCGCGCCCTATGCTGTCGAATGCAATTCCATCACGTCGGCCTACACCCTGGGCCTGGATGCCGGCCTGTGCCAGAAACCTTGCGGCCCCAGCAAGCCCAGCCCGTACTTCAATGCGCCGCCGGGACGCGCGCCGTCCGACTTCGGTCTGCGTCTGGCGATGCTGCTGCCGACCGAGTCGCTGGAGGAGGGCAAGGCCCTGATCGGCCGCGGCCAGGTCAGCGGCTTCAGCATCCAGCCGGCCACCGCCTACTATCTGACCACCAGCGAACAGGCGCGTAACAGCCGCAGTCCCTTCTTCCCGCGCGTGGCCGGGGTGCCGCAGAAAAAGCTGACGATCAAGAACCTGCAGGCCGATGCGCTGGAAGACGCCAAGGACATCATCGTCTACCAGACCGGTATGGCCAGGGTGGCCAAGCTCGAGACCTTGCAATTCCTGCCAGGCGCGCTGGCCGATCACCTGACCTCGAGCGGCGGCGACCTGCTGGCCGACAGCCAGATGAGCAGCCTGCGCTGGCTGGAGGCGGGCGCCACGGCCAGCTATGGCTCGGTGACCGAGCCCTGCAATTTCTGGCAGAAATTCCCCCAGCCCACGGTGCTGTTGCAGCACTATCTGGCTGGCGCCAGCGCCATCGAAGCCTACTGGCGCAGCGTGGCCTGGCCGGCCCAGGGTGTGTTCATCGGCGAGCCGCTGGCCGCGCCGTACCGGCGCCAGCGCTGATGCGGGCGGGGGATGGCGTCCCCCTGGAAGCATGGCCGGCCGGGCCAGGCTGATAGTTCCTCCTGGAAAGTATTTCTTAAAAAAAACATAACAGTGTTTTTGGCAATGTGATATGATCGCGGTCAATTGTTTTTTGTATATCTGCGGCAGTCCGCCGCTCCGTGGCGCACCGCCCATCATCACATTGTTAAGGCAAGCATGAAAAAGAATTTCAGCTCGGTCGTTCTGGCCCTCGTCGTTGCAGCATCCAGTCTGGCAGCCTCCTCGGCCTTCGCAGCCGGCGCCGACATCAGCAAGGCACCCAAAGCCGTGACCCTGGCCAGCAAAGGCAACGCCAACTTCGGCGATACCTTCAGCAATAACAACCAGGCCAATCTGTTCGCCGACAAGTTCACCTTCAATACCAGCGGCCTGAGCAATGTTGACATGATCGTCACCTCGACCAGCACCAAGGCCACCAATGGCCTGAACCTGACCGGTCTGGCTCTGTTCAACAGCAGCACCGACCTGGTCGTCGCGGGCGGCGTGCAGCTGCTGACCGGCATCCAGGACAAATGGACGCTGTCGATCAACAACCTGGCAGCCGGTTCCTACTACTTCAAAGTCAGCGGCAATGTCGTTTCCACCACCGGCGGCGCTTTCGCCGGCAATGGCCACGTGCTGGCCGTACCGGAAGCGGACACCTACGCGATGCTGCTGGCCGGCTTCGGCGTACTGGGCTTGCTGGCCCGCCGCCGCAATAAAGCTGCCTGAGCCAATTCCGACCTTTCGATCTCCTGCGGACGCCCGGCGTCCGCATACTACCCGGTGAAACCATGAACAAACTGATTCAATCCCTGCTGATGTCCATCGCCCTGGCCGCTACCAGCGTTGCCGCCCACGCAGCTGTCGACCTGAGCGCGCCTGCCAGCGACCTGAGCGCCCAACTGGCCGATGCTTCCTCGGCCGATTTCGGCCAGACCATCTCGCTGGCCAACGCTGGCCAGGCTGGCGCCGGCAACAACTTCTTCATCGATAACTACACGTTCACGCTGACCGCCAGCAATGACCTGAGCGCTCTGATGACCTCGCTGATCGCCGCGCCGAACACCGGCCTGACCATCACCGGTTTCAATCTGCTCAGCGGCGCCAACGTGGTGCTGGCCGGCCATCAGGACACCACCAATTTCAGCGTGCTGGACCAGGCTTGGGCCTTCGACAGCGGCCTGCTGCCGCTGGCAGCCGGCAACTACACCTTGCAAGTGAGCGGTTACGTCGCTAACGCCGAAGGCGGCAGCTACAGCGGCAACATCGCCATCGCCGCCGTACCGGAACCAGAAGCGTTCGCGCTGCTGCTGGCCGGCCTGGGCATCGTCGGTTTCGCGGCACGCCGCCGCAAACTGGCCGTGGCTGCCTAAGCAAGCCGCTGCAAGCAATCAGGACGGAGGCTGAGGCCTCCGTTTTTTTTCGTCTGTTTGCCGGGAGCCCGTCTTGCGCTGGGGGAAGGGGAAGCGTGTGCGAATTAATTTTATGCTAAAATTTCCTTCTTAACAGGGGTCGCAATGCTTGATAAAGAACAATCACAACGTCTAAGTAGTATCAGATTCCCACTCATCGTCGCCGTCGTTTTTATCCATGCATATGGCAGTGATGTCTCCGTTTCCGGCACCACGCTGGGCCTCGCTAGCACCAATGCGCTGACCGGCTTTATCCGCGATCTGATCTCCCAGGGGCTGGCCAGGAGCGCGGTTCCGCTGTTTTTCCTGATGTCCGGCTATCTGTTCTTTTTAGGTTTTCAGGCGTCCACGAAACATTATCTGGACAAGTTTTCTTCGCGTGTCCAGACCCTGTTGATCCCTTTCCTGATCTGGAATATCGCCACGCTGCTGCTCAACGCCGCGGTGCAGTCCCTGCCAGCCACCCAGGCCTTCGTGTCGGGTAACAATGCCAGAATCGCCGATTTCGGGCTGTACGAGTATGCCAACGCCATCTTCGGCATCGACCGCCCGCCGATCGCCTATCAATTCTGGTTTATCCGCGATCTGATGGTGGTGGTACTACTGTCGCCGCTGATTTATTTCTGCGTCAGCCGGATGGCCGCGGTGTTTCTCGCCATCCTGGCCTTGCTCTGGGTGGCAAAAATATGGCCGCTCTACATTCCGTCGGCGCCAGCGCTATTGTTCTTCTCGGTGGGGGCCGCCTTAGCCTGTCACCGTCAGAGCCTGTTCCGGTTCGATGCCTACGCCAAACCCCTGATCGCCGTTTACCTATGCGTCCTGCCGGTCCACGTCATGCTGCTGGGCTCGCCAGCGAGTACCCATGTGGAAAAGCTGACCATCGTCCTCGGTGCCATCGCGTTCCTGTCGCTGAGCAAATGGGTGGTACGTCGGGAAGCGCTGCGGCATGCCTTGCAAGGCTTGGCGAGCGCCAGTTTCTTCGTCTTTGCCGCCCATGAACCGCTGCTGACGATTTTCCGGAAGATCGCCTACAAGATCGTCCAGCCCAGTTCCAGTGCCGCAGTGCTGACGCTGTATCTGTTGATTCCGATTACCCTGATTATCCTGCTGGTCGCGGTCTACCGGCTGGGGGCGAAATATTTGCCTGGCCTCACCCGCGTGGTGTCAGGCGGGCGCTGATCGCGCTGCGGGAGGACGGAGGGAAACCGTGGAGTCCGCCATTTACCGATCAGGGCGGCTCATCCTTTCCACTGTTTCGCGAAATTGGCCCTCCGTTTTCTCTGGTGTTCTTGCCAGTGTTTGCCCCGTCATAGCGTAGGACCAATCCCACAAAGCTTGCAAATGGGAAGCTTGTTGCCGAGCCGATCCATGCCTTCCCCAAGCAGCAAGCTGTGTTTCCATATCAGGCTGTTTGGTTCCTTAAAGTAATGTTTCCTGATTGAATGATATTCGTCTGTTGCGCGGCAATATGTGCATTTTTGCCATGCTAGTATCCGCCGGTAGTAGAGCAACAACAGCGATAAGGAGGTTCGCTTTCGCGACCTCAACACATTTTAAACGGGGGAATTATGCAAAAAATCAAATCCGCTTTTCTGACGCTGGCATTGGCCGGCGCGACGATGGCATCCGGCCTGGCGGCCGCGGCTGATGTCAGCCAGGGTGCGCAAACGGTGGCCATCGGCGCCGGTTCGGCCTTCTTCGGCCACAGCTTCGCGGCAGCCAATGTCGGCAACACCTTCAGCGACCGCTTCAATTTCACGGTTGGCGCCCTGAGCAACCTGGGTTCCCAGGTCTCGACCTTCAGCCCCGGCATCAGCGATGGCATCAAGATCACCGGCCTGACGCTGTTCAATTCGGGCGGCCTGTCGCTGGGCGGCACCAAAATCCTGGACGGCACCGCCGATCTGTGGACCCTGGGCACTGGCCACCTGGCTGCGGACAGCTATTACCTGCTGGTCAGCGGCGAGTTGCTCAATGCGCAATCGTCCAGCTACAGCGCTACCGTGACGGTGACGACCTTGGCGGTACCTGAGCCTGCCACCTACGGCATGTTGCTGGGCGGCCTGGGCCTGCTGGGTTTCCTGGCGCGCCGCAAGAGCGCCGCCTGATGGACTAAGCTGTTCTCAGGAATAAAAAACGGAGGCCCAGGCCTCCGTTTTTTTATGCGCAGCGCCGTGCGCGCCGGCGCCAGCCCAGTAAGGCCAGTCCGGCCATCAGGGTGGCCCAGGCGGCCGGTTCGGGAACGGCGCTGGCGGTGGCGGCGTCGCCCGCTTCGGGGCTGAAGCCGCTCAGTCCGCTATGGCGCGCGACCGCTTGCACGCTGCCATCGGCGCGGAACTTCAGCACCAGTTCCAGGCCATCGTCGAAGGGCTGCAGCGGCGACAGGCCGGACAGGCTGCCCAGGTCCTGCAAGCCCTGGTCCTGGATCAGGAAGGCTTGCCAGTGGCGGCCGTCATCATCGAGCTCCAGATCCAGCACCGGCGACACGCCGCTGTCCACCGTATCTTTGTTCTGTTCACCGCGCTTGCGGTTCAGTTCCAGCCATTCGTCGATCTGGGCCAGCAACTCGGCCACATTCTCGCCCTCGTTGAGGCGGGCATCCTTGGCGCGGCTGCTGTCGACCAGGCGGCAGGGGCTGTTCAAGCCATCCATATCGGTCCTGCCATCGCCGTGCAGCACTTGCTGCGCGTGCGCCGACCAGGCCGACGCGTTGCCGCCAAGCCAGTCCGGCGTGGGCTGGGTCTGCAAGACATGGCCGATGACGCGGGCGCCATCGCGGTCGATCATGACGGCCGCCACGCTGGCCGAGCACGATGGCGTCTTGGCGGCGGGCGGGGCGGGCGGCAGCTCGCGTCCGGCCTCAAACTGCGGCACGGCGCCGGCGCTGCCGGCCAGCAAGACCGCGCTCAGGGCGGCCAGGCAAAAGCGGGGGCGGAGGTGGGTCATCATGGTCGTAGTTTGGGGCTGGTAGGGGGTGGGGCCGGGACCGATAAAAACCGTTATCTTTCCCGACAACATTATTTTTTTAAGAAATTTTAATTGTCATTCAGAAACAAGAATAGCACATCAGGCATCACATTGCGAGCAACAAAGCACGCCCGTTCGGATAGCCTCCTTGAGCCGTTCGGACTAAGGGGCTGTCATCACATCGTCACGCCCGCCGTTTAATATTGAAGTTGCAAGATTGATTCTCCCTACCCACACAGGCCAGCACCATGTCGTGCTGGCCTGTTTCATTGTTTTCTACTGATCAGGATGTCTCATGAAAAATTTCGCTTCTTCGGGCCGGACCAGGGCTGAGGCCACGCCGGGCCGGATGACGGTGCTGGCCGCTTTGCTGGCCGGCCTGTGCGCGCCGGCCGTCGCGGCCGATGTGGTGATCAGCCAGGTATATGGCGGCGGCGGCAATTCCGGCGCCACCTGGAAAAACGATTTCATCGAACTGTTCAACCGCGGCGCCAGCCCGGTCAGCCTGAATGGCTGGAGCGTGCAGTACAACAGCGCGGCCAGCGCGGCCGGCGCCAAATGGCAGGTCACGCCGCTGCCGAACCTGACGCTGGAGCCGGGCCAGTATCTGCTGGTCAAGGAATCCAAGGGCGCCGGCGGCACGGTCGACCTGCCTGCGGCGCAGGCTGAAGGCACTATCTTGATGAGCGGGACCAGCGGCAAGGTGGCCCTGTCGAGCAGCACGGTCGCGCTGGCGGCCAGCAATCCGGCCGGTGCCGAGGTGCTCGACCTGGTCGGCTATGGCAGCAGCGTCAATGGCTTCGAGGGCGCTCCCGGTCCCGGCCTGTCGAATACCCTGGCCGCGCAGCGCGGCGACTATGGCTGCACCGACACCAACAACAATGCCAGCGACTTCAGCACGGCCGCACCGGAGCCGCGCAATACCGCCTCCGACCGGCGCGTCTGCGGCACCCCGGTCGTGCTGCCCATCGTGGCCACTTGCCCGGCCGCGCTGGCCGTGGCCCAGGACAGCGCAGGCGGCGCCGAACTGACGGCCGTGGACGCCGACGGTATCGTCAACGCGGCCAGCATCGTGTCGGCGACCATTCCCGGCATCAGCCTGGTCAACTTTGTGGCCGCCAGCGCGGCCGGCGCCAGCGCCAGCGTCAGCCTGAGTGTGGGTGCCGGCGTGCCGGTGGGCAGTTATCCGGTGCAGATCCGCTTTGCCAACGACCAGAGCCAGGAGGCGGTGTGCAGCGTGGCCGTCAATGTGCAGGCGCTGGCGGCGGTCAGCCACAGCATTCCGCAGATCCAGGGCACGGCTGCCACCAGCCCTTACGCCAATACGGTACAGACCACCGAAGGCGTGCTCACGCGCAAGGTCAGCACCGGCTTCTTCCTGCAGGACCCTCAGGGCGACGGCAATCCGGCCAGCTCGGACGCGATCTTCGTCTACACCGGCGCGACCAGCAATGGCGCCTTGCCGGGCGACCTGGTGCGCGTGACCGGCACCGTGGTCGAGTACACGCCGACAGCCGCGACCCGCTCGATTACCGAATTCAAGGATGTGACGGCGGTGGTCACGCAAAGCAGCGGCCACAGCATCACGGCGCAGAATATCGACCTGGCCGATACCGATCTGGCCAGCCTGGAAGGCATGCTGGTGCGCTTCGCCCATCCGCTGACGGTGGCCCAGGGGGAATTCCTCGGCAGCCGTGGCGAACTGAGCTTGTCGTCCGGCCGCCTCGAAGTGCCGACCAACCGCTACCGTCCGGGGCCGCAGGCCCAGGCGCTGGCCGCGGCCAATGCGCGCAATCTGATCGTGCTCGATGACGGCCTGACGATCACGCCGCCGCAGGTGCCCTATATCGGCGCCGACGCCACCGTGCGCGCCGGCGACAGCGTGGCCGGCCTGACCGGCGTCATCGACTACGGTTCCATCGGCGGCGGCGGGGCGGCCTTCAAGCTGCAGCCGACGCTGGCACCGGTGTTTTCGCGCGACAACCCGCGCGCCGCGCCGGCCATCGTGGCTGGCAACGTCAAGGTCGCCAGCGCGAACGTGCTCAATTTCTTCACCACCTTCACCAGCGGCGCCGACGTCACCGGCGCCACCGGCCAGGGTTGCTCGCTGGGCGCCAGTATTTCCAAGTCGAACTGCCGCGGCGCCGACAATATGAACGAGTTCACGCGCCAGCTGAACAAGATCGTCGGCGAGCTGCAAACCATCGACGCCGATGTGTTCGGCCTGATGGAAATCCAGAACAAGGGCGAGTACAGCGTCGGCTACCTGGTCGATGCGCTGAACCAGGCCATCGGCGGCACCGTCTACGCGGTGGTGCCGAAGCCGGCCGACACCGGCACCGACGCGATCCGGGTGGCGATGATCTACAAGCCAGCCAAGCTGAGCCTGGTGGGCGGCGCGCTGTCCGACGGCGACGCCATCAACAACCGGCCGCCGATGGCCCAGACCTTCATGGCTGGCAACGGCGAGAAGTTCTCGGTGGTGGTCAACCACCTCAAGTCCAAGGGCAGTTGCCCGGCCGGCAGCGGCGCCGACAGCGACCGCGGCGATGGCCAGGCGTGCTGGAATGCGACCCGCGTGCTGCAGGCCCAGCGTCTGATCAACAGCTTCGTGCCGCAAGTGGTGGCTGCGGCCGGCGATCCGGACGTGCTGCTGATCGGCGACTTCAATGCCCACGGCTTCGAAGACCCGATCGATGCGATCACCGCCAGCGGCTACGTCAATCAGCTGGAGCGCTATGTGCGTCCGCTGGGCATGCCGTATTCCTTCATCTTCGACAGCGAAAGCGGCTATCTGGACCATGCCCTGGCCAGCGCCTCGCTGAGCGGCCAGGTGGCCGGCGCGATCGAATGGCATAACAATGCCGACGAGCCCACCGTGATCGACTACAACACCGACGGCAAGCCCCAGGATCTGTACAACGCCCTGCCTTACCGCGCCTCCGACCACGATCCGGTGATCATCAGCCTGAACCTGCAGCCGGCCTATGCCGACGTCAGCGCCAGTCTGCTGCGCGCCAACTCCGGCCTGGCCTATAACCGCGCCACCGGCCGCTTCACCGGCACTCTGTCGCTGAGCAACACGGGCGCGACGCCCTTGAGCGGTCCCTTCCAGGTGGTCTTCGAAGGCTTGACGGCAGGCGTGAGCCTGGCCAATGCGACGGGCAGCCACGCCGGCGCCAGCTATATCACGGTGAACGCCGCCAGCCTGGCGCCGGGCGCGACCCTGACCTTGCCCTTGAACTTCATCAATCCGGCCAAGGCCAGCATCAATTACACCGCCCGCATTTACAGCGGCACTTTCTAAGGAATCAGCATGTTCTCCACGATACTCTCGCGCACTTTCCGCCGCACGCTGCTGGCCCTGGCACTGGGTGCCTGCGCCAGCCTGGCCAGCGCCGCCACCAGCTTCCATGTGGAAGTCGATACCAGCGGCTTCGGCGGCGCGGCCGATGGCGGCTGGCTCGACCTGCAATTTAATCCCGGCTATGTCGATGGCGTGGCGGCCAGCGCCACGCTGAGCCACTTCAGCGGTTTCGATGGCGGTATCGCGGCGCTGAGCGAAGGCGATGTCAGCGGTTCGCTGGCGGGCGGCTTCGTCATCGGCAATGGCAGTGCCTATAACGATCTGTTCCATGCCGTGCATTTCGGCGGCAAGCTCAGCTTCGATGTCAGCTTCAGCGGCATGGCCGACCCGGGCGCGAAATACAACAGTTCGCTGTTCCTGCTGTCCCTGTATGGCGCCGACGCCAGCACCCAGCTGGGCGCGGCCAATCCCATCGACGGCAGCCTGCTGAGCTTTAGCTGGACGCCGGGGCAGGGCGCCGCCACCCAGGGCAGCGTGCTCGCCACCATCGAGGATGGCGCGGTGATCGGCATCAGCGCCGTGCCGGAACCATCGGCCTGGCTGATGCTGGCCGGCGGCCTGGCCCTGACGGGGGCGCTGGCACGCCGCCGCGCGCGTCTGGATGCCTGAGCTGTCGCGGGCGCCATGCATTGACGCGCCAGCACGCTGTATCTGATCTGTCCGTTTGACGGTAGCGCGCCCGCCGGCGCGCCTTCGGACCCCTGCCCTCCCCAGGTCAGGGGTCTTTTTTTGCCATTTATAGGCGCAGGCTCTGAATCGCTTAGAAAAATTGTATTAGTAATGCATATGTCCTTGATGCATAGTCAATATTGCTCTTTCTGACTGATGGAAGCGTCACATGTATGCACATATCTCGCTGCGCGAAACGATAGGAACGGCAGGCGCCAAGCCTGTGAGCCTGACTGCGCGCCAGCAGGAATACCTGCTGCATGCGCTCGACGGCGCCTTGCACGTGCGCGATGATTTTCAGTTCCTGCTGTGGTCCCAGGGCCAGTTGCAAGCCCTGCTGCCGCACCGCGTGCTGCTGTGTCTGCAATTTTCCGTCGATGGGGCTTTGCAGCACAGCGAATGCCTGCATGGGGCGCAATTCCCGGCCGGCCTGCGCCGGCGCCTGAGCGATCCACGCGATGGCCTGGCGCTGGCGCTGGCACGCGAATGCCGCGCGCGCGGCCAGTTGCCGGCCCTGCTGGACGGCGCGCAGCCCGCGCGGGAAGCTTGGCTGATGCCGTATCTGGAACAGTTGCGCACACTCGGTCTGGACAATGCGCTGGTCCATGGCAGCGAAGCGCTGCCCGGCGGCGCCAGCTGCTACGTACTGTTCGGCATGGCGCAGCCGCCCTGCGCTCAGCAGGCGTATCTATTGGAATTGCTGCTGCCCTATCTGCATTTGCGTCTGCAGATGCTGGGCGCGCAGGCGGCGGCCCGGCGCCACGGCCCGGTGCGCCCCGTCAGCGCGCGCGAAGCCGAAGTGCTGCACTGGGTGCGCGAGGGCAAGAGCAATGAGGAAATCGGCCTGATCCTTGGTATCAGCGGCCTGACCGTCAAAAATCATCTACAGCGTCTGTACAAATTGCTGGGCGTGAGCAACCGCGCCCACGCGATCGGGCGCTGCCAGTCGCTGCGCCTGCTCGACAGCCCGGCGCAGGGCGCCTCCCACTAAAAAATGCCTGCTGACGGGCCGCTGGCGCAGTTCAAAAAACCCACGGCGTAACCCTGGGGGCCGGTCCCATCGGGACAGGCGGGACGAAGCCCCTCCCCGGACCCTAGGTCAGACCCCGGCTCTTTGCCGTGGGTTTTAATCACGTCGTGGCATGCCGAAGTTAGTAGCACCAGAGGCCCGGCGCTTTGTTGTGGAAATAAAAAAGCCGCTGACCTGTCAGGGTCAGCGGCTTTCAATTGCCCCACGCCTTGCGGCGCGGGGCGGTCAGGCTGTTGTTATCGCTTGTTTACCACGCTTATTTACCATTATCACGCTTGGTCGGACGGTCGATGCCTTCCGCCTGTGGTACCGGGTTGTCGGTTTCCACACGCAGCACGGTGGTCGCCGCGACGCTGCTCGACAGGTCCAGATACTGGACGCCACCGTAGTAGCGCTTGCCAGTTGGCAGGCCGGACCAGCTGGCCGACACGGTCGCGGTGCTGCCACCGTAGACCTTGCTTGGTGCCTGCACGCGCAGATTGCCGCCCACGTCGCTGCGGCTGACGATGGCGCTCGACAGGGTGAAGTCGGTGGCCTCGTTGTTGCTCGCAGCGTAGCCGATCACGCAGACCTTGTAGCCGCCTGCGGCAGGCGCAGGCAGGATCACCGCTTCGTTGGAGCCGCCATGCAGGCTGCTGCCGACCAGGGTGCCATCGGCTTTCAGGACGGCCAGGTCGAGGTCGTCACCGCCATTGCTGGAAGTGTCGCGGTCGAACAGTTCGAACGCGGCCACCACGGCATCGCTTGGCACCGTGTAGCTGACCACGCGCACGCCAGGACCGGCGGCGTTGCAGGCCTCGGTGATCTGGGCGATGGTATCGACAGAACCGGATTCGGCTTGCACCACGTTCAGCAGCGGGCTGCGCGAGACTTCCTTCAGGCCGCCGGAGGCGACACCCATGCGGCCGGTGAAGCCGGTGGTGACGCTGATCAGGCGGGTGGCGGTGCCACGGTCGCTGACGACGATGGCTGGCGCCACCACCGGTTTGCCGCTACGCGCGGTGACCGGGCTGACGACATTGTGGCTGCCGTCGGTCCAGGTCATCTGGCCGTATTGCCAGACGTTGTCGGCGGCGTTGCTGCGCGTCAGCGACACGGTGAAGGACTTGGTTTCGCCCGGCGCCAAGGTCAGCGAGGTCGGCGACACGGAAGCGGTATAACCCGGCACGACGATGCTGCCGGTGTAGGTGGCCGCGCTGGCGCCCACATTGGTGACCGAGCGGTTGACCACGGTGGTGCCGAGCACGTTGTTGAGCGTGATCGATGCCAGGTTCAGGTTGTAGCCGCTGATCGCGCCGTTGGCGCACTCATTGGCCATGCCGGCGCCGCACATGTATTTCTTGTAGTCGGCCTGGCCGGCGTCAAACACCAGACCCGGATTGGCCGCGCCGTTCGGATTGACGTGGCCGGCGCCCTGGCCCCATGGCAGGATGCCGCGGGCCATGCCGGTCTGCGCGTCCGCGAAGGTGGCGGTGGCGGTGGTCATCAGCGCCGATTTGATCGCCGC
Organism: Oxalobacteraceae bacterium; assembly: GCA_013284265.1. Classification (GTDB taxonomy): domain Bacteria; phylum Pseudomonadota; class Gammaproteobacteria; order Burkholderiales; family Burkholderiaceae_D; genus Rugamonas. The sequence goes on along the minus strand of JABTBR010000024.1, from coordinate 25,925 downwards.
TGGCGACCAGGTCGGATGCTGCTGGCGCAGCAGCGCGGCCAGGCCGGCCACGTGCGGGCTCGACATCGAGGTGCCCTGGTAGAAGTTCCAGGCCGCCGGCGGCGTCAGGGTGCCGTTGATGATGTCGGCGCGCTGGGCGGGCGTCAGTTCCGGCGATACGCCGGCCAGGATGTCCACGCCAGGCGCGGTCAGGTCGGGCTTGAGCAGGTTGGGATCGAACAGGTTCGGGCCGCGCGAGGAGAAATCGGCCACGATAGGCGCCGGGGTCGGGCTGATGCCGTTGCTGAAGGTGCCGATCGCGGCGCTGCCCGTCAGGCTGGCGGCATAGGCCTTGATCAGGGCGCCATCGGCGGCGTTCACGTGCACGGTCGGGACCGAGTGGGCTTCGGCCACCAGGCCGGCGCCGTTATCGACCATCACCATGCCGACGCCGCCGGCCTGGAATACGGCCAGGCTCTTGTCGACGCGGGCGTTGGTGCCGCGTACGCAGGTGACGATCTTGCCGTTGACCTTGGCTGGATCGAGCAGGGCCACGCCGCCATTGCCGCCGGCGCTGTAGCACAGGCGCAGCAGGGTGGCATCGGCACCGGCGACGCCGGCATCTTCCGAACGGATGATGGCGGTGCCGGCCGGCACCGCGTGGGTGTTCAGCGAGGCGCCGTTGTAGCTGGCGCCGTTGCCCAGGCCGACGGTGGCCTTGAAGAAGCGGTTGTGGGTCGAGGCGGCGACCGTGGTCAGCCATGGGCTGATGTGGGCCACGGTGTTGGCCGGACCGGAGTTGCCGGCCGAGGCGGCGACGAACACGCCGGCATTGGCCGCGTGCAGGAAGGCTTGTTCGACCGGATCGTTGATCGTGCCGCCGCCGCTGATCGAGTAGTTCAGCACGTGGACGCCGTCGCTGACGGCCTGTTCGATCGCGGCCACGCTGTCGGTGCCCCAGCAGCTGTTCTTGCCGCCGGTCGGATCGGTGGCGTCGTCATACGACCAGCACACCTTGTACATGGCCACGCGGGCGCGCGGCGCCATGCCCGACACGCCGCCCATCGGGATACCCGCGGCGGTGGCCGCCACGCCGTTGTTGCCGGCCGCGGTGGAGGAGGTGTGGGTGCCGTGGCCGCCATGGCCGACGGTGCCGCCGACCGAGTCGCGCGGCGACTTGAATTCGGTCCAGTGGGTGGCCTTGCCCTGGGCCAGGAAGCCGGTGTCGTAGAAGCGCGCGCCGATCAGTTTGTTGTTGCAATGGGCCACGGTGAAGCCTTCGCCGGTGGCGCAGGCGCCGTTCCAGCCGGCCGGGGCGTTGTAGGCCAGGGTGCCGCTATTGTCGAAGGTGGGCTTGCCGTTGGCGTCGACGCGGTCGGCATAGGCCGCGTTTTCCGGCCAGATGCCGCCGTCGACGATGCCGACGATAATGTTCTCGCCGGCGTGTTCCTTGCCGCCCAGCTGGGACCACAGGCCGCCCGGCGCATCGAGGCCGAGGAAGGTCGGGGTGTAGTTGGTCAGCATCTGGCGCGGGGTGTCGGCGGCCACCGAGGCCACGCCGCTATTGGCTTGCAGGGCGCGCACTTCGGCGTCGGTCAGCATGGCCGAGAAGCCGTTCAACACGACCTTGAAGTCGTACAGCATCGGGGCGCCGGCCACGACGGACTTGACGCTGGCGCGCTTCTGGGCCAGGTAGTCGGCGTACAGCTTGACGTCGGCCGAATTGAGGTTCAGGCGGCTGCCGGCGGCCGGCTGGGTCGCTTTCAGGCCGGCCACGCCGCCGGTGTAGGAAGCGACCGGCTTGTCGGCCAGCTGGATAATATAGGGACGGCGCACTTCATCGGCGAGGGCCTGGATGGCGATGCCGGACAACAGCAGCGCGATCGCTGCGGAAACTGGACGTAATTTCATCTTCGATATCCTTGAATGGGGTTCGGCTCAGGCTTGACGGCGGCGGCGGGCGGCGAGGGCCAGCAGGCCCGCACCCATCATCATCCAGGTGGTCGGCTCAGGCACTGGCATGGCCGAGATATTGTCGATCGCGAACTGGCCCTTGTCGGACTGGAAGGCGATGCAGTCGCCGCCGGAGTCGCAGGAAAAGCCGAAGAAGGCCACTTCGACGAATTGCTGGCTGCCGAAACCGGCGCTGGCGGTGTAGTGGCCGAACTCGAAGCCGTTCGCGCCCGGACCGTCGAGCGCGAAGTCTTCATAGGCGCTGCTGCCGTTGGCGCGGAAGCCTTGCACGCGCAGCAGGCCCGATACGCCAGGGTAGCTCGCGCCCGGGCTGGAGCCGAGGAAGCTGGCGTCGAATGATTGCACGCTGAAGGTCTGGTTCTGCTGGACCCGGGTCAGGTCGAGCACGCCGTCATTGACGGCCGCATAGTAGCTATTGTCGTGGCTGGGGCACTGCAGCACGGCGCAGCTGCCAGGATCGGTGCCGTCGATGACCGCGCCGACCAGGTCGCCATCGATCGCATCCGGATCGTTCGAGTAGCCGGCGATATAGAAGCCCGCCTGCTGGAAATACTCGTTGTGGCCGACGGTGCCGGTACCCAGGTGCTCAAAATCGATCATGGCGGCTTGCGCGGCCGGTGCGGCGGCCAGGGCGGCGGCGCCGAGCAAAGCTGCGCCAACCAATTGTGTCAGTCGGCGGCGTGGAGTAAGGGGGGATGCGGCGAGCAAGTGCGTGGTGCGATTCATGAGTCTACCCTTTTGAATGTGATGTCTTGTTGTCATCTCTTGATGGTCGATTTGCAGCGACCCGTGCCTTGGTTCGAGATCGGTCGAACCGCAGGGAAGTGTAGCAATACCGGCAAGACGCTGGTAAAAATTTTAACGTTTATTATTTGAGTTGAAACACTTGATTCCGAATCAAATTCAGTTTTGTCAGCGAAACTAAGTGACAAGCTTGAGCGGATTTCACTGTGAAGAAAATGCTACATGTTTGAAAAAAATCAATTGCGCCCCGGGACTTGCGCTATGCTCCCGCGTCCGGCAATATTGCTTGTTTTATCAGGCCGGCTGTGCGCGCTCCGGGCGTCGCAGAAAAAACGGGAAAAGATTGTCGCGCTCGCAAACTGCGTGGTAGCCTCTTGTGCTGCCGGCGCGGGCCGCTGGCGGATTTCCCGGTGGCAATTCAGTTGGCAACCAGTTGGCAATCAATAACGCAGTTCACAACGCATGACGGATCAAGGAGTGGGTCGGATGGAAGTGGCAAAGAATCACGGCAGCATGGCCGCGCGCAAGCGTGCCGGTTTCACCCTGCTCGAACTGCTGGTGGTGATCGTCATCATCGGCCTGCTGGCGGCCTATGTGGGGCCGAAGTATTTTGCCCAGCTGGGCAAGTCGGAAGTGACCATCGCCAAGGCCCAGATGGAGTCGTTTGAGAAAGCGCTCGACACCTACCGCCTCGACGTCGGCCGCTATCCCAGCCAGGACGAGGGACTGGGCGCGCTGATGAAAAAACCTGACAGCGCCGGCAACAAGTGGAATGGCCCGTATCTGAAAAAAGGCGTGCCGCTCGACCCTTGGGGCACGGCCTATCAATACCGCTCGCCCGGCAGCAACGGCGAGTTCGAGATCATCTCCTTCGGCCGCGATGGCAAGGCTTCCGGCGAGAAGGAAGACAGCGACATCAGCTCGAACGCCGCCGCCAGCGCGGACCCGGCCGTCAAACCGAACTAAGCCCGCCTACCCGTACCGCGAAAGCACCTCCGCACCATGCAGTTCGATGTCCGTACCCTGTCGGCCGAGATGGTCATTTCCCGCCATATCGTCGACGGCCGCGATGAGGCCGACGTGCGCCGCCAGATCGAGGCGCGCGGCCTGTTCGTCAGCGCCATCACGCCGGTGCGCGGAGCCCGCGCCGGCAAGGGCAAGGGCCTCTCGCTGGTGCTGTTCAGCCAGGAGCTGCTGGCGCTGCTGACGGCCGGCCTGGGCATCGTCGAGGCGCTCGAAGCGCTGCTGGAAAAGGAAGCCGCCCCGGCCACCCGGGTGGTGCTCGAACGCTTGCTGACCGGCCTGCGCGAAGGACTGCGTTTTTCCGCCGTGCTGGCCGAGCAGCCGGAACTGTTCCCGCCGCTGTATATCGGCATCGTCAAGGCGGCCGAGGGTACCTCGGACCTGCCGCGTTCGCTATCGCGCTTCATCGACTACCAGCAGCGCATCGACGTGGTGCGCGCCAAGCTGGTGTCGGCCGCGATCTATCCCTGCATCCTGCTGGCCGTCGGCGGCGGCGTCAGCCTGTTCCTGATCGCCTATGTGGTGCCGCGCTTCGCCGAGGTCTACCAGGGCGCCGGCCGCGATCTGCCCTGGTTGTCCCAGCAGATGCTCAACTGGGGCCAGTTCGCCACCGAGCACACCACCGTGCTGTTGGGCGGCATCGCCTGCGTGCTGACGGCGCTGGTGCTGCTGGTGCGCCGCCTGATGGGCAGCGGCGGCATCGGCCTGCTGCTGGGACGCCTGCCCGGCATCGGCGAGCGGGTGCGCATCTACGAGCTGTCGCGCCTGTACCTGACCCTGGGCATGCTCAGCGAAGGCGGCATCACCATCCTGCACGCGATCGACACAGTGCAGGGCATGGTCTCGGCCAGCATCCGCGTGGGCCTGCAGGGCGCGCGCGCGGCCATCGGCGACGGCCTGCCGCTGTCGACCGCCTTCGAGGCCAACGGCCTGACCACGCCGATTTCGCTGCGCATGCTGCGCGTGGGCGAACGCACCGGCGACATGGGGCCGATGCTGACCCAGTCGGCCGCCTTCTACGACGGCGAAATCAGCCGCTGGATCGACCGTTTTACCCGCACCTTTGAACCGCTGCTGATGGCCGCCATCGGCCTGGTGGTCGGCGCCATCGTGGTGCTGCTGTATATGCCGATTTTCGATCTGGCCGGAGACATGTCTTGAACGATCTGCATACCACCGCGCTCGACACGGCCCTGCTGGCGCGCGCGCGCAGCCAGAGCCGCCTGTCCAAGCGCACCCTGGTGGAAGAACTCGAAGCGCTGTGCGGCATGGAGCCGCGCCTGGTGGTGCAGGCGATGGCGCTGCCGTTCGGCCTGGCGGTGCTCGAAACGGTGGACATGCTGGCCTTCAGTCCCGCCTTCGACCTGCTGCCGCTGTCGCAGGCGCTGACGCGCCATGCGGTGCTGCTGCGCGCCCACGACGGCGTGGTGGTCGGCGTGATCGCCGATCCCTTCGACCTCGACCTGCAAACCTGGCTCGGCACCCGCGCCGGCGCCACCGCGCAGGCGCCGCTGCCGCTGCGCCTGGCCCTGCAGGCCGATATCCAGGCCTATCTGTCCAAGCAGGAGGAGTCGGCGCGCGCCACCGATACGCTGCAGCCCGGCGCCAGCGATGCGCGCCGCGACGGCAAGACCGCCGCCGTGCTGTCGTTCGCCTCGGTGTCGGAAGCGGCCAGCCCCGCCGTGCGGCTGGTCAATTCCACGCTGTACGACGCGCTCAAGGCGGGCGCCTCCGACATCCACCTGGAAAGCACCGCCGGCGGCCTGGCCGTCAAATACCGCGTCGACGGCGTGCTCGATCACGCCACCTCGGTCAACGGCATCGACGTGGCCGAACAGATCATCTCGCGCCTGAAGGTGCTGGCCGAACTGGACATCGCCGAACGGCGCGTGCCCCAGGACGGCAGCTTCCGCGTCGAGGCGGGCGGGCGCGAGATCGACCTGCGGGTATCGATCATGCCGAGCATTCACGGCGAAGACGCGGTGATCCGGGTGCTCGACAAGCGCGCCATGATCGAATCGTACGGCTCACTGACGCTCGAAGCCTTGGGCTTCGATGCGCCCTCGCTGGCCAGCCTGCGGGTGCTGGCCCAGGAAGCCTACGGCATGCTGCTGGTGACCGGTCCGACCGGCTCGGGCAAGACCACCACCTTGTACGCCGCGCTGACCGAGATCCACAACGGCCGCGAAAAGATCATCACCATCGAAGACCCGGTCGAGTACCAGCTGCCCGGCATCCTGCAAATTCCGGTCAACGAGAAAAAGGGCCTGACCTTCGCCAAGGGCCTGCGCTCCATCCTGCGTCACGATCCGGACAAGATCATGGTCGGCGAAATCCGCGACCGCGAAACGGCGGAAATCGCGGTGCAGTCGGCGTTGACGGGCCACCTGGTCCTGACCACCGTGCACGCCAACAATGTGTTCGACGTATTCGGCCGCTTCACCCACATGGGCATCGATCCCTACGCCTTCGTGTCGGCGCTGAACGGCATCTGGGCCCAGCGCCTGGTGCGCATCAACTGTCCGCATTGCGCCGCGCAGTACACCCCGTCCGAAGCGGAACTGGCCAGCGTGGGCCTGGCGCGCACCGACGTGTATGACTACACCTTCATGCAGGGCAAGGGCTGCGGCGACTGCCGCGGCACCGGCTACAAGGGCCGCCGCTCGATCGCCGAGATCCTGACCCTGAACGACGAGATCCGCGAGCTGATCGTCGACAAGCGGCCTATCCGCCAGATCAAGCAGGCCGCCTTCGAAAACGGCACGCGCAGCCTGCGCCAGGCCGCGCTCGATCTGGTCAAACGGGGCGGCACCACGCTGTCCGAAATTAAACGGGTCACCTTGCATGCCTAGAGTATTCGGACAGGCGCTGCGCATCGGCGTATCGGCCACCTCCATCAGTTTGCTGCGCACCAGCCGCTGGCGCGCGCCCAGCTGGACGCTGCTGGGCGAACAGGCGGTTGTGCCGCTGCCGGAGGGCGCGCCCTATGAGGCGATCGCCCAGGCGCTGCGCAGCCTGCTGGCCGCGCACGCCGCACCCGGCTGGCCGCTGTGCATCGTGCTGGCCGACGAATTGACCCGCCTGTGGCAGGTGTCGCCGCCGGCCGGCGCGACCCGCCTGGCCGACATCCAGGCCGCCGCCGGCCTGCGCTTCAACAGCCTGTATGGCGACGCGCCGGCCGCATGGGAAATCGCGGCCGACTGGCAGGCCGGCAGCGACTTTTTCGCCGCCGCCATGCCGCGCGCCTTGCTGGCGCTGCTGCGCGCGGTGGCCCAGGAACAGCGGCTGGCGCTGGTGGAAATCGTGCCGCAATGGATAGGCAGCTGGAACCGCTGGCAGGGCGCCTTGAAGCCGAACGCCTGGTTCGGCCAGTTGCATGAGCAGGTGCTGACGCTGGGCGCGCGTAGCGGCAAGCGCCTGTGCGCGGTGCGCACGCTGGCGCTGCCGCATGGCGCCGACCAGTACTGGCTGGGCCAGGTGGTCGCGCGCGAAGCGCTGCTGCTGGGACTGGAGCCGCCGGCCCTGCTGCAATTATGCGGCGCGGCGCCGGCCGGCTGGTTCAAACCGGCCAGCAATCCGGCCCATCTGGCCTGCGTCGCGCTCGACGCGGGGCAGGCGACGCTGGCCGCGACACTGTCGCCGGCGGCCGCGCTGGCCCGTTGCGGGAGCACCGTATGAGCCGCATGCGCATCGATTTCGCGCCGCGCAGCCTGCGCCGCGCGCTGTACCTGACCCATCCCGCCTGGCTGGCGGGCGGCGTGCTGGCGCTGGCCCTGTGCGCCGCCGCGGCCTATGGCGGTGCCCAGCTGCTGGAGCAGCGCCAGGCGCGCGAGCAGCAGCTGCGCCATTTGCGCGAGCGCCAGGCCGCGCTGTCGAAGGCGCCCGCGCCGCTGGCCAAGATCGTGATACCGGAAGCCCAGGCAACCTTCGTCAATGGCGCGATCGCCCAGCTGAACCTGCCCTGGCGCGACTTGCAGGAAGCGCTGCTGGCCGCCACGCCGCCCACGGTGGCCCTGTTGACGCTGGAGCCGGACGCGCACAAGCAGGTGCTCAGGCTGAACGCCGAAACCAGGAATAGCGACGACATGATTGCCTATATCGAGCAGCTCAAGCAGCAGGAATTGTTCAGCGGCGTGCTGCTGACGCGCCATGAAATCAATGAACAGGACCCGAACCGGCCGCTACGCTTCCAGGTCGAAGCGCATTGGGTGGCCCGATGAACGCGCTCAACACGATACAGCCGGGGACCGTGCTGTTGCGCGCCCGTCTGCTGCTGGAGCGGCTGGGGCCGCTGGCCTGTGCGGTGCTGCTGCTGGCCGCGCTGGCGCTGGCCGGCTGGGCCTGGCTGCTGCCGCAGCGCGCCGCCCAGGCGGCCTGGATGGCGCAGCCGCTGCCGGTGCCGACAGCGCTGGTGAGCGCGCCGCCGCCGCCGAGCGCCAACCAGAACCTGGCCGACTTTTACGCGGCGCTGGGCGAGCAGCGCTATGCCGAGCAGCAGGTCAAGATCCTGTTCGGCCTGGCCGCCAAGGCCGGCCTGACGCTGAGCCAGGGCGAATACAAGCTGAACTACGACAAGGCCAGCCGGGTCGGCAGCTATCAGATTATCTTGCCGGTCAAGGGCGCCTATCAGGCGATCTGGCAATTCACGCTGGAGGCGCTGCGCAATATGCCCTTCGCCGCGCTCGATGAATTGAGCTTTCGCCGCGACCAGATCGCCGACCCGCAGGTCGAGGCGCGCGTGCGCCTGACCCTGTACCTGAAGGACGACGCGATGGTGGCCCAGCCATGAAACCCTATCAGATCCTGATGGGCATCGGCCTGGCCGCCGCCGCCGGCCTGCTGGCCTTTGGCGACCGCAGCCCTTCGTCCGACGTGGCCGAGGCGGTTGAACGCAAGCCCGCCGCGAAAGGCGTCCCTGCGCGCGCAGCAGGCGAGGGCGCTGGCAGCAACGCCAGGAACGAGGCCGGCAAAGGTGACGCAGGTAAGGGCGACGCGGGCAAGGGCGGCGCCAGGGAGTCGGCCGATACGATGATTGCACGCCTGCTGCCGCGCGCCGATCTGGTGGGCGAATCCGGCGCGACCTTCGGCGGCGGCCCCGGCGTGTTCCTCGGCCAGAACTGGAATCCGCCACCGCCGCCGCCACCGCCACCGCCGCCGCCACCACCGCCGCCAAGCGCACCGCCGCTGCCGTTTACCTATATCGGCAAGGCTGCCGCCGATGGCGCCTGGGAAGTTTACCTGACGCGTGCGGAGAAAACCTATGTGGTGCATAACAAGACCGTGATCGATGGCATGTACCGCATCGAGACCATCGCGCCGCCCCTGATGACCGTCACCTATCTGCCGTTGAACCAGGTTCAACAGCTCAATATTGGAGTGCTCGACTGATGCCTAGTCAACCTTACCGCCGCGCGTCCCTGCTGCAAAGCCTGCCGCGCGCCCTGCCTTTGCTGACACTGGCGCTGGTCCTTGGCGGCTGCGCTTCGCAGCTGGCCTACCGCGACGGCCGCCAGCTGATCGAACAGGACAAGGTGGAAGCCGGTCTGCTGCGGCTCAAGGATGCGATGAGCGGTGAACCGGGCAATGCCCAGTACCGCGCCACCTATCTGCAGGCGCGCGACCGCGCCAGCACCCGCTATCTGGAACAGGCCGAACGCCAGCTGGCCGAGGGCAAGGCCGAGCTGGCGCTGCAGGGCTTTGAACGGGTGCTGGCCTTCGACCCGGTCAACGAACGGGCCCGCGCCGGCCTGCGCGCCGTCGATATGAGCGAGCGCCACGACAAGCTGATGGCCGCCGCCAGCGCGCACGCGGAGAAGGGCGAGTTCGAGCTGGCGCGCCAGAAGCTGCAGGCGATCCTGACCGAGCGTCCGGGCGCCGACAAGGCGCGCCTGATGCTGCGCGAACTGACCGAGAAGAGCAGCCCGCCGGCCCAGGAAAGCGGCCTGTCGAAGGCCTTCAAGCAGCCGATCACGATCGAATTCCGCGACGCCCCGCTCAAGCAGGTGTTCGAAGTGATCGCGCGCCGCTCCGGCCTGAACTTCGTGTTCGACAAGGACGTCAAGACCGACCAGAAGGCCTCGATCTTCCTGAAGAACAGCACCGTCGAATCGGCCATCTACTTCCTCTTGATGACCAATCAGCTCGAGCAGCAGGTCATGGACGGCAATACCATCCTGATCTACCCGAACGTCACGGCCAAGCTGAAGGAATACCAGGAGATGACGGTCAAGACCTTCTTCCTGGCCAATGCCGAGGCCAAGCTGGTGGCCAATACCCTCAAGACCATCCTCAAGACGCGCGACGTGGTGGTCGATGAAAAGCTCAATCTGCTGATCGTGCGCGACAGCCCGGAAGCGATCCGCCTGGCCGAACGCCTGATCGCCGTGCAGGACATGCCGGAAGCGGAAGTGATGCTGGAAGTGGAGATCCTGGAAATCAAGCGCAGCCGCCTGCTGGAACTGGGCGTCGCCTGGCCGGCCAGTGTGGGTCTGACGCCGCTGTCGAGTTCCGGCGGCGTGGGCCTGACCATCCGCGACCTGAATAATCTGAACCAGAAGACCATCGGCATCAGCGGCGTGAGCGCCACCGTCAACGCCAACAAGGTCGACGGCGACACCAATTTGCTGGCCAATCCGCGCATCCGCGTACGCAACAAGGAAAAAGCCAAGATTGTCATTGGCGACAAGGTCCCGGTGATCACCACCACCATCTCGCCGGGCGCGGGCGGCTTTGCCACCGAATCGGTCAGCTATGTGGACGTGGGCCTGACCCTGAACGCCGAGCCGACCATCTATCTGAACAATGAAGTGGCGATCCGGGTGCAGCTGGAGGTGAGCAATCTGGTCAACCAGATCCAGACCAAGTCCGGCACCACCGCCTACCAGATCGGCACGCGCCAGGCCTCGACCATGCTGCAATTGAAGGATGGCGAGAACCAGGTGCTGGCGGGCCTGATCAATAATGAAGAGCGCAGCACCGGCAACAAGCTGCCCGGCGTGGGCGACCTGCCTATCCTGGGTCGCCTGTTCGGCAGCAACCGCGACGACAGCCAGAAAACCGAGATCGTGCTGTCGATCACGCCGCACCTGATCCGCAATGTGCAGCGGCCGGAAGCCTCGCAGTCGGAATTCTCGGCCGGTACCGAAGGCAGCTTCCGCCGCCGTCCCGACATGGGCGCGCGTCCTCCGGCCCAGTTGCCGGCTGTACCGGGTGCGCGTCCCGCAGCCGCGCCAGTGCCTGCAGGCGTGCCGCCGCAATCGGCTCCCGCGCTGTCGGCGCCGGCGCCGGCCGGTGTGCCGCCGCAGTCCGCTCCCATACTGCCGCCGCCATCGGGCGCGGTGCCGCAGTCGATCCCGGCGCCGGAAACGTCGCCGCCACCGCTGCAATGATGCGGGCAGGGCAGGCCATGCGCAGCGCTGGCTTCACGCTGATTGAATTGCTGGTGACACTGGCGATTCTGGGCCTGCTCGGCACCCTGGTCGTTCCCGTCACCCAGGTGGTGGTACAGCGCCGCCAGGAACAGGAGCTGCGCCATGCCCTGCACGAAATCCGCAAGGGCATCGACGCCTATAAACTGGCTTACGACGAGGGCCGCGTCGCCAAGACCCTGGCCACCACAGGTTATCCCAAGTCGCTCGATCTGCTGGCCGACGGCGTACCCGACCTGCGCAATCCCAAGCGCAGCAAGATTTTCTTCCTGCGCCGGGTGCCGCGCGATCCTTTTAATGCCGACAGCAGCCTCAGCGATGCCCAGTCCTGGGGCAAACGCAGCTACGCCAGCGATGCCGATGAGCCGCGCGAGGGCGAGGATGTCTACGACGTCTATTCGCTCAGCGACAAAACCGGCCTGAACGGCATTCCCTACCGGAAATGGTAACAATGAAAACATCTGCCGCGCGCGGTTTTACCCTGATCGAACTGCTGGTGGTGCTGGGCATCGTGGCCTTGATGCTGACCCTGGCCGTGCCGCGCTACTTCCCCAGCATCGACAAGTCACGCGAAGTCGTGCTTGCAGACAACTTACGCAATATCCGGGCCGTGATCGACCAGTACTACGGCGATACCGGGCGCTATCCGGACAGCCTGGATCAATTGGTCGAGAAGAAATACATCCGCAGCCTACCGGTCGATCCTGTCACCGACAGCGCCACCAGCTGGATCATCGTGCCGCCCGACGACGGCAGCAAAGGCGGGGTCTATTCCATCCGCAGCGGCGCTCCCGGCAACGACCGTGCAGGCAAGCCCTACAGCGAATGGTAGTTAATCATGAGTCAACTTTGCTCAATAAAGGCTGTAAGAATATACAGTAGAGCTGGATTCACATATATCAGCCTGATTATCTTGCTGGCGATCATCGCACTTGTCAGCGCAGCCACCTTGCGCATGGGTGTAATGGTGCAGCGCAGCATCGCGGAGCAGGAATTGTTGAATATCGGCGCCGAATTCAGCGATGCCCTGCAAAGCTATGCGGACGCAACCCCGGCAGGCCAGCCAACCCAGCCGCCTGGCTTCAAGGAACTGCTGAAAGATCCCCGTTTCCCTGGCACACGGCGCCATTTACGCAAGGTGTTTGTCGATCCGGTGAGCGGAAAAGCGGAATGGGGCGTACTTTATTTGGGTGACAAAGTTGGCATCATTGGTATTTACAGCCTGTCCGACGCACGTCCTGTCAAAATTGGCAATTTCCCTGTGAGATTTCAAGGTTTTGAGGGCAAAAATCATCTGTCCGATTGGAAATTTACCGCGACTGGTAAGGGTTCAATCGTGCGGCCCGTGGTATCGGCGCAACAACCGATAGTCTTGCCTGCTCAAAATGTCTTGCCGGCATCGGAAATTCCGAATAACGCCCCGCAAACGCCCGCCACGCCTAGCGAAGAGCCGATTCCGGCGCCGCCGGTGGAGCCGGAAGTGCCAGTTGAGCCTGCGGAAACTATGCCTGAAATGCAACAGAAATGATAACTAACAGTGCAGAAATACGCACAAACTCACGCTTTTTCATGCACTGCACCAATGATTTAAATTCTTGCTAGAAACTCTTGCCTAAAAATAATTCAAAGTGGAAAATTTACAAGACAATTCATGCACTTATGATATTATGTCTCTTAGCAGTACCCCTTGCAGCACCTTTTAACCCCACTGTGGTTGGCGAAAGCGCAGCCATAAAACTTTGAAGGATTTCTCATGAAATTGAAATTACTCGTTGCTGGCGTCATCTTCGCTGCTACCTCCCTGAGCGCTTCGGCGACCGATTACAGCCTGGGCATCCTGGACGACACCGGTTTTGACACCCTGGCCCTGAGCTCCCTGAAATACACCGCTGGTCAAGTTATCGATGACAACTGGACCTTCAAACTGACCGCTCCTTCGGCCACCTCGTTCGGTTCGCAGCAAACCTTCGCAGTTCTGGATGGCGCGATCACCAATTTCGCAGGTACCCTGGTTGGTCAAGGTCCTCTGAGCTGGGCTCTGAACGGTCAAACCCAAAGCCTGGCCTGGAACGGCGTTCTGGCCGCTGGCACCTACACCGTGCACATCACCGGCACCGCCGCTCTGAACCGCACTCAGTACCAGTCGACCGTATCGGCACTGCCAGTACCAGAACCAGAAACCTACGGCATGATGCTGGGTGGCCTGGCACTGGTTGGTGTTGTTGCTGCTCGCCGTAAAGCAAAACAAGCTGCTTAATTTTTAAGCTGCTCGTCAAAAACCCGCTTCGGCGGGTTTTTTTGCGCCTGAACCCAAAAAGTTATTATTTCTCTAACCTATCGTGGTTGGCGTAAGCGCAGCCACAAAAATGTAAAGGATGTCTCATGAAATTGAAATTGCTCGTTGCTGGTCTCATGTTCGCCGCTTCCTTCGCCGCCTCGGCGACCGACTATAATCTGGGCACCCTGGACGGTAGCGATTTTGATACGCTCTCCGACAAGTCGGCAAAATTCGCCGCTAACCATTCGATCAGCGATAACTGGTCGTTTCAGCTGACCACTACTTCGTATACGACGGTCAGTGCAAGCCAGGCGTTTGCAGTTTCCGAACATGCGATTGCTAACTTCAACGGCGAACTGTTCAACGCGTCGAACGTATCGCTGGGAGCCCTGGATTTCGGCCTCGTCGGCAATACCCAAGTGTTGGACTGGCACGGTCTGCTGAGTGCCGGCAATTACTATGTGCACTTCACTGGAGATACGTATGTGAATAACATCCGCTACCAAACCAGCGTGGCGGCAGCACCAATCCCGGAACCAGAAACCTACGGCATGATGCTGGGCGGCCTGGCGCTGGTCGGTGTCGTAGCTGCTCGTCGCAAAGCTAAACAAGCTGCTTGATTGTTTAAGCTGCTCGTCAATAACCCGCTTCGGCGGGTTTTTTTGCGCCGCTAGCAAATGAGCTGAATTGAGCGGGGGCATGCGGGCCACTGGCGGCAATTTAAACCCACGGCAAAGAGTCGGGGGCGACGGGGGCGCCGAGCCCCGGCGGGTCAGACCCCAGGGGTATGCCGTCGGTTTTAAGCGCACTGCGGCACGCTGAAGGTGGTGGTGGGTGATGGTGAGTGCGACGGTCTTGCTTGGTATTTGCCGGGCGCGCCGGATCTACCAGCGCCACCCCTATTGCTTACCTCAGCGCGCGCTGCGCTTGAAGTCGCGGAAGCGGAAGCCCGCCAGCAGCAGCACGCCGAAATACACCGCCGCGCTGACGGCGATCACGCCGAACAGGGCCCCGGCGCGCAGCAGCGGCTGGGCCTGCATGCCCAGCCAGTCGATGCGGCTCGACAGATACCAGGACGTCGCCCCCAGCGCCGCGCAGGCGGGCACCAGTTTGGCAAAGAAGGCCATCCAGCCCGGCTTGGGCGTGTAGATGCCGCGCTTGCGCAAGCCGGCATACAGGAAGCCCGCGTTCAGGCAGGCGCCCAGGCCGATCGACAGCGCCAGGCCGGCCACGGCGATGCGTGGCACAAATATCAGGTTCATCAGCTGGGTAGCCACCAGCACCCCCATCGCGATCTTCACCGGCGTGCGGATATCCTGGCGCGCATAGAAGGCCGGCGCCAGGGTCTTGACCAAAATAATGCCGATCAGGCCGATGCTATAGGCGATCAGCGGCTGGGCCGACATCGTGGCCGCCTCGCCGGTGAATTTACCGTAGTGGAACAGGGTGGCGATCAGCGGCACCGCCATCGTCGCCAAGCCGACCGCCGAGGGCAAGGCCAGCAGGAAAGTCAGGCGCAGGCCCCAGTCGAGCAGGGTGGAATATTCTTCCAGGTCGTTATCGGCATTCGCCTTGGACAGGCTGGGCAGCAAAATCGTGCCCAGGGCCACGCCTAGCATGGCGGTGGGGAATTCCATCAGCCGGTCCGCATACGACAGCCAGGAGATGCTGCCTTCGGCCAGTTGCGATGCGATGCTGGTATTGATCATCAGGCTGATCTGGGCGGCCGACACGGCAAACACGGCCGGTCCCATTTTCTTCAGTACGCGGCGCACGCCCGGGTCTTTCAGGCCGCCGACCGGATTGAGGGACAGGCGCGGCAGCATGCCGATCTTGATCAGCGCCGGGATCTGGAAACCGACCTGCAGGACGCCGCCGACCACCACGGCGATGGCCATCGCGTAGATCGGCTGTTCCAGATGCTTTTGCAGGAATAGCGAGGCGGCGATGAAGGACAGGTTCAGCAGCACCGGCGTGAAGGCCGGTATCTTGAACTGGCGCCAGGTATTGAGCACGCCGCCGGCCAGTGCCACGAAGGACATGAAACTAATATAGGGGAACATCAGCCGGGTCATCCAGACGGCGGCGTCGAAGGCGCCCGGCTTGTCGTTCAGGCCGGTGGCGATCAGGTAAACAAATAGCGGCGCGCCGACGATGCCCAGGATGCTGATGGCCACCGTGGCCCAGACCAGGGTGGTGGCGACATGGTCGACCAGGCTCTTGCTTGCTTGCTGGCCGTGCTGGCTTTTGTATTCCGACAGGATGGGCACGAAGGCCTGGGAAAACGCGCCTTCGGCGAACAGGCGCCGCAGCAGGTTGGGAATCCGGAAGGCGACCACGAAGGCATCGGTATAGGCGCCGGCGCCAAAGGCGCGGGCAAACAGGCTTTCACGCAACAATCCGGTTAAACGGGACAGCATCGTCATGCTGGAGACAGCGGCTAGGGTTTTGAGCAAGTTCATGGGGCGAGATTATAATGGAGCGGCCTTAAGCGCAGATGAGATGTAAAAACTATATCTGTTGCCTTTTGCCCCAGCCGGCCTGCCAGAGTCGCAACTTTCTGGATTTAGGATTTGCTCCCGCCGCAAAAGATCGCTATAATCGAAGGCTGTACAGAATTCTGTTACGCAGACACTAATGTTTGGCAGGCAGCAGTTTGGCTCACATGGTTCGGCAGATGCACTGAACGTTCCTGTTTGGCAAACAATAATGTTTGCAAACGCACTTTGACCCTGTTTTAGGAAATTCCATGGCAAATACCGCACAAGCGCGCAAACGCGCTCGTCAAGCAGTTAAGCAAAACGCACACAACTCGTCCCAGCGTTCGACCCTGCGCACCGCAATCAAAGCGGTTCGTAAAGCGATCCAGGGCGGCGACAAAGCAGCAGCGACTGCAATCTTCCAGGCATCCGTGTCGAAAATCGACAGCATTGCTGACAAGAAGATCATCCACAAAAACAAGGCAGCTCGTCATAAGAGCCGTCTGGCAGCTGCCCTGAAAGCACTGTCCGCTTAATATTGCTGGTGGCGGCCTAGCCGCAACAGACAAGTAAGCAAGAGCCCGCCTGACCTTGGTCAGCGCGGGTTTTTTCGCATTTGCGTCGCGGGTTGTCGGCCGCAGCTAAAACCCAGGGCGTACCCCTGGGATCTGACCCAAGGGTCCGGAGAGGGGCTGCGCCCCGCCAGTCCCTGCGGGACAGGCCCCCGGCTCTTTGCCTTGGGTTCTAAAAGCGCAGCGGCATGCTTAGTTTACGGCGGCGGATTCTTCGGGCGCAAAAAAAGGCAGGACGTGCCTGCCTTTTTGGGGACGATCGTGTCGTCTTATTTGGCTGATGCTGCCATCGAAGCAGATGCCGAGCCCGAAGCCGAAGCCGAAGCCGAGCCTTTTTTCGCTTTCTTGGCTTTCGGGGCCGAGGCGTCAGCCGATGCCGAAGCCGATGCGGATGCCATTGGAGCCGAAGCCGATGCCGAGGCCGAAGGGGCGGCGGCGAAGGCGGAAGCGGCAAACAGGGATGCGACCAGAGCAACGATAAGTTTGGACATGATAAATTCCTTTGCAGTTGAAGGAAAACACTGATTCGGATGAATCTGGCTCATTAACGCCGCCCGGAAAATGCCAGTTGACATGATTTTGATCAAAGATCGCAATTATTTTTGCTGCGACGCATCAATAAATCAGTGTTCGGCGGCACGGCTTTCTGGGACGGGAGGCGGACGCAGATGCAGCATCAGGCCGCTCAGCGCACCCTGGGACGGCCCGCCCAGCAGCGGCGAGCGGCGGTCGATTTCATTGGCCAGGTCCAGCTGCAGCCATTCCATTTCATCGAGCATGGTGCGCAGCTCCAGCAGCACGCCGGGGTCGTCGCGCGCCACTTCGAGCATGCTGCTGACGTGATCCGGGTCGAAGCCGGCTTGCAGCACCAGTTGCCGGATCGAGTTCATCCGTTCGAACAGGAACAGCAGCGGTGAGTTGTTGCCAGGCGTGTTTTGCTCGAATACGCTGCGCAAGGTCAGCCAGGCATGCAGCAGCGCGGCCAGATGGCTCAGTTGCTGGGCGGCGTTCTGTTCCGGCGCCGCCGCCTGGGTATCCTGCTGGGTGCCGTGGATCAGGTCGCGCAGCGCATCGACGGTGGCATGGTCGAAGCGGGCCTGGTTGAGCCGGGTCAGCATGTCCAGCCGCGGCAGGCCGCAGCGCCGCAGCACCGTTTCGGCCACATCGGCCACGCCGACGATCTTGGCCAGCGGGCAAATTTTCTCGCTCAGCAAGCCGTGCGGATAGCCGCTGCCGTCGAGCCGCTCGTGGTGCTGCAGCACGGCGGTGGCTGCGGCCGCCGGAAAATCAGCAATCGCGTGCAGCAGCACGTGGCTGGTCAGCGGATGGACGTGGATGAAACGCCGTTCTTCGGGCGTGATGTCGTGGGCGCTGGCCAGCAGGGCCGGGTCGGTATGCATTTCGCCCACGTCGTGGAATAGCGCCGCCATCAGCACCAGCTCGCGTTCGGCGCTGGAGCGGCCCAGGCGCTGCGCGATCGCATAGGCAATCATGCCGGTGCGCAGCGCGTGGCCGAAGATGCCGGGGCGCTGCTCGCGCATCACCGTCAGGCGCAGCAGCAGGGGCGTGGGCAGGCGCAGCGCGGCCAGGCCGTGCTTGAGTGCCAGCGGATCGCCGGTGCGCGCGGCCATGCGCGCATAAGTCGCTTCGTGTTCGAGGATGCGGTCCGCTTCCAGCGCCAGTTCGGCCGCGTCGATGGCGCGTGAGCTGCTCAGTACGCTATCGAGCGGCACGCTCAGCTTGTGCTGGGCCAGGCGCTCGAAGTGCTGCTGGTCCAGCTCGGCACCTTTGCCCACCAGTTTCATGCCGCTGCTGCTATAGATATCCTGCTGCGCCACCAGGGTCTGCTGCTGGGCCAGCGCGGCCACCGCCTGCAGATAATAAGGACTCTCGCCGCAAGGCTTCAGGCCTTGGGCGGGCGGGGCGGCGGAGACGGTGTCAGCTGGCATCAGAATTCCCACGCTCATCTGGTTGGGCGGCGGACGGGCAGAGACTGGCAAAGCGCGCCGCGCGTTTCCAAATATACGGTAAAAGCCGGGCCTGCGCCCGTCCAGCCCGGCTTATTTGCCCAGACCGTTGCCCAACTCTGACGGTTCGACGCGCTGCCATTCGCCGGGCATCAGCGGGTGGCTGGCCAGCGACAGCGCGCCGATGGCGCTGCGCACCAGCCGCAGCGTGGGCAGGCCGACGGCCGCCGTCATGCGCCGCACCTGGCGGTTCTTGCCTTCCTGCAGGGTGATCGCCAGCCAGCTGGTGGGGGCCTCGGCGCGGCTGCGGATGGGTGGATTGCGTGGCCACAGCCAGTCCGGCTCGGCGATCTGCACCGCCTTGCAGGGCTTGGTGGTGAAGTCGCCCAGGTTGAGCGGGGCGCGCAGGCGTGCCAGGCTGGCGGCGTCGGGGAGGCCTTCGACTTGCACCAGATAAGTCTTGGGCTGTTTATGGTCGGGGTGGGCGATGTCATGCTGGAGCTTGCCGTCGTCGGTCAGCAGCAGCAAGCCCTCGCTGTCGGCGTCGAGCCGGCCGGCCGGATAGACGTTGGGAATCTTGACGAAGTCGGCCAGGGTGGCGCGCCCGTCCTGTGCGGAAAACTGGCAGAGAACCTGAAAAGGCTTGTTAAATAGTATGAGAGACATGCTTATCTGGAGGTCAATTGTGGTGTAGGCTTAAGCGCCAGTATCAGAAAAACCGTAGCGCCTAGTAAAATACTGGTGCATAATGTGAAACGCCTGTCTTATGTCTTATAGAAGAGTAACGGCAGTTGTGCCAAATTGGCAAACAATTCAGATTGCAGATCCATGCCTGGAAGCGCAACGACCTTGCGGCTTGCTGAGCGACCCACTTCGGAGAACACGATGTATCAACATATCAAAGTACCTGCTGACGGCCAAAAAATCACCGTCAATGCCGATTTTTCCCTGAATGTACCAGATAACCCTATCGTTCCCTACATCGAGGGTGATGGCACCGGCGTGGATATCAGCCCGGTCATGATCAAGGTGGTGGACGCGGCCGTTGCCAAAGCCTACGGCGGCAAGAAAAAAATTAGCTGGATGGAAATTTTCGCCGGCGAAAAATCGACCACCGTGTACGGCCCGGACGTGTGGCTGCCGGAAGAAACCCTGCAAGTGCTGAAAGACTACGTCGTGTCGATCAAAGGCCCGCTGACCACGCCAGTTGGCGGCGGCATCCGTTCGCTCAACGTGGCCCTGCGCCAGCAGCTGGACCTGTATGTCTGCCTGCGTCCAGTGCGTTACTTCACCGGCGTGCCTTCGCCAGTGAAAGAGCCGGAAAAAACCGACATGGTCATTTTCCGTGAAAACTCGGAAGACATCTACGCCGGTATCGAATACCAGCAAGGTTCCGAAGGCGCCAAGAAACTGATGGACTTCCTGATCAAGGAAATGGGCGTCACCAAGATCCGCTTCCCGGAAACTTCGGGCCTGGGCATCAAGCCAGTGTCGATCGAAGGTACCCAGCGCCTGGTGCGCAAGGCGATCCAGTACGCGATCGACAATGACAAGCCATCCGTGACCATCGTTCACAAAGGCAACATCATGAAGTACACCGAAGGTGGCTTCCGTGACTGGGCTTACGATCTGGCGCAAAAAGAATTCGGTGCTGAACTGATCGACGGCGGCCCATGGTGCAAATTCAAAAATCCAAAGACCGGTCGCGAGATCATCGTCAAGGATTCGATCGCTGACGCCTTCCTGCAACAGATCCTGCTGCGTCCAGCCGAATACAGCGTCATCGCCACCCTGAACCTGAACGGCGACTACATCTCCGACGCACTGGCCGCGCAAGTGGGCGGTATCGGTATCGCTCCAGGCGCCAACCTGTCGGACTCGGTAGCGATGTTCGAAGCGACCCACGGCACCGCGCCTAAGTACGCAGGCAAGGACTATGTGAACCCAGGTTCGCTGATCCTGTCGGCTGAAATGATGCTGCGCCACATGGGCTGGCTGGAAGCGGCCGACCTGCTGATTTCCTCGATGCAGAACTCGATCGCTTCCAAGCGCGTCACCTACGACTTCGCCCGCCTGATGGAAGGCGCGACCCAAGTGTCGTGCTCCGGTTTCGGCGACGTGATGATCGAACACATGTAATCGATACGGCCCTGGTTTACCGAGGCTAAAAAAACCCCGTTCTCGCAGGAGGACGGGGTTTTTATTTTGATACTATTGTCTTTTTTAAAATTGAGAAAGAGACAATCATGAAATTAACGCAATTTGCGCTGGCCGCCATGCTGGCAGCCGGCGTGGCCAGCCTGCCGGCGTGGGCGCAAACGGCGCCGCAGCCCGGCTGCGTCGACAATTGCTTCAAGAATCGCTGGGTCTACTTTGGCGGCAACTTTACCGTCAAGGAGACCTACGACAAGCTGCTTGAGGTGATCGTGCGTGCCAGGCTGGCCGGTTACAACGGCATTGCCCTGAGCGGCGGCGGAAACGGATCTTACGTCAATATGCTGAGCGGGAACGTCCCCGCGAATTTTTACAGCAATATGAAGGCCGTCGTCAAAGCGGCCAGGGACAATGGCATCGAGCTGATTCCTGTCGGCGGCGGACCGGAAGTGCCGGCCCAATACAAACCGGAGCTGGTCGAAGCTCTGCCTGTGGTCGATACGCCGTTCATCGTCAGCGGCAGCACTGCCGTGGCCGAGGGCAAGTCCATCGTCAGCGATCCGGGCTTTGAGGCGGCGAACGACCTGGCCTGGCGCTTGCTCGACACCGGCAGCGCCACCGTCCCCGCCAGCGCCTTCTTCGATGCGGTGGGACGGAATGGCAGCAAGCGTTCGGTCAAGCTGACCCAGGCCAATACGGTGACCAAGCTGGCACGCCTGTACCGCGAACTGAAAGACCTCAAGCCGCATCGCGCCTACCGCATGTCGTTCTGGGTCAAGACCCAACACTACGATGCGCCGCTGATGATCCAGATTCTGGCGCCGACCGGATCGGCGCCGATGTACCGCAATGGCAGCGCCAGCCTGGGCTGGGGCAGCGTCAATGGCGTCTGGAATAAAGAGGGCAACAGCCTGGCCAAGGATCAGGACTGGAAGGAATATACGCTGGACTTCAACACCGGCAACTACAGCAGCCTGCGTCTGTACTTCGGTACCTGGGCCAATGGCGAAACGGTCGATGGCGCGGCCTGGATCGACGATGTGGACATTCGCGAGATCGGCCTGGCCCAGGTGGTGCGTCGCAATGAGAAGAGCTTGCCGGTGGTGGTGAAGTCGGCCAGCACGGGCAGGGTGTTCGAGGAGTCGTCCGACTATGTGCTCGGTTCGGAGGCGCTGACCCTGCCCACTCACAGCAATATCAGCAATGGTGAACGCCTGCTGGTGTCGGCCTACCAGTCGGGCGTCAATATAACGGCCCGCTGGGGCACCGCCGCGACCGCCTGCCATCCGGATTTCTTCAGCGTGCAAAAGGAGTACTACGGCAAGCTCAACACGCTGTTCGAGACGGTGCCGAACGCGCCTGCGAAATACTTCCTGTACTACGACGAGAACCGACTGCTCAACTGGGATCCATCGTGCACCACCAGCAGCGCCGGGGCCTACCTGGCGCGCATGATCAGTACGCACCGCGCCACCTTGCTGAAGAGCTATCCGAAGCTGGACCTGTATGTCTGGCACGACATGTTCGATCCGCGCGCGAACGCCATCGACAGCTACTGGGCCGTCAACGGCTCGCTGAAGGAGTCCTGGCTGGGACTGGACAAGGATCCGGCCTTTCCCGAGGATAAGCACATGGTCGTGGTCAACTGGACCGATACCTCGGAAGCGGACCGGACCGCGTCGCTGAAGTTCTTCCATGGCCGCGGCATGGGGCAGATGGTGGCCGGCTACTACGACGATCCGAGCCTGGAGAAAATGCGCAAGTGGCTGGCCGGACTCGATGCGGCTGAGGCCGGTGGCGTGCGCAATGTGGACGGTTTCATGTACACGACCTGGAATGGCGTGAAGGGGTACGAGGATCTGGAAAAGGTTGCCGACTACATCAAGAAAAACTCCAAGCGCTGGCCGCAATAACTCCCGAAGCATCCGTCCGCCTGCCTCCATGGCAGGTGGGCGTGGACTTCCAGCAACACTTTCAGCCCGTGGGGACGAAAAAAAACCCCGCGGTTGCGAGGTTTTTGACTTCCGCGGATGCTTGAATAATCAGGCAGCCTGGATGTTGGAAGCTTGCTTGCCTTTAGGGCCTTGCGTGACTTCGAATTGAACTTTTTGACCTTCTTTAAGGGTCTTGAAACCGTTCATGTTGATTGCGGAGAAGTGCGCGAACAAATCTTCGCCGCCGTCATCTGGAGTGATGAAGCCAAAACCTTTGGAATCATTGAACCACTTAACTGTACCTGTTGCCATAAAAAGAACTTTCCAATAAAAACTGATCACACGAGCCATAAAAGCAAGAAGCTTCTTGCCCCCTCCTCACGCCTCACTTCTTATCAACATGTACATTTCTGCACGCAGCCGATAACGCATTGTTAGCGGATCAAATTTTAATGTCAAGCGCTTTTGTGGGCATTTTGTTACTTTTAATCTGATTGGTTAAAATGCAACTCTTGATTTCGGCGCCACTGAGCCCATCTGCGCAGGAATCGGAAAACGCGTAAGATGGAAAACAAATGGAAATGCGCAGCGAAATGCGCATTGCATCAACCCTGAAAGCATTAGAATATAAGCGTATGGCAACCAAGCATGACACCGAAACCCTGCTGGAGCGGCAAACGCTGAAACCGCCACCCTTGTACCAGGTGGCCCTGCTCAATGACGACTACACACCGATGGAGTTTGTGGTCGCCATCATTCAGGAATATTTCAACAAAGACCGTGAAACAGCCACGCAAATTATGCTCAGCGTGCATCGCTACGGCAAAGGAGTGTGCGGCGTGTTTTCCAAAGACATCGCCTGTACCAAAGTGGAGTTCGTTTTAACGCATGCGCGCAAGGCAGGCCATCCCCTGCAGTGCGTGATGGAGGAAGTATGATTGCGCAGGAATTAGAAGTAAGTTTGCACATGGCGTTTGTCGAGGCTCGCCAGGCCCGGCACGAATTCATCACGGTGGAGCATCTGCTACTGGCGCTGCTGGACAACCCGTCGGCGGCCGAAGTATTGCGTGCGTGCGCAGTCAATATCGAAGACTTGCGTAAAACCCTGACCAACTTCATCGGCGATAACACCCCGACCGTGCCTGGCACGGGCGAGGTCGATACCCAGCCGACGCTAGGCTTCCAGCGCGTGATCCAGCGTGCCATCATGCACGTGCAATCGGCCTCGAACGGCAAGAAGGAAGTGACCGGCGCGAACGTGCTGGTGGCGATCTTCGGCGAGAAGGATTCGCATGCGGTCTACTACCTGCACCAGCAGGGCGTGACCCGCCTCGACGTGGTCAATTTCATTTCGCACGGCGTGCGCAAGGACCAGCAGGCCGACAGCGCCAAGGCGTCCGAAGGCGTGGAAGAGGGCGCACCGAGCGAGGGCCAGCAAAAGGAAAGCCCGCTGGACCAGTTCACCCAGAATCTGAACAAGGCCGCCGCCGAAGGCAAGATCGATCCGCTGATCGGCCGCGAGGACGAGGTCGACCGCGTCATCCAGATCCTGTGCCGCCGCCGCAAGAACAATCCGCTGCTCGTCGGTGAGGCCGGCGTGGGCAAGACCGCCATCGCCGAAGGCCTGGCCTACCGCATCACCCAGAGCGACGTGCCCGAGATCCTGCAAAACTCGGTCGTGTATTCGCTCGACATGGGTGCGCTGCTGGCCGGCACCAAATACCGCGGCGACTTCGAGCAGCGTCTCAAGGCCGTGCTGAAGCAGCTCAAGGACAATCCGAACGGCATCCTGTTCATCGACGAGATCCACACCATCATCGGTGCCGGCTCGGCCTCGGGCGGCACGCTGGACGCGTCCAATCTGCTCAAACCGGCCCTGGCCAACGGCCAGCTGAAGTGCATCGGTGCGACCACCTACACCGAGTTCCGCGGCGTGTTCGAAAAAGACCACGCGCTGAGCCGCCGCTTCCAGAAGGTCGATGTCAACGAGCCGACCGTCGAGCAGACCGTGCAGATCCTGCGCGGCCTCAAGTCGCGCTTCGAAGAGCACCATGGCGTCAAGTATTCCGCCTCGGCGCTGTCGACCGCGGCCGAACTGGCGGCGCGCTTCATCAACGACCGCCACCTGCCCGACAAGGCCATCGACGTCATCGACGAAGCCGGTGCGGCCCAACGCATCCTGCCGAAATCGAAGCAGAAGAAAACCATCGGCAAGACCGAGATCGAAGACATCATCGCCAAGATCGCGCGCATCCCGCCGCAGACCGTCAACCAGGACGATCGCAGCAAGCTGCAAACCATCGACCGCGATCTGCGCAACGTCGTGTTCGGACAGGACCCTGCCATCGAGGCGCTGGCCTCGGCCATCAAGATGGCGCGTGCCGGCCTGGGCAAGACCGACAAGCCGATCGGCTCCTTCCTGTTCTCCGGTCCCACCGGCGTGGGCAAGACCGAAGTGGCCAAGCAACTGGCCTTCATCCTCGGCATCGAGCTGATCCGCTTCGACATGTCCGAGTACATGGAACGCCACGCCGTCAGCCGCCTGATCGGCGCGCCGCCGGGCTATGTCGGCTTCGACCAGGGCGGTCTGCTGACCGAAGCGATCACCAAGAAGCCGCACGCCGTGCTGCTGCTCGACGAGATCGAGAAGGCCCATCCGGACATCTTCAACATCCTGTTGCAGGTGATGGACCATGGCACCCTGACCGACAACAACGGACGCAAGGCCGACTTCCGCAACGTGATCATCATCATGACCACCAATGCGGGTGCCGAGAGCTTGCAGAAGACCTCGATCGGCTTTACGAATTCCAAGCAGGCAGGCGACGAGATGGCCGACATCAAGCGCATGTTCACACCGGAGTTCCGCAACCGTCTCGATGCCACCATCAGCTTCCGTGCGCTCGATGAAGATGTCATCTTGCGCGTGGTCGACAAGTTCCTGATGCAGCTGGAAGAGCAGCTGCACGAGAAAAAGGTCGAAGCCATCTTCACCGAGAAACTGCGCAAGTTCCTCGCGAAAAAAGGTTTCGACCCGCTGATGGGCGCCCGTCCGATGGCACGCCTGATCCAGGACATGATCCGCAAGGCGCTGGCCGACGAACTGCTGTTCGGCCGTCTGGTCAGCGGCGGCAAGGTCATCGTCGATCTGGACGAGAAGGACCAGGTCAAGCTGGACTTCACCGAACCGGACGCCGCACCGACCGTCTCGACCGAAACGGTGGAAGTCGAATAAACCGCAACGTTTTCTCCAGAGGCCGCCCCGTCAAACGGGCGGCTTTTTTTTGCCTGAAGCATCAATCCGGTGTTGATGGTAATGCGGTCAGCTTGAGGAGGCGGGGGGCTTGGCTGGCGGGCCGCCGGCTGCAGTTTAAACCCACGGCAAAGAGCCGG
>JABTBR010000023.1 GCA_013284265.1 Oxalobacteraceae bacterium | reverse complement strand
GCAAGTGGACACAACCTCATCCGTAACAACGTTGCATGCGATGTTGGGCCATTAGCCCGACATCGCATGCGCAGCCGCAGCCGAGCATAAAAATACGAGACCTTGGGGTTGGGCGGAATAACTTATGCGCCCGGTCAGCGCGTAGCGATGGTCACCTGCTAAATTACGATGATGGTCCGCCCACTCAGACTCGAATTTCCTGGTGCTCTTTATCACGTCACTTGCCGCGGCAATCGACGCGATATCATCTTTCGTGACCGGGCAGACCGTCTTGCATGGCTGCTTGAAGCTGAACGGACGTGCCAGCGGTTTCATTTTGTCGTCCATGCGTTTTGCCAGATGACGAACCACTATCATTTGCTTATTGAGACCCCTGAAGGGAATTTAGGGCAAGGCATGCGGCAATTGAACAGCGCCTATTCTCAATACTACAATCGTCGCCACGGCTTGGTTGGACATGTGATGCAGGGCAGGTACAAGGCCATCCTCGTACAGAAGGAGGGCTACTTGCGCGAACTGGTGCGTTACATCGTATTGAACCCCGTGCGGGCCGGTATTGTGGGAGCGCCAGAAGATTGGGAGTGGAGTAGTTACCGATGCATGCTAGACAGGGAGCCAGCGCCGTCTTGGCTGGCGGTGGACTGGCTATTAGCCTGCTTCGGAGCAGATCATGTTGAGGCGAGGCAGGCCTATCGGGATTTTGTGTTAGATGGGATGGCCGGGGAGAGTCCGCTCAAGAAGGTGTGCTTCCAATGTATTCTGGGAGACGACGCGTTCATCGCGCAACACAGGAAAGTTGTTGAAAAGGTAATATCGGATGAAATCCCGAGGGAACAAAGACGCGCGTTTGCAATGTCACTCGATGAGTATGCATTGAAATTTTCGCCGCGAGAGGTGGCTATGGCGGAGGCGTATCAATCTACGATGTTCTCAATGCGCCAGATTGCCGTGTATTTTGGTGTGTCCGTTAAAACCGTCAGCCGTGCCGTCGCGGCAATTGAAGCGACAAGGAAAGCGGATGAACAGCATAACGGCTGAGTTCGTGTCCACATGCCAGACCTGACCCTCGCTTGCTCGCCGCGGCCTGCGACCTGTCCGTTTGAGGTCGCAAACTGCGACCTCAAAGCTGCGAACTCGTCTTCGTTGAGCTGGAACATGAAATCGGCCGGGAAGCGCGCCAGATTGCGCTTGACCTGTTCGTTAAAACGTTTGGTCGACACGCCGTACAGCGAGGCCAGGTCGGCGTCGAGCAAGACTTTCTGACCTCGCAGTACGTGGATTTTCCGGGTGATCGCTTCCAGCGGCAGCATCGTGTCGCTCATGCGCTTCCCTTGCCTAGACTGCGTGACGTGCCCACCACTTGCATGACGTCCTCTTTCAAAAAAAGCGACGGTCTCTTACGCGCCCTCGTTGGCGATTGACGCGGCAGCGGTTTTCTTGAACGGACTGCGCGCCGGCGCATCGTCGTGCTCGATGCCCAGCAGCAGATGCTTCATCATCTTGTTGAGCACCGGCTGGCGGTGCCTTACCAGTATCCCGAAAGGCTGCGGGCGCGCGCCCAGCGCCGCCTTCGGCTCCAGCGCCGTGCGGCCATAGGAAATCTGCTTGCAGCCCAGCGCGATCGCGTCGGCGATGCCGGCGTGCAGCAGGCGCAGGTAGATCGGCAGTTCGGCCGCCGCTTCACGGTCGAAACCGATGTGGTAGGCGATCGCGGTATCGCCATCGGCCACCGAGATCAGGAAACCCAGCAGCGCGCCGTTCTGGCGCACCACGCTGCAGCGGAAGCGCTCGCCCGCGACTTGCTGCAGGGCGTAGAAATATTCCGGCAGCAGTTCGAAGGGACGGAAGCCTGCATTGGTCTGCACGGCCTTGTATAGCGCATGAAGCTGCGCCTGCGCCGCCAGTACATCGCTCAACTGTTCCACCGTGCAGGCTGCTTCATCGATGGGCTTGAAGATGGAGTTGCGTACATTGCCGCGATATTTGGAGGCGAGGCTGGCCAGATAATCGTCGTAGTGCTTCCAGTCCGGATGCAGATCGAGCACCATGTTCGGTTCCGTTTCCACATAGCGGTAGCTCAGGTTGGACAGGTGGGTGGCCTGGTCGATATACGGCGCGTGCAGATCCTTGATCATGATGAAGTGGGTCTTGCCGGCGATCTTCTCCGCCTGGCGCACCCGGTACAGCACTTCGGCCACGCCATGCCAGGCGAGTTTGGCGTCCACATTCTTGGCGAAGGCGATGCCGTGCTGGCCGAAGGTCAGCAGATTGCCGCAGGTTAGCACGCGCTGTTTGGCGCTGTGGGCCAGCTTGTCCAGCGGCGCGCGCAGGGCATGGCTGGGCTCGTCGGCATTTTTCTCTGGCCGGGCCTGGGCCAGGCTGATTTCGGCGATTTGCATGTAGACGGCGGCCACGGGTGTACGTTCGGCGCCGTCGCCCTGGTAAATCAAGGCATAGCGCGCCGCCAGATTGTGCGGCAGCACCTGTTCCAGCGTCTTCAAGTAGTCGATGGACATGAAAAAGCCGGCTTCCTTCGCCAGTGCCGTCCAGGCGCCGGCGTCAAGCATGCCGATCGCGTCGGCGATCGCGTAGTACAGCGGTGCCGGCCCGCGCAGGCGTTTGCGTTCGCGGCTGCGCTCGCTGAGGGAAGTTTTGATCGAGCGCAGGGTGTCGGGAATATTCATCGTGATGTCGGCCTGTAACAGTGAGCGGGCCGCGCCGGTCAGCTGTGTGGCTGCGGACGCGTGGAGCAGAGTATCGACGGGTGGCTTACAGTTGTCAAATACCCAAGGGGGCTGCCAGGTCGGTCTGTTGAATATAGCCTCGCCCTTGGTCCAATCCACTGATTTGCGGCAATGCCCCAGACGAAAAAAACCCCGCACATCGCTGTGCGGGGCTAAAGGCTGGGATCGTTGGATTAGTGTTGCGCTGCCAGTACCGGGCTCAGGCTGGCGCGTTCTGCGACAGTCGAGCCTGGTTCGGCCAGTTCGCGCTTCATGATGTCGCGGTCCAGTTCTTTTTCCCAGCTCGATACGACCACCGTGGCCACACCGTTGCCGATGAAGTTGGTCAGGGCGCGGCATTCGCTCATGAAGCGGTCGATACCGAGGATCAGCGCCATGCCGGCCACGGGAATGGTGGGGACCACGGCCAGCGTCGCGGCCAGGGTGATGAAGCCGGCACCGGTGATGCCGGAAGCGCCTTTCGAGGTCAGCATCGCCACGCCCAGAATCGTCAGCTCCTGCATCAGGGTCAGCTCGGTGTTGGTGGCCTGGGCCACGAACAGGGCAGCCATCGTCATGTAGATATTGGTGCCGTCCAGATTGAAGGAGTAGCCGGTAGGAACCACCAGGCCGACCACGGACTTGGAGCAGCCCAGGCGTTCCAGTTTGTTCATCAGCGAAGGCAGGGCGCTTTCCGAGGAGCTGGTGCCCAGCACGATCAGCAGTTCTTCCTTGATGTAGAGGATGAAGCGGCCAATCGAGAAGCCGGTCATCTTGGCGATGGCGCCGAGCACGATGAAGATGAACAGGGCGCAGGTCAGGTAGAAGGAACCCATCAGGGCTGCCAGCGGTTTCAGCGAGGCGATGCCGTATTTGCCAATGGTGAAGGCCATCGCTCCGAAGGCGCCCACCGGGGCTGCTTTCATGATGATACCGACGACGGCGAAGATGGCGCCCGACAGATCGTCGATCAGCTTGGCCACTGGCTTGCCTTTTTCACCGATCAGCGACAGGGCGAAGCCGAACAGGATGGCTACCAGCAGCACTTGCAGGATGTCGCCCTTGGCGAACGCGTCCACGACGGTGTTCGGGATGATGTTCATCACGAAGTCGGTGGTGGTCTGGTTCTTGGCCTTGGCGGTGAACTCGGCGATGGCCTTGGTGTCGAGCGTGGCGGGATCGGCGTTGAAGCCGGCGCCCGGTTTCATGATGTTGGCCACGCACAGGCCGATCACCAGGGCGAAGGTGGAGACGATCTCGAAGTAGAGCAGGGCCTTGCCGCCGACGCGGCCGATTTTTTTCACATCCTGCATGCCGGCGATGCCGGAGACCACGGTGCAGAAGATCACCGGGGCAATGATCATTTTGATCAGTTTGATAAAGCCGTCACCCAAAGGTTTCATGGCGACGGCATCGGTCGGGAAGAACTGACCGAGCAGGACGCCACAGAGAATGGCAAACAGCACCTGGACGTAGAGTACTTTGTAGAACGGCTTTTTCACGCTGGCTCCTCGGTTGGGGATTTGAGGAGTTCATGATGGCGGAAACGGGCAGTTATCACTATTGTGGTTAACCGCAAATCACCAAACGTGATAACTGGGGGCTACGATGCCAGGACGCCACGATGCCACGGTGCCTGCTAAAACCCACGGCGTAACCCTGGGGTCTGACCCCAGGGTCCGGGGAGGGGCTCCGCCCCGCCTGTCCCGATGGGACAGGCCCCCGGCTCTTTGCCGTGGGTGTTGGCATGCAGCCCCGGCACCTTGGCCTTCTTACTGCGCGACCCAGCCGCCATCCACATTCCAGGCCACGCCGCGCACCTGCTTGGCCGCGTCGCTGCACAGGAACACGGCCAGCGCGCCCAGTTCTTCCGGCGTGACGAACTCGCCCGAGGGCTGCTTGTCGGCCAGCAGTGCCTTCTTGGCCGCGTCGTTGCTGATGCCGTCCTTGGCCGCGCGCGCGTCGACCTGCTTCTGTACCAGCGGCGTCAGCACGAAGCCGGGGCAGATCGCGTTGACGGTGATGTTGGTCTGCGCCGTTTCCAGCGCGCCGACCTTGGTCAGGCCGATGAGGCCGTGCTTGGCCGCCACATAGGCCGACTTCTGCGCCGAACCCACCAGCCCGTGGGCCGAGGCCAGGTTGATGATGCGGCCCCAGTTGTTGGCGCGCATGCGCGGCAGCACCAGGCGCGAGGTGTGGAAGGCGGAACTGAGGTTGATGGCGATGATGGCATCCCATTTTTCGACCGGGAAATCCTCAATATTCGCCACATACTGGATGCCGGCGTTGTTGACCAGCACATCGATGCCGCCGAATTGTTCGCCGGCATAGGCGATCATCGCCTCGATTTCGGCCGGTTTGCTCATGTCGGCGTTGTGGTAGGCCGTTTTGACGCCGAATTCCTCGGCCGTGTCTTTTTGCAGTTGCGCGATCTCGGCGGTGTCGCCGAAACCATTGAACAGGATGTTGGCCCCGGCCGCCGCCAGCGCGCGCGCCAGGCCAAGGCCGATGCCCGAGGTGGAACCCGTCACGAGTGCCGTTTTGCCGCCGAGGGCCGATGCTGCGATAGTGCTTGCCATAGTATCCTCTGTGGTGAAAGATGTTGGGTTGTTGCTACGGGGCTTGCTGCGCTACACTTCGCTAAGATTTTAAGCGTAACGCCGGTAAAATGTGATCTCTGATCATCATTACATAAAAATCCATTCGCGGTATTTGGAGACGAAAACCGCTCCTGACAAGGAATTCGCATGATCGAAGCACAAATAAAGTCCGTTCAATGTCTGTCCATGTCCGGTCTGCATCACATGGCGTACAAGGAATGGGGCGATGCCGACAATCCGAATGTCCTGGTCTGCGTCCACGGCGTAACCCGCGTGGCCGACGATTTTGATAATATGGCGCGTGCCCTGGCCGGCGACTACCGCGTGGTCTGCCCCGACGTGGTCGGCCGCGGCCGCTCCGGCCGGTTGCGCAATCCCCAGTTGTACCGCCTGCCGCAATATGTCAGCGACATGATTACCCTGCTGGCAAGGGTGCTGGCCAACGGCGAGCGCCAGACCGTCGACTGGTTCGGCACCTCGATGGGCGGCCTGATCGGCCTGGGCGTGGCCGCCTTGCCGGACAGTCCGATCAGCAAGATGATCCTCAACGATATCGGCCCCGTGCTCGATCCGGTCGCGCTGCAGCGCATCGGCGACTACATCGGCCAGGACATGCGCTTCCATACTTTCGAGGAGGCGGCCAAGTTCATCCGCGACGTCTCCGTGCCCTTTGGCCCGCACTCCGACGCGGAATGGCATAAACTGGCGAGCGATGTGCTGCGCCAGGATAGCGACGGCATGTGGATACGCCATTACGATATGGGCTTGTCGCTGCCCTTCCGCTCGGCCACGCCGGAATCGGCCAAGACCGACGAGGAGGGGCTGTGGGCCGCCTACGATGCGGTGCGCTGCCCGACCCTGCTGGTGCGCGGCGCCGAGTCCGACCTGCTGTCGCCGGCGACGGCCGCCAGCATGACGCAGCGTGGCCCGCGTGCCACGCTGGTGGAAATTCCCGGCGTCGGCCATGCGCCGACCTTTGTGCATGATGAGCAGATCGCCATCGTGCGCAAGTTTTTGCTGAACAAATAATTGAAACAGAGATTGAGAAACACCCTATGGAAATTACCCGACTGCATGTAGGCAAGCGCCTGTCCGAAGTGGCGATCCACAACAGCACCGTTTATCTGGCCGGCCAGATCGCCGAAGACACCAGCCAGGACATCGTGGGCCAGACCCGCGAAGTGCTGGGCCATGTGGACCGTCTGCTGGCCGAGGCCGGCAGCGACAAGACCTGCATCCTGAGCTGCCAGATCTACATCGCCGACATGCAGCACTTTCCCGGCATGAACGAAGAGTGGGACGCCTGGGTTGCCGGCGGCCACACCCCGCCGCGCGCCACCGTCGAAGCGAAGCTGGCCGATCCGGCCTGCCTGGTCGAAATCGTCATCGTCGCCGCCCAGCGCTAGGAGCACCATGGTTTCTACCGCGGCGCTCAGCAGCGCAACGTCGGACTCGCTCGTCCAGGGCCTGAGCCCGGAGGACTGCGCGCGCGTGCTCGCCGCGCTGGAGGAGGCCAGTACGGCTTATGGCGAACGGGTCTGCTTCAGCGGCCAGCCGGCCATCGACTTTTCGGTCGGCGTGGCCACCACGCTGGCCTATATGAACACCGATGCGGAAACCCGCATCGCCGGCCTGGTGTTCGAGCTGACCCTGCTCGACCCGGCCCAGGCGCCGACCATCGAGCCGCGCTTCGGCAGCGAGGTCAGCGATCTGGTGGCCGGCGTGCGCCAGCTGATCCGGCTGCGCGAACTGACCCAGAACCAGCAGGGCGGTGGCGGCGGACGCGGCAAGAACGCGGCCCAGCTCGCGGTGGCCCAGGTGGAAACCCTGCGCAAGATGCTGCTGGCCATGGCTTCCGACATGCGCGTGGTACTGGTGCGGCTGGCGTCCTGCGTGACCACCTTGCGCTACTTCGCCGACCTCAAGCTGTTCAATGAGCTGACCCACGCCTATGGCCGCGAAACGCTGGACCTGTACGCGCCGCTGGCCAACCGCCTGGGGATCTGGCAACTGAAGTGGGAGCTGGAAGATTTATCGTTCCGCTTCATCGAGCCGGAAGCCTATAAACGCATCGCCAAGATGCTGGAAGAAAAGCGCATGATGCGCGAGGGCTTCGTCAGCTCCGCCATCCTGCGCCTGCAAACCGAGATGGCCAGCGCCGGTATCAAGGCGGAAGTGTTCGGCCGGCCCAAGCACATCTACAGCATCTGGAGCAAGATGCGCGGCAAGGAGCTGGACTTCACCGACCTCTACGATGTGCGCGCCTTCCGCGTCATCGTGGCCGACGTCAAGACCTGCTACACCGTGCTCGGTGTGGTGCACAATATCTGGACCCCGATTCCCAAGGAGTTCGACGACTACATCTCGCGCCCCAAGTCGAACGGCTACCAGTCGCTGCACACCGTCGTCACCGCCGAGGATGGACGCCCGCTCGAGGTCCAGATCCGTACCCAGGAAATGCACAGTTTTGCCGAATACGGCGTGGCCGCGCACTGGCGCTACAAGGAAGCGGGCGGGTCCAACTTCTCGGGCCAGAAGTACGATGAAAAAATCGCCTGGCTGCGCCAGTTGCTGGCCTGGAAATCCGACGTTGCCGATGCCGTCGTCGGCCAGGAAGATATCCAGCGCGAATGGGTGGAGAAACTCAAATCGGCCTCGCTGGACGACCGCATCTTCGTGCTCACGCCGCAGGCGCGCGTGCTGGAACTGCCGGTCGGCGCCACGCCGGTCGACTTCGCCTATCACCTGCATAGCGATGTCGGTCACCGCTGCCGCGGCGCGCGCGTCGACAACATCATGGTGCCGCTGAACACGCCGCTGAAGAACGGCCAGACCTGCGAAATCATCACCGCCAAGGGCGCGCCCGGCACCGCCGGTCCTTCGCGCGACTGGCTGGGGGCGGACTACACTGTCAGCACCCGCACCCGTTCCAAGATCCGCGCCTGGTTCCATGCGATCGATATGCAGGAAACCCTGTCGCATGGCCGCTCGCTGGTGGAAAAAACGCTGCAGCGCGAAGGCAAGACGGCCGTCAATCTGGAAGCGCTGGCGCACAAGCTCGGCTTTGCCAAGGTCGACGAGCTGTTCCTGGCCGTCGGCAAGGATGAATTCAGCCTGCGCCATGTGGAGCAGGCCCTGCATGACACGGGTGAAGTGGCCGAGCCGGAAGACGCGGTAGTGCTCGGCAAGAGCCGCGCCTCCAGCGTGGAGCAGGGCGCCAAGTCCGGTGTGCTGGTGGTCGGTACCGACGGCCTGATGACCGCGCTGGCCAAATGCTGCAAGCCGGCGCCGCCGGACGGCATCGTTGGTTTTGTTACGCGTGGCAAGGGCGTGTCTATCCACCGCGCCACCTGCAAGAATTTCGCCGAGATGCGCGCCAAGGCGCCCGAGCGGGTGATCGTCACCGAGTGGGGGCGGGCCGTGTCGGACACGGTCTATCCGGTCGATATCTTCATTCTGGCGGGCGACCGCCAGGGTTTGCTGCGCGATATTTCCGAGATTTTCTCGCGCGAGAAAATCAACGTGATCGGGGTGAATACGCAAAGCGCCAAGGGTCAGGCGCGCATGACGTTCACGGCCGAAATCGGCGCCACCGCCCAGCTGCAGAAAGCGCTGCTGGCGATCACCGAAGTGAGCGGTGTGCAGGAAGCGCGCCGCGCATGACGCGAACCATCCGGTATCGGCTGCTGAAGGTGTTTGCGGAAACCACCTTCGGCGGCAAGCCGCTGGCCGTAATCGAAGACGGCAGTGGCCAATAGCCGTCAGTGCAGTGGTAAGCTAAGGGGTGAACCGCAAATGCGTTGGCAGTATTTCGCGATAAGAGGCCGGTATGCGCTGCATGGTGAGATGGATATTTGTTCTCTTGAGTGTGTCTATGCCCGCCGCCGCGCAGAAAACTGTACGGCTCGCCTCCGACGACTGGTGTCCTTTCGTCTGCGCCGATGAGCAGCGCCTCATCAGCGGCTACCTGGTCGATGCCGCCAACGATATCTTTGGCGCGAGTGGCCGCCAGGTCGAGTCGGTCTTTCTTCCTTTGAACCGTGCCGAGCGCATGGTGGAGCAGGGCGCCATCGATGGCATTTACGCTCCCGCCCTCGACAATAGATTAGAGCTGAGCAAGCCGCTGGCGATGTCGCGTGCCTGTTTTTATACCGCCCCCGACAGCAAATGGACTTATACCGGTCTGGAATCGCTCAAAGGCGTGGCCATCTCGGTGATTGACGACTATGGATACGACGGCGGGAGTTTTGATGACTATCTGCTGAAAGCGAAGAAAGACCAACTGCGCAGCGTCCAGTTCAGGACGGGCAAGACCGCCGGTGAACGCGGCGTCAAGATGATGGTGGCTGGCCGGATTCCCATCCTGGTGGAGCACGAAGCGGTCGCCGCCTATCTGCTCAAGCTTCAGGGCGAGTCCGCGCGGCTGAAAATACGCCAGGCCGGCTGCCTGGCTACATCTCTTCCCTTAGTGATTGGCATCGGAAAAAACAATCCTGAAGCTGCTGAGTTCATCCATGCCATCAACACCGGCATCGCCAATTTGCAATCTTCTGGCCGCATAGTCACTCTCAAGAAGAAATACGGCCTGGCGTACTGAGTTGGTGGCCCCCGGGCTTACGGCTGAGGGCAGCTTTCCACTTCCGCCTGCAGCGTCACGTGATCAATCTTGTGCTTTTCAAGCAGCATGCTCTTAATGCCTGACAGCACCTGCGGCCAGTCGTTCAGCGTGCCGACTTGCACGTGCCCAATGAGGGCAGGCTGCCCTGGTGTCATTTCCCACACATGCAAATCGTGCACCGACAGTACGCCCGGCACTTGCTCCAGGTCCGCACCCACCTGCAGATAGTCGATATGCCGCGGCACGCCCTCCATCAGGAAGTGGTAGGAGTCGCGCAGCACCGCCAGGGTCGATCGCAATATCAGCAGCGACACTAATATGGACAGCAGGGGATCGATCTGCATCCATCCCGTCAGATAGATCACGCCGCCGGCCGCCAGCGCAGCCACCGAACCCAGCAGATCGCCCATTACATGCACCAGCGCCGCGCGGGTGTTCAGACTCTCCTGATCGCGTGACAATACCCAGGCCACCGCAACGTTGATCGCCAGCCCTATCCCCGCCACCACAAACACCGTGCCGCCATCGACCGTGCTGGGATGGGCGAAGCGCTGCACCGCCTCGGACACGATCCATCCGACCACCGCCAGCATCGCCAGCCCGTTAACAAAAGCGGCCAAGGCCTCGGCCCGCCCAAAGCCAAACGAATGGCGCGGCGAAGGCGGGCGCTTGGCGATGATTTGCGCCAGCAGCGCCAGGCCCAGCGAGGCGGCATCGGTCACCATATGGCCGGCGTCGGAAATCAGCGCCAGCGAATGCGAGAAAAATCCCGCTGCCACTTCGACCACCGCAAAGCCCAAGGTCAGCAGCAGCGCACCGCCCAGCGCGGTCTGGCTGCGCTGCTCGATAAAGTGCTCATGCTTGGCGTCGCCCTCCATATGGGCATGCAGGTGCGAGGCGGCATGCGGGCCGCCACTGCTTCTGGTCGTGCCGCAGACGGCGCCTTCAGCGCTATTGCCAGGCATGGCGCTGGAGGCGGATTCAGGCGGGGCGGCGGGCGAGGGCGGATGCGTGGACATGGTCGTAAACAAGGGTGGTGGATGCATCCAGTGTAATAGAAGCGCCTTCCTGGTGCTTTTGATTAATGTTTCCTATGAAAGCCCTTGTATTTGTCCAAATGGCTCTCTATAATGCTGGTCTTCGGGCGGTTAGTTCAGCTGGTTAGAATACTTGGTCGACATCCAAGGGGTCGGGGATTCGAATTCCTCACCGCCCACCAGAACACGTAGTACAGTGGTAAATGGTAGTAAAAGGCAGTAAAAAGTAGTAAAGCAGGCGCGTTAATGTGCAGGCCATGGGCGGTTAGTTCAGCTGGTTAGAATACTTGGTCGACATCCAAGGGGTCGGGGATTCGAATTCCTCACCGCCCACCAGAATTTATGTAAGAGCGAGAAAGGCGATATCGGTTATGACACCGCGAACTACTACCTGGAAGTGGGAGTGACGCTAGTCGACTGGATTTCCTTTGCTTGTCAAAAAGAGAAAAAACGCGGCTAGTCCGCGTTTTTTTTCGTCTTTGTTTTTGTTGTTATATTTTTTGTAATATTTTTCCGGCAGTTTGCCGAGATGGAGATCGATATGCTTTCAGTCCGCCTTCCTGATGGTTCCGCCCGTCAATTCGACGGCCCTGTCACCGTAGCCCAGGTCGCTGCCAGCATCGGCACCGGTCTGGCCAAGGCCGCATTGGCCGGCAAAGTTGACGGCAAGCTGGTCGATACCTCCTTCCTGATCGAACAAGATGCCGATCTGGCCATCATCACCGACAAGGATGCCGACGGCCTGGATGTGATCCGTCACTCTACCGCCCACTTGCTGGCGCACGCCGTTAAAGAACTGTTCCCGGATGCGCAGGTAACCATCGGTCCTGTGATCGAAAACGGTTTCTACTACGACTTCTCGTACAAGCGTCCGTTCACGCCGGAAGATCTAGTCCTGATCGAAAAGAAAATGGCCGAGCTGGCCAAAAAAGACGAGCCGGTCACCCGCAAGGTATTGCCGCGCGACGAAGCCGTGGCTTACTTTAAGTCCATCGGCGAAGCCTATAAGGCCGAGATCATTTCCTCGATCCCTGCGGATCAGGATGTGTCGCTGTACTCGGAAGGCAGTTTCACCGATCTGTGCCGCGGCCCGCACGTGCCATCGACCGGCAAGCTGAAAGTGTTCAAGCTGATGAAGCTGGCTGGCGCCTACTGGCGCGGCGACAGCAAGAATGAAATGCTGCAGCGTGTCTACGGTACCGCCTGGGTCAAGAAGGAAGACCAGGAGCAATACCTGCACATGCTGGAAGAGGCGGAAAAGCGCGACCACCGCAAGCTGGGCAAGCAACTCGACTTCTTCCACTTCCAGGACGAGGCGCCGGGCTTGGTGTTCTGGCATCCCAAGGGCTGGACCATCTGGCAGCAAGTGGAGCAGTACATGCGCCATAAATACCAGGTCAATGGCTATCAGGAAGTCAAGGCGCCGCAGATCCTGGATTCCAGCCTGTGGGGCAAGACTGGTCACTGGGATAACTACCGCGAAAACATGTTCGTGACGGAATCGGAAAACCGTTCCTATGCACTGAAGCCGATGAATTGCCCGGGCCACGTGCAGATCTTCAACAGCAATATGCGCAGCTACCGCGACCTGCCGCTGCGCTACGGCGAGTTCGGTCAGTGCCACCGCAACGAGCCGTCCGGCGCGCTGCACGGCATCATGCGCGTGCGCGGCTTCACCCAGGATGATGGTCACATCTTCTGTACCCAGGAGCAGATCGAGCCGGAAGTGGTGTCCTTCCACAAGCAGGCGATGGAAGTGTATTCCGATTTCCACTTCGACAACATCGAAGTCAAGCTGGCCCTGCGTCCGGACAATCGCATCGGCACCGACGAGGTCTGGGACGAGGCCGAGGAAGCGCTGCGCTCCGGCCTGCGTGCCTGTGGCGTGACCTGGACCGAGCTGCCGGGCGAGGGTGCCTTCTATGGCCCGAAAATCGAATACCACCTGAAGGATTCGCTGGGCCGCCCATGGCAGGTCGGTACCATGCAGGTCGACTTCTTCATGCCGGAACGTCTGGGCGCAGAATATGTCGCGGCTGACAACAGCCGCCAGGTCCCGGTCATGTTGCACCGTGCGATCGTCGGCTCGATGGAACGCTTCATCGGCATCCTGATCGAGAACTATGCGGGTGCCTTGCCGATGTGGCTGGCGCCGGTGCAGGTGTCGGTACTGAACATCTCGGATGCGCAGGCCGAATATGTGCAACAAGTGACGGAAAAGCTGCGCCAGTGCGGCTTCCGGGTGCAGTCTGATTTGCGGAACGAGAAGATAACGTATAAAATACGCGAACATTCCGTCCAAAAACTGCCCTACATCCTTGTAGTTGGCGATAAAGAGCGGGATGCCAATACCGTGGCCGTGCGGGCACGGGGCAATATCGATCTGGGCGTCATGTCCATCGATGCCCTGGTAGAACGACTCCAACAAGATGTCGCTAACAAAGCCTGACGAGGAAACTCGCAGCAAGGCCGAATGTTCAGATTTTTAAAGGAAACACCATAGCTACTGACAAGTCGCATCGCATCAATGGCGAAATTACCGCCCCTGAAATGCGTTTAAGCGGGGTCGAAAACGAACCTCTGGGTATCGTGACATTGGCCGAAGCCTTCCGCCTGGCGGAAGAGGCAAACGTCGATCTGGTGGAAATTGCGCCTACCGCGCAACCACCAGTGTGCCGTTTGATGGACTACGGCAAATTCAAGTATTCGGAGCAGAAAAAGGCTCACGAAGCTAAGCTTAAGCAAAAAATCATCGCCGTGAAGGAAGTCAAATTCCGTCCCGGTACCGATGACGGCGACTACAATATCAAGCTGCGTAACCTCATCAAGTTCCTTGATGAAGGCGACAAAACCAAGATCACGCTGCGTTTCCGCGGCCGTGAAATGGCGCACCAGGATATCGGTTTCCGTATGCTCGAACGTCTGAAGGCCGACCTGGAGCCGTATGGCCAGGTCGAGCAATTCCCGAAGATGGAAGGCCGTCAGATGATCATGGTGCTCTCGCCCAAGAAGAAAAAATAAGCCTGGTTCACCCAGTCTTATCAGCCTGTGAATAGCCCAGTGGGTCCTGCTTTGGCGCGCCAAGGCGGGGCCCACTACAATTTCAGGTGCACAATTGCCACAGCTGGTCTATAATGTCCGGCTGTTGTAAATGTAGCGGACTCGCATCTGCTGCAAAACAAGTGAAAGCAGGCATCTAAGCGCGACGTCGTGTTGCCACCTGCAATCCTGTTTATATGGAGCTGTCCGTAAAAGGACAGATTGCTATGCCAAAAATGAAGACCAAAAGCTCCGCGAAAAAACGTTTTCGCGTGCGTCCGGGTGGAACTGTTAAGAGTGGTCACGCTTTCAAGCGCCACATTCTGACCAAGAAAACCACCAAGTCGAAGCGCCAACTGCGCGGTATCACGAACGTTGATGCAGCAGACGTGAAATCCGTCTACCGCATGATGCCAACCGCTTAATCTCACACTCAATTTAAGGAGTTACTATGCCTAGAGTAAAACGTGGGGTTACAGCTCGTGCCCGTCATAAAAAAGTATTAAACATGGCCAAGGGTTACCGCGGTCGTCGCAGCAAGGTATACCGTGTTGCCAAGCAAGCAGTCATGCGCGCTGGCCAATACGCTTACCGCGACCGTCGTAACAAGAAGCGCGTTTTCCGCCGCCTGTGGATCGCTCGTATCAACGCCGCTTCCCGTGAGCATGGCGTGACGTACAGCGTCTTCATGAACGGTCTGAAAAAAGCTTCGATCGAACTGGACCGTAAAGTCCTGGCCGATATGGCAGTGATGGACAAGCCAGCGTTCGCTGCGATTGTCAACGCTGTGAAAGCAAAAATCGCTGCCTAATACGCATTGATTTTGTCAGCGCCGTCCCAGGACGGTGACTAAAAGAACGGGGCAGAGGTGTATACCTGTGCCCCGTTTTTGATTGAGGAAAACAAACACGCATGGACTCCTTGGAACAACTCGTCGCCTCAGCAGTGCAGGATTTCATGGCCGCGCAAGATGACGCCGCCGCACTGGAAAACGCCAAAGCCAAATACCTGGGCAAGACCGGCCAGATCACCGAATTGATGAAGGGTCTGGGCAAGCTCGACCCGGAACAGCGCAAGGCGCAGGGCGCCCTGATCAATGCTGCCAAAGGGCAGATTGAAGCGGCACTGACGGCCCGGCGCGACGCGCTGGCCGACGCCCAGATGCAAACCCGTTTGAATGCCGAGGCGATCGACGTCTCCCTGCCTGGCCGCGGACGCGCCGGCGGCGGCATCCATCCCGTGATGCGTACCTGGGAGCGGGTGGAAGAGATCTTCCGCTCGATCGGTTTCGACGTGGCCGACGGCCCCGAAATCGAAAACGACTGGACCAATTTCACCGCACTGAACTCGCCGGAAAACCATCCGGCCCGCTCGATGCAGGACACCTTCTACATCGACGGCAACGACAGCGAGGGCAAGCCCCTGCTGCTGCGTACCCATACCAGCCCGATGCAGGTGCGCTACGCGCGCAGCCACACCCCGCCGATCAAGGTGATCGCTCCTGGCCGCACCTACCGCGTCGACAGCGATGCCACCCACTCGCCGATGTTCCACCAGGTTGAAGGCCTGTGGATCGCCGAGAACATCAGCTTCGCCGACCTGAAGGGCGTCTACCTGAACTTCGTCAAGGCCTTCTTCGAGACCGACGACCTGCAGGTGCGCTTCCGCCCATCCTACTTCCCGTTCACCGAACCGTCGGCCGAAATCGACATCGCCTTCGGCTCCGGTCCCCTCAAGGGCCGCTGGCTGGAAGTTTCCGGTTCCGGCCAGGTGCATCCTTCGGTGGTGCGCAACTTCGGCCTGGATCCGGAAAAGTACATCGGCTTCGCCTTTGGTTCCGGCCTGGAGCGCCTGACCATGCTGCGTTACGGGATCAACGATCTGCGCCTGTTCTACGAAGGCGATCTGCGCTTCCTGAAGCAATTCAACTAAACAGTTTATATTGTTTGCGATCGAGCGCCGGGCCTGCCCAGGCGGGCCTGCCGCGCTCTCGTTCTTTGACCAATCTTTGCCGCTGAAGGCTTGAATATGCAATTTTCCGAAAACTGGCTCCGTACCATGGTCGATCCGAAGATGACTTCGGACGAACTGGCCCACCTGCTGACGATGTCCGGCCTGGAAGTCGAGGAAGTCGAAGCCGTCGCCCCGCCATTCTCCAACGTGGTCGTCGGCCACGTGCGCGACATGGCCAAGCACCCGAACGCCGACCGCCTCAATGTCTGCCAGGTCGATGTCGGCACCGGCACCTTGCTCAATATCGTCTGCGGCGCGCCCAACGTGCGCCCTGGCCTGAAGGTGGTCTGCGCCATGGCCGGCGCACTGCTGCCGCCTGGCGCCGACGGCAAGCCGTTTGAAATCAAGGTTGGCCAGCTGCGCGGCGTCGAGTCGCAGGGCATGCTGTGCTCCGCGCGCGAACTGAAACTGTCGGAAGAAAACGCCGGCCTGCTGGAACTGCCGGACGACGCGCCGGTCGGCCAGAACTTCCGCGACTACTATGCGCTCAACGACCTCAAATTCACCATCAAGCTGACCCCGAACAAGGCCGACTGCCTGTCCGTGCTGGGCGTGGCGCGCGAAGTGTCGGCCCTGACCGGCGTCGAACTGCATGCGCCGCAATACCGCACCGTGGCCGCCAACAGCGCCGAAGTGCTGCCGGTTAAAGTATCGGCGCCGGACCTGTGCGGACGCTTCAGCGGCCGCGTGATCCGCAACCTGAACGCCAAGGCCGCCACGCCCGACTGGATGAAGCAGCGCCTCGAGCGCAGCGGCCAGCGTCCGCTGTCGGCGCTGGTGGACATCTCCAACTACGTGATGCTGGAACTGGGCCGTCCCTCGCACGTGTTCGACCTGGCCAAGATCCACGGCGGCCTGAATGTGCGCTGGGGTAAAGCCGGCGAAACACTCAAACTGCTCAACGGGAATACCGTCGCGGTGGACGAGTGGGTGGGCGTGATCTCGGACGACAAGGAAATCGAATCGCTGGCCGGCATCATGGGTGGCGACTCCACCGCCGTCTCGCTCG
The DNA here is from genome assembly GCA_013284265.1 of Oxalobacteraceae bacterium. Taxonomy (GTDB): domain Bacteria; phylum Pseudomonadota; class Gammaproteobacteria; order Burkholderiales; family Burkholderiaceae_D; genus Rugamonas. The sequence continues at coordinate 87,793 of JABTBR010000023.1, read as the reverse complement.
ACACCGAGAGCATCTACCTGGAAGCGGCGTTCTGGTGGCCCAACGCCATCCAGGGCCGCGCGCGCAAATACAACTTCTCCACCGATGCGGCGCACCGCTTCGAGCGTGGCGTCGATTACGCCACCACGGTCGAGCACATCGAGCGCATCACCGCCCTGATCATGGAAATTTGCGGCACCCCGCAAACCCAGGTCGGCCCGGTCGATGATCACATCGTCAACCTGCCGAAACGCGAACCGGTGCGCATGCGCACGGCGCGCGCGCAGAAAGTCATCGGCGTGCCGCTGACGGATGCGGCCATCGCCGACATCTTCACCCGCCTGGCGCTGCCGTTCTCGCTGGAGCAGGGCGCCGACGGCGGCGTGTTCGCCGTCACCGCGCCGAGCTACCGCTTCGACATCGAGATCGAGGAAGACCTGATCGAGGAAGTGGCGCGCGTCTACGGTTTCGAGAACATCCCGACCGTGGCACCGGTGGCCGCCAACACCATGATCATCGCGCCGGAAAACACCCGCTCGCTGTTCGCCGTGCGCCACCAGCTGGCCGACCTGGGCTTCCAGGAAGTGGTCAATATGAGCTTTGTCGAAGCGGCCTGGGAGCAGGATTTCGCCAATAACGACAATCCGATCAAGCTGCAGAACCCGATCGCCAGCCAGCTCAGCGTGATGCGTTCGACCCTGGTCGGCAGCCTGCTGGCCAATGTGCGCTACAACCTGAACCGCAAGACCAACCGCGTGCGCGTATTCGAGATCGGCGCCATCTACCAGCGCGACGCCGCCATTCCCGACGGTCCATTGACCGTGGCAGGCTACCACCAGCCGAAGCGCGTGGCCGCGATCGCCTATGGCGCGCTGGCCGACGAGCAGTGGGGCCAGTCCAGCCGCGTGGTCGATTTCTTCGACCTGAAGGCGGACCTGGAGCAATTGTTCGCGCCGCAGGTCTTGCGCTTCATCAAGGCCGAGCATCCGGCCCTGCATCCTGGCCGCTCGGCCCATGTGCTGCTCGATGGCAAGGTTATCGGCTTCATCGGCGAACTGCACCCGCGCTGGCTGCAAAAATATGATCTGCCGCAAGCGCCGGTCGTGTTCGAAGTCGAAGCTCTTGCGCTGCAGCAACGCAATGTGCCCAAGTATGCAGAGATCTCCAAGTTCCCGGGCGCCACCCGCGATCTGGCCGTGGTCGTCAAACAGGGCGTGCCGGCGCAAGACTTGCTGGATGCATTCCATGCTGCCGTGCAATCAAGTCCGCAAGGCAAGATCGTGCAAGCCATTGTTTTGTTTGATGAATATCGTGGCAAAGGACTGGAAGTGGACGAAAAATCACTTGCTTTCCGCTTTGGCTTGCAAGATACTCAAAACACCCTGCAGGACGATGTCGTCGATGCCCTCATGGCAACGTTGGTCGATGCCGTCCAGCAGGCGCACGGCGCCCGTCTGCGCGCGTAATGATGGCAAGCATGGCCATTCGAGTGTGATGACTTCGGGAGTCCGGCGCGGCCGGACTCTTTGTTTAGCTCAGTTTAGATAAGGCAGGGCAGGAAAATTAATAATAACGACGTTGACTCCGCCGTACTCCAATCCGCATTGGCCGCCGATCTGCATCGGGCCATGCTGGTGGCCAAGGTACGCCAGGAAGCGGAAAAAGATCTTCCCACGCTCACCAAGGCCGAGCTGGCCGAGCTGCTGTTCGAGCAGGTTGGCCTGAACAAGCGCGAAGCGAAGGACATGGTCGAAACCTTCTTCGACGAGATCCGCAATGCGCTGGAACGGGGCGAGGCGGTCAAGCTTTCCGGTTTCGGCAACTTCCAGCTGCGCGACAAGCCGCAGCGGCCGGGCCGCAACCCGAAGACGGGCGAAGAAATTCCCATCACGGCGCGCCGCGTCGTGACCTTCCACGCCAGCCAGAAACTCAAGGGCATGGTCGAGGAAAGCAATCCGATGGCACGCGCCGCCTGACCGGGACTGATGCCTTATGAACGACCGTATCGCCAAGACTGACTTGATCGTGCTGCCGCCGATTCCGGCCAAACGTTATTTCACGATTGGCGAGGTCAGCGAGCTGTGCGGCGTCAAGCCCCATGTGCTGCGCTACTGGGAGCAGGAATTCACCCAGCTCAAGCCGGTCAAACGGCGCGGCAACCGCCGTTACTACCAGCACCACGAGGTGCTGTTGATCCGCCGCATCCGTGAACTGTTGTATGAACAGGGCTTCACCATCAGCGGCGCGCGCAATAAACTGGACAGCCGTGCGTATGACCCGGCCCAAGGGGAGTATGATGGCAGTAGTGCTGCCCAGGACAGCTTGCTCGCGCCTGTGCAGGCCGCACCGCTGGACCGCGAAATGATACGCGGCGAGCTGCTGGCGATACTTGGCTTGCTACAATAAGTTTGCCTGGCAGTCACCGAAGGGCGCGCGACCGGCGTCCTTTTTTTCGTCTGTCGCGCCTATGCTCCGGCAACAGCCAATTAAGTGGGTTTTAAGTGTGTTTACGGATGCTTGAAATGAATTGTAAAAATTCTACTGTTACAATATCCATATTCATTTCACAGAAATTGCAGACGCTGATGCAGATCGGCGTGGATTCCCGGTCTGCTTTCCCGTGCCAGGAATAAAAGAGGGGAAACAATGATACGCGTTGCCATTTGTGACGACCACCAGATAGTCAGAGCCGGTTTTAAACAGATTTTCTCGTCCGCCGACGATTTCGAAGTCGTCGCCGAAGCGGGCACCGGGCGCGAAGCGCTCGATATCGCACGCCGCGAAATTTGCGACGTGCTGCTGCTCGACATCGCCATGCCCGACCAGAGCGGCATCGATACGCTGCGCACCATCCGCCAGGGCCAGCCCGATCTGCCGGTGCTGATCCTGTCCGGCTATCCGGCCCAGCAGTACGCGCTGAACCTGTTCAAGATGGGCGCCAATGGCTACCTGAACAAGGAATGCGAGGCCGACGAGTTGATGACGGCCGTGCGCACGGTGTTCCAGGGGCGCCGCTACGTCAGCTCCACCGTCGGCGAACTGCTGGCGCAAAGCTTCGACCGCGACCCCAACACGGCCCTGCATACCGAGCTGTCCGACCGCGAGTTCCAGGTCTTCCTGCGGCTGGCGCGCGGCGCCACCGTGTCCGATATCGGCGTGGCCCTGTCGCTGTCGATCAAGACCGTCAGCACCTACCGTACCCGCATCATGGAAAAGATGGGCTTGCAATCGAATAGCGACCTGACTTACTACGCCATGAAAAATAATCTGCTCGACTGATCCCGGCCGTCCACCCGGGTCCACGCCCCGCGTGGCCTGTGGGGCAGGGGGCTGAGCGCATACGTGGTATGGTGCACACGGCTGCGCCACGTCGGCGCGCCGCAGGCCTGCTCAGTCTATAATTGGCCTGCCCGGTGCCCGCGCGCCGGCCGTCGAACCTAGCCAAGGATCCTTCCAGGATATGTATTTCACTGTCGAAGCGGCGCCGCAACATCGCCTGCCCCTGTACAAGACCGTCTTGTGCATCACTTGCGCGCTGATCCTGATCGTCAACGGCATCAGCCTGTTTCACAATCTGCAATCGCTGAAGGGCGCCAATTTCCTGCTGAGCCAGAGCTCGCGGGTGGCCGACCGCCTGCAATACCTGAACGTGCTGGTACTCGACGCCGAAAGCAGCATGCGCGGCTTCTTCATTTCCGGGCGCGATTCCTATCTGGGGCCGGCGCGCACCGCCGTGGCCGAAACCGAGAGCGAATTCAAGGAGCTCGAGCGGCTGCTGGCCGACAGTCCGTCGCAGCTGAAAAACCTGGGCCAGTTGCACACCCTGGTGCGGCGCAAGCTGAGCATGCTGACCCAGGCCGTCGACGTCTACCGCGAGGGCGGGCTGGACGAGATCGTCAAGATCGCCAAGCTGGGCGACGACCGTTCCAGCATGGACGAGATCCGCCTGCAGGTCGTCATCATGGTGCAGGAACAGAACGAAACCCTGGTCGCGCGCAGCGCCGCCTTCTATTACGAATACCAGAAGGCGGTGATGCTGGGCATGGGCATCAATGCCGTCGCCATCATGGTGCTGATCATGTTTTACCAGCTGGTGCGGCGCAGCTTCCAGAACCGCGCGGCGGTCGAGCACGCACTGCAGAACGCCAATGAAAACCTGGAGTCCACCGTGGCCCAGCGTACCGAGCAGTTGTCGGTGCTGTCGCGCCACCTGATCAGTATCAGCGAGGAAGAGAAAGTGCGGCTGTCGCGCGAGCTGCACGATGAAATGGGGGCCAACCTGACCTCAATCAGCATGGACATCGCCGCCGTCACCCAGCAGCTGCAAAAAACCCACCCCGAGCTGGCCACGCAGTTGCGCCGGGCCCGCGCCACCCTGGTCGAGACGGTGGAAATGAAGCGCCGCATCGTCGAGAACCTGCGCCCCAGCCTGCTCGACAACCTGGGCCTGTGCGCCGCCATCGAAAGCTATTGCGAGGAATTCAGCCGCCTGTCCAAGGTGCGCTGCGATACCGACATCGCCGCCGACCTGGAACGCGAAGCGGGCCGCTCGGGCGACCTGTCGATCGCGCTATTCCGCATCGTCCAGGAGTCGCTGACGAATATCCGCAAATACGCCAAGGCCACCAAGGTCACGGTCAGCCTGCGCCGCAGCCCCGACGGACTGGTGCTGCGGATTATCGATGATGGGATAGGGATTGCATCCAATACCCTGGTCAAGCCGATGTCGCATGGCTTGCTGGGGATGCGCGAGCGCGCCTTGCTGCTGGGCGGCACCTTGACCATCCGCCGCGGGCGCGATGATGCCGGTACCTGTATTGAAGTGCATATTCCTTTGCGCGGCAAGCTAAGTGACCAGCTGAGTGACCAGCTGAGTGGCCAACTGAGCGGCCGGCACGAGGACGAGCCTGCGCTGGCGCAGGCCGCGGTGCAAAATAGGGTTAGTAGTTCGCCACGTCCACCAGCAGACGGTCATATTCCGACTTCGCCACCTTATAGCACTCTCCCGCATGCAGTTCCAGACCTTGACGATCAATCACGGTGATATTGCCGCGGCGGTAGGTGATCAGGCCGTCGTCCTGTAATTTGCCGGCGGCGGCGGTGATGCTTTCGCGGCGCACGCCGAGCATGATGGAAATCATTTCCTGGGTCACTTTGAGCTCGTTCGATGGCGAACGGTCGAGGCGGTCGAGTAGCCAGCGGCACAGCTTTTGTTCGATCGAGCTGTGGCGGCCGCCGACGGCGTTCTGCGCCATCTGGGCGAACAGCGCGGTGTTATAGCGCATCAGCAACTGGGGCAGCACGCCGCCCTGGTTGAAGGCATCGCGCAGATGCTGGGCCTTCAGGCGGTAGCCGTAGCCGGCACCCTGCACCACGGCGCTGCACATGGCGCGCTCGCCTTCGAACAGCGACACGCCGACCACGCCTTCGTGGCCGACCACGGCGATCTCGGTGGTCGCGCCGTCTTCCATCACGTACAGCAGCGAGACGATGGCGGTGGTGGGGAAGTAGACGTTTTCCAGCTTGTCGCCGAACTCGAACAATTCTTTGCCGAAGGGTAGGGCCACCAGTTCCAGATGCTCAAACAGGGCTTCGAGCGCTTCGCGTGGCAGCGCGGCCAGCAGTTCGTTTTGCTGGGCATTGCTGAAGCTGACGGCGGGGCGCGAGGCACGCTTGTAGTCCTGCGAGCCGACAGGCATCGAGCGGGACAGCGACTGCTTGGCAGGTGCGCTCAGTTGAGTGTTGTTCATTTTGTTCCTCACAGACTAGAATTCGAAATCACGTTGCGGGCCGCTGGCGCCATGCGCACATCCGGGTGGGCTTCTGTTCTCGCCCTACTTTGCGCTTCGTGTTGTCATCACTATAAGTTCCAGGGTGTCCTACGAACATAAGACGGCCAGACACCGTTGTGTAGGCTCAAAAGATGGAGTTTTGTAGGTCTAGTCCTACTGCCTTGCAAATAAGCAGTGACTGGCCGGCCCAGCGGCGGTTTTTTTGCGTGCTGGAATGGAATAACTTGCCGCATAATGGACGGGGCGCCACCGGCGCCCCCATCGAAGGAAGACGAAGACAGCATGCATGTATTGGTAGTGGAAGACGACGCCGTCCTGGCAGACGGCCTGAGCCGCGTGCTCAGCGGGCATGGCATGCGCGTCGACGTGGTCGGCAGCGGTAGCCAGGCCGATCTGTTGTTGCAGCGCGCCGACGCGGCCGAAGTGCTGGTGCTCGACATCGGCCTGCCCGGCATCGACGGCTTCGAAGTGGTGCGGCGCCTGCGCGCGCGCGGCGGCCTGCTGCCGGTGCTGCTGCTGACGGCGCGCGACGCCATCGAAGACCGCGTGCGCGGCCTGGAGCTGGGCGCCGACGATTACCTGGTCAAACCCTTCGCCACGGCCGAGCTGGTGGCACGCATCCGTGCGCTGGCGCGCCGCAACGCGCCCAAGGCCGCCGTGCTGGCGCTGGGCCAACTCACGCTCGACAGCGCCGCCAAGCGCGCCCGCATCGGCGAGCGCGTGGTCGAACTGTCGGTGCGCGAATGGGCCGTGCTCGAATACCTGTTGCAGCACGTGGCGCGGGTGGTGTCCAAGCAGCAGATCATCGACGCCATCCTGCCCTGGGGCGACGACCTGACGCTGAACGCGGTCGAGGTGTATATCTCGCGGCTGCGCCTGAAGATCGCCGACGCCGGCATTTCCATCCGCACCATCCGCGGCTTCGGCTATATGCTCGAACTGGCGGCGCCGGCCGCCACCACCACGGACGCCGCCGCCCCGCATGCCTAGTATCCGCCTGCGCCTGCTCAAGTGGCTGATCGGGCCGATACTGCTGATCAATCTGGCCGGTGCCGCGCTGACCTATCTGCTGGCCTGGATTCCGGCTCAGATCGCCTTCGACCAGGCCCTGTCCGACGCCGCCGGCGCCCTGGGCGCGCGCCTGGCCTGGCAGGATGGCCGCTGGCAGATCGACTTGCCGCGCCAGGCCGAGCAGGTGCTGCGCAACGACGATGCCGACGCCGTCTATTTCACCGTGCGCGCGCCGCACGGCGCGGCGCCGGCCGGTACGGTGGTGGCCGTGGCATCCGCGGACGGGGCGGTGCCCGGCGCGGCCGCGGCCGGCGTGGTCCAGATCGCCGGCGACGGCGATCTGCCCGCGCTGCGCCAGCCGGCCAGGGAGCGCCAGCCGCTGGCCTACGATGCCGTCGTGCGCGGCGAGCCGGTGCGCATGGTGGCGCTGCGCATCGACGCCGACGGCCACAGCGCCACCATCGGCGTGGCCAAGACCCTGCGCAAGCGCACCCAGATCCGCCAGGCCATCGTGCGCGCGCTGGTCTTGCTGGAAACCCTGTTGACGCTCGCTTGCGTCGGCCTGATCTGGCTGTCGGTCACCAATGGCTTGCAGCCGCTGAACCGCATGCGCGCCAATCTGAACGCGCGCGCCGCCGACGACCTCGATCCCATCAGCCAGGCCGATCTGCCCTATGAGCTGGGGCCGGTGGTGCACGCCTTCAACGGCCTGCTGGGCAAGGTCAGCGACGGCGCCCAGGCCCAGCAGGATTTCCTGGCCAATGTCGCGCACCAGCTGCGCACCCCGCTGGCCGGTCTGCGCACCCAGCTCGAATGGCTGGAGCAGCGCCATGCCACGCCCGACACCGCGCCCTCGATCGCGCTGATGCTGTCATCGACCGAAAGGATGATACGCCAGACCAATCAGCTGCTGGCGCTGGCCAGGGCCGAGCCCAGCCATTTCGAGCGTACCCGGCTCGAGCCGCTGCGCCTCGATCTGCTGGTGCAGCAGGCGATACAGCAGTTTGTCGATCAGGCCGCGCTGAAGGCCATCGACCTCGGTTTCGAGCTGCAGCCGACCTTGGTGCAGGGCGATCCCTTCCTGCTGCGCGACCTGATCGATAACCTGATCGACAATGCCTTGCGCTACACCCCGGCCGGCGGCACCGTCACCGTGCGCTGCGCGATTCAGGACGGCGGCGGCCTGCTGCAGGTGGAAGATTCCGGCCCCGGCATTCCGCCGGCCAAGCGCGAGCAGGTGTTCAGCCGCTTCGTGCGGCTCGACGAACAGACCACCGGCAGCGGCCTGGGCCTGGCCATCGTGCGCGACATCGCGCTGGCCCACGCGGCCGCCATCGTGCTCGACGCCGGCGCGGACGGGCAGGGCGCCCGCTTCTCGGTCAGCTTCCCCGCCTGAGGCGCGCGGCCGTCCGTGGGCTTGCCTTTCTTTCATTCTTTTCATTCTTTTGCCGCTTGTCAGGAATTTGTCAGCCTTTCCTCAGGGTAATGCAAGCTTGACTTGCTAGGATGTATACATCAAGGTCGGCATCGCGCGGCCATTCTATCCAACGGGGGAAGACATGAAACAACTGCAGCGGGGCTTCAGCCTGATTGAGGTGATGGTCACGGTGGCCATCGTCGGCTTGCTGACGGCGGTCGCCTTGCCGGCCTATAGTGACTACGTGACCCGAGGCCGCATGACGGACGCCTTCGCCGCCCTCAGCACGGCCCAGCCGGCCGCCGAGCAGTTCTGGGCCAACGGCCTGACCGACGCCGACGGCAAGACCGTGAACCATACCTACGCTGGATTCGACCAGGTCAGCACCTTCCCGGCCAACGGCGCCAACTTCAAATACACGCTGAAGGATCCCACGCCATCGTCCTATACCATCATCGCCACCGGCGTCAACAAGATGGACGGTTTTATATACAGCATCGACCAGAGCGGAAACCGGGTCACCGTCCAGACGCCGACGGGCTGGGGTACCAATGGCGCATGCTGGGTCGACCATAAAGGTGGCGCATGTTCCACCAACTAAGCGCGCCGCCGCCAGCCAGCCAGCGCGGCCTGACGCTGATCGAGCTGGCCATAGGCCTGGGAATCCTGGGTTTCTTCCTGGCGATCGGCGTTCCGAACATGAGCAACTGGCTGCTCGTGACCAAGGTCAAGGGTGCCAGTGAGTTCTATGTGGAAGGCTTCGCGCTGGCGCGCCGCCAGGCGGTGCTGCACAACGCGTCTTCGCGCATCGTGCTCACGCAGAACGGCACCAACGGGCAATGGGACTGGCAGATCGATCTCTGCTTCCCCGTGGCCGGTGTTCCCTGCAATGCGGCCGCCGGCGTGTGGTCGACCACGCTTGCGCCGGCACCCAACGATCCCCAGGGCGCTGCCGGTTTCACATCGGTGCTGCGGGAGGCCAATGGCTTGCCCAGTTCCGAACTGCTGATTCCCACGACCCTGCCGGAAGGCGCCACCTCCGTGTATTACACCGCGCTGGGCTGGGTCGATACCACCGTCGTCAACGGCTACACGCGCCTGAGCAGTCTGCGCCTGGATCCGGGTTCGCGTTTTGTCAAAGAAGTGCCGCCGGTGGCGCTGGTCGTGACCCTGGCCGGGATGGCCACCAAATGTAATCCCAACCTGACTGCAAAAGAATCGGGAGCCTGCCCACCATGAGCCACCTTTCCCTGCCCCAACGGCGGCACCTGCCGTCGCGCCGCCAGCGCGGTGTCGCGCTGATCGAGTCGATGGTCGCCATCATCATCCTCGGCATCGGCCTGATTGGTACTGTCGGTCTGCAGGCGCGCACCTATTCGGCCCTGAACGATGCGAATATGCGTGCCGAGGCGACCATCGCCAGTGATAACCTGCTCGGCATCATGGGCAACGATTTGCTTAACCTGGGTAGTTACGCCGTCTCCGACGCCGCCGCCGGGGCCGCGCCGAACCCTGCGGTGGCTGAATGGCTCGCGCAAACGCGCAGCTATATTCCCGGCGCCCTTATCACCGTGGCGCTGCTGCCGATGATCAACAACGGCATGCAAGTCGATATCACAATCCGCTGGACCCGCAAGACCGGCGAACGCCAGAACACTCACCAGATCACGGCCTATTTCCAACGATGAACATACTTTCCATGAACCCTGGTTCGGCGTTGCGGCGCCAGCGCGGCTTTTCGGTCGTCGAACTGATGGTGGCGACCGTGGTCGGCTTGCTGGCCGTGATGTTCGCCACTCGCCTGATCGTTAGCGCCGAACAGAACAAGTCGGTCTCGCTGGGCGGCTCGGATTCGATGCAGAACGGCATGTTGGCACTGTTCTCGCTCAACGGCGACGCCGCCCAGGCCGGCTGGGGCCTGAACGATACGCTGATATCGGGCTGCAATGCCAGCGCCTTCCACGACGACAACGGCTTTGCGCTGGCCACCGCGACGCGCAATGGTGTATCGGTCACGCCGCTGGCGCCGGTGATCATTCAGTCGAACGGCCGCAGCCCGGACCAGATCAGCTTTTATGCGGGTTCCTCGGCCAACGCGGTCGGGTCGGTCGTGTCGACCCTGGCGTATGTCCCCGGCAGCAATACCATTACCATCGCCACAGGCGCGAACAATGCCTTCGGCTTCCTCACGAACGATGTGATCGCGGTGGTGCCGGAACCGTCCGACGGCACTTGCTCGGTGGCCCAGTTGTCGCAGATGCCGCTGGCAGGTGTGCTGACCTTTTCCGCTGGCTTGCCCACCCGTTTCAATAACTCGGCTGGCCTGACGGGCAATAACCTCGGCCTGAACGGCGCGCGCATCTTCCACCTTGGCCCGGGAAACCGGCTGTCGCTGCACACCTGGTCGGTCAATAACGGCATCCTGCTGCTGCGGGCCAGCGACCTGGCCGGAGCCGAGAGGCAGCCGGTGTCGGTGATCGACAATGTCGTGTCGATCAAGGCCCAGTACGGTTTCGACACCCGCATCATGGCCCCCGTATACAATCCGGGGCCCGGCGGCATGGTCGTGACTCAGTGGAGCGGGCCGATGATCAATGCCGACGGCGATCTCGATACCGGCGGCGCGGGCGATTTCCAGCGCATTGCCGCAGTGCGCATCGCGGTGGTGGCACGCAGCAAGACAGTGGAAAAGCCGGACCGCAACACCGGCCATTGCTCGGCCACCACGGTCTTGCCGACGGTGTTTGGGAGCCAGTCGCCGGCCGGTGTGCTGGCCTCGCCGATGGAAATCGACGTCGCCGTCCCTGGCGACACGGTCGACTGGCGCTGCTACCACTACCGCGTGTTTGAAACCATCGTCCCTATCCGTAACGCTTCGTGGAGGCCATAATGCGCGCACCATCGCTACGCCAGGCCGGCATGGCCCTGCCGATCATGCTGATCATGCTGACGGTGATGCTCGTGAGCAGTATTTACCTGCTCAAGTCCACCACCTCGACCACCCTGACCACCTCCAACCTGGCCTACGACTCGGCGCTGAGCAAGTCCGTCGACCTCGGCATCAACACCGGCTACTTATGGTTGATGGGAACCGACCCGGGCGGCCTGATCGCCGACCAGCCGGGCGCCGGCTATGTGGCCACACTGAATCCGCTGCAAACGGTCAGCACGCCGGCGTTCTGGAACGGTGCGCAAATCATCGTCGATGGTCAGAACAACCAGATCCAGTATGTGATCCACCGCGCCTGCACCTTCCCCGGCACGTACAACAGCAGCACTCCGGTCGCCAATTCCTGCCAGCTGTCGGCCCCGAGGAAGGATGTCAAGGCGGCCACCGCGATGGGTGAGAGCCTGACCTCTGGCAGCCAGAACCGTGGTTCGCAGCCGGAACTGCATTACGTCATCACCGCGCGCATCGTCGGCGCGCGCGGAGCGAATGTGGTCAACCAGGCTGTCGTGATGATGAGCCCCTGAGCCCCCCCCTACATGCTCTAATTGAATGGAACGATCATGAAGATCCCTACTACGCCGCGCCCTGTCCCGGCCTCCGCTTTCCTGCCGCGCAAGGCCGCCGCCCTGCTGGCGCCATTGCTGCTGACCTTGCTGTCGGTGGCGGCGCTGGCGCCGCCGCTGGCGCAGGCGGCCCCGACCCAGATCGCCCAGGTGCCGCTGCTCAACATCAACGGCACCGGCACCGTCAAGCCGAACCTGATGCTGCTGTTCGACAACTCCGGTTCGATGGACCAGGCCTATACGCCCGACTACGTCAACGACAATCTATGCCGTACCGGCGCCACCCTGGGCGCCGGGGTGGGGGGCTGCAATGTCGGTCATCCGCCCTTCATGAGCCCGGACTTCAACAAGCAATACTACAATCCGCGCATCCGCTACCAGGCGCCGATCAAGTTCGACGGCACCTTCTACCCGGACATGAACAGCACCCAGACCTCGTCCTGGACCAATGTCACCAGCGACGGCTTCGGCGCCCACAAGACCGATCTGTACGGCAGCAATTCCAATTCCATCAATCTGACCAATGGTTTCCCCGACTTGAAGTGGTGCGATCCGAACAATCCGTCGAACTGCCAGGTCAATACCGCGACCTATGCCTATCCGGACGCGACCTACAAGACCGCCGCCACGATCAGCACCGGGCCGTACTACTACAATATCGGCGTGGCCGAGTATTGCACCGACGAGAGCATGACCGTCTGCCAGTCGACATCGGCGGGGGCGAACGCGCCGGCCGGCTATCCGGTGCCGGTCAAGGTGCGCTGGTGCAACAGCACCCTGCTGACCTCCTGCCAGGGCAAGCGGGTCGGCACCTTCATCTACCCGCGCTATTCGGCCGCGATCGGCTCGACCGCCGCCTACGGCACCATCTCGATCGGCTTGTCCAAATCGAGTTCCTCGCAAACCATCACCTCGGTCACGATTCCCGACCCCAGCACCCAGCGCACCATCACCAGCGGCACCGTCACGGCGGCCAATGGCACCAATACCGCGCTGCGCCAGCAAACCATGGCCAGCGCGCTGGCGGCGAGCATCATCGCCAAGTCGGTCGCCAAGACCAACGTCAATCTGTACTATGCCTGCGTGCGCTCGCCGATCGGCCAGCCCTCGGTGCCGGCCTGCGGCAGCACTTTTGGCATCACCCTGACGGCCGACAACATCGTCGCCGTGATCCCGGTGCTGTGCAGCGGCGCGGTCAACACCAGCAATTGCCTGCCGGTCAATGACGGTTCGCGCTCCGGCTGGGGCATCACCGTCAACGCCCCCACTGTGCTGCCGACGCCGGCCACCACCGGCGTACCGCCGACCGCGCTGATCACCGTTACCGGCAGCTCGTCGAACAGCGGCACCCCGAAACTGGGGACCATCAAGCTGGGCAGCACCACCATCGCCAGCAATGTACTGCTCGGCAATAACACCTCGGCTACTTCCACCGCCAGCAAGATCCAGGTCGCCATTGGCGTGGCCGGCACCATCCGCGCCTACCTCGGCGGTAATAGCATCACCGCCATCTGCGCCGCCCAGACTCCTTCGACCATCTGCCTGCTCGATACGGCCGCCAGCGCCAACGGCGCCGCGCCGTCCGTCGCCACCGTGACGGCCGGCGGCACGCTGGCCTTCGCCTATGTGAATGCCACCAGTTCCATCGACAGTATTCCCAGCACCACCGTGGCGCTGTCGGCTGGATCGAGCGCGCCCAGCACCTTTACCCGCGTCAACCTGGTCAGCGGCCAGACCTACCCCAAGGGCACCGACCGTACCGACTGTGCCGGCGCGACCTGCACCTATGCCGAGGAAATGACCAACTTCGCCAACTGGTACGCCTACTACAAGACGCGCCTGCAAATGATGAAGACCTCGGTCGGCATCGCCTTCGCGCCCGTCACGGCCAACTACAAGGTCGGCTATGTGAAACTGTCAAACGCCGGCTCCGGCGCGGCCATCGACCTGAAGCCGGCCGACTTCGCCGGCACCGCGCGCAGCACCTGGTATACCACGCTGTACAACACCACTACCACCGGTTCGACTCCGATCCGCACGGCGATGGACAATGTCGGGCGCATGTTCGCCAACCTGACGCCGTATAACTACGCGGCCGGCGCCGAAGTGGTGCAGTTCCCCTGTCAGCAGAACTTCATGATACTGACTACCGACGGTTACTGGAACGGCAGTACCACCAACAACGTCACCAACAACGACATGGCGGAAAACCCCGCGCGCTTCTGCCTGCGCGCGCGCGGCTGCGTCGATGCGCGTATCCAGGCCGATCCGTCGATCTCGGACGTGGCGCTGCACTGGTATAACGGCGGATCGAGCACCGGCACGGTGTCGCTGCGGCCCTCGCTGGAGCCGGACATGAGCAAGCCCGGCTCGGTGCCCTCGGCCGGCGGCGAGAACACCCACCTGCACATGAATACCTATACCTTGGGCCTGGGCGTGGACGGCGTGATGACCTATGAGCCGAACTACGACACCTCGGCCAAGGTGGGCGGCGATTTCTATAACCTGATCACCAATGTCGCCACCGGCTGCCCGTGGAACGGCGGCGGTGCCTATGTGTGGCCGAACCCGGACACCGGCAACGCGGCCAGCACCGTGCAGGAACGGGTCGACGATCTGTGGCATGCGGCCATCAACGGCCACGGCAAGTACTTCAGCGCCTCGGAACCGAAGGAGGTGGTGGATGGCCTGAGTGCCGCGCTGGCGAATATGTCGGTGCGCAACGGCGCGGCGGCCGCGGCGGCGACCTCGACACCGAATATTTCGCTGGAGGACGACGATATCTTCTCCGACACTTTCACCACCGTGAAATGGTTTGGCGAGCTGTCGAACAAAAAGATCAATACGGCCGATGGCAAGGTGGAGGATAAGATCAAGTGGACCACCTCCGACAAGCTCGGCCAGCATGTGGGGGCGGCCAGCGACACCCGCCACCTGTATATGCTCGATACGTCCAACGCGACCCTGAAGGACTTTAGCTACAGTGGCATGTCGCCAACGGAAAAATCCTGGTTTGACGGCAAATGCAGTGCGCTGTCGCAGTGCACCCTGCTGTCGCCCGCCGAACGCACCATTGCCAACAACGGCAATAATCTGGTCAACTGGCTGCGCGGCCAGCAGCAGTATGCGGACGATAATGTGTTCCGCGCCTATACCCTGACACCGAATACGCCGGCCGGCGCCGCCGGTCCGGTTCCTATCGTGCTCGGCGATATCGCCTCGTCCAAGCCAGCCTTCTTGCGCGACCCGCGCAAGAGCTACACGACCGCTGGTTACGACGCCTACAAGACTGCCAACAAGGGCCGCGCCGGCGCCGTGTTTACCGCCGCCAACGACGGCATGCTGCACGCCTTCGTCGCCAAAACCGGCGAGGAGATGTGGGGCTATGCGCCGCGCATCACGATGAAAAAACTCTACAACCTGGCCAGTACCACCTACGGCACCAACCACATCTTCACCACCGACGGCTCGCCGGTGCTGGGCGATGTGCAGATCGGCGGCGCCTGGAAGACGGTGCTGGTGGCTGGTCTGAACGCTGGCGGACGCGGCTATTACGCCCTCGACGTCACCGATCCGGCCAACCCCAAGGCTCTGTGGGAACTGTGCGCCGACCCGGCCATCTGCAGCAGCAGCGATGGCGATATTGGCCTGACCTTCGTCAATCCGCAGTACGGCTTTTGGCAGGGCCACTGGGTGGTGTACCTGACCTCGGGTTACAACAATGTGCCGGGCACGGACGGCGTCGCCAGCGGCGATGGCCAGGGCTATCTCTACATCGTCGACGTCGCCACCGGCGCTATCCTGAAAAAAGTCAGCACCGGTTCGGGCAGCCCGGGCACGCCGTCCGGCCTGGCCAAGGTCGTCTCGATCAGTGAAGACCCGAACCTGGACCCAGTCACCACGTATATCTATGGCGGTGACAATATGGGCCAGATGTGGCGCTTCGACCTGACTGCGGCCAACGGCACCGTCACCGTGCTCAAGATGGGCGACGCCGGCGCGCTGCAGCCGATCACCACCGAGCCGGATGTGACGCTGTGCGTGGCGACCACGACGAATGAAGTCAATGGTGTTGAGGTCAAAACCACGACCGCCCAGCGTGTGGTGCTGTTCGGTACCGGCCGCCTGCTCGACGTGCCCGATACCGCCAATACCGATATTCAGAGCCTGTACCTGCTCAAGGATAGCGGCAGCAGTATCGGCAATATCCGTGGCACCAGCATGGTCGAACAGACCCTCAGCCTGAAAGGATCGAGCGCCAATATTAATACCTACAATATCACCTCAAACCCGGTCGACCTGGCCCAGAAGAATGGCTGGTTCTTCGACTGGAAGCTGAATTCGGGCGAGCGCATGAATCTGGACCCGCAGATCGTTAGCGGGGTGGCCAATGTGGTGACCAATATGCCGACATCGTCGTCGGCTTGCTCGGTGGGCGGATCGAGTAATTATTACCAGGTCAATGTCTGCAACGGCAATGCGGTGGGCAAGAACCCGGCCGGCAGCACCCTGTCGAACACCTCGGCGGTGGTCGGTGAGCTCTTAATCCGCCTGCCGAGCGGCGCGATGAAGATGATCAGCACCTTGGCCGACGGCACCACCAAGACCGACGATGTGATCGAAGGGAGCTTAATCGGCGCCCACCGGGTCGGCTGGCGCCGCGTCAAGGGCGAATAAGCGGGCAGGGCGGTAAAAATCCCCTGAAGAGGCCGGCCATAGTGCCGGCCTCTTGATTTCCTGCAAACAATGTGCCCGGTTCTCCCCAAGTTCCGGTAAAATTGAAGGTTTTTTGCGGGGCCATATTATGGTCGCGATTATGGCCAACGATACCGAAAACACAACAACAGAAATACACGACGACGCCACGCCATCTTCCAGCGGTAAAACGCCGGCCCTGATCGCGCGCGAAGTGCTGCGCCGCCGCACCTTCGGCATCATTTCCCACCCGGATGCGGGTAAGACCACGCTGACCGAAAAGCTGCTGCTGTTCTCGGGCGCGATCCAGATGGCAGGTACCGTCAAGGCGCGCAAGAGCGGGCGCCACGCCACCTCCGACTGGATGGAAATCGAGAAGCAGCGCGGCATTTCCGTGGCCTCCTCGGTGATGCAGTTCGAACACCGCGACCACGTCATCAACCTGCTCGACACCCCCGGCCACCAGGACTTCTCGGAAGATACCTACCGCGTGCTGACGGCGGTCGACTCGGCCCTGATGGTGATCGACGCGGCCAAGGGCGTGGAAGCCCAGACCATCAAGCTGCTGGCCGTGTGCCGCATGCGCAATACGCCCATCGTCACCTTCATGAACAAGATGGACCGCGAAACCCGCGATCCGCTGGAACTGCTGGACGAACTTGAATCGGTGCTGAAGATCCAGTGCGCCCCGGTGACCTGGCCTATCGGTATGGGCAAGAACTTCCGCGGCGTGTATCACCTGATCAAAGACGAGATCATGCTGTTCAAGGCCGGCGAAGAGAAAGCCGACGGCGCCTTCGAGATCATCAAGGGCATCGACAATCCGCGCCTGCAGGAGATGTTCCCGCTGGAGATGGATCAGCTGCGCATGGAAGTGGAACTGGTGCACGGCGCCTCCCACCCCTTCGACCTGGAAGAATTCCTGTCCGGCGTGCAGACCCCGGTGTTCTTTGGCTCCGCCATAAACAACTTCGGCGTGCGCGAGATCCTGTCCGCGCTGGTCGACTGGGCGCCTGCGCCGCGCGCGCGCGACGCCTCGGTACGTTCGGTCGATCCGGTCGAGCAGCCCTTCACCGGCTTCGTGTTCAAGATCCAGGCCAATATGGACCCGGCCCACCGCGACCGCATCGCCTTCCTGCGCGTATGCTCCGGCCGTTTCGAGCGCGGCATGAAGGTCAAGCATTTGCGTCTGGGGCGCGAGATCAAGGTCTCGTCCGTGGTCACCTTCATGGCGTCCTCGCGCGAACAGGTGGAAGAGGCTTATGCTGGCGACATCATCGGCCTGCCTAACCACGGCAATATGCAGATCGGCGACAGCTTCTCCGAAGGCGAGCTGCTGACCTTCACCGGCATCCCGTACTTCGCACCGGACTTCTTCCGCTCGGTGCGCATCCGTAACCCGCTGAAGATCAAGCAGCTGCACAAGGGCTTGCAGCAGCTGGGCGAAGAGGGCGCGGTGCAGGTCTTCAAGCCGGTACAGGGCGGCGAGCTGGTACTGGGCGCGGTCGGTGTGCTGCAGTTCGAGGTGGTCGCGAGCCGCCTGCTCAACGAGTACGGCGTCGACGCCGTGTTCGAAGGCACCAGCATCAGCAGCGCGCGCTGGGTTTCGAGCGACGACAAGAAGGCGCTGAGCGACTTCGAAGCGGCGCTGGGCCACAACGTCGCCTACGACGCGGCCGGCAACATGGCCTACCTGGCCACCTCCGGCGTCAACCTGCGCCTGACCGAGGAACGCTGGCCCAAGCTGACCTTCCACGCCACGCGTGAGCACTCGGCCAAGCTGGTGTAATCCAGCCAGTTTAATCGGTGAATAAAAAACCGCTTCATGCCGCAAGGCTGAAGCGGTTTTTTTATTTGCATTGCAAGTGTTTGATCTTCTGCAAGCCGCGCCAGCTTAACGTTGAAAGTTCTGGTAGTGTGTATCGATACACGATACCATGGGAATCATGATAAAGAGCTTTCGCCATAAGGGGCTACAACGTTTCTTTGAAACAGGTAGCAAAGCTGGAATTCAGGCAGCCCACGCTGCCAAATTGCGTCTTCAACTGGCAGCGCTGGATCAAGCCACCCATGCGGAAGACCTTTCGGCACCATCATGGGAACTTCATCCATTGAAAGGCGATTTAAAAGGGCATTGGGCGATCACAGTGAACGGGAACTGGCGGATGGTTTTTACTTTTGAGGGCACTAACGCCATCCTTGTTGACTATCGTGACTATCATTGAAATTATACGGAACCATGATATGACTCGCATGCACAATCCACCACATCCCGGAGAGGTACTCAGAGAGTACCTTGGCGACATGACCGTAACGGAAGCAGCGCTACGTCTTGGCGTTGGCCGCGTCACACTTCAGCGTGTCGTAACCGGTGCCGCAGGGATCTCGCCTGACATGGCATATCGGCTTGGCGCTGCTTTTGGCACCAGCCCAGAGTTGTGGGCCGGCATGCAGTTGCAATACGATCTACATCAGGCGGGAAAGATCAAACGGCCCAAGATAGAGCGTATTGCGACATAGTTGGTCCGGTTGGCCATGCCGATCAGATCTGCGTTTCTGGTGGCCCGCCAGGTAGCGCCGCTGCGCCTTCCGCACTGCTTGTTGAAAACAGCAGCGGCGCCATAGCGACCGCGAGTATCGCCAGGGCAATGGCCAGATAGATCCAGCGGATCGATATCAGGTCGCCCAGGTAACCCACGCTGACGTACACGACCAGACTCAGGCAAGAGATGAACATGCCGATCGTGGTGGTGACGCGGCCGAGAAATTCCGGCTCGACCTTCATCTGGATCAGCGTATCGGCATTGACACGGATGGATGCGGTCAGGAAGCCGATCAGGAAGTAGCCCAGCATCGCCTGCGATAGCCCCTGCGGGCTGAGGAAGATACCAATGGCGGCGGCCAGCAGGATCCGGCTGGTGGTCATGAACTGGCGCGGCTGGAAACGCCTGACGATCCAGGCCAGCAGCGGTCCGACGGTGAGCGAGGTCAGTTGCCAGCTGGGCCGTGGTCAGCGCGGGACAGCCGCTGGCGACCATCGTCCCACCCGTAGCCTAGCCTAAGCCGGCTGGGCGGCCAGGAACTGGCGCTGTTCGCGCAGCAGGCTTTCCAGCTGCTCGGGCGGCATCGGCCTGGCGAAGTAATAGCCTTGCATCAGGTCGCAGCCGGCCTTGCGCAGGAACTCCACCTGTTCGATCGTCTCCACGCCCTCGGCCACCACCGACAAATTCAGGCTGTGCGCCATCGCGATGATGGCCGTGGCGATCGGCGTGCCTTCGCCCGGTACATCCTTGACGAAGCTGCGGTCGATCTTGAGCTGGTCGATCGGGAAGCGCTTCAGGTAGGCCATCGAGGAATAGCCGGTGCCGAAATCGTCGATCGACAGCTGGATGCCGGCCGCCCGTATGCATTCCATCAA
Source organism: Oxalobacteraceae bacterium (assembly GCA_013284265.1). Classification (GTDB taxonomy): domain Bacteria; phylum Pseudomonadota; class Gammaproteobacteria; order Burkholderiales; family Burkholderiaceae_D; genus Rugamonas. The sequence continues at coordinate 67,968 of JABTBR010000023.1, read as the reverse complement.
TTTCAGGTTGGCCTGCACATTGTCCATCAACACGCCCTCGGTGATTTCCAGTTCCAGCAGCGAGGGCGGCAGCCCGGTTTCGGCCAGGATGGCTTCGAGGTCGCTCATCAGATCGCAGTCGCGGGTCTGGCAGGCCGACAGGTTGACGGCGATGCGTTCGATCCCGTCGAGCAGGCCGGCCGCGCGCCACAGCGCCGCCTGGCGGCAGGTGGTCTGCAGCACCCAGTGCCCGAGCGGCACGATCACGCCGCTTTCCTCGGCCACCGGAATGAACTCGGCCGGGCTGACATGGCCCAGCGTGGCGCTGGTCCAGCGGGTCAGCACTTCCATGCCCGTCATGCGCCCGCTCAGCACATCGATCTGCGGCTGGTAGTGCAGGCTCAGTTCATCGTTCTCCAGCGCCAGGCGCAGGTTCGCCTCGAGCTGCATGCGTTTTAGCGCGCGCTGTTCCATCGCCGGCACGAAGCACTCGTAACCGTTCTTGCCCTGGCTCTTGGCGTAGTACATGGCCGTGTCGGCGCAGCGGATCAGGGCTTCGGCGTCGGGCGCGTGGTCGGGGAACAGGCTCATGCCGATGCTGGCGCTGACATACAGCAGATGGTGCTCCAGCTGGAACGGTTCGGCCAGCGCCGTCAGCACCTTGGCGGCGATCCGGTCCAGCCGCGGGTCGTCCTGTCCGGGCGGGACGATGACGACGAACTCGTCGCCGCCGATGCGGCACACCACGTCGCCGCTGCCCAGGGTCGCCAGCAGGCGCTGGGCCACCATCAGCAGCAGGTCGTCGCCGCAGTTGTGGCCCAGCGTGTCGTTGACGACTTTAAAATTGTCCAGGTCGAGCAGCAGCAGGCCCACCTGCGGCTCGCGCGCCAGCGCGGTGGCCAGCCGGGCGTTGAAGGCATTCCGGTTCGGCAGCGCGGTGATCGGGTCGACGTGGGCCAGGAAGTGCAGATGGTCTTCGGCGCGCCGCACCGCGCGGCGCATGCGCGCCACCATCAGCCAGGCCAGCGCGAAGGAGCCGATCGCCACGGCCAAGGTGAACGCGGCGAAACTGGCCAGGCGCTGGTACAGCGGCAGCAGGGTGGCGCGCAGCAGCACGGTGCCGATCGCGCCGCCGTTGGCGTTGACCGGCTCGAGCACATCGAGGTGCAGCAGGCTGTAGCGGTAGCGCGGCGCCGCCACGACGCCCTGGCCAGCCAGCTGCTTCCATTCCTGGCTGATCGGCTGCTGCAACGAGGGCGAACCTGGACGGCGCTCGAACAGCGACAGGGTGTGCCCGTTCGGCGCCACCAGGGCCGCGCCCAGCACGGCCGGCGACAGGGCCAGCCCGGCCAGGATTTCATTGCCGGCGCGCTGGTCGGAAAACAGCAGGGCGGCGCTGCTGTTGTCGCCGATGATGCGCGCCTGCACCTGCAAGTCTTCCAGCAGTGTGCTGCGCAGCGCCATGAACTGGAACAGCAGCAGCAGCAGGCTGGCCACGGCCAGCGCGGCGCCGGCGCCGAACAGATTGGTGCGCGCCACCTGATGGTCGAGTGCGCGCCGCTGCGGCGGATGCGGGCTGGGCTTCATTGCACGCTCCTTGCGAGGCGCAGCAGTTTGGAACTGATCGACAGGCGCGCCCCGCGCGCGGCGCCCATGTCGGCGTCGAAGGCGATCCGGCTATGGTCGCTCAGCAGCGCCAGGATCGCGCCGTCCGAGCCGATCACGTGGTCGTCGGCCACGGTCAACACGCTGGCCCCGGCCAGCTCGCGCCGCAGCCCGGCCCAGCGCTCGCGGTCCTGGGCGTCGAGCACCAGCACATGGCAGGCGCGCAGGGTGGCGCCGGCGCCGGGCTGGCGCAGCTGCACGCGGTGGCCGTTGACCTGTTTGTCGCTCAGATTGTGCAGCGCGCCCTGCAGGGGATTGCCGGCATAGGCGCACAGCTGCAGCGGCGCGCCGGGCGGCAGCGCCTCGTCGGGCCACTGGGTGAAGACGGCAAAATTGAACACGAAGGCGGCTTTCAAATCGTTTTCCGGCACCTGGGCGGGGACCGGTCCGGCCAGCACCCAGGCCAGCACCAGCACCGCGCGCCGCAGCAGCGGCGCGGGTGAGGATGGGCGCTGGGGAAGCTCATTCATCGTTCAGTAGCTCAGGTTCAGTTTCAACAGCAGGCGCCGTCCATCCTGGACGATGCTTTGCTGCAGATGCTGGGCCGACACCGGATCGGCATAGCGGCGGTCGAACAGATTGCTCGCCGCCAGCGCCAGATCGGCGTGACGGCTCAGGCGCACCGAATACAGATTCAGATTGGCCAGCCAGAAGCCGCCGCACTGCCCGCCGTCGAGGGTGGCGCGCGGGCCCACATACTGCATTTCCAGCCCGGCCTGCCAGGGACCGCGCAGCGGCACGCTCAGATTGAGCTTGCCCAGCTGGCGCGGCGAGTTGTCGCGCGTGCCGGCACTGTGGGCCACCTGCTGCCTGCTGTAGCTGGCGCGCAGGGTGGCGCTGCCGCCCCATTTGTGTTCGTACTCGGTTTCCAGGCCGCGCGCGGCGGTGGCGCCGCCGTTGACGAAGATGGGCAGGCCGCTGGCCTCGTCGCTGACCTGTCCGATCAGCCCCGTCACCTCGTTGCGGAACAGCGAGAGGGTCAGGCGCCGGTTGTCCGGCCACTGGCGCACCAGCGCCAGTTCGGTGCTGCGGATGCGTTCGCGCCGCAGTTGCGGGTTGGCCAGCTGGCCGCCGTCGCCCACGAACATGTAGTACTGCTCGTAGTTGTTTGGTGCGCGGTAGGCGCTGCCGTACATGGCCTTGAGCGTGGTGGCCGGCGCGAGCTGGTAGATCAGCGCCACGCGCGGATTGAGCACGCCACCGGTGCTGTTGTGGTGATCGTAGCGCAGGCCGGCATTGAGCAGCAGTAGGCTGCTCAGGCTGATTTCGTCCTGCAGGTACAGGCCGAAACGCTTGCCGTGATGGTTTTCGTTCAGGTAGACATAGGCCGGGTCGGCATCATAGTTGAGCTGGCGCAGGCGGTAGTCGGCCTGGTATTCGGCGCCGGCGATCAGCTTGTGCGCGCCGTCGCCGGCCAGCAGCAGCTTGGCTTCCGCCCCCCACCAGCGGCCATTGCTGATGTCGAGGTTCAGGGTGGCGTTGTCGTCCTGCAGCACATAGTCGCCCAGCGAATCGTGGCTGCCCCAGTACAGCCTGGCGGTCAGCTCGGACTGGCCGGCCAGCGCGTGCCGGTAGCCCAGGTCGATGCTGTTCTGGGTATCGATGCCGCGCGAGCGCGGGTCGTTGAAGGGCTGCTCGAAAGCGGCGGTCGGTACCCCCTTGCGGCGCTCGGCGTACAGCGCCGTCAGCGTGAACGGTCCGCGGATGGCCTTGGCGTAGAGGCGCTGCACGGTTTCGTAATCGAGACCGTGGGCGATGCCCTGATGCTGCTCCGCAGTGGCGTATTCGGGAAAGAACAGGTCGCGCCCGTCGCTCTTGGCGCGGCTGGCCGCCAGCAGCAGTTCCTGGCCGTGTCCGTCGCGCCAGCCATAGCGCGCACTGGCTTCGCGGCTGCCGGCCTGGCCGCCCTGCACGGTGGCGCTGATGCCTTCCAGATCGCGCGGGCGGCGCGTGATGACATTGATGACGCCGAAAAAGGCGTTGGCGCCATAGATCGAGGAGCCGGGGCCGGGCACGTATTCGATGCGCTCGACCAGCTCCATGTCGAGCGGAAACTCGGCGCCGAGCTGGGCCTGGTCGTAGACGTTGTCGTTGACGCGGTTGCCGTCGATCTGCAGCAGGAAGCGGGTGTTGTAGTCGCCCGAGCGCAGGAAACCGCGCGCGCCCAGATAACTGTAGTTGCGGTCATAGCTGACGTACAGGCCGCGCATGCTGCGCAGCGCGTCGGCCAGGGTGCGCCAGCCGAAGCTGCGGATATCGCTGGCCGTGATCACGCTGACCGAAGACGGGGCCTCGCTGAGTTTTTGCGTGAAGCGCGAAGCGCTGTAGACATCGAGCGCCAGCAGCTGTTCGAACGGCAGCGTAGTCAGGTCGGAAGCGGCCGCGCCGGCGTTGTCGGCATGGGCGCCGGCGGGGAGGAGGGCGGCCAGCAGGGCGGCCAGGACTGCCGCAGCGGCAGCGCCGGCGGGCCGGCCGTCGGGCCAGAGAAGTGTAGCCATATTGTCAGGCCCGGCGCAGGACGCAGGAAGCCCATGTCTCCCGTGGAAAGAATGTTACTTATGACCAATATGTTGGCACCCCGCACGATAAAAGTACAGTGTACGATGCCCGAGTCCGGCAGATATGGCGTGTTTGCAACAGCGCGCCGCAGTTTATTTGGCTGGCGTGGCCAGCGGCTTGTCCTTGTCCACGACATACACGCCCACCAGCCTGAGCGGTACGGTGCCGCTATTGCGCGCCGCGTGGATCTTGCCGGCCGGGATCACGAAGGCTTCGCCCACCTTGACCCGGTGCGGGTCCTCGCCATCGATCATCAGTTCGCCCTCGCCTTCGAGCACATAGCTGATTTCATCGCCGGGATGGGTGTGGCGTGCGGCCACCGCGCCGGGATCGAGTTCGACCCGCGCAACCACCGCTTCGCGGCCGGGTGCGGCGACATCGGCTTTTTGCAGCACGGTACGGCGCAAGCCGGGTGCCTGGGCCAGCGCGGCCCCGGCGCACAGGGCCAGCAGCAGCACGGCGCCGGCGCGGCGGCAGAGGGGCGCGGCATCGGAGAGAAGGGGGGAAGGGCGGAAACCGGGCATGGCAAGTCCTTTCGAGGGCGGGGAGAGGGAGCTGCCAGGCAATTGTAGCGCCCTTCCCGGCCTGCGCTGTAACAGTATTGCTTGCCGTGCGGGGTGTCAGCGCGGAACGTTCCGTCCCAGCCACAGCGCGTCGGCGATGCTGCCCAGCCAGCACAGCAGACATACCAGCGAGGCCAGCGTGCTGCCCGCGCCGCCGCCGTCGGCGCTGACCCGTGCGGCGATCAGGACCGGGTCGAGCGGCAAGGCGCCGCTGCTGACCTGGTTCATCACATTTTCGGCCGTGATGGTGGCCTGGCGCAGCAGCGTTCCCAGCGCCAGCAGGCAGGGCAGCAGGAACAGGCAGCCGCGTGCGGCGCGCTTGAGTACCAGCAGTTGTCCGAGTCCGGGAAATACCAGCGCCGAGATCAGCGCCGCCTTGCTTGATGGTTTCATGTCAGCCTTCGTAGTGGTCGAAAATGGTGGGTTGAACAACGGTGAGCAGGGCGTTTGCGCGTGCGCAAACGCGGCAAGCCGGCGCAGGCGTAGATTACGTCATGCGCGTAGGCAAGATTGCATTAAAGCATACCGCAACCCTGGCAGGAGCCGCGTTCGCCGCCCGGCGCCGGCCAGGCAGTCGTGATCCGATCCGCATGATACCCGTACAACAGGCTGCCGCGCCGCCGCGTAGCCGACCAGGGAGAAAACATGATGAAAACCACGTTGGCAGGCCTGCTGCTGGCGCTGTGCTGGCCATTGGCCGGGGCCGCAGCGCCCAGCGAAAAGGACGCGGTCGCGCTGGCCGAACGGGGCGCGCGCTTCCTGCGCGCCCATGGCAAGAGTGAAATGATCAGCAAGATCAACAGCAAAGACCCGGAATTCAATCAGGGCGCGCTGTATCTGGCCATGCGGGATTTGAACGGCATTACCGTGGCCCACCCGACCACGGCCCTGATCGGCAAGGACTTGATGGACGTGCCCGACGCCGACGGCAAGCTGTTTCGCCACGAAATGGTGGCGCTGGCGCGCGGCAAGGGCAGTGGCTGGGTCGACTACAAGTTTCGCAATCCCGCCACGGGCAAGGTCGAAGCCAAGACCACCTATGTGCTGCGGGTGGAGGACGTGGCGCTGGAAGCGGGGATCTACAAACCGTGAGCAACATCCGCGCCCGGCTGGAACGCCTACGCCTGTATTCCCGTGGCTGGCTGCCACGCTACTACCGGGGCCACATCATGATGAGCATGCTGAGCAAACTGAAAATCGGACCCAAGCTGCTGCTGGCGCCGGCGCTGGTGCTGCTGCTGTTGATCATGCTGTCGGCCGGCGCCTATCTCGGGCTGGTGCGCCAGAACCAGTCGCTCGACAATATGATGCAGCAGCGCGCCGTGCGCCTGAAGGCGGCCAGCACCCTGGTGGCCGACGCCAACCGCGCCCACGCCGAGATCTACCAGCTGCTGGCCTGGATCAGCGCCAGCTTCTCGCCGGCGCGCGTCGATGCGCTGATCCGCGACATCCACGCGCGCCACGCCGCGCTGGACCGCCAGTACGCCCAGCTGGAACTGGAAACCCAGGCCAGCCCCGCCGAGCGGCGCTTCGTGGTGCAGTCGCAGGCGGCCCACGTCCAGTACATCAAGGCCATCACCGATGTGATTGAACTGAGCATGGTGGACCAGTCGATGGCGGCCAATGCCATGTCCAAGGCCGAGCGGGCCTTCGACGTCGTGGCCCAGCGCCTGCAGGAACTGGCCAGGCTGGAACAGAGCCTGAGCGAGAGCGCCTATAGCAAGGCCGAGAGCGAGTTTGCCGGCTTCGCCACGGCGCTGCCGGTGGTGGTGCTGCTGTCGATCGTGCTGTCACTGCTGGTGACGATGGCGGTGCGCAATGCGCTGCTGCGCGAGGTGCGTGAAATCGGCGCGGCCGCCAGCGACCTGGCCGAAGGCAATCTGACGGTGCGCCAGCGCGTGTATGGCAACGATGAAATCGCCGAAACCTCGCGCGCCCTCGACACCAGCATCCGCAACCTGAACGCGACGCTGAAGGGCATCCTGACGTCCTCGCAGGCGATCGACGAAGCGACCCGCCAGATCGCCAGCGGCAACGCCGACCTGTCCGAGCGCAGCGAGCGCGCCGCCAGCTCGATGGAGCAGACCAGCCACAGCATGCAGGAACTGAGCCTGACGGTGGCGCAGACCGCCAGCAATGCCCAGCTGGCCACCCAGCTGGCCCAGTGCGCCAGCAACTTCGCCGTGCGCGGCGGCGGCGTGGTGCAGCGCCTGGCCGTGACGATGGCCTCGATCCGCGGCAGCTCGCGCAAGGTCGGCGAGATCGTCGGCGTAATCGACAGCATCGCCGTGCAGACCAATCTGCTGGCGCTGAACGCGGCGGTGGAAGCGGCGCGCGCCGGCATGCATGGGACCAATTTCGGCGTGGTCGCCACCGAGGTGCATGCGCTGGCGCTGCGCTCGGCGGCGGCCGCGCGCGAGATCAAGAGCCTGATCGCGCAGTCGGTGTCCGATATCGAAGGGGGCAGCCGTTCGGTGGAAGAGGCGGGCAACAGCATGGCCGACATCGTCGCCTCGGTGCAGCAGGTGGGGGAAGTGATCAGCCAGATCAGCCTGGCCAGTGCAGAGCAGGCCGACAGCCTGCACGGGGTGCATCAGGCCATCGTCCAGATGGACCAGATGACCCAGCAGAACCTGGCGCTGGTGGAGCAGGCCGCGCTGGCCGCCCAGGGCTTGCAGGGCCAGGCCCTGAGCCTGTCGAACGCGGTGCAGATGTTCCAGCTCGACGCGCGCGCCGGCGACATGGGGCCGCTGCTGGAAGATGACGGGACGAAAAAAAGCGCAGGAGCGAGCCGGGTGGCTCGCCTGCGCCTTGCTTCCAACCGCAGCTAGCGGTCAACGCCAGCGTGCCGGCGACGGCTTCTTGAACCCAAGGCAAAGAGCTGGGGTCTGACCCGGCGGGTCAGACCCCGGATTTACGCCGTGGGTGTTAACAGCACCGTGGCCCGCCGAAGCCGGCTTACTCGTAGTCGCTGATCGGCGCGCAGCCGCAGGACAGGTTACGGTCGCCATAGACATTGTCGGCGCGGCCGACCGGCGGCCAGTACTTCTGCTTGCGCAGCGACGGCACCGGATAGGCCGCCACCTCGCGGCTGTACTTGCGTTCCCACACATCGGCGGTCAGCACGGCCGCGGTGTGCGGCGCGCCTTTCAGCGGATTGTCGCTGCGGTCGAACTCACCGCTTTCCACCTTGGCGATTTCCATGCGGATGGCGATCATCGCATCGATGAAGCGGTCCATCTCGGCCTTCGTTTCGCTTTCGGTCGGCTCGATCATCAAGGTGCCCGGCACCGGGAAGCTCATGGTCGGCGCGTGGAAGCCGAAGTCCATCAAACGCTTGGCCACGTCTTCGTTGCTGATGCCGGTGGCATCGGTCAGCGGACGCAGGTCCAGGATGCACTCGTGCGCCACCAGGCCGTCGTGGCCCGAATACAGCACCGGGTAGTGCGGCGCCAGGCGGCGCGCGATGTAGTTGGCCGCCAGGATCGCGGTTTCGGTCGCGGCGGTCAGGCCTTCGGCGCCCATCATCGCGATGTACATCCACGAGATCGGCAGGATGCTGGCCGAGCCGTAAGGCGCGGCGCTGACCGCGCCGATGCCGGCCACGTCGCGCTGGTAGCCGCTCGAACGCTGGTTCGGCAGGAACTTGGCCAGGTGGGCACCGACGCCGATAGGACCGACGCCAGGACCGCCGCCGCCGTGCGGGATGCAGAAGGTCTTGTGCAGGTTCAGGTGCGAGACGTCGCCGCCGAAGCTGCCCGGTGCCGCCACGCCGACCAGCGCGTTCATGTTGGCGCCGTCGATGTAGACCTGGCCGCCGTGGCTATGGACGATCTGGCACAGTTCCTGGATGCCTTCCTCGAACACGCCATGGGTCGATGGGTAGGTCACCATCACGCAGGCCAGGTTCTTCGAATGCAGCTCGGCCTTGGCTTTCAGGTCGGCCAGGTCGACGTTGCCGTTGGCGTCGCAGGCGGTCACGACCACCTGCATGCCCACCATATTGGCGGTGGCCGGGTTGGTGCCGTGGGCCGACGAAGGAATCAGGCAGATGTTGCGGTGGCCTTCGCCGCGCGACTGGTGGTAGGCCTGGATCACCAGCAGACCGGCGTATTCGCCCTGCGAGCCGGCGTTCGGCTGCAGCGAGATCGCGGCATAGCCGGTCAGCGCGCACAGCATTTCTTCCAGCTGGGCGATCATTTCGCGGTAGCCCACGGTTTGCGCATCCGGCGCGAACGGGTGGATGTTCGAGAATTCAGGCCAGGTGACCGGAATCATTTCGCTGGTCGCGTTCAGCTTCATGGTGCAGGAGCCGAGCGGGATCATGGTGCGGTCCAGCGCCAGATCCTTGTCCGCCAGGCTGCGCAGGTAGCGCAGCATTTCGTGTTCGGAGTGGTAGCGGTTGAACACCGGGTGGGTCAGGTAGGCGCTGGTACGGGCCAGTGCCGCCGGAATGGCGCTCTGCACGGACGCTTCCACGGTATCGAAGTCTGGCGCGTGGGCCGGGCCGCCGATCGGGTGGGCGAACACGGTCCACAGCAGGGCCAGGTCTTCGCGGGTGGTGGTCTCGTCGAGCGACACGCCCACATGGGTGGCGTCGATGCGGCGCAGGTTCACGCCGTGCACCAGGGCCGATGCGTGCAGCTGCTCGGCGTCGGCGGTGACGATGGTCAGGGTGTCGAACCAGGTATCGCTGGTCAGCTTGTAACCCAGGCTGCCCAGGTTGGACGCCAGGATGCCGGTGAAGCGATGCACGCGCTGGGCGATCTGCAGCAGACCGGCCGGGCCGTGGTAGACCGCGTACATCGAGGCCATCACGGCCAGCAGCACCTGCGCGGTGCAGATGTTGGAGGTGGCTTTTTCGCGGCGGATGTGCTGCTCGCGGGTTTGCAGGGCCAGGCGGTAGGCGGTATTGCCTTGCGCGTCGATGGTCACGCCCACCAGACGGCCGGACATGCTGCGCTTGAATTCATCGCGGGTCGACAGATAGCCGGCGTGCGGGCCGCCGAAACCGAGCGGCACGCCGAAGCGCTGGCTGTTACCGACGACCACGTCGGCGCCCCATTCGCCTGGCGGCGTGAGCATGGTCAGCGCCAGCAGGTCGGCGGCCACGACGACCATCGCGCCTTTGGCATGCAGCTGTTCGACGGCGGCCTTGTAGTCGCGCACGACGCCGTTCACGCCAGGGTATTGCAGCAGCACGCCGAAGCAGTCATCCAGGCCGGCGGCATCGCTGGCGACAAAGGAGCGCACTTCGATGCCCAGCGGCTTGGCGCGGGTTTCCACCACTTCGCGGGTTTGCGGCAGCACGTCGTCGGCCACGTAGAACACCTGCGATTTCGATTTGCCCACGCGCTGGATCAGCGTCATCGCTTCGGCGGCGGCGGTGCCTTCGTCGAGCATCGACGAGTTGGCGATGCCCATGCCGGTCAGGTCGGTGATGGTTTGCTGGAAGTTCAGGATCGCTTCCAGGCGGCCCTGGGAGATCTCTGGCTGGTAAGGCGTGTAGGCCGTGTACCAGGCGGGATTTTCAAAGACGTTACGCAGCACCACGCCTGGGGTGAAGCTGTTGTAGTAGCCCTGGCCGATGACCGACTTGAGCACCTTGTTTTTCGCGGCCAGCTTTTTCAGCTTGGCCAGCGCTTCCTGCTCGGGCATGGGCTCCGCGTACTGACCCAGCGGCAGCGCGCCTTGGTTGCGGATGTTGGCGGGAACCAGCGCATCGATCAGGGCGGCGCGCGAGGCGTAGCCTAAGGTCGACAGCATGGCTGCCTGTTCGTCTGCGTCAGGGCCGATGTGGCGGGCGATGAAGGCGTCGCGTGCTTCGAGTTGGGTCAGGCTGGTGCGGGTCATGATTTGTCAGGGCCAAGTAATGAAAGGGGACTTGCGGGTGCTACCGGGTATTGCCGGGTGCGCGACTGCGGCGCTGTTTGAACCCAAGGCAAAGAGCCGGGGGCCGGTCCCAACGGGGCCGGCGGGGCGTAGCCACTATCCGGACCCTAAGGTCAGACCCCAGATCTCAGCCGTGGGTTCAAGATGAGGTAAGCGGCGCGCTGGTTTTTCCAGCGCGCACGCGGCAGCAATTACGCCGCGGTGGTCTTGCCGTAGGCGGCGGCGTCGAGCAGGCCGGCCAGCGCACCCACATCGCTAGGCTTGATCTTGAACAGCCAGTTCGCGTAAGCGTCGGTGTTGATCGATTCCGGCGCGTTGACCACTTCGTCGTTGACGGCGATCACTTCGCCAGCCAGCGGCGCGTAGATGTCGCTCGCCGCCTTGACCGATTCCACCACTGCCGCGTCGTCGCCGGCGCCGTAGGTGGTGCCGACTTTTGGCAGTTCCACGAAGACGATATCGCCCAGCGCGTCTTGTGCGAATTCGGTGATGCCGACGGTAATGCTGCCGTCAGCTTCCAGACGTACCCATTCGTGGGATTCGGTGTATTTCAGGTCTGCAGGAATATTCATATGGGTCTCCAGTTAAGTGTTCGTGTTGATTGATTAGTGTAGCGCGAAGTGCCGCTGATGCGGCACATTCGCAGCGCCTGCATATCAGGCGGCCAGGATCTTGCCGTTGCGGACGAAGGGCAGCTTGACTACCGAGGCGGCCAGCTTCTTGTCGCGGATTTCCACTTGCACGGTATCGCCCACGGCCACGCCCATCGGCACGCGTGCCAGCGCGATCGCCTGCTGCATGGTCGGGCTGAAGGTGCCGCTGGTGATTTCGCCAGCGTTGTCGGAAGCTGCGACCAGCACTTTCTGGTGGGCGCGCAGCACGCCGCCTTTTTCGCGCAGGATCAGGCCGACGAACTGGGCGTTCTGGCCCATCGCCTGCAATGCCGCCTTGCCGATGAAGTCGCGTGGCGACACCAGGTCGATGGTCCAGGCCAGGCCAGCGTCGAGCGGATTGACGGTTTCGTCCATGTCCTGGCCGTACAGATTCATGCCCGCTTCCAGGCGCAGCGTGTCGCGTGCGCCCAGGCCGGCCGGTTTGACGCCGGCGGCCACCAGCGCGTTCCACAGCGCTTCGGCCTGCGAAGCGGGGAAGGCCAGCTCGAAGCCGTCTTCGCCGGTGTAGCCGGTGCGCGCCACCATCACTTCGCCGAAGGCGGTGTCTTTGACGATGACGGCGTTGAAGGGCTTGATCTCGGCCGATGCGGCTTGTGTCGTTGGCAGCACTTCCCATACCTTGGCGCGCGCGTTCGGGCCTTGCACGGCGATCAGCGCCATCGTATCGGCAGGGGCGCCGTCGCGGCGCTGGGTGATGCTCACGCCGCTGTTCGTGGCGGCATTTTGTGCGCTGATCCAGGCGATGTCTTTTTCGGCGGTGCCGGCGTTGACCACCAGGCGGAACCATTCTTCGTTGATGAAGTAGACGATCAGGTCGTCGATGACGAAGCCTTGCGGATTGAGCATGCAGGAATACAGGGCCTTGCCGCTGGCCTGCAGCTTGTCGACGTTATTGGCCAGCAGGCCGCGCAGGAAGGAGCGCACATTGGTGCCGGTCAGGTCGACCACGCACATGTGGGAGACGTCGAACATGCCGACATCGCTGCGCACCGCGTGGTGTTCTTCGATCTGCGAACCGTAGTTGACAGGCATGTCCCAACCGCCGAAATCGACCATGCGGGCGCCGGCGGCGCGATGGGCTTGATTGAGTGGGGTAGCTTTGAGCGTCATGATTCCTCGGTCCAAATGAAATAGGGGTTAACAGAACATACAAGGAAGAGCTGACCCAGCCTTTTCCACAATGATCGCAGACCCCTCTGTCCTTGGTACCTGAGAGATTACGGGAAGATATCCCGCGCGCCCCTTCGGTGTGCCGCTGGCGTGACGCCGCGGCAGCTCTCCAGAGTTGAGCCAATGACGCCCCAGCGGCAAGCCGCTGCAACGTATCGGTCCCTTGATCGGTCCTTTTGCCTGAGAGTTTTTGGGTAGTGCCCCTTCGGCGGCAGCGCAGTGGCGGCCCTCTCCCGATCAAGACTCGGGAATATATGCCAGAAGGGCATTTATGTCAATCAACAGCCGTTACCGCCGGGCGCACGCCTGCCGCAGGCGCGCGGCCCTGCCGGGAACAATTTGTTAGAATGAATCATCTGATTTTGCGAGTCTGCCATGAGCCAAGAAAACGATACTTTCGATGGGCAAGCGTGGTTTACCCTGTCCGGCGACGTCAACAGCGACATGGTGCGGCGCGTGTTCGACGCCGTGGCCGATATGACCGAAGACCGGATCAGCACCGCCCACATCCTGATCCAGTCCAACGGCGGCTATGTCAGCGACGGCATCTGCCTGTACAACTACCTGAGCAAGCTGCCGATCAAGTTCGTCACCTATAACGCCGGCGCGGTGGCGTCGATCGCGGTGATCCTGTTCCTGTGCGGCGAGCGGCGCTATGCCAGCGACACGGCCCGCTTCATGATCCACAAGTCCCATGCCAGCGCGCCCCACGGCGCCCGGCCCGATGCGCTCCGCATCATTGTCGAGGGCCTGCAGGCCGATGACGCCCGCACCGAGCAGATCCTGCGCGAGCATGTGCAACTGACGGAAGAGCACTGGAATATCCACGCCTATTCCGACCTGCACCTGAAGGCCACCGAGGCGCTGGGCGTGGGCATGGTGCAGGAAATCCGCGACTTCAGCCCGCCCAAGGGGCGCCGCGTCACCAATATCTGAGCGCCGCCGCGCCGCCTCGATCGTGATAAGGGCCTGCCCGCGGCAATGCCGGGGCAGGCCCTTTGCCATCACCGGCCAGGCTAGGCCGGCGGCGCGATGGCGGGACTTGCCCTGCGCGCCGCGACTGGCCCTGCCGGGTGGGCTTAGCGCTCCTTGTCGCTGGAGCCGGACTGTTTGCTGGTATCGTTCTTGTGGCTTTGACGGCCGGCTTCCACGTGCTGCTCATGGGTGCCGCCCTGGGTGCCGCTGCGCGAGCCGCTGGAACTGCCGCTGGAGCCTTGCGAGCCCGACTGCTTGCTGGCGCTGTCCTTGTCCTGGCTCTGTTTGCTGCTACTGCCTTTTTGATTCGATTTCATTTTGATTCCTTTATGAAATTAAAAAAAGCATACGCCGTTGCGGCGGCGGTCCGGGCTGCTCCCTGGCGGGACAGGCCCCAACTGCCGCGTTAGCGGTGTGGCCATGATGCGATTCCGGCCACGCTTTCGCTATCGGAATCGGGCGCATGGCCTTGTAGGAGCAGGCCTTGCGCCCTGATTCTTGTGTCACAGTGTTTGCATAATTATTTAACAATCTTTCCGGCAATGCAGTTAAAATGGTTGGAGCGGCAAGCTTGCAGCGCCACGGGCCCAAAAAACGGTGAATTCTCTCCATTTATTTCATCTTTCCTATTGCCATGTGGCAATTTTGTGCCAGAATGGGCATATGCGGCTCCTGTTCAAATTTGTCCAGTCTGGCTAGCCGCGCCGGGCTGTCATGTCAAACATCGCAAACGGGTCTACCATGCTTTCCACTCCATCCACCACTGCCACGGCGCCGAAGAAGACGGTCTCGCCGCGGCATGCCGTGCTGGAGGAGTTGATCGGCATCGTCACCAGCCACGTCAACGATCAGATGCTCGATCTGATCACCCGCCTGGCCGGCGCCCTGATCGATGCCACCGACGGCGATACGCGCACCATGCATACGCGCATCAAGGCCGGCAATATGCTGCGCAACGCCAATTACGCCTTCCTGCACCTGGCCACCAAGGCGGTGGAGAAATCGGTCCGCTTCGAAATCGCCCAGCTCGCCCCGGCGGCCAAGGCCGGCGTGCGCAAGGATAGCCAGTCGCTGACCCTGGTGCCCTATGAGGAAATGGACAACAAGGTGGCCCTCGGCGGCGTCAGCCGTCCATTTGAAGTCAAGTACGCCGACCAGTTGCAGACCCTGAATGTGCGGCTGGCCTTCCTGCTGGACCGCGATATCCTGCGTGCCAGCCAGAATCCCTTCCGCCCGGAAGTGTTCCTGAGTGCGCTGCAGCTGGCGTGGAACGATTTCCAGGACGACGCCGACGCCATCCCGCTGCTGCAAGCCATGCTCAAGCCCAGCCTGTTCCTCGAACTGGGGCCCATGCTCGATGCGCTGAACCTGGCGCTGCAGCGCAAGGGTGTACTGCCTGGCTCGGTGGAAGGCTACAAGGGCCGCAAGGCCGATACCCATAACGCGGCGCCGGCCGTCGCGGCCAAGCCGCGCGTGCAGCCCGGCCAGGCCGCGCTGGCCCAGCAGCTGCGCCAGTTCTTCGCCGCCAGCGAGCCGGCCGAAGATTTCGATCTGACGATTCCCGACCTGCCGATGATGCCGATCGCCCCGGCCAGTGCCTGGACCAAGGGCGCGGCCCAGGGTTTTGGCGGCCAGGTCGACAATCAGGTGGCCCAGCGCATGTCCCAGGTGGGCGCCAAGATGCCTTTGCTCAGCCTGTTGGCTCAATGGCAGCAGGGCGTGCTCGGTAGCGGCGTGCCCGGCTTTGCCGCCGCCGCCAGCTTCGCCGCTGCGGGCGGCGGCGCGGGCGCACAGGGTGGCGGAGCATGGATGGCTGGCGCGGCCGGGCAGGGCGGCGGCGCCCCCGCCGCCGGACTGGCGCCAGGTGGCGTCATGGCCGGCGGCGCGGCGCAGTCGGCCAAGGTGTTCTACCTGCCGAATATCAAGGAAAGCATGCCCCAGGGCAGCCTGTCGCGCGCCGATGAAAGCACGATCGACCTGCTGTCGGCCATTTTCGACACGGTGTTCCGCGACCAGAATATTTCGCAGGAAATCCGCGACCTGATCCGTTTCCTGCAAATCCCCGTACTGAAGGCCGCGCTGGTCGACAAGGACTTCTTCTTCCAGGAAGCCCACCCAGCGCGCCGCCTGATCGATCTGCTCTCGCGCATGGGCTGGGAGCAGCGCAAGGGGCCGGACGATCCCCTGTTCCACGCCATGCAGCGCAGCGTCGACCGGGTCGGACGCGACTACGAACATGAGTTGTCGGTGTTTACCGATGCCGTCAATGAGCTTGAAGCGAGCATCAAGGCCGAGGAAAGCGCGGCCGCCACCGCGATCGCCGAGCCGATCGCCGCCGCCCTCAAGCAGGAAAAAATGGCCGAGGCCAGCAAGTCCGCCCGCAATGCCGTGCAGCTGCGCATCGGCACCGGCGAGGTGGTGGCCGTGGTCGAAGCCTTCCTGGAGCAGCGCTGGACCTCGGTCCTGACGATCGCCTACAGCATCGAGGACGACAAGCCCGGCGCCGTCGGCAACGCCACCCGCACCATGGATGACCTGATCTGGAGCGTCAAGCCCAAGCTCAGCGCGGAAGAGCGCAAGCAGCTGATCAGCAAGCTGCCGGGCCTGCTGTCGACCCTGAACAAATGGCTGGACATCATCAAGTGGCAGGATGGCGAGCGCCTGCAATTCTTTGCCGAGCTGGCCGAATGCCATGCCTCCATCGTGCGGGCGCCGCTGGAAATTTCCGCCGAGCGCCAGCTGGAGATCGCCGTCCAGGCCGCCCAGCAGGCCGCCGAACGGCGCCAGCAACTGGAACAAATGGCGCCGCCGCCCGCGCCGGAAGCCGAGGACGACGACGCCGTCATCGAGGTCGACGGCCTGACGCGCGGCATGTGGCTGGAATTCATGCAGGAAGACGGCGCCACCCGCAAGGTCAAGCTCGCATGGATCAGCCCATTGCGCACCCTGTTCATCTTCTCCACCGCCGCGCGCCAGGAAGCCTTCTCGATGTCCGGCGAACAACTGGCCGAGCGCTTCCGCGAAGGCAGCGCCAAGCTGCACCGGGCCGACGGCGTGGTCAGCCTGGCCCTGTCGCAGGCGATGGCGCAGGCGGCCGTCAACGACGACAGCATCGATGCGCCGCAATCGGCTTGCGGCTGATCGCGTTTCGCGCGCATCCTTGGTATCTGAACGCATCCTTCGCGATTAATTAATAGTTTCGTAAGTCTCGCGCGCTACAGTGGCACTGGTCTGAGTCAAGCTCAGGGAGCGGTGCATTGTTGGCTATGTTTCTTTGCGGTAATATCCGCTAGAATACCTGGACTTGTGTTTTATTAAGTATGAATGGAGTCGCATGAACTGGTGGCACGGACTAACCTTGTTGGGGAGCCTGGCGGTAACTGGCCCGGTGGGGATCGCTATTGCGGTCTGGCTGATGATGGGCAAGTCCTGGCGCCTGGCGGCCCAGTGGTGTTTGCTGTTCGGCGGCGCCATGGCGCTGGTGGTGGCCACCAAGGTCGCCTTCATCGGCTGGGGCATCGGGATCGAGTCGGTCGAATTCGCCGGCATCAGCGGCCACGCGATGCGCGCCTGCGCCGTGTTCCCGGTGGCCGCCTTCCTGGCCTTCCGCCATACCGGCAAACGGCTGCACTGGATCGCCGTCGCCCTGGGTGTGGTGCTGGCGCTGCTGATCAGCTATTCCCGCATCGTGGTGCATGCCCATTCGGTGTCCGAAGTGCTCAGCGGCGCGCCGCTCGGCCTGCTCGTGGCAGCTGCATTCCTGTGGCTGGCCAGCGACGCCGACCATCTGGCCATGAGCCGGGTGCTGGTGGTTCTGTGTATTCCCGTGCTGCTGGTACTGCCCCATGTGGAGCCGATTCCGACCGAGCAATGGATGGAAGACCTGGCCTTGACCCTGTCCGGCCACGAGCGCCCCTTCACCCGCCTGGAGTGGCCGAATTCGCGCCAGTCGGTGCAGCTGCGCTTCATGCAGCAACTGCGTGCGCGTCAGATGGAGCAGCAGATGCGCCAGCGCATGCAGCGCGGCGTGGTACAGCCCGGTCCGCGGCCGCCATGGCGCACGCCCGATCCGCAGCAGGTATTGCGTTAAGCCCGCTGCGGATTCTGCCGCTGTGCCGATTGCCACACCGCGGGCGCGGCACACATTTCCCCTACGTGTTTTTGGCCAGTTTAGCAGCGCAAAATGGTATGATAAGCCACTTTTCATGGGAGTAACCATGGGAGCAATGATGCAAATCGGCACGCTCCACGTCTGCTTCCGCGCGCGCTGTGGTCCGCGCCCGACGCCTGACGTGACATGCAGCCGGTTTGTTGCGGTCTCGGTCAATGTTTGCTTAATGCCAGTCCAGGCGAAGAACAGTTCACAACGTGCGTCTATCTTCCATTAAATTGTCGGGATTTAAGTCTTTCGTCGATCCCACCAATTTCCAGGTGCCGGGTCAGCTGGTTGGCGTGGTCGGACCGAACGGTTGCGGAAAATCCAACATCATCGACGCCGTGCGCTGGGTGCTGGGCGAATCGAAAGCGTCGGAGTTGCGCGGCGAATCGATGCAGGACGTCATCTTCAACGGTTCCACCCACCGCAAGCCGGCCGGCCGCGCATCCGTCGAGCTGGTGTTCGACAACAACGATGGCAAGGCTTCGGGTCAATGGGGGCAGTACGCCGAGATCGCGGTCAAGCGCACGCTGACGCGCGACGGCACCTCCACCTATTACATCAATGGCCAGCCGGTACGCCGGCGCGACATCCAGGACATCTTCCTCGGCACCGGCCTGGGGCCGCGCGCCTACGCCATCATCGGCCAGGGCATGATCTCGCGCATCATCGAGTCGCGCCCGGAAGAGCTGCGGGTGTTCCTGGAAGAGGCGGCCGGCGTCTCCAAGTACAAGGAACGCCGCCGCGAGACCGAAAACCGCCTGCACGACACCCGCGAAAACCTGCTGCGCGTCGACGATATCCTGCGCGAGCTGAACGCGAATCTGGAAAAGCTCGAAGCCCAGGCCGTGGTGGCGAACAAATTCCATGCGCTGCAAGCGGACCAGGAAGAAAAGCAGAAGCTGCTCTGGCTGCTGCGCAAGACCGAGGCCGAGACCGAACAAAAGCGCTATTTCCGCGAGGTGGAGCAGGCCCAGACCGATCTGGAAGAGCAGACGGCCAAGCTGCGCCATGTGGAACTGAGCCTGGAGCAGATGCGCCAGGCCCACTTCGCCGTCGGCGACCGCCTGCACCAGGCGCAAGGCCATCTGTACCAGACCAATGCCGAAATCGGCAGCCTGGAAGCCCAGATCAAATTCGTCATCGAGTCGCGCAGCCGCCTGCAAAACCAGCTGGCAACGCTCGCCGCCCAGCGCGACCAGTGGCAATCTCAGGCCCAGGAATTCGGCGAGCAGATCGAGGAAGCCGAATTCAATCTGGAAGAGCTGTCGGCCAAGGTGGAACAGTCGCAGATGATGGCCGAGCAGAAGAGTGAATCGCTGCCCGCGCTGGACGCGTCCTGGCGCGAGGCGCAAACCAAAAGCACCGAATCGCGCGCCCGCATCATGCAGGCGCAGCAGCAGCTGGAGCTGGAGTCTGCGCACCAGCGCAACGCCTCCAACATCCTGAACGGACTGGCCACGCGGCGCGAGCGCCTGCAGCAGGAAAAGAATGGCCTGAATCTGCCCGACAGCAGCCACCTGGCCAATCTGAAGCTGCAACTGGAAGAGAAGCAGCAGGCGCTGGAAGAAATCGGCTACCACCTGGAAGAAGCGCTGGAGCAGCAGCCGCGCATGGAAGAGGAACGCGCCGCCGCCCAGACCCAGGTCAACACGGAAACGGCCGCCAACGCCCAGCTCGAAGCGCGCCTGAACGCGCTGCGCCAGTTGCAGGAGCGGGTGCAGACCCAGGGCAAGGTCCAGCCCTGGCTGCAAAAGCATGAACTCGATGCCTTGCCGCGCCTGTGGCAAAAGCTGCATATCGAGAACGGCTGGGAGATGGCGCTCGAAGCGATCCTGCGCGAGCGCACCAGCGCGCTGCAGATGTCGAATATCGACTGGGCCAAGGCCTTCTTCAGCGATGCACCGCCGGCCAAGCTGGCGCTGTACGCGCCGTCGAGCGCCGTGCCGCCGGCACCGCAGGAAGTGGCGGGCCTGAAGCCTTTCCTGAATCTGCTCAAGTTGAACGATCCCGGTCTGCGCGGCCTGCTGCAAGACTGGTTGCACCATATCTACCTGGCCGACGACACGGCCGAAGCCTTCGCCGAGCGCGGCCGCCTGCCTGCGGGCGGATGCTTCGTCACGCGCCAGGGCCATGTGATCACCCAGTCCAGCGTGCGTTTCTACGCGGCCGATTCCGAACAGGACGGCATGCTGGGACGCCAGCAGGACATCGAGAACATCAGCAAGCAGTTGCGCGCCCAGCAGATGCTGGCCGACGAGGCGCGCGCCCGCTCGGTGCGCGCCGATGCGGCCGTGGCCAACCTGGGCCGCCAGTTGAGCGAGCAGCGCGCCAAAAGCCAGAGTCTGACGCAGGCCGTGCACAGCTTGCAGATCGATGTGGTCAAGCTGTCCGAGATCGAGGCGCGCTTCAACCAGCGCAGCAATCAGATCCAGGCCGACCTGGCCGAAATCGCCGCCCAGGAAGCCGAGCAGATGCAGGTCAAGATGGAGTCGGAAGAAAAATTCGAACAGCTCGATATGGAGTTGGGCAATCTGCAGGGCGAGCATGAAGACGGCCAGACCGATTTCATGCAGCGCGAGCAGCGCCTGACGGACGCGCGCGCAGCGCTGCGCGAGCTGGAACGGGCCGCGCAGGAAGCGCAGTTCGCCGAAAAATCCCAGCGCAGCAAAATCGAGGAACTGCGCCGCAGCATCGTCACCGCCAGCACCCAGGCGGCCCAGGTGACGGCCAGCCTGGAGGCGGGCCAGCAGGAACTGGGCAGCCTGGAATCGGGCGCGGCCAACGAGGGCCTGCAAGACCTGCTGCAGCGCCGCACCGAGCAGGAAAAAGCGCTGTCGGACGCGCGCCATGAGCTGGACCAGATCAGCCAGCAGCTGCGCTCATCGGAAGAGGCGCGCATGGGGTCCGAGCGCAGCCTGCAGCCGCAGCGCGACAAGATCATGGAAATGCAGCTGAAGGAACAGGCCGCGCGCCTGAACCAGGAACAGTTCGCGGCCCAGCTGATCGAGGCCCAGGCCGACGAGGCGGCGCTGGCCGAGAAACTGCACCCGGATCTGAAGGCTTCGTATCTGCAGGGCGAGGTCACGCGCCTGGGCAATGCGATCGCCGGCCTGGGCGCCGTCAACCTGGCGGCGCTGGACGAACTGGCCCAGGCGTCTGAACGCAAGAACTTCCTGGACGCGCAAAACGCCGACCTGAACGAAGCGATCAACACGCTGGAAGACGCGATCCAAAAGATCGACAAGGAAACCCGCGAACTGCTGCAGGATACCTTCGACCGCGTCAACGGCCACTTCGCCGAACTATTCCCTATCCTGTTCGGCGGCGGCCAGGCCAAGCTGATCATGACCGGCGACGAGATTCTCGACTCCGGCGTGCAGGTGATGGCCCAGCCGCCGGGCAAGAAGAACGCCACCATTCACCTGCTGTCGGGCGGCGAGAAGGCACTGACCGCCACGGCGCTGGTGTTTTCCATGTTCCGCCTGAATCCGGCGCCATTCTGCCTGCTCGACGAAGTCGACGCACCGCTCGATGACGCCAACACGGAGCGCTTCTGCCGCATGGTCAAGCGCATGTCCGAACATACCCAATTCCTCTTCATCTCGCACAACAAGATTGCGATGGAGATGGCCAATCAACTGATCGGTGTGACGATGCAAGAGCAGGGCGTATCGCGCATCGTGGCGGTGGATATGGAATCCGCCGCCAACTTTGCTTCCGAGGCACAAGCAGCATGACAGATCTTCAAATGAGTTTGATCGGAGCCGGCGGCGTATTCATCGTCGGCGTTTTCAGCTACAACAAATGGCAGGAGTACAAGGCAAAGAAGAGCGTCGAACGCGCTTTCTCGAATGACCACGACGATGTGCTGATGCGCACCGGCGACGCGCCGCCGCAACGCCATGAGCCGCGCCATGAACCGACGCGTCAAGAGCCTAGCTTCTCGCTCGACCCAGTGGCGCCGGTGCATGCCGGCGCCAGCGCCGAAAGCACTGCCGCCTCCGCCGAAGCTGGCGATGATACTGCTTCCATGCAGCCGCGTGGCGCGGCCATCACGCCGGCGGCCGAACAGGCCACCGCCCTGGTCGACCCGCTGATCGACTGTCTGCTGCCGCTGGCGCTGGAAGGCGCCGCCCGCGGCGAGAAGATCCTGCCCGCGCTGCAAACGCTGCGCATGGTCGGCAACAAGCCGGTGCATTACATCGGCCTGCACGTCAACGGCGACTGGGAACCGATCGTCCACGGCGGCGTCTACACCAAGCTGCAGGGCGGGGTGCAACTGGCCAGCCGCAGCACCGCGCTGAACGAACTGGAATACTCCGAACTGGTCACGCGCCTGCGCGCCATGGCCGACGAGATCGGCGCCGAGCCGGAAATCCCGGACATGATCGAAGTGATGGCCGAGGCGCGCAATCTGCATCGTTTCGTGTCCGGCCACGACGCCCAGCTGGGCGTAAACCTGCAGTCGAACGGCGCCCCGTGGGCCATCGCGACCCTGCTGGGCGCGCTGGAAAAGCAGGGCTTCGACGTGCGTCCGGACGGGCGCTACGTGATGCCCGACGGCGAAGGCAGTTTCCTGTTCTCGCTGTCGACCAATGTCACCCTGGCCGAGGAAACCACCTCGCGCCTGACCTTGCTGCTCGATGTGCCTTGCGTGACGCCTGCGCGCGACGGCTTCGGCGCCATGGTCGCCTGCGCCAGATCGCTGGTGGGCCGCCTGGACGCGACCATCGTCGACGATTACAACCAGCCGCTGTCCGATAGCGCGCTGGGCGAGATCGCCGGCCAGGTGCAGGACTTCTACGCCGAGATGGATGCGGCCGATATCCCTGCCGGTTCCACCCGCGCCCTGCGCCTGTTCAGCTAAGGCGCGGCGCATCATGGAACACAAGGATTACCAGGCCCAGGCAGCCCGCGCGGCCTGGCTGAACACGGAGTTGAACCGCCATCTGCACGCCTATCACGTGCTGGACGCCCCCACCATCCCGGACGCCGAATACGACCGGCTGTTCGCCGAACTGCAGCAGATCGAAGCGGCCCACCCGGACCTGATGGCCCCCGATTCGCCGACGCTGCGCGTGGGCGCGCCGCCGCTGCCGCAGTTCGCCCAGGTGACGCATTCGGTGCCGATGCTGTCGCTGAATAACGGCTTCAACGAAGAAGACATCGAGAACTTCGACCGGCGCGTGCGCGACGGCCTGGACGCGATCGAGGTGGAGTACGCGGCCGAAGTCAAATACGATGGCCTGGCCATCAATCTGCGCTATGAAAACGGCGTGCTGGTGCAGGCCGCCACCCGCGGCGACGGCTACACCGGCGAGGACGTCACCGCCAATATCAAGACCATCCGCTCGATCCCGCTGCGCCTGAACACGGCCACGCCGCCGGCGGTGCTCGATGTGCGCGGCGAGGTGCTGATGTTCAAGAGCGATTTCGCCAACATGAATGCGCGCCAGCGCGAAGCGGGTCAGAAGGAATTCGTCAATCCGCGCAATGCGGCGGCGGGCAGCCTGCGCCAGCTCGATTCGCGCATCACCTCGCAGCGCAAGCTGAGCTTCTTCAGCTACGGCGTGGGCATGCTCGAAGGCGCCGCCATGCCGGAATCGCATTCGGCCCTGCTGGCCTGGTACCGCGAGCTGGGCCTGCCGGTGGCCAAGGAAGGCGCCGTGGTGCGCGGCTACGCCGGCCTGATGGCTTATTACCGGCAGATCGGCGCGGCCCGTCCCACCATGCCCTATGAAATCGACGGCGTGGTGTATAAGGCCAACCGGCTGGAAGACCAGCGCGTACTCGGTTTCGTGTCGCGCGCGCCGCGCTTTGCGCTGGCCCATAAATTCCCCGCCGAGGAAGCGACCACCGTGGTGCTGGCGATCGAGGTGCAGGTCGGCCGCACCGGCGCCATCACGCCGGTGGCGCGGCTGGCGCCGGTGTTCGTCGGCGGCGTGACCGTCACCAACGCGACACTGCACAATGAAGACGAGGTGCGCCGCAAGGACGTGCGCGTGGGCGACACCGTGATCGTGCGCCGCGCCGGCGACGTGATTCCCGAAGTGCTGGCCGTGGTGCTGGAAAAGCGCCCGCAGCCGGAGGCGCAAGCCTATGTGCTGCCCAGGGAATGCCCGGTCTGCGGCTCGCACGTGGTGCGCGAAGAGGACGAGGCGATCGCGCGCTGTTCCGGCGGCCTGTTCTGCTCGGCCCAGCGCAAGGAGGCGATCCGCCACTTCGCCGGCCGGCGCATGATGGATATCGAAGGCCTGGGCGACCGCTACATCGATAATCTGGTCGAGTGCAAGCTGGTCGAACGGGTCGCCGATCTGTACAAGCTGACGCTGGACGATCTGCTGGCGATGAAGCGCCTGGCCGACGAACGCGATGGGACCACGCCGGAAACCGTCGTGCAGGGCAAGGTCGCCACCAAGTGGGCCGACAATCTGCTGGTGGCGATCGCCGCCAGCAGGAATCCGCCGCTCGAACGCATGCTGTTCGCGCTGGGCATCCGCCACGTGGGCGAGTCGACCGCCAAGACCCTGGCCGAATGGCTGGGCCGTTTCGAGTTGATCCGGCGCGCGCCGGTGGCGCTGCTGCGGGTGCTGCCCGATATCGGCGGCACCGTGGCCGAGTCCATCGCCGAGTTCTTCGCCGAGCCGAAGAATCAGGAGGCGATCGACGCCTTGCTGGGCGCCGGCGTGGCGCCGCAGGGCGAGCATGCGCCGAGCGCCAAGCTGCGCGAGCGGCTCGATCCGGCCAAGCTGCTGGCCGCGCTGGGTATCCCCAAACTGACCGAGCCGCGCAGCAAGCAGCTGGTGGAGCAGGGCGTCACACTGGAGGCGCTGGCCTTCCTGAAGGTTTATGATGTCTTTGGCCTGCCTGCCGCCGTCGCCGGCGCCTTGCAGGAATGGCTGGAGCAGCCCGGCAACCGCGAGCAGCTCACCGCCTTGGACGCGCTGCGCACGGCCTTGCTGGAGCAGGCGCCCGAGGCGCCGGCCGCGCAGGGCGGGCTCGATGGCAAGACCTTCGTGCTGACCGGCACGCTGCCCACGCTAAGCCGCGATGAAGCGGCCGCGCTGATCGAGGCGGCCGGCGGCCGGGTGGCCGGTTCGGTGTCCAAGAAAACCGGCTATGTGGTGGCCGGTTCGGACGCCGGCAGCAAGCTGGCCAAGGCCCAGGAGCTGGGGCTGGCCGTTTTGGATGAGGCGGGCCTGCTGGCCCTGTTGAACGAACACGTGCAAGCCTGAGCCGGCGCGCCAGCATCACTAGAATAAGCGCCGGCCGGCTGGCCGCGCGCGGACAATGAGACCGAATCGAGCACACTATGAAGAAGATTACCAAAGCCGTATTCCCCGTGGCAGGCCTGGGCAGCCGTTTTTTGCCGGCCACCAAGGCGCAGCCGAAGGAGATGCTGCCCATCGTCGACAAGCCGCTGATCCAGTACGCGGTGGAAGAGGCGGTCGCGGCCGGCATCACCGACATGATTTTCATCACCGGCCGCAACAAGCGCGCCATTGAAGACCATTTCGATACCGCCTACGAACTCGAGTCCGAGCTCGAAGCGGCCGGCAAGGACAAGCTGCTCGAATTCGTGCGCAACGTGATTCCCAAGCACATCAACTGTATCTACATCCGCCAGTCGGCGCCGCTGGGCCTGGGCCACGCGGTGCTGTGCGCGCGTCCGGTGGTGGGCGACGAACCCTTCGCCGTGCTGCTGGCCGACGACTTCATGGATACCGCCGAAGGCGTCAAGCCGGTGCTGGCGCAGATGGCCGACGTCTATACCTACGAGCGCTGCAGCGTGCTGGCGGTGCAGGACGTGCCGCGCGCCGAGACGCGCCAGTACGGCATCGTCAGCGCCAGCGCCTACCAGCCCAAGCTGGAGCTGGTCAGCGGCATCGTGGAAAAGCCGCAGCCCGACCAGGCGCCGTCCACGCTGGCCGTGGTGGGGCGCTATGTACTGAGCAACCGCATCTTCGACTACCTCGAGCATCTGGGCACCGGCACCGGCGGCGAGATCCAGCTGACCGACGGCATCGCCGCGCTGATGAAGGACGAACGCGTGCTGGCCTACCGCTACGAGGGCCAGCGCTACGACTGCGGCTCCAAGCTGGGCTACCTGAAGGCCACCACCGCGATGGGCCTGAAGCATCCGGAGACCGGCGCCGAATACCGCAAATTCATCGACCAGCTCAACGCCAATCCAGGAAACGAAAAATGACCGTCCGCGAGATCCTCAAGATGGGCGACCCGCGCCTGCTGCGCGTGGCCGAACCGGTGCGCGAATTCGGCACGCCGGAAATGGACACCCTGATCGCCGATATGTTCGACACCATGCACGCGGCCAACGGCGCCGGCCTGGCCGCGCCGCAGATCGGCGTCAATCTGCAGCTGGTGATCTACGGCTTCAAGCAGAACCCGCGCTACCCGGACGCGCCCCAGGTGCCGGAAACGGTGTTGATCAATCCCGTGCTCACGCCGCTGTCGGATGAGCAGGAAGAGGGCTTCGAGGGCTGTTTGTCGGTGCCCGGCCTGCGCGGCAGCGTGCCGCGCTACACCCGCCTGCACTACGAGGGCGTGGACCAGCACGGCCAGGCCATCCGCCGCGACGCCGACGGCTTCCATGCGCGCGTGGTGCAGCACGAGGTCGACCACCTGCATGGGGTGCTGTACCCGATGCGCATCAAGGACTTCAGCCAGTTCGGCTTCACTTCGGTGATGTTCCCGGACCTCGATCCGAACGACGACGACTGATGCATCCATGAGCCAGCGCAAGCGTGCGGCAGCCGCCCAGCCGATGGCGCCGCGTCCGCGCGTGGGTGCCGAACGGGGCACTTTCAGGATGGGCAACTCGCGCATCCGCCGCGTCGGCACCGGCGGCTGGTACTGGAGCGATGCCTACCACTGGATGCTCACGCTGAGCTGGCCGCGCTTCTTCGCCCTGGTCGGCGCGCTGTATCTGTTTACCAATCTGCTGTTCGCCGCCGCCTTCTATGCGGTGCCCGGTTCGGTCGCCAACGCGCGTCCCGATTCCTTCCTCGACGTGGTGTTCTTTTCGATCGAGACGCTGGCCACGGTCGGCTACGGGTATATGAATCCCGGCTCGACCTATGGGCACCTGGTCGCCTCGGCCGAGATCCTGCTCGGCATGGTCGAAGTGGCCGCGGTCACCGGCTTGCTGTTCGCGCGGTTTTCGCGCCCCACCTCGCGCATCCTGTTTTCCGATTTTGCCGTGATCACCCCCTTCAACGGCGTGCCCACGCTGATGCTGCGCGCCGGTAACGAGCGCAGTAACCTGATCATCGAAGCCTCGGTGCGCGCCTCGCTGGTGCGCCGCGAGACCACGCTCGAAGGCCAGTTGTTTACCCGCTTCTACGATCTGACGCTGGAGCGCGACCAGACCGGCGTGTTCGCCCTGAGCTGGACCATCATGCACCCGATCGACCAGGCCAGCCCGCTGTGGGGCAAGACCCAGCAGGATCTGCATGACGACGGCGTGACGCTGTCGGTGGCCATCTCCGGCATGGACGATACGCTCAACGATTTCGTGCATGCGCGCCAGAGCTACGCCGCCGAGCATATCTTCTTTGCGCATCACTTCGCCGACATCCTGTCCGACAAGGTCGAAGGCGATGTGCGCATCCTCGACTTCGGCAAATTCCACGACATCATCCCCGACGGCAGCGACGCCACCGGCGTTCCCGGCGCCGTCGCCCATCCGGGCTAGCGCGCCGAGTCCAGGCCGAGCGGCACCGCCGCATGGTCCAGGAACACATGCAGCTGGGGGCAATGACGCAGCTCGGCCACCGGATTGTGCGGCCCCGGCGCGCCGAACAGCAGGGCGTGGGCGGCCTCGCGCTTTTCCGCGCCCAGCATCACCACGATAGAGCGCCGCGCTTCGCGGAACAGCCCCAGTCCCAGACTGACGCCGTACTGAAACGCCACGCCGTTGGCGGCCCGGGTGGTGGCGCGCAGGCGCACCACGGCGCTGCCGGACTGGGCGCGCTTGCGCGGCTCATTGAAGCCGATGTGGCCATTGCGGCCCACGCCATGCAGCGCGCAGTCGATCCCGCCCAGGGCGCGCAAGCGTTCCTCATAGTCCAGCGGGGTGCCCGCGGGCCGGCCGGCGGCGTCGTAAAAATGCAGGAAGCTGCCGATCCCGAGCGGCGCGACCAGGTCGCGCCGCAAGGCAAACGCGAAGCTGCGCGGATCGCCCGGGGCCAGCCCGTCATACTCGTCCATCTGCACGCATACCACCCGGCCCCAGTCGAGCGCTTCGCGGTACTCGCCGCGCAGGATTTCGTAGGCGCGCTGCAAGGTGCGGCCGACCGAAGGGACCAGCACCACCTGTACCTTGTGTTCCAGTACCTCGCGCAACTGGCTCACCAGCAGCGCCGCCACCTGGCGCGCCACGCTGTCGGTGTCTGCCACCAGCAGGCGGTGGCTGGCGCCGTGGAACCAGGGCAGGCCGGTGGCGGCCTGGCCCGATAAGGGCGCGGCAGCGGCTTCGGGGCCGGACGCGCGGGGCGCTGCCGGTGTGCGCAGTTGTTCGAGCACCTGGTCGACGATGCCGGCGCCGACGTCGCCATGCCATAGCGACAGGCCATTCGCCTGGCCGGAAAAACTCGGCTCGCCATACACGCCGGCCAGCGGGAAGCCGGCCGACAGGCCCAGCGCGAACACCCCCGGCACCGGACTGCGGCCGCCATCGAGTACCCGGCTACGGTCATCGACCAGCGCGGCGTCGCCGCTGTGCGCCTGCAGTGCGATGGCCTGGCCGGCGGCGTCGAACAGCGGCAGCGCGCGCGGCCGGTAGCCCAGTGCCGCCACGATCAGGTCGGCCTGTTCCAGCAGCGTGCTGGCTTCGTCGTCGCGTTCCACCGCCAACTGGTGCAGGCGCAGGCGCGCTTCGCGCACGCTGCCGCCCAGTCCCCAGCAGCGCCGCAGCAGCTCGCGCGAATCGCTGCGCATACCCGCCAGCGGGAACACCCGGCCGGTGCGCGGGCAGATGTCCTGCGCGCCGAAGTCGGTGTAGCCTTCGGCCAGCGCTTCGTCCGGCGTGCGGTAGGTAATGCGGAAGGGCTTGCGGTGCAGGATGGTCACGGCGGCCGCGCCCTGGCCGGCGCCGTCATTGTGTTGCAGGCAAAATAGCGCGCTCGACATCGCGCTGTGCGAACCGCCGACGATGACGATGCGTGGCCGCTGGATGCCCCGCAGCCGCGCCGCCAGCAGGGCCGCGCCGCCCTGGCCCAGCAGTTCGCCCGACAGCATGGTCTTGCCGGCAAAGCGCGGCAGCAGCGGCTGTCCGGCCACCGGCAATTGCGCCAGCGCCGCGCGCGACTGCGCCGCGCCGGTGGCCAGCACCAGCGTCTTGCTGCGGAAGGACAGGCTGCTGCCGTCGGTATGCCTGCAGTCGGTCAGCCAGCTACCGTCGTGCTGGCGATGCGCGCGCAGCGCGCGCGTGGCGCCGATGAAGGGATCGTAGCTGTGTGTGCTCAGCCATTGCCGCAGGGAGGCGCTCAGCTCGCCCATGAAATCGGCCACGGTGGCCAGTGCCGCCGGACCGCCGCGCTGGCGCTCGAGCTGTGCGCCCGGGCCGTGCTGGAGCAGTCCGGCGAACGAGGGTTGGGCGGCCACGCCCAGCGGAGCCAGGAAGCTGTCGGCGAAGCTGTCGGAGCGGATCGCGTAATGCCCCAGTTCGCCGACGCCGGCGCGCTCGCCCTGGTCGATGATGCCCAGTCCGCCCGCCATCAATTCGTCCAGCCGGCCGTTGCCACGCGCGGCGATCAAGGGGCCGATGCCGCCCGGACCCGCGCCGACAATCAGGGTCGCAAGGACGCCTGCGCGGCGGGGCTTTCCTGTCAGTTTCTTCATCATTACTCCATAGCTATTGGCATTAACTTTGTGACAATAGCAATTGATTAATGATTTTGCAACTAATTAATTATTAATTTGGACATTTGTAATGAAATGGCATTCAGGCCGAGCCCAGTAGATCGTGCGCGTTCAGGATGGCGAACACGATCTCGGGATGGCGGTCCAGGCAGCGCCGGATCGCGGCGGGAATTTCCTGGCGGGTTTTCTTGCACAGGCCGGGGCGCTCGCCCAGTTGTATCACCAGGCCGCGCACGGTGCGTACCTCGTTCGGACCGGGCCAGATGTTCAGCGAGACGCCCAACTGCTCCTCCAGCTTGCGGGCTATCCGGCCCAGTTCGTCGTAGCTGCTGATCGTCTCGATTCTTGCGATCAGCCGCAGCTCCTGATCGCGCGTCAGGCGCAGGATGGCGATATCGGTGTCGGGCGCCAGTTCCCAGGTGTCGAGCAAGTCCGCGCGCCCGCAGACACAGGCGCCGGGCGGACATTCTTTGCGGATGGGGAACGGTAACGCAGGCGACATGGTGGGCGGCGGGAGAGCTGCGGGAGATAAATTCTACCGCGTTCAGACCCGCATGCCCGCCCGCCGCCGATAAATTCCTTGTCCTTGTGGCCGCGGCGGCGTGGGACGGTGCCGGCCGGTGTGACAAAGTGCGCCTATTCAAGGCGGGAATTCAGGTATAGTTATTCTTTTCGGAATCTTGTTTTAATAGTTACTACCGGCCTTGCCGGGGTATGTTCAGGGAGGCGGCCATGGCGGACGCACAGACGGAATACAACAAGCTGCGGGCCGCGCTGGCGGCCGGCGAGGATGTCGGCGAGGGCAGGCTGTTCGGCAGCGCCTGCATCACCGTGCATGGCCAGGCCTTCGTGGCCCGCCACGCCGAGCACGTGGTGTTCAAGCTGAACGGCGCCTATCTGGAGAAGGCCCTGGCCGTCGCCGGTGCCGCGCTGTGGGACCCGTCCGGTCTCGGCCAGCCGATGCCCGAATGGGTGGCCGTGCCGCTCAGCGCCAGCGACCAGTTCGTCGCCTTGGCCGGCGCGGCGGCGGGCTATGCCGGTACCGGCCGGCGTTGCGCGGATGCGCCGGGCGGCGCGTAAATTCCCCCTGCTGGCGTGGCAACAGGAGTAAGCTTTTAAATAACAGTGTGCTTCGAGACATTCATGCGGGAATCCGTGGACGCCTATGACGACTCTCTTTGCTGTCCGGCCGGGGTCGTCCCCGCTTCCCCTCGCGCTCTGGCGGCTACTACTGCCGCTGCTGCTGTCGGGCCCCAGCCACGCGGATGAGGCCATCACGGTCACCTATAGCGACCGGCCGCCCTATCTGCTGCCGCCGGTGAACGGCAGCCCGCCCGGCGGCCCGCCCGGCGGGCTGACCGGCACGCCGGCCGCCGCCGCTTTCCGCAGCGCCGGCATTGCCGTCAACTGGCTGCGCCTGCCCACCAACCGCCAACTGGCCCTGGTCAAGGAGGCGATCGGCCAGAACTGCGCGGTCGGCTGGTTTCATACGCCGGAGCGCGAAAAATACGCCAAGTTCACCAAGCCGATCTACCGCGACCGCGACTGGGTGCTGCTGGTCAACGCCGGCTTCGAGGCGACGCCCGAGCTGACGCTGGAGGCGGTGCTGCAGCGCAAGGGTACGCGCGTGCTGGTCAAGGATAAATATTCCTACGGTCCGCAAATCGATGCGCTGCTGGCGCGCTACCAGCCCACCATCGCCGTATCGACCGGCAGCACCTTGCAGATGCTGCAATCGGTGAACCTGGGTAGCGTGGACCTGATGTTTGTGTCGGAGGACGAGGGGCTCTACCTGATGGCCGGCGCGGCCGGGCAGCACAAGCAGGTGCGCCTGCTGCGCCTGCGCGAGATGCCGCGCGGCGCCGACCGCCGCATCATGTGCGGGCGCACGGTGCCCGATGCGATCATCGAGCGGCTGAACAAGGCCATTGTGCTGAAGTAGGGAAGCGGGCCCTGGCGGCGCGCAGGCGCAGGGGGGCATGGCCGCCGGCCACGCGCCCCGCGGCGGCTAGCGGTTGCCGCGGCCGTCCTTGAGATTGTCTAGCAGACGGTGCAACTCTTCCTGCATCATCGGGCTGAGGTTGACGAACTGGCAGCCGATCTGCACCTGGTCGCCCAGCAGGAAGGAGCGGAAGGTGCGCGACAGGCGGATTTCCAGGTCGGCGATCATCACCGAATCCGGGCCCAGCTCCAGCCGCACGCGCTGCAGCTTGCGGCCCACATGCAAGCCCTGGGCATCGCGCGGGGCCGCGCGCATGCCGACGCCGCCGGCCGAAAAATCGTAGAGCTGCATCTCGTAAGGCTTGCCGTTGAGCACGAAGGACGCCATGTAATACACGCCCAGCGGAGTCTCCAGGCGCGCCGCGCTGCGCCGGTTCAAGACCTGGCATTTTTCCGGGAAGTCGGCCGGCACCAGGGTCGGCTGGTCCGGCAGCGGTACCCACAGCGGGTAGCTGAGCTTGAACTGCAGCTTGGCGCTGCGCAGCCAGGCGACGAAGATGCAGTCGCCCGGCGGCAGGTATTCGCCTTCATTGAGTTCAATGACAAAATGGGGATTTTCAGGGTCGACCGAGGCGATCCTGGCCATCACCACATTGGTGCTGCTGGACGGGTAGATCGACACGGGGTCGCCATTCTCGGCCAGGATGGTCAGGGCGTCGCCGATATCGGCTTCGCCGGTCATGTCGTGCGGGCGCGAGCCGGCGGCGATCGGTTCCACCGCGTCAGCCATGCGCGGCGGTCCTCTGCGGAATTCGTTTGGTATGGGATCGTTCACGACTGCATGTCTCTTTGATAAGTTCTTATGGGGGCCGAGGCGCTGCAAATAGTTTACATTTTATTCGACGCTTTGGCTTGCAAAAGAGCAAGAAATTTGCGGTAAATGTGGACGATCAAACACCGAGCGCGTGCTATTTATTGTCCCGCAGTTAAAACTGCTCATCCGGACGCAAATAACGCCATTGTCCGACTGGCAAGTCGCCCAGTTTGACCTTGCCGATGCGCACACGTTTCAACCCCACCACCTTCAAGCCTACCATATCGCACATTCGGCGGATTTGGCGTTTTTTTCCTTCCTGCAGCGTAAAACTGAGCTGATCGTCGTTTTGCCAGCGCACCTTGGCCGGCAGCAGCGGCTTGCCGTCCATCCACAGGCCATGGCAGAGCTTTTTCAGGTCACTATCGGGCAGCCGGCCTTCCTTGCTGTATTCGACCCGCACCAGGTATTCCTTGTCGACGCTGGTGGTCTCGCCGATCAGGTGCTTGGCCACGCGGCCATCCTGGGTCAGCACCAGCAGGCCGACGGAATCGATGTCGAGGCGGCCGGCCGGCACCAGCGAACGCAGCTGGGTAGGGTGGAACTGTTCCGGCGAGGGATCGTCGGGCCAGCGGTTTTCCGGCTTGATCAGGGCCACGGCGGGCTGGTAGCCATCCTCGGCCTGGCCGCTGACATAACCCATGGGCTTGTTGATCAGCACGGTCACGCGCTTCGATTGCTCGGCCGCGGCCTGGCGTTCCACCGTCACGCGCTGGCTCGGGTAGATCTTGGTGCCCAGTTCGGAGATGACTTCGCCATCGACCCGCACCCAGCCGCGCGCGATCCATTCGTCGGCCTCGCGGCGTGAGCACAGCCCGAGTTCGGACATGCGTTTGGACAGGCGTAAGAGTTCTTCAGTCATGATCTTGTTTCAGTGTGAGGCGCTCAGACGGTGAGCGCTTCGAGTAAATCGGTTTCCAGCTGGAGCTGGAGACGGGCATTGTTCAGGGCGGAGCCATCGACGAGGAAGACGTCCTCGACGCGCTCGCCCAGGGTCATGATCTTGGCGGTGTGCAGATTGATTTTATACTTGGTGAGCACGTTGGCAATCGCATACAGCAGGCCGGTGCGGTCATTGGCCGCCACCGACAGCAGATAGTACTGGCCCCGTTCGTCCGGGCGCAAGTCGACCGTCGGCTGGATCGGGAAGCTGCGCGACAGGCGCGACAGGCGGCCCTTGGCCGGCGCCTGCAGCGCCGTCTGCGACAGCAGCAGCTCGCCCAGTTCGTGTTCGATCAGGCTGATGATGTCGCGGTAGCTCTTGGCGAAGCTCTGCTCCGTGACCAGGAAGGTATCGAGCGCATAGCCGTGGCGGGTGGTGTGGATCTTGGCGTCGAGGATGCTGAAATTCTTGCGGTCGAAATAGCCGCAGATGCGCGCGAACAGGTCGGGCTGGTCGCGGATGTAGACGGCGATCTGCAAGCCTTCGCCGATCGGCGCCAGGCGGCACTTGACCACCGGCTTGTCGCTATTGAGGCGGTCGTACAGCGCGCGCGTCTGCCAGGCGATGTCGGAGGCGTCATGGCGCAGGAAGTAGGCCACGTCGAGCTGCTGCCACAGCGCCTCGTGCGCGTCCGATGGCAAGCCATACAGGCGCAGCGTGGCCAGCGCCTCCTGCTGGCGGTTCTTCAGTTCGCGGTCGGCCGAATGGGGCTCGCCGCCCAGCACGCGCAGGGTGATGCGGTACAGGTCTTCGAGCAGCTTGCCCTTCCAGGCGTTCCACACTTTCGGGCTGGTGCCGCGGATGTCGGCCACCGTCAGCAGGTAGAGCGCGGTCAGGTGGCGCTCGTCCTTGACCACCTTGGCGAAGGCTTCGATCACGTCCGGATCGGACAGGTCCTGCTTCTGCGCCACCTGCGACATGCACAGGTGGTTCTCGACCAGGAACACCACCAGCTCGGTGTCCTCGGCGCTGACGCCGTGGTCGTGGCAGAAGTTGGCCGCGTCCACCGTACCGAGCTTGGAGTGGTCGCCGCCGCGGCCCTTGGCGATGTCGTGGAACAGCGCGCCCAGGTAGAGCACCCAGGGCTGCGGGAAGTTGGCCATCAGCTGGCTGCAGAAGGGGTATTCGTGGGCGTGCTCCGGCATGGTGAAGCGGCGCATATTGCGCACCACCATCAGGATATGCTGGTCCACCGTGTAGACGTGGAACAGGTCGTGCTGCATCTGGCCGACGATCTTGCGGAAGTTGGGCAGATAGCGTCCCAGCACGCTCAAGTCGTTCATGCGCCGCAGCGCGTGGATGATGCCCACCGGCGCCTGCAGGATGCGCATGAACAGCATGCGGTTGAGCGGATCGTGGCGGAAGGCCGAGTCGATCTTGAAGCGCTCGTGCCACAGCGCGCGCGTGGTGCGCGCCGTCATGCCGATCAGGGCCGGATGCTCGGTCATCAGCAGGAAAATTTCCAGCATCGCCGACGGGGTCTTTTCGAACACATCGTCGGCGCTGATGTCGATGAAGCCGTTCAGATCGTTGAAGCGTTCGTTGATCGGCAGCGCCTGGCCCGATTTCGGGAACAGGCGTTCCTCGATATTTTGCAACAGGATGGTGTTGAGCTGGGTGACGGTCTTGGCGGCCCAGTAGTAGCGCTGCATCAGGTATTCGCTGGCGCGGCGCATGTGGGCGCCGCTGCCGGTGGCCTGCAGGCCCAGCGAATCGGCCAGCGCGGTCTGCACGTCGAACACCAGCCGGTCTTCGCGCCGGCCCGCATGCAGGTGCAGGCGCACGCGGATGTCCTTGAAGGCGCGCTCCTTTTCCATCAGCTGCTTCGCTTCGGTCTGGGTGATCAGATTGCTGGTGGCCAGGGTGCGCCAGGAACTGGCCAGGCCGGCCGCCTTGGCCACCCACAGTATCACCTGCAGGTCGCGCATGCCGCCCGGGCTTTCCTTGCAGTTCGGCTCCAGGCTGAAGGCGGTGTCTTCGTATTTGGCGTGGCGCTGGCGCATTTCCAGCACCTTGGCGTGGAAGAAGGCCTGCGGGTCCATGGCCGCGTCGTAGCGGTATTGCAGCTCGTTGAACAGTTCCTGCTGGCCGCACACCAGGCGCGCTTCGAGCAGGCTGGTTTGCACCGTGATGTCGGCCTTCGACTCCGTCATGCATTCATCGACGGTGCGAATGCTGCTGCCAATTTCCAGTCCCAGGTCCCACAGTAGCTGGACCAGTTCTTCCAGCTTGCCGCGGGTATCCTTGTCGGGCGCCTGGCCCAGCAGGATCAGCAGGTCGACGTCGGAATGGGGGAACAGTTCGCCGCGGCCGTAGCCGCCCACGCCCACCAGGGCGGTGTTGGCGGGCAGCCCGGCGGCCTGCCAGGCCTGCGCCAGGATGCCGTCGACGCTCTGACGCAGGCCGCGCAGCAATTTTTCCGGCTTGCCGTCTTCGTGAAAGCCTGCGATGACCAGCTGGCGCTCGGCTTTGAGCTGGCGTTTCAGTTGTTCGCGCAGTTCTTTCTTCATCGCGGCAGCCGGCATCGCGATCAGGCCGCGACGGCGCTGGCGTTGCTGATGAAGGCGGGCGGCGGCGGGCTGCCGGCCGACAGGGTCAGCACTTCATAGCCGGTCTCGGTCACCAGCACCGTGTGTTCCCATTGGGCCGACAGGCTGCGGTCCTTGGTTTTGATGGTCCAGCCGTCGCCCATTTCGCGGATTTCGCGGCGGCCGGCGTTGATCATCGGCTCGATGGTGATGATCATGCCCGCTTTCAGCTCTTCCAGCGTGCCGGGGCGGCCGTAATGGAGCACCTGCGGCTCTTCGTGGAAGACCTTGCCGATGCCGTGGCCGCAGAACTCGCGCACCACGCTGTAGCCGGATTTTTCGGCGTGCTGCTGGATCACGTGGCCGATGTCGCCCAGGTGGGCACCCTGCTTGACCTTGGAAATGCCCAGCCACATGCATTCGAAGGTGATCTCGGACAGGCGTTTGGCCAGGATCGACGCTTCGCCGACCAGGAACATGCGGCTGTTGTCGCCGTGGTAGCCATTCTTGATGACGGTGATGTCCAGATTGACGACATCGCCGTTCTTGAGCACCTTGTCGCCCGGAATGCCGTGGCAGATCACGTCGTTGACGGAAGTGCAGATGGCTTTCGGGTAGGGGGTATAGCCGGGCGGGCAGTAGTTCAGCGGCGCCGGGATGGTGTCCTGGACGTTGACCATGTATTCATGGCACAGACGGTCCAGTTCGCCGGTGGTGACGCCTGGTTTGATGAAGGGGGTGATGTAGTCCAGCACTTCGGAACCGAGGCGGCCGGCGATGCGCATGCCTTCGATATCTTCAGGGGTTTTGATGTTAATGGACATGGCGGATCGCAATCTGGAAAGTAAACGGTAAAGAACGCAGGCGGCGGTCCGGCCGGGAGTCAGGCGGGAACGCGGCGTGCAATATGTTTGAAATTATAAACGACGCAGCGCGCAAAGCGTGCCGCCGGGGCGGGAGAATTGCCGTCTGGCTCGGCGCGGGGCGCCGGCCGGGGCTTAAAACCCACGGCCTACCCCTGGGGTCAGACCCAGGGTCCGGGGAGGGGCTGAGCCCCGCCTGTCCCCGAGGGAACAGGCCCCCGGCTCTTTGCCGTGGGTTCTAAGGGCGCTGCGGCACGCCATGGTGCGCACGCCGCGCACGGCGCATGCCGAAGCCGATCACGCCCAGGCCGGCCAGCAGCATGGCCCAGGTGTCGGCTTCCGGCACGGGCATCGGAACTACTCCTGGTTCGCCGGTGTAATCGAAAGTCGGTGGCGGGAACGGCAGGTAAGGGGAGTCGGGATCGTCGAGCGCGTAGCCCCCGGCATCGCGCTCCGGTCCCGGGGCGCGCAGCGCCTTGCGGGCCCGGGTGTCGGCCTTGGCCAGTTTTTCCTCGTCGATGTCTTCGTTGGCCGGCTCCGGCTCGGCCAGTCCCAGGTCGGTATTGCGCAACTCGTCGATCAGGTCGCGCGGCTTGGGCTCATTGAGCGTGCTGGCTACGGGCGGCGGCGCAGGCGCCGGGGCCGGCTTGCGGCTGATCCGGCTCACGTTGCCGCAGATGCGGGGCACCAGAATGCAATGCTGTTCCACGCAGTAGACCACGCCCGGTTCCTTGCGCGCCTCGGCCCATTTGCTGCGCGTCACGCTGGCGCACACCGAAGCGGCGCCGAAGTGCATGTCGCGGATGGCGGGGTCGTAGTCATGCTTGCCGGCGATGGCGTCGCGCGTGATGCTGACCTTGTCGTCGAACTTGCCCTCGTCGATACGCTGCTTGAGCGTGGCGCGCACGGCCGCGGGCATGTCGACGTAACGGTCCAATGCCGCCGCCGCGCTGCCGGTATAGCGGTTGGCGCCCGGACGATCCCAGGAGCAGACGGGTTGGACAGTAGTGACGGTGGCGAGCGTCAAGGCGAGGGCGATAGACATAATATTTCTTTAATACAAATTAAATTAATGATAAGAATTTTTCGGAAGGCGAATCATATACTAATTGCACTAGTTGCATTGTAATTATTTGTAAAAATATATGATGGGCCAGGCGTGAAAGCGCACCGACTTTTGCCGCCGGCGCCGTGAGTGCCAATCGGAATCTATATTGTCTTCTTGGTAAATTTAATGTCTTTGATGCAAAACAAGCGGGAGTGTAAGGCTCGGTCCGGGCCGGGCAGGCGCGGAACTGACGGGGGATTCCGCATCAATTCGATCGATGGGTCGCGGGAGGGAGGGAAAGCGGGTGTGCAAGGCGGGCCGCCCGGCGCCGAGGCCGGGCGGGGTGTGACGGGAACTTAGTTGCGGCGCATGCCCAGCGCCGGACGGGCCTTGGCGGCACGCGCTGGCGCGGCCGGGGCGGCGGCCGGCTTGCCGCCCTGATCGCCCTCATACAGCTTGAAGCCGCCGACGATCTGCTCCAGATTGGCCGCCTGCTGCTGCATCGACTGGGCCGCCGCCGCCGCTTCTTCCACCAGGGCGGCATTTTGCTGGGTGGTGTCGTCCAGTTCGGTGATCGCCTGGTTGACCTGGCCGATGCCCAGGTTCTGCTCGGCGCTGGCGCCCATGATGGCGCCGATGATGCTGGCCACCTTATTGGTGCTGGCCACGATCTGCTGCATCGTCGTACCGGCCTGGGCCACCAGGGCCGCGCCCTTGTCGACGCTGACAACCGATTCGCCGATCAGGGCATTGATTTCCTTGGCCGCCGCCGCCGAGCGCTGGGCCAGATTGCGCACTTCGGACGCCACCACCGCGAAGCCGCGGCCCTGTTCGCCGGCCCGCGCCGCTTCCACCGCCGCGTTCAGCGCCAGGATATTGGTCTGGAAGGCGATGCCGTCGATGACGCTGATGATGTCGACGATTTTCTTCGACGACTGTTCGATCGAGCCCATGGTATCGACCACGCTGGAGACGATGCTGCCGCCTTGCTCGGCCACGGTGGACGCTTCCAGCGCCAGGCGGTTGGCCTGGTTGGCATTGTCCTCGTTGTTCTTGACGGTGCTGGTCAGCTCTTCCATCGAGGCCGCGGTTTCCTCCAGCGAGCTGGCCTGGGCCTCGGTGCGCGAGGACAGGTCCTGGTTGCCGGCCGCGATTTCCCGCGAGGCCAGCGCGATCGACTGGGTGCTGTTGCCGATCTGCTGCAGCATGTGCTGCAGGCGTTCGATGAATACATTGAAGCTGCTCGAGACCGCATCGAACTCCATGCCGCCGCCGGCCGGCAGGCGGCGGGTCAGGTCGGCATCGCCGGCCGAGAGGTCATCGATATTGCCCTTCAGGACATTCAAACGCTTCATGAACATGCGGATGCCCAAGATGATCAGCACCAGCATGGCGATGGCGATCGGAATCTGCACCATGCCCAGGGTGTGCAGGATGCGGTCGCTCTGCTGGCTCAGCAGGCTGGTCGGCAGGCCGGTGGCCATCAGCCATGGGCTGCCGGGAATGGTGGCGATGAACAGGGTGTGGTGGGTGCCGTCGCTGCGGTATTCCGATTCCAGAGTGGCCTTGTCGCCCAGCTCAGGCAGCACCTTGACCAGCTGCGCCGCCAGCGGCGAACTGCCGGCCAGCTCGCTGATATTCTTCAGCACGATCTCGCTCTTGATATAAGTGCTGTTGCTGACGATCTTGCCGTCGTGTTCCAGGATCAGGATCTGGCCGTGGATGGCCGTTTCCATGTCGGCCACCAGGCGGTTGAAGAAGCCCAGCGTGACGTCGATGGTCGACACGCCGAACAGCTCATTGTCCTTGTAGATCGCCATCGCGCAGTTGGTGCGCGGCTGCGGGCTGGCATCGTCCTTGTAGGCCTTGGCCCAGGCGCAATTGCCTTTCGGGGCCTTGGAGCCGCCCAGCCACCAGGGCTGCTCGAAGTACTTCAGCGATTCGGGAGAATTCCAGTGGGTATTGACCTGCAGCTTGCCGGAGGCGTCGCGGGCGAAGAAGGTGCTGAACTTTTCCTTTTCCGGATCGCGTTTCTTGGGCAATGGCCAGATCCCGCCGCCGAACACATTCAGGTCGCCATACTGGTCGACCAGGCCGGGCAGTTGGGCGTCGATCTGGGCGCTATCCATCAGGGCCACGGTCTGGGTAATGGCGCGTTGCTGCGCCTCGACCTGTTTCAGTTGCTGGGTGATCTTGATGGCGATGCCGTTGACGTCATTGCCAATCAGTTCGCCTTCGGCGCGCTTCAGTTCCGGCGTGATGAACAGGGCGATGGCGATCAGGGTAATGACCAGCAGGGCCGCGAAAATTGCTGAAAACAGCAGGGTGAAGCGCGACTGGCTGGAGCGAAAATAGTCTTTCAATTGGGATCCCCTAAATTATTCAAAGCTTGATTTGGGTGCTGCCGGCGCCTGGGTTTGTTTGTGCGAGCTCCCTTTGCGCGGGCATAGGTGCTCAAGCAGGTTATTCTTGCAAGCAACTATTGTCAAACGGCACTTCGTGCTTCTGCCCAATACACAACAGATTGTGTCTGCGCGACCATGCCGCATCGTGCTGAAGGAGCCAATCCTGGGACTATCCATCGCTATTTGTGCGCAAGGGCCCTATAATTAATCGTAAGAAACTGCTTTCTCGTGGAAACTTGTATTGCGCTCATGAATTGCGCTCACGAAGGGTTTGGCTGTTGCTGCCGGCCATATGGATGGCGACTGGGGGAGGTGATTCATGGCTGTGCGCGTGTTTGGCCGCCGCTGCTCCGCTGCGCACTGGGTAGGCGCGCTGGCCTGCGGTTTGCTGCTCAGCCCGCCCGCCATGGCCGATCTGGCCGCCGCCCAGCGCTGGATCAAGGGTGAATTCCAGCCCAGCACCCTCAGCTATGCCCAGCAAATGGACGAGATGCGCTGGTTCATCTCCGCCGCCCAGCCGTTTCGCGGCATGACGGTGAAGGTGGTGTCAGAGCAGATCGATACCCACCGCTACGAAGCGACCGTGATGAGCCGCGCCTTTCAGGACATCACCGGCATCAAGGTGGTCCACGACACCATACCCGAGGGCGACCTGGTGATGAAGATCCAGGCCGAGATGGCCGGCGGCGCCCTCAGCGGCTACGATATGTGGGTCAACGATTCCGATTCGATAGGCGCCCATTACCGCTACGGCGTGACGGTGGCGCTGTCGGACTTCATGCTCGGCGAGGGGCGCGACGTGACCCTGCCCACCTTGGACGTGCACGACTTCATCGGCCGCAGCTTCGGCACCGGCCTCGATGGCAAGCTGTATCAGCTGCCGGACCAGCAATTTACCAATCTGTACTGGTTCCGCGCCGACTGGTTCGCCCGGCCCGATCTGCAAAAACGCTTCCGCGAAAAATACGGCTACGAACTGGCGGTGCCGCTGAACTGGTCGGCCTATGAGGACATCGCCGAATTCTTCAGCGAGGATGTGCGCGAGATCGACGGCGTGCGCGTCTACGGCCATATGGATTATGGCAAGAAGGACCCCTCGCTGGGCTGGCGCTTCACCGATGCCTGGCTGTCGATGGCCGGCACTGGCGACACCGGTCTGCCGAACGGCAAGCCGGTCGACGAATGGGGCATCCGCGTGCGCGGCTGCGTGCCGGTGGGTGCCTCGGTGGCGCGCGGCGGCGAGGTCAATGGCCCGGCCAGCGTCTACGCCCTGAGCAAATACCTGGACTGGCTCAAGCGCTTCGCGCCGCCCGAGGCGCGCAATATGGACTTCACCGAAGCCGGCCCGGTGGCCGGCAAGGGCCAGATCGCCCAGCAGATTTTCTGGTATTCCTCGTTCGCCTCGGCCATCTCCAAGCCCGGCTTCGCGGTGATGAACCGCGACGGCACGCCCAAGTGGCGCATGGCGCCGTCGCCCTACGGCGCCTACTGGCGGGAAGGCGTCAAGCTCGGTTATCAGGATGCCGGTTCCTGGACCATGCTGAAGACGGTGCCGCTGGAGCGGCGCAAGGCGGCCTGGCTGTATGCCCAGTTCGTGGTGGCCAAGAGCACCTCGCTGAAAAAGACCCTGGTGGGATTGACGCCGATCCGCGAGTCCGACATCAACTCGGCCGCGATGACGGCCGCCGCGCCGCGGCTGGGCGGGCTGGTGGAGTTCTACCGCAGCCCGGCGCGCATATCGTGGACCCCGACCGGCATCAACGTGCCCGACTATCCGCGGCTGGCACCCTTGTGGTGGCAGAACGTCAGCCTGGCCTTGTCGGGCGAAAAAACGCCGCAGCAGGCGATGGACCAGTTGGCCGGGCAGATGGAGCAGACCATGGAG
Organism: Oxalobacteraceae bacterium; assembly: GCA_013284265.1. GTDB lineage: Bacteria > Pseudomonadota > Gammaproteobacteria > Burkholderiales > Burkholderiaceae_D > Rugamonas. The sequence continues at coordinate 25,962 of JABTBR010000023.1, read as the reverse complement.
ACGATAGGCAAGGAAGGGCGCATGGTGCGCTGCGCGCCCAAGCTCGATCCGCGCCTGGAGCCGGCCAGCTGGTTGCGCTCGGAGCGCGCGCCGCATTTGCGGCTGGTGAACGAAAAACCACCCGGCAAGACGATCGAGTACCGCAAACTGCTGGAAGCGTGGCAGGATGGGCGGGTGCGTTAAGGTTTTGGATGGCTGGTGTTTATCGCTGGCGGGCCGCTGGCTGCCGTCCAAAACCCACGGCTTACCCCTGGGGTCTGACCCGCCGGGTCAGACCCCGGCTCTTTGCCGTAGGTTTTAAACGCTTGGCGGCACGCTGACTTAACAGCGTACAGATGGGAGAGAACGATGCGGGTGTGGATCGCGATCTGGCTGCTGGCTTGCTGCGGCGCGTTACAGGCGGCGCAGCCGCCCTTGCGCGTGGGCGTGCTGCCCTATCTGAGCCCGCGCACGCTGCTGCTGGAGTTCGCCCCGGTGCGCGAATTCCTGCAGCAGGCCTTGCAGCGCGACGTGCAGATACATACGGCGCCGACGCTGGCGCGCTTCCTCGCGCGCACCCACAACGGCGACTTCGATCTGGTGATCACCGCGCCGCACTTTGCGCGCATGGCCCAGCGCGAACATGGCTTCCTGCCGCTGATCGCCATCCGCGCCGATTTCTATGCGCTGCTGCTGGTCCCGCGCGACGCGCCGGCCCAGAATCTGCGCGAGCTGCGCGGCCAGGCGCTGCACCTGCCCAACCGCCTGTCCTATGTCTCGCTCAAGGTCGAGGACTTCCTGCTCCAGCGCGGCATCGACGTGCGCTACGATCTGCGCCCCTACTACTACAGCACCGACAACAACGCCATCCTGGCGCTGGCCCGCAGCGGCAATGGCGCCGCCGCCGCCCAGCGCACCGTGTTCGACCACATGCCGGCCGAGATCAGCGCGCGCCTGCGCATTCTGGGCAGCACCCAGGGCGCCCTGAGCCTGATCGTGCTGGCCCATCCGCGCAGCACCGGGCCGCAGCTGCGGCAGTTGCGCGAGGCGCTGGCGCGCTTTCCCTACACCGAACAGGGGCTGGCCTTCTTCCAACGCAGCCATGCCGAATTCGTTCCGGCCGACGCGGCCACGATGGAGCAGCTCGACGCGTCCCAGGAGCGCCTTGAAATGCGTTTGAGCGAAAAGCGCTAAACCATGCTGATACGACTCCATTCCCTGCGTTTCAAGATCATGCTGGCCAGCACCCTGGTCGAGGTGTTGATGCTCAGCATGCTGATGCTGAACGCCATGCGCCTGATCGACCAGTCCACGCTGGCCAGCACCGAGGCGGCCTTGCGCCAGGCCGTGCCGATGCTCAACGTGGCCACCGCACCCTATCTGGTGCAGGGCGACTACGCCACCCTGCAGGACAATTTAAATGAAATCATGGGCAGCCCCGACCAGGGCGTGATCTATGTGGTGGTGCGCGACGGCGCCGACCAGGTGGTGGCCAAGGCCGGCGCCATCGACGCGGCCAAATTGCCGCCGCCCAGCGCGGACATGCACGAGGCGCTGGACAAGGGCGTGCTGCACGTGGAGCGGCCGCTCAGCCTGGCCGGGCAGCATGTGGGCAAGCTGCGCTTCGGCCTGTCGACCCGCATCGTGGTGCTGGCGCGCCAGACCGTGCTGCGCCAGAGCCTGCTGATCGCGGTCGGCGAGATCCTGCTGACCACCGTGCTGCTGGGTGCGCTGGGCTTCTGGCTGACCCGCAATCTGCATGCCTTCGTCGAAGGCAGCCGCGCCATCGCCGATGGCCGCTACGATTTGCGCCTGGCCGAGCGCGGGCGCGACGAGGTGGGCAAGCTGGCCCGCAATTTCAACCGCATGAGCGTGGCCGTGGAGCAGACCGTGGGCCAGTTGCGCGCCAGCGAACAGCGCTACCGGGACTTGAACGAGCAGCTGGAAACCCGGGTCGAACAGCGCACCGCCGCCTTGCAGGAGGCGATGGACCAGCTGGCCGAAACGGAGAAACTGGCCTCGCTGGGCCGCATCGTGGCCGGCGTGGCCCATGAAATGAACACCCCGATCGGCAATGTGATCCTGATGACCTCGACCATGGAAGACATGATGGCCGAGCTGCTGAACAATGTGCAGGGCAGTACCGTGTCGCGCTCGCAGCTGCTGCGCCAGATCGCCATCCTGCAGGAGGAGTTGCTGATTGTGCGGCGCAGCGCCCAGCGCGCCGGTTCGCTGATCGAAAGTTTCAAGCGCATCACGGTGGACCAGTCGCTGCAGCGCCGCCGCCAGTTCGATCTGCGCGAGATGGCGGGCGAACTGCTCAAGGCGCTGAATGGGCCGATCCAGCGTGCCAGGGCCGACATCGCCATCGATATCCCGGCCGGCATCCTGGTCGACAGCATTCCCGGTCATTTCGAGCAGGTATTCAGCAATCTGGTCAGCAATTCCCTGCTGCATGGCTTCGAGGGGCGCGATGGCGGCACCATCCACGTCAGCGCCGCGCTCAACAGCAAGGGCGACTGGCTGGAAATCGTCTATCAGGACGACGGCAACGGCATCGCCGCCGAGGCCCAGGCCAAGATCTTCGAGCCGTTTTATACCTCGCGCATGGGGCAGGGTGGTTCCGGACTGGGGCTGTTCATCGTCCACAACCTGGTCTACGGCGCCCTCGGCGGCCGCCTGCGCCTCGACAGTGCGCCGGGGCAAGGCGTGCGCTTCACCTTCAACCTGCCCATCAACACCCCGGCGGCTTGAAATTCGCGTCCGTAACCTTCTTTGCCGCATTCCAAAAACGTCCCGAACGCTTGCTCTGCCCGCAACTTATGGAGTACAATCGCAGGTTGCTTGGATTCGGTTTCGAGCAATGTTGTAAATTTCTTTGTGTAAATATATATAAACGCGAATCCGGTCGACAAGGGTGCCCTTCGGGGTGACTGATCGGATTCCAGACCCAACCCTGGAGTTAGCTATGTCCGTAACAATGCGCGAAATGCTGGAAGCCGGTGTCCACTTTGGTCACCAAACCCGTTTCTGGAACCCAAAGATGGCACCGTTCATCTTCGGTCACCGTAACAAGATCCATATCATCAACTTGGAAAAGACGATGGGTATGTATCAAGAAGCGATGAAACACGTGAAACAGGTCGCTGCCAACCGCGGCACCATCCTGATGGTCGGCACCAAGCGTCAAGCTCGCGAAATTATCGCTGCTGAAGCGGCACGCGCTGGCGTTCCTTTCGTCGACCAACGTTGGTTGGGCGGCATGTTGACCAACTTCAAAACGATCAAAACCTCGATCAAGCGCCTGAAAGACATGGAAGCGACGATCGAAGACGGTTCCGTTGAGAAGCTGTCGAAAAAAGAAGCGCTGATGTTCCAACGCGAAATGATCAAGCTGCAAAAATCGATCGGCGGCATCAAAGACATGGGCGGCGTTCCTGACGCAATCTTCGTCGTTGACGTCGGCTACCACAAAGGTGCGATCACCGAAGCAGCAAAACTGGGCATCCCGGTCATCGGCGTTGTCGATACCAACCACTCGCCAGAAGGCGTGCAGTTCGTGATCCCAGGTAACGATGACTCCTCGAAAGCCATCACTCTGTACGCTCGCGGTGTTGCTGATGCAATCATCGAAGGCCGTGCGGCAGCTGGTAACGACGTTGTTGAAATGATCAAAGCCGCAGCTGGCGACGAGTTCGTCGAAGTCAACGAACAGGCTTAATCGCCGTCAATTGCTGGTCTGTCGCAAGACAGGCAAAAAGTAATGGAAAAAGGGGTGGCAGCAGCTCCCCCTTTTTTTTAAGAAAATTGGATGGGCGCTGCGCGCTCGGCATGCCCTGAGCCGCCCCATACCACACCCCACCGAATACAGGAGAAACACATGGCAGCGATTACAGCAGCGATGGTAGGCGAACTGCGCGGCAAGACCGACGCACCAATGATGGAATGCAAAAAAGCACTGACCGAAGCCGAAGGCGATATGGCCCGTGCGGAAGAGATCCTGCGCGTCAAGCTGGGCGGCAAGGCATCGAAAGCGTCGGCACGTATCACCGCCGAAGGCGTGGTCGCGACCTTCATCAGCGGCGGCGTTGGCGCGCTGGTCGAAGTAAACTCCGAAACCGACTTCGTCGCCAAAAACGACGATTTCCTGGCCCTGGCCAACAACGCTGCCCGTCTGGTTGCCGAGCACAACCCGGCCGATGTCGCCGCCCTGCTGGCCCTGCCACTCGATGGCAAGACCCTGGACGAAGTGCGCGCTGCCCTGATCGGTAAAATCGGCGAAAACATGGCGATCCGCCGCTTCCAGCGTTTCGAAACCACCGGCAAACTGGCCGCCTACCTGCACGGCACCCGCATCGGCGTGATGGTCGAGTTCGAAGGCGCCGAAGAGCAAGTCGGTAAAGACGTGGCCATGCACATCGCCGCGATGAAGCCAGTGTCGCTGTCGTCGGACCAGGTTCCAGCCGAACTGATCGAAAAAGAGCGTTCGGTGGCAAAACTGAAAGCCGAAGAAGATGCAGCCAAAGCGGCCGCCGAAGGCAAGCCAGCGCAATCGCCGGAAATCCTGGCCAAGCGCCTGGACGGTTCGGTGCAGAAGTACCTGAAAGAAGTATCGCTGCTGAACCAGGCTTTCGTGAAAAACGACAAGCAAACGATCGAGCAGATGCTGAAAGAAAAAGCCACCACCGTGAAAGCATTCACGATGTATGTGGTGGGCGAAGGGATCGAGAAGAAACAAGACGATTTCGCCGCCGAAGTAGCCGCGCAAGTGGCTGCTTCCAAAGGAGCGTAATTTGAAACGGGCCGAGAGGCCCGTTTTTTTAGTCCGACCCCGTCCGCGTCAGCAGCGCCGCAGCAGGGCGCGCACCGGACGCACAGCAAGTCCCGCCGGCCCGTATCAAGGTATCATGATGCCGCCGGCAGCACCACCCGAATTAATCACACACTTAGGAGCCCCAGCTCATGTCAAAACCAGCCTACAAGCGCGTCCTCCTCAAATTATCCGGCGAGGCCCTGATGGGTGACGATCCCTACGGCATCAACCGCGGCACCATCGAACGCATGGTCGCCGACGTTGCCGAGGTGGCGAAACTGGGCGTGGAACTGGCGATCGTCATTGGCGGCGGCAACATCTTCCGTGGAGTCGCCCCGGGCGCCCAGGGCATGGACCGCGCCACCGCCGACTATATGGGTATGCTGGCCACCGTGATGAACGCCCTGGCGCTGGCCGATGCCATGCGCCACGTCGGCATCACCGCCCGCGTCATGTCGGCCATCGGCATCGAGCAGGTCGTCGAGCCGTATGTGCGCCCGAAAGCGCTGCAGTACCTGGAAGAGGGCAAAGTGGTCGTGTTTGCCGCCGGTACCGGCAATCCTTTCTTCACCACCGACACCGCGGCCGCACTGCGCGGTTCGGAAATGAGCGCCGAAATCGTGCTCAAGGCCACCAAGGTCGATGGCGTCTACACCGCCGATCCAAAGAAAGACCCGAACGCCACGCTGTACCAGTCGATCACCTTCGACGAAGCCATCGCCAAGCACCTGCAGGTGATGGACGCGACCGCCTTCGCGCTGTGCCGCGACCAGAAACTGCCGATCAAAGTGTTTTCCATCACCAAGCCGGGCGCGCTGATGCGTGTCATCATGGGCGAGGATGAAGGTACACTGGTTCACGTTTAATATTTATCCCATACAGGAGAGCAGCAATGTCCTTAGCTGACGTTAAAAAGAACGCCCAAGACCGCATGGTCAAGTCGCTGGAAACCCTGCGTGCCGATCTGGCCAAGGTCCGTACCGGCCGCGCCCACACCGGCATCCTCGACCATGTGATGGTCGAGTACTACGGTTCCCCGACGGCGCTGTCCCAGGTGGCCAGCATCAATCTGATCGACGCGCGCACCATCGGCGTGCAGCCGTTTGAAAAGAAGATGGCCACCACCATCGAAAAAGCCATCCGCGACGCCGACCTGGGCCTGAACCCGTCGAGCCAGGGCGACATGATCCGCGTGCCGACGCCGGCGCTGACCGAAGAACGCCGCAAGGAAATGGTCAAGCTGGTCAAGAGCGAAGCCGAAGACGCGAAAATCGCGGTGCGCAACATCCGCCGCGACGCCAACGAATCGTTCAAGAAGATGGTCAAGGACAAGTCCTGCTCGGAAGACGACGAGCGCCGCTCGTCCGACGAAGTGCAGAAGCTGACCGACAAGTTCATCGTCGACATCGACAAGATGGTCGCCGATAAAGAAAAAGAAGTGCTGACCGTATAGGGTTGGCGCCGGCGCCGCGTGGCCTTGCAGCGATGCGAGGCCGCCGCGGCGCCGGCCACACGTTGGTAGAACAAAGTACCACCCTCATTTTCTGGCACGCGTGTTTTCATGAAATATACAAGTTCGACCACCGCGGTACCGGATGCTCCGGCTGTACCGCGCCACGTAGCCATCATCATGGATGGCAATGGCCGCTGGGCGACCAAGCGCTTCCTGCCGCGCGTCGCCGGCCACGTCAAGGGCGTCGACGCGGTGCGCAGCGTGGTCGAGGCCTGCGTCCGCCGCGGCGTGGAATACCTGACCCTGTTCGCCTTCAGTTCCGAAAACTGGCGCCGTCCCGAGGAAGAAGTGTCACTGCTGATGCGCCTGTTCGTCACCGCGCTCGACCGTGAGGTCTCCAAGCTGCACGCGAACAATATCCGCCTCAAGGTCGTCGGCGATTTGAGCCGCTTCGACGACAAGCTGCGCAGCATGATCGCCTCGGCCGAACGCCGCACCGCCGGCAACACCCGCATGACCGTCACCGTCTGCGCCAACTATGGCGGACGCTGGGACATCATGCAGGCCGTCGGCAAGATGGTCGCGGCCCATCCGGGCAGCAGCGACTTCTCCGAAGAGCAGCTGGCGCCCCATCTGGCGATGGCCTACGCGCCCGAGCCGGACCTGTTCATCCGCACCGGCGGCGAGCAGCGCATCTCCAACTTCCTGCTCTGGCAGCTGGCCTACACCGAACTGTTCTTCACCGACACCTACTGGCCCGATTTCGCGATCGAGTCGCTCGACGCCGCCATCGCGTCCTACCAGCACCGCGAGCGGCGCTTCGGCCGCACCGGCGCACAATTGGCTGAAAAGACTACCTGATGCTCAAAACACGGATACTGACCGCCCTGGTCCTGCTGGCGGTACTGCTGCCGGTTCTGTTCTCGCAATCCTTCCCCGCGTTCGCCGTCCTGGCCACGCTGTTCTTCGGCGCCGCCATGTGGGAAGCGGCGCGCCTGTTCGGCCTGAAAGCGCCCCAGTGGTTCGGCCTGGGCTGCGCGCTGCTGTTCGTGCTGGGCCTGTACCGCGCCAGCCCGGGCGCGGTCCACTCGCTGTTCGGCGTGGCCGTGCTGCTGTGGGCGATCCGCTTCACGCCGACCCTGGGCCTGGGCCTGCCGCCGCTCAAGAGCACCGGCAACTGGACCCTGGGCTTCACCTTCGCCTTCGCCATGTTCGCCTGCTTCTTCGCCATGCTGGCGCTGTTCCAGCAATCGGCCATCTTCCTGCTGTCGGCCATGGCGCTGGTGTGGATCGCCGATATCGGCGCCTACTTCTCCGGCAAGGCCTTCGGCAAGCGCAAGCTGGCCCCCACCATCTCGCCCGGTAAATCCTGGGAGGGCGCCATCGGCGGCGGCATCGCCGTGCTGGCCATTTCCTCCATCACCATCCTGGCCGCGCCCGCGGCGCACTGGCTGGGCGCCACCTTCGCGGTACGCCTGCAGGCCAGTTTCGGCTGGTTCGGCGCGCTCGCCGTGCTGCTGCTGATCGTTGCCTTCAGCGTGATCGGCGACCTGTTCGAATCCCAGCTCAAACGCCGCGCCGCCATGAAGGACAGCAGCAGTCTGCTGCCTGGCCACGGCGGCGTGCTCGATCGCATCGATGCCCTGATTCCCGTGCTGCCGCTGGCAGCGCTGATCGCCACCTGGCTCTGAAGGACACCCCATGCAAAGCGTTACCATCCTCGGCGCCACCGGATCGATCGGTGTCTCCACCCTCGACGTACTGGCGCGCCACCCCGAGCGCTATTCGGTCTACGCTCTGTCGGCCCACAGCAAGGTCGATGAGCTGGCGGCCCAGTGCGAACGGTTCAAGCCGGCCCGCGCCGTCGTCGGCAGCGCCGCCGCCGCCGCCCAACTGAGCGCGCTGCTGCAGGCGAAAGGCTTGCGCACCGAAGTCGAATACGGCGAGGCGGCCCTGTGCGCCATCGCCAGCGCCCAGGAAGTTGATGCCGTGATGGCCGCCATCGTCGGCGCCGCCGGCCTGGCGCCGACGCTGGCCGCGGCCCGCGCCGGCAAGAAGGTGCTGCTGGCGAACAAGGAAGCGCTGGTCATGTCCGGCCAGCTGTTCATGGACGCGGTGGCCGAGAGCGGGGCCGTGCTGCTGCCGATCGACAGCGAGCACAATGCCATCTTCCAGTGCCTGCCGCATAACTACGGCCGCCAGCCCGCCGCCAGCGGCGTGGCCAGGATCTTGCTGACCGCTTCCGGCGGTCCCTTCCTCAAGCGCGCCGTCGAGACCCTCGACGCGGTGACGCCGGAACAAGCCTGTTTGCACCCGAACTGGTCGATGGGCCGCAAGATCTCGGTCGACTCGGCCACCATGATGAACAAGGGCCTGGAGGTGATCGAGGCGCACTGGCTGTTCGGCGCCGCGCCCGATCTGATCGAGGTGGTGATCCATCCGCAGTCGGTGATCCATTCGATGGTGTCCTATGCCGACGGTTCGGTGCTGGCCCAGCTGGGCAACCCGGACATGCGCACCCCGATCGCGCACGCGCTGGCCTACCCGGAGCGCATCGCCTCCGGCGTGGCTGCGCTGGACCTGACGGCCATTGCCACGCTGCAGTTCGAAAAACCCGACTTCCAGCGTTTCCCCTGCCTGGCGCTGGCCTTTGCCGCGCTGCGCGCCGGCGGCAGCGCCCCGGCCGTGCTGAACGCGGCCAACGAGATCGCGGTGCAATCCTTCCTCGATCTGCGGATCGGCTTCCGCCAGATCGACCGCGTGATCGACCAGGTGATGCAGGCCTTGCCGCAAGGCGAGGTGGGTAGTATCGAAGCCTTGATGGAACACGACCGGCTGGCGCGCGACGCCGCCCGCCGCTGCATCGCGGAGATTGCGCCAGGAGAGTCACAATGAGTCTGATCCAGACGATACTGGCGTTTCTGGTCGTCCTCGGGACCCTGATCGCCATCCACGAACTGGGCCACTACTGGGTGGCGCGCTGGTGCGGCGTGAAGGTGCTGCGCTTCTCGCTGGGCATGGGCAAGGTGGTCTGGTCGCGCAAGTTCGGTCCGGACCAGACCGAATGGGCCGTCTCGGTGCTGCCGCTGGGCGGCTACGTCAAGATGCTGGACGCGCGCGAACAGGACCTCGGCGCCATGTCGCCGGAAGACCGGGCGCGCGAATTCACCGGCCAGAGCGTATGGCGCCGCATCGCCATCGTGGCGGCCGGCCCGATCGCCAACTTCCTGATGGCCATCGCGTTGTTCGCCGGCCTGTTCATGTATGGCATCGCCGAACCGTCCAGCAGGATAGGCACGGTGGCCGCCGACACGCCGGGCCAGCTGGCCGGCCTGCATAAGGAAGACCGGATTGTCGCCATCAATGGCCAGGCCATCCAGGGCTGGTCCGATCTGCGCTGGCAGATCATCCAGGCGGCGATCGACAAGAGCGGCGCGCGCCTCGATGTCGAGCGGCCCGGTTACGGCCGCGCCAGCGTGCAGCTGCAGGCCGCCGATCTGGCGAAACTCGATCTGGAAGGCGACGTACTGGGCAAGCTTGGCATCGTGGTGGCGCGTCCGCCGGCGGTGCTCGAGCAGGTGGTGGAGGGCGGCGCCGCTGCCCGCGCCGGCCTGCGCACGGGCGATTTGATACTCAGCGTGGACGGCAAACCGGTCGCCGACGGCATCGCCTTCATCGACGAGATCCGCGCCTCCGGCGGCCGCACGGTCACGGTCGAAGGGCGCCGCGCCGGCGCTCCCTTCGCGCTGGCGGTCACGCCGGACGCCGAACGCGACGCCAAGCGATCTGTAACAGTCGGTAAGATCAACGCCTACGTCGCGCAGACGCCGGATATGATCATCCTGTCTTCCTCGCCGCTGCAGGCGGTCGGCAAGGCCAGTGTCAAGGTCTGGGATGCCAGCGTGCTGACCCTGCGCATGATCGGCAAGATGATCGTCGGCGAGGTCTCGTGGAAGAACGTGACCGGTCCCATCACCATCGCCGACTACGCCGGGCAAACCGCGCGCATCGGCGCGGTCAGCTATCTGAGCTTCATGGCCTTCATCAGCGTCAGTTTGGGGGTGATGAATTTGCTACCCATTCCGGTTCTAGATGGTGGCCTTTTGCTGTATTATTCGCTGGAAGTTTTGACTGGGCGCCCGGTGCCGGAGCGTGTCGGCGAGATTGCGCAGCGCCTCGGCGTTGGATTGCTGGTGAGCTTGATGTTGCTGGCCGTGTTCAACGATGTGGTGCGCTTGCTGTAATTGGCGCGTCTGACGTAATACGCAGGTAATACGCAGGCGCGCGCTGGCATGGATTCGGCGGCATCTGTTTCGCATCGTTGCGTGTATGTAGTCCCATGATTGAGCCATTGATTTTGCCAATGAAATTATATTCTGACCGTTTTGCCTCGCCCACCTTCCGCCGCAGTGTGATCGGCGCCGCCGTGCTGGCCCTGTGCGCCAGCCCCGCGTTCGCCATTGAACCGTTCAAAGTCAAAGATATCCGCGTCGAAGGCATCCAGCGCACCGAGGCCGGTACGGTCTTCAGCTACCTGCCGGTGCGGGTTGGCGAAACCTTCAGCGATGAGAAAAGCGTAGCGGCCATCAAGGCGCTGTATGCCACCGGCTTCTTCAAGGACGTGCGCCTGGAAGCCGACGGCGACGTGCTGGTGGTGCTGGTCGAGGAACGTCCGGCCATCGCCAAGGTGGAATTCACCGGCACCAAGGAATTCGAGAAAGACACCCTGGTCAAGGCGCTGAAGGACATCGGCGTGGGCGAGACCAAGATTTTCGACAAGGCCTCGGTCGACCGCGCCGAGCAGGAACTCAAGCGCCAGTACCTGTCGCATGGCCTGTATGGCGTGAAGATCACCACCACCGTCACCCCGATCGAGCGTAACCGCGTCAACATCGTGTTCGCGGTGGACGAGGGCGACGTCGCCAAGATCAAGCAGATCAACATCGTCGGCAACAAGACCTTCAGCGACAAAGAGCTGAAGGAACAGATCGCCCTGAACACCGGCGGCTGGTTCAGCTGGTACACCAAGGCCGACCAGTACTCCAAGACCAAGCTGACCGGCGACATCGAGTCGATCAAGTCCTACTATCTGAACCGCGGCTATATCGAGATGCAGGTCGAATCGACCCAGGTCTCGATCACGCCCGACAAGAAGGACATCTACATCACGATCAACATCACCGAAGGCGAGAAGTACAAGGTCGCCGACATCAAGTTCGAAGGCGAGATGTTCGGCCGCGAGGAGGAACTGCGTTCGTTGGTGCTGCTCAACCGCGGCGACGTGTACTCGGGCGAGCGCCTGACCGCCACCAACAAGCGCATCTCGGACCGCCTGGGCACCTTCGGCTACGCCTTTGCCAACGTCAACGCCAATCCGGACATCGACCGCGATAAGCGCGAAGTGGCATTTACCTTCTTCATCGATCCGGGCAAGCGCGCCTATGTGCGCCATATGAACATCGCCGGCAACACCACCACCCGCGACGAAGTGATCCGCCGCGAGTTCCGCCAGTTCGAATCGTCCTGGTACGACGCCAACAAAATTAAACTGTCGCGCGACCGCGTCGACCGCCTCGGCTACTTCAAGGACGTGACCATCGACACGCCGGAAGCCCAGGGCACCTCCGACCAGGTCGACGTCAACCTGACCGTGGTCGAGCGTCCGACCGGTAACTTCCAGATCGGCGGCGCCTTCTCGCAGTCGGAGAAATTCACGCTGTCGGCCGCGATCCAGCAGGCCAACTTCGCCGGTTCGGGCAACACTGTCGGCATCGAGCTCAATACCAGCAAGTACAGCCGCACGATCTCGTTCTCGCAGACCAATCCGTACTACACGGATGAAGGCGTGTCGCGCTCCTTCGAGATCTATCTGCGTACCCAGCAGCCGCCGGCATTGAACGTCGGCAGCTACACCATCAAGCAGCAGGGTGGCCGCATCAGCTGGGGCGTGCCGTTCTCGGAAGTCGACACCGTGTTCTTCGGCCTGGGCCTGGAGCGTTCGCGCATCGACACCGATTCGACCAGCCCGACGCGCTTCAAGACCTATGTGACCAATGTGACCGGCATCGCCAATGGTATCGGCAGCGCCAGCACCAACGCGGTGCCGCTGACGGCATCGTGGGCGCGCGATTCGCGCGATAGCGCCATCACCCCGACCATCGGCCGCTACCAGCGCGTCAACCTGGAGCTGGACCTGATCGGCAATTCCAAGTACTACCGCGCCGTGTACGAGCAGCAGTGGTACAAGCCGCTGCATCCGAAAGTCACACTGGCCCTGAAAGGCGAGATCGATTACGGCCACGGCATCGGCGGCAAGGCTTATCCAGTGTTCAAGAACTTCTACGGCGGCGGTATCGGTTCGGTGCGCGGCTACCTCAGTTCCTCGCTGGGCGCGGTCGACACCAACTACGGCGATGCGCTGGGCGGCTCGTCTCGCCTGATCGGCAATGCCGAACTGCAGATGCCGTTCCCGGGCTCCGGCCAGGACCGCAGCCTGCGCTGGTTCGGCTTCCTCGACGGCGGCCAGGTCTACCAGGAAGGCGCGAAAATGCGCTTCTCCGAGCTGCGCTACTCGGCCGGTCTGGGGATCAGCTGGATTTCCCCGGTCGGTCCGCTCAAGTTGAGTTATGCTAAGCCCCTGAACGCCAAGACGGGCGACCGCCTGGAACGCTTCCAGTTCCAGATGGGCACGGGTTTCTAAGCCGGATGGGGTCGAATAATTGCTACGGAGAAATAAGTTGAAAACGGTATCCGCTACCTTGAGCAAATCGCTGGCCGTGCTGTTGCTGGGCTGCTGCGCCTTGGCCTCGGCGCAGGCGCAAAGCTCCAAGATCGCCTGGCTCAGCACCGAGCGCATCTACAATGAATCGAAGCTGGCCAAACTGGCCGGCGAAAAGCTGGCCGAAGAATTCTCCAAGCGCGAGAAGGCCGTACAGGAACTGGCCAGCCGCCTCAAGTCCTCGTCCGAAAAGCTGGAGAAGGAATTGCCTTCGCTGGGCGAGGCCGAGCGCGGCAAACGCCAGCGCGAGTACTTCGAGCTGGACAAGGAATTCCAGCGCCGCCAGCGCGAATTCCGCGAAGATCTGAACCAGCGCACCAATGAGGAACGGGCCGCGATTTCGGACAAGGCCACCAAGATCATCAAGCAGCTGGCGCAGGTCGAAGGTTTCGACATCGTGCTGCAGGATGCGGTCTGGGCCAGCCCGCGCATCGACATCACCGACAAGGTGCTGGCCGCGCTGGATAAAGACAAATAAAAGATAAATAAGAGATCAACAAGCTTCACCCCGCAGCGACTTCATACAGCTTCATACAAAGATTGGAATCCCCCGATGGGCACTCGACTAGGAGAATTGGTCGAACGCTTGGGCGGGCAGTTGGTGGGCGACCCGAACCTGGAAGTGATCGGGATCGCGCCACTGACGGACGCCGGCGTTTCGCACATCAGCTTTCTCAGCAATAGCAAACTGCGCGCGCAGACCGCGCACAGCCACGCGGCGGCGCTGATCGTCTCGCCCGCCGACGACGATTTCGTCGCCGCCGGTTATGGCGGCGCGCGCATCGTCACCCCCAACCCCTATGTCTACTTCGCGCGCGCGGCCCAGTACTTCGCCGCGCTGACGGCCATCGTGCCGGCGCCCGGCATCCATGCCAGCGCCTGCGTGGACGCCTCCGCCCAGATCGACGCCAGCGCCCATATCGGCCCGCAGGCGACGATCGAGGCCGGTGCCATCATCGCCGCGGGCGCCGTAATCGGGGCCGGCTGCTTCATCGGCCGCGAGGCGCTGATCGGCGAGGGCACGCAGCTGTTCGCCAACGTGACCTTCCACGCCTATTGCCAGATCGGCGCGCGCGGCATCATCCATTCGGGCGCCGTGATCGGCACCGACGGCTTCGGTTTCGCCAACGAGGGCGGGGTCTACATCAAGATTCCGCAAACGGGCAGGGTACTGATCGGCGACGATGTGGACATCGGCGCCAACACCACCATCGACCGCGGCGCGCTGGCCGACACCATCATCGAGGACGGCGTCAAGCTCGATAACCAGATCCAGATCGGGCACAACTGCCACATCGGCGCACATACGGCCATGGCCGGCTGCGTGGGCGTGGCCGGTAGCGCCAAGATCGGCAAGTACTGCACCTTTGGCGGCGCCGCCATGGTGCTGGGCCACCTGACCATCGCCGACCGAGTGCACATCGGTTCGGGCAGCATGGTGTCCCGCTCGATCGCGGAAGCGGGCCAGTACACCGGCTTCTATCCGCTGGCCAAAAACGCCGAGTGGGAAAAATCGGCAGCGATTGTACGTAATCTGTCGTCCATGCGCGAGAAGATACGCGCACTGGAAAAAACCATTAAAACACTGACGAATCAAGACGAAAAATGACTACTACTCCTACCCAAGACACTCCAAGCAGCGTGAAGAAATGCCTGGACATCCACCAGATCAAGCAGTACCTGCCGCACCGCTACCCGCTGCTGCTGGTCGACCGCGTGCTGGACTGGGAGTCGGGCAAGACCATCACCGCCATCAAGAACGTCACCGTCAACGAAGAATTCTTCAATGGCCACTTCCCGCACAAGCCGGTCATGCCGGGCGTGCTGATGATCGAAGCGATGGCCCAGACCGCGGCCATCCTGTCCTTCCTGACGATGGACATCAAGCCGGACGAGAACTCGGTGGTCTACTTCGTCGGCATCGACAACGCGCGCTTCAAGCGTCCGGTCGAGCCGGGCGACCAGCTGGTGATGAACGTGGAAATCCTGCGCGTCTCGCGCGGCATCTGGAAGTACAAGGCAGTCGGCAGCGTCGACGGCAAAGTCGCGGTGGAAGCCGAATTGATGTGCACCATCCGCAGCGCCGACGACGCCAGCCAGCCAGCAGGGAAGTAAGCCATGTCCAAGATCCATTCCACCGCAGTCGTCGACCCGAAGGCGCAACTCGACAGCAGTGTCGAGGTGGGCCCGTATTCGATCATCGGACCGGATGTATCCATCGGTTCGGGCACGGTGATCGGCCCGCATGTGGTCATCGAAGGCCATACCAGCATCGGCAGCGACAACAAGTTCTTCCAGTTCTCGTCGATAGGCGCGGCGCCGCAGGACAAGAAGTGGGCCGGCGAACCGACCCGCCTGACCATCGGCGACCGCAACACCATCCGCGAATTCTGCACCTTCAACACCGGCACGGTGCAGGACAAGGGCGTCACCAGCCTGGGTAACGACAACTGGATTTCGGCCTATGTACACCTGGCGCACGACTGCCAGGTGGGCAGCAACACGATCTTCTCGAACAATGCGCAGATCGCCGGCCACGTACAGATCGGCGACTGGGTCATCATGAGCGGCTTCGCCAATGTCCACCAGTTCTGCAAGATCGGCGACCACGCCTTCGTCGGCATGAGCACCAGCCTGACCCAGGACGTGCCGCCGTATGTGCTCCTGAACGGCAATCCGGCCCAGGCCCACGGCGTCAACATCGAAGGCCTGAAACGGCGCGGCTTCACGCGCGAGCAGATCAACGGCATCCGTACCGCCTACAAGCTGATCTACCGCTCCGGCCTGACGCTGGAAGAGGCCAAGGCCGCGCTGCTGGCCGAAGAGCAGGCCACCCCGGCCGCGGCCGTGCAGATCGCCCACATGCGGTCTTTCCTCGATACGGCGACCCGTGGCATCGTCCGCTAAGGTCTCGGTCGCCGTCGTCGCCGGCGAACCGTCCGGCGACGTGCTGGCAGCGCGCCTGTTGTCCGGCCTGCGTCCGCAGTTGCCGGAGGCGCGCTTCCACGGCATCGGCGGACCGGCCATGATGGCGCAGGGCTTCGAATCGCACTGGCCTATGGACAAGCTGACCGTGCGCGGCCTGCTGGCCGTGATTCCGCGCTACCGCGAGATCAAGGGCATCCAGAACGCGCTGCGCGACCAGCTGCTGGCCGAACGGCCGTCGGTGTTCATCGGCGCCGACTATCCCGGCTTTAACCTCGGCCTGGAAATGCAGCTCAAGGATGCCGGCATCCCCACCGTGCACTACATCGGGCCGCAGATCTGGGCCTGGCGCGGCGGCCGGATCAAGAAAATCATCAAGGCGGTGTCGCACATGCTGGTGGTGTTCCCCTTCGAGGAGGAGATCTACCGCCGCGCCGGCGTGCCGGTCAGCTATGTGGGCCATCCGCTGGCCGAGCTGGTGCCGCTGGCGCCGGACGAGGCGCTCGCGCGCAGCGCGCTGGGTCTGCCGCAGGACGCGAATGTGGTGGCCATCATGCCCGGCAGCCGCATGTCCGAACTGAAGTACAACACCGTCGCCTTTGTCGGCGCGGCGCGCCTGCTGCTGCAGCGCGACCGTTCGCTCAAGTTCGTCGCGCCGATGGCGGGCGAGCGCCAGCGCCAGTATTTCCTGGAACTGGTGGCCCAGGCCGGCCTGCAGGACGTGGACATCCAGCTGCTCGACGGCCAGTCGCATACGGCCATCGCCGCCGCCGACGCGGTGCTGGTCGCGTCCGGCACGGCCTCGCTGGAGGTGGCGCTGTTCAAGAAGCCGATGGTCATCGCCTACAAGATGATGGCGGCGGAGTGGCAGATCCTGCGCCACTTCGGCTATCAACCCTGGATCGGCCTGCCGAATATCCTGGCGCGCGAATTCCTGGTGCCCGAGCTGCTGCAGAACGACGCCAGCCCGGAAGCGCTGGCCGAGGCCATGTGGAAGCAGCTCAGCGACGCGCCGCACCGGCTGCGGCTGGCGCAGCGTTTCACCGAGATGCACCACAGCCTGCTGCGCAACAGCGCGCAGGAGAGTGCGGCGGCGGTCCTCCAAGTTATCAATGCAAAGTGAAGCAGTAAAGTGAAAAACATCTATCCCGGCCTGTTCGACGAACTGCCGTTCTCGCTCGACGAGATCATCTGCGGCGTTGACGAAGCCGGCCGCGGCCCGCTGGCCGGCCCGGTCTTCGCGGCCGCCGTGATCCTGCACCCGGACCGTCCCATCGACGGCCTGCGCGACTCCAAGAAACTCAATGAGGCCAAGCGCGACCTGCTCGCGCCGCTGATCAAGCAGAACGCGCTGGCCTGGGCCATCGCCGAGGCGTCGGAAGCGGAAATCGACGAACTCAATATCCTGCACGCGTCCATGCTGGCGATGCGCCGCGCGGTGGAAATGCTGTCCACCGTGCCCACGCTGGCCCTGATCGACGGCAACCGCTGCCCCAAGATGACGATCAATGCGATGGCCATCGTCGGTGGCGACGACAAGGTCGATTCGATTTCGGCCGCCTCCATCCTGGCCAAGACCGCGCGCGACGCGGCGCTGGTGGAACTGCACGCGCGCTATCCGCAATACTGCTTCGACCAGCACAAGGGCTATCCGACCGCGCTGCACCTGGCGCGCCTGCGCGAATTCGGCGCCTCGCCGGTGCACCGCCGCTCGTTCGGGCCGGTGCGCGCGGCGCTGGAAGCGCCGCCCGTGGTCGCAGTCGTACAGACGCTGGCCGCCGTACAGGGAGAACTGCTGTGAAGACCATCAGCTCGCGCGACAACGCGCAATACAAGGAACTCAAGCACCTGGCGGGCAGCTCGCAGGCGCGCAAGAAGGCCGGCCGCACCCTGCTCGACGGCGTGCACCTGTGCCAGTCCTATCTGCAGCTGCGCGGCCTGCCTGAGCAGTGCATCGTCAGCGAGACGGCGCTGCGCAATCCGGAAGTGGCCGACATCATCGGCCAGCTCGAGGCGCGCCACGCCCATGTGATCGGCCTGCCCGATGCGCTCTACAACGCCGTCAGCCAGGTCGAACATGGCGTCGGCGTGATGTTCCTGGTCGATACCCCGGAACGGGTGGTGCAGGGCGCGCTGAGCGTGTCGGCGGTCCTGCTCGACAATGTGCAGGACCCCGGCAATGTCGGCTCCATCCTGCGCAGCGCCGCCGCCGCCGGCATCAAACAGGTCTATTGCAGCGCCGGCACGGCCTTCTGCTGGTCGCCCAAGGTGCTGCGCGCGGCCATGGGTGCGCACTTTGTGCTCGATATTTTCGAAAACGTGGATTTGGCGCCACTGGTCTCCGGCGCCACGATCGCCACCGTGGCCACCAGCGGCTACGCCACCGAGCGCCTCTACGATCTGGACCTGCGCCAGCCTGTGGCCTGGCTGTTCGGGCATGAAGGGCAGGGCGTGGCCGACGATCTGCTGTCGGCCGCGCGCCACCAGGTGGTCATTCCCCACCTCGGCCAGGTCGAGTCGCTCAACGTCGCCGCGTGCGCGGCTGTTTGCTTTTTCGAACAAGTCAGGCAGAATCATAGCTAATTGACTTATCTACTAGCTGTACCGGCTTCGCGCAAGCGGCGCCGGCGACGGTAAGGCTGCAGGCGGGATGCTAGCGCGCTACTGCGGCCGGGTGACTACGACGGCTTATCTGGTACCTCACTGGAGCAGGCATGGACATCGGACAGTTGCACTTTCTGGTAGCCGAAGGGGACCCGGTCCTGAGCGACACGCTGGCCGGCATATTGGGGCAGCTCGGCGCGACCGTCATCACCAAGGTGCCTGACGGGCATACCGCGCTGCGCCACTTCGACAACGGCATGGAGCCGCCGGTGGACATCGCCGTGATCGATCTGGCGCTGGAGGGAATGGATGGGCTGGAGCTGATCCGGCGCCTGTCCGAGGAACGCTGCAACGCCGCCATCGTCATCGTCGGCGCCCAGACCAGCGCCGTGCTGCTGTCGGTGGAAACCATGGCCGTGGCGTATGGCGTCAATATGCTGGGGGCGATCGGCAAGCCGGTCAGCGCCCCGCGCCTGGAAGCGCTGATTTCCAACTACCTGGCGCCGGTGAACACGCCGCCGCACTCGGCCGCCGCCGGCCCCGTGTATTCCTTCGCCGAAGTGGGGCGCGGCCTGCAGGCGCGCGAATTCGACCCCTTCTTCCAGCCCAAGATCGAACTGGCCACGGGCGACGTCAAGGGGCTGGAAATGTTCGCCCGCTGGCGCCACCCGCGCTATGGCGTGCTGGGGCCGGGCTCCTTCATCAAGGCCCTGGACGACCATCAGCGCATCGACTTCCTCGACTGGAGCATGATCGAAAAATCGGCCGCCGCCTGCCGTGCGCTGCACGACCAGGGTATTCCGCTGGCGGTATCGATCAATGTCGACCAGGGCACGCTGGCCCATCCCCAGTTCATGGAACAGATCAACGCCTGCCTCGCGCGCCACCGCATCCTGGCCGACTACATCACCTTCGAGATGACCGAATCGGCGGTGCTGACGACCGACCCGCACTTCCTCGAACGCCTGCTGCGCCTGCGCATGCAGGGTTTCGGGCTGGCGATCGACGACTACGGTACCGGCCGCTCCAACCTGCAGCTGCTGGCGCGCATCCCCTTTTCGGAACTGAAGATCGACCGCAGCTTCGTCGATGGCGCGTTCAAGAAGCAGGCCATCGGCGTGGTGCTACGCTCCTGCCTGAACCTGGCCAGCAGCCTGGACCGCCGCTCGGTGGCAGTGGGGGTGGAAACCAAGCAGGACTGGGAATTCCTGCAGGGCCTGGGCTGCACCTACGCCCAAGGCTATTACATCGCCAAGCCGATGCCGGTGGAAGACATCCCCGGCTGGCTGAAGGAGTGGCACGAGTTCTTTTGATTCCCCATATGGAATCAGTCTGGCTGGCTGGCTGGCCGCCGGCGGCAGCTCCAACCCACGGCAAAGCGCCGGGGTCCCCGCCGGGTCAGACCCCGGGGGTAGGCCTTGGGTTTTGGATTGTGCCGGCGGCCCGCCAACTTTGTTTGCGCGGCCAGTACCGGCTCTTGCTACCTGCTTAGGTCTAGTACTCGCGCCGGTTCGGCTTGATTTCCTGCAAGATCGTCGTCGCGATCTCCTCGATCGACTTGGTGGTCGACGACAGCCAGCGTATGCCTTCGCGCTTCATCATCTGTTCCGCCTCGTTGACTTCATAGCGGCAATTCTCCAGCGAGGCGTATTTGCTGCCGGCGCGGCGCTCGTTGCGGATCTCGGCCAGCCGTTCCGGCGTGATGCTCAGGCCGAAAATCTTGGACTGGTAGGCGTACAGCGAGGAGGGCAGCTTGCCGCGCTCGAAGTCGTCCGGGATCAGCGGGTAGTTGGCGGCCTTGATGCCGTACTGCATCGCCAGGTAGAGGCTGGTCGGGGTCTTGCCCGAGCGCGACACGCCCACCAGGATCACGTCGGCCGAGGACAGGTTCTTGTGCGACTGGCCGTCATCATGCGCCAGCGAGAAATTGATCGCCTCGATACGGTTCTTGTATTCCTCGCTGTCGACGATATTGTGCGAGCGGCCGATGGTGTGGGTGGACTTGACGCCCAGTTCTTGTTCCAATGGCGCAACAAAAGTTTGAATCAGGTCCATATGCAGACCCTTGCAATTGCGTATCACATTCGACAGCTCGGTCTTGACCAGGGTCGAGAAGATGATGGGCCGCTGGCCGTCGGTGGTGAAGGCTTCGTTGATCTTGCGCGCCGCGTCGTGGGCCTTGTCGAGCGTGTCGATAAAGGGCAAACGCACCTGGCGGAAGCGCAGCTCGAACTGGGTCAGCACCGAGTGGCCAAAGGTTTCGGCGGTGATGCCGGTGCCGTCGGAGACAAAAAAGACCGTGCGGGCGGCGGCGGGTAGCGTTGGACGTTGTTCTTGTGTCATGGAGGGGGAGCCGAAAAATATATATTGTGAATCGTCAATTTGCGCTACAGGCTGTAAAATGACTGCCATTGCTAGATTGTGATGCACAGCGCCAAGAATAACAAGAACGCTTGTTGTGCTCACCGCAGGAAGATTTCTATCTAAAGTAAGGGTGTCATTATGACCAGTTTGTCCAACGCAGCATTGAAGGAGCAACAGCAAGGCGCAACAGGTGACGCGGTCTACGTCGCTTCGTTCGAAACCCTCCGCATGACGGACGTCGAATCGGTGGGCGGCAAGAACGCCTCGCTGGGCGAGATGATCAGCCAGCTGGCCGAGGCAGGCGTGCGCGTACCGGGCGGCTTCGCCACCACCGCGCAAGCCTTCCGCGACTTCCTGTCGCACAGCGTCGACGGCGGCAAGCCGCTGGACGAGCGCATCGCCAACCGTCTGGCCGACCTGAACATCGACGACGTGCGCGCACTGGCCCAGGCCGGCGCCGAGATCCGTCAATGGATCGTCGAAACCCCGTTCCAGCCACGCCTGTCGGCCGAAATCCAGACCTTCTACGAGAAGCTGGTGGCCGACTCGTCCACCGAAATGTCCTTCGCCGTGCGCTCCTCCGCCACCGCGGAAGATCTGCCGGATGCGTCCTTCGCTGGCCAGCAAGAAACCTTCCTGAACGTGGTCGGCATCGACAATGTGCTCGACGCGATGAAGCATGTGTTCGCTTCGCTGTACAACGACCGCGCCATCTCCTACCGCGTCCACAAGGGCTTCACCCACGCCGAGGTCGCGCTGTCGGCCGGCGTGCAGCGCATGGTCCGTTCCGATCTGGGCGCGGCCGGCGTGATGTTTACCATCGACACCGAATCGGGCTTCAAGGATGTGGTCTTCGTCACCTCCAGCTATGGCCTGGGCGAGACCGTGGTGCAGGGCGCCGTCAATCCGGACGAATTCTATGTGCACAAGCCGATGCTGGAAAAAGGCAAATCGCCTGTGATCCGCCGCAACATCGGCTCCAAGCTGCTGAAAATGGAATTCACCAACGAAGCCAAGGCTGGCCGTTCGGTCAAGACCGTGGACGTGCCGGTGGAACTGCGCAACCGCTACTCGCTGGACGACGCCGAAGTGGTGGAACTGGCCAAGTACGCCGTCATCATCGAGAACCACTACGGCCGTCCTATGGACATCGAGTGGGGCAAGGATGGCCGCGACGGCAAACTGTACATCCTGCAGGCGCGTCCTGAAACCGTCAAATCGCAGCAGAAGGCGACCGACGTGCAGCAGCGCTTCAAACTGAAATCGAGCGGCACCGTGCTGACCTCGGGCCGCGCCATCGGCCAGAAGATCGGCGCCGGTCCAGTGCGCGTGATTCACGACCCGGCCGACATGGAACGCGTGCAGCCAGGCGACGTGCTGGTGGCCGACATGACCGACCCGAACTGGGAACCGGTCATGAAGCGCGCATCGGCGATCGTCACCAACCGCGGCGGCCGTACCTGCCACGCGGCGATCATCGCGCGTGAACTGGGCGTGCCGGCGGTCGTCGGCTGCGGCGACGCGACCGAGATCCTGAAAGACGGCACCTTCGTGACCGTGTCCTGCGCCGAAGGCGACGAGGGCAAGATCTACGACGGCCTGCTGGAAACGGAAGTGTCGGAAGTGGCGCGCGGCGAACTGCCAAAACTGCCAACCAAGATCATGCTCAACGTGGGTAACCCGCAGCTGGCCTTCGACTTCCAGTCGGTGCCGAACGGTGGCGTGGGCCTGGCGCGCCTGGAGTTCATCATCAATAACAATATTGGTGTGCACCCGAAAGCGATCCTGGAATACCCGAACATCGATGCCGACCTGAAAAAGGCCGTGGAATCGGTGGCCCGCGGCCACGCTTCGCCGAAAGCCTTCTACATCGACAAGCTGGCCGAAGGGATCGCCACCATCGGCGCGGCCTTCTGGCCAAAACCGGTGATCGTGCGCCTGTCCGACTTCAAGTCGAACGAGTACAAGAAGCTGATCGGCGGTTCGCGCTACGAGCCGGACGAAGAAAACCCGATGCTGGGCTTCCGCGGCGCGGCGCGTTACCTGTCGCCGGACTTCGCCGAGTCCTTCGAAATGGAATGCGCGGCCATGAAGCGCGTGCGTAACGACATGGGCCTGACCAACGTCGAGATCATGGTGCCCTTCGTGCGTACCCTGGGCCAGGCGGAAAAAGTGGTCCAGCTGCTGGCCAAGAACGGCCTCAAGCGCGGCGAAAACGGCCTGCGCCTGATCATGATGTGCGAAGTGCCTTCGAACGCGATCCTGGCCGACCAGTTCCTGGAACACTTCGACGGCTTCTCGATCGGCTCCAACGATCTGACCCAGCTGACCCTGGGCCTGGACCGCGACTCCGGCATGGCATTGCTGGCGGCCGACTTCGACGAGCGCGATCCGGCCGTCAAGGCACTGCTGTCGATGGCCATCAAGGCTTGCCGCGCGCAGGGCAAGTACATCGGTATCTGCGGCCAGGGCCCTTCCGACCATCCGGACTTCGCGGTCTGGCTGATGGAGCAGGGCATCGAATCGATGTCGTTGAATCCCGACTCGGTGATCGACACCTGGCAGAAACTGGCAGCGCTGCAGAAGTAATTCAGTAAAAAGCAATATTGTTTGGCAGTTAATGGTGAAATGATGCAATTGGATTTGACGCAGGCGGGATTTGCGTTAGACTGCTGGTATAGCGGCGATTGATAAAAACACCATTAATACTCAACACATTGCAGCAAAAACCCTCGTCGCCCTTAGCGGGCAGCGGGGGTTTTTGCTTTTTAAAACCGTGCACCGGGAGGCATCATGGCGGACTGGATAGGCTGGCTGGCAGCGGCTGGCGTCATCGTAATTCTGGAACTGTTCAGCGGCACTTTTTACCTGCTGATGATCGCTATTGGCGTGGCCTGTGGCGGCTTGGCGGCCTGGCTGGGCGCGAGCGGGCCCATGCAGACCATCACGGCGGCGCTGGTGGGCGTGCTGGCCACCGGCCTGCTGTGGCGCAGCAAGTATGGCCGCCCCAACCGCAGCGATCCGGCCAGCGACCCGAACGTGAATATGGATATCGGCCAGAGCGTGCATGTGCCCGCCTGGCAGGACGGCGCGGCGCGCGTGATGTACCGGGGCGCGCTGTGGGATGTGGAACTGGCGGCCGGCGCCACGCCGGCGCCGGGCACTTTTATTATCCGCGCGGTGCAGGGCAGCCGCCTGATCGTCGGACTGTAAGCGATGCAATGTGGAAGTCAACCAAAGGAGTAGGCGATGGAATTTAGTTTAGGTAGCGTGAGCTTTATCCTGTTCATCATGGCGCTGGTGTTCGTGTTCAAGACGATCAACGTGGTGCCGCAGCAGCATGCCTGGGTGGTGGAGCGGCTGGGCAAGTACCACGCCACCCTCGGGCCGGGCCTGAACATCGTCGTGCCCTTCGTGGACCGGATCGCCTACAAGCACATCCTCAAGGAAATCCCCTTGGACGTGCCGCCCCAGGTCTGCATCACGCGCGACAATACCCAGCTGCAGGTGGACGGTATCCTGTATTTCCAGATCACCGACGCGATGCGCGCCTCCTATGGTTCCTCGAACTACATCTCGGCCATCACCCAGCTGGCCCAGACCACGCTGCGCTCGGTGATCGGACGCATGGAGCTGGACAAGACCTTCGAAGAGCGCGACCACATCAACACCACCATCGTCAACGCGATCGATGAATCGGCCGCCAACTGGGGCGTGAAGGTGCTGCGCTATGAAATCAAGGATCTGACGCCGCCCAAGGAAATCCTGCACGCGATGCAGGCCCAGATCACGGCCGAGCGCGAGAAGCGCGCCCTGATCGCCGCCTCGGAAGGGCGCCAGCAGGAGCAGATCAATATCGCCAACGGCGAGCGCGAGGCGCAGATCGCCCGCTCCGAAGGCGACAAGCGCGCCGCCATCAACCGCGCCGAAGGCCAGGCCGCCGCCATCGTGGCGCTGGCCGAGGCCACCGCCGATGCGCTGCGCCAGGTCGGTTCGGCGATCCAGTCGCCGGGTGGCGCGGACGCGGTCAACCTGAAAGTGGCCGAGCAATATGTGGGCGCCTTCGCGCAGCTGGCCAAGACGAATAATTCCATCATCATCCCGGCCAATCTGGGCGAGATGAGCGGACTGATCGCCACCGCGATGCAGGTCGTCAAAGCGCAGGACAAGTCCGCCGTGGTGCGGTCGTCCACCCTGAGCAGCTAAGCAGGGAAAACACCATGGACGAAGCAAATCAAAGCGCGCCAACGGCGCCGGCGAAACCCTACTGGTTCCCGGCCAAGAGCTATGGCTGGGGCTGGGGGCTGCCCGCCACCTGGCAGGGCTGGATCGTATTCATCCTGTTTCTGGCCGGCTTGTCGGCAGGCTCGCTGATCGTGCCGGTCGACCGCAACCCGGCGCTGTATGTGGCCTACGTCACTGCGCTGGCGGTCTTGTTCCTGCTGGTGTGCTGGTGGAAAGGCGAACCGACGCGCTGGCGCTGGGGCAAAAAATAAGGAGGAGTTTTATATGGGTACATGGGCAGTAGGAGCGTTTGGCAATGATTACGCGCAGGATTGGGCCGCCGATCTGCACGAGATCAAGAATATGGACGCGGTCGAAAACACCCTCGATACCGCGCTCGGTAACGCCGGCGAGGAGTTGGAAGCGCCGTTCGCGGCCGAGGCGCTGGTCGCCATCGAAGTGGTGGCGCGGGTGCAGGGCCATTGGGGCGAGCGTAGCGAAGACAGCGCCAGCGTCGATCAGTGGGTGGAGCAGAAGCCGCAGAAACCGCGTCCGGACCTGGCGCTGAAGGCGCGTCGCGTGATCGAGCGGATCTTGTCCGAGCAATCGGAACTGCGCGATCTGTGGGAAGAGAGCGAGCATTATGCCGACTGGCGCGCTTCGGTGGAAGAACTGAAAGCGCGCGTAACGGTCTAAGTTAGCAGGCCAGTTCCTTCATTTTAAACCCAAGGCAAAGAGCCGGGGTCTGACCCTAATACCGCTAAGTTAAGCGTGCCGCCGTGCTTTTTAGAACCCATGGCAAAGAGCCGGGGGGGGGCCCCC
>JABTBR010000022.1 GCA_013284265.1 Oxalobacteraceae bacterium | reverse complement strand
TGCCACGCCGCGCGCACGCGTTGAACACGTGTTCGGCGGGCTGGCGCAGATGGGC
This sequence comes from Oxalobacteraceae bacterium, assembly GCA_013284265.1. Classification (GTDB taxonomy): domain Bacteria; phylum Pseudomonadota; class Gammaproteobacteria; order Burkholderiales; family Burkholderiaceae_D; genus Rugamonas. Next base: position 106,874 of record JABTBR010000022.1, on the reverse strand, counting down.
GGGAAGCTGGTGCGCTGCATGGGCATCGTTCGCACCACCTTCGCCTTGCATCTCAAATCGGCAAGCTACAACCTGAAGCGCCTGGTATTTCTGAAGGAAGGCGGATTGGCACCGTTCTGACCGGAAATGGCGCCAGAACAGCCGCAAATTGCCACATTTACTCACTTCCCCGGACACTCGAGCACCGCAGAAAAGCTACTGGAACACAAAACCAAAATTCGTAGATGAGGCTTGCGCGTCAACTCACGCCGTCAAATATGTGTTATTCGAGGTGGCCTTAACTCATAATTGACAATAAACGTCAGACGACATGAGATCGGCCTTTTCCAATAACTCTATTAAAAGATTAACGTCATCGACGATGGCTCCACTCTTGACGAGACAGAATAACTCTTCCTTGTTTTGTGTCCAGCCATACCGAAACTTCACGTCGATATCAAAATCATCCAAAAATTCCGAAATCGAAGCGCGAAGCAAGGCCACCGTGTCGCCGATCATGAATCCTTGCAAACAATCCTCTTCATAATGTGCAAATTGAGTTTTGAACTTTTCATTTATTTCATCCCAAAATTTTATGTGACAAAGCCATTCCGAAGTTTCACCGGAAATCGTTAGCTCAATTTTTAGCTCCTCATCAACGGAGCTCAAGATCAGAAAATAGGAAGGATGCATATTAGTCGCTATCAGTAAAGTGTGTTAATGCTTTTCTTACGTCTCCGGGGACCCCAGTTTGCGACGTACCTGTTGATTTTATTAATGAAACATTGTTTGGAATTGGCTGTCCAAACTGATCCGTGTATCTGAGCGGGCCTGTCATGTTCGTATCCTCAATGCGGAAGTATTTACCAGCGTTATCGTAAACAACTTGCAATCCGGTAGAGGGGTTCGTGTATAACGTTTTACCAGATTCAGTATAAGTAATTATTGGATTTTCACCTGCAATATTTGCAATGGTCTCACTCGCAGAAACCTTTTGCTGGAAGTCGGAGAATTTTTCTGCACGTGCTGCGCCGGCCGGATTGAAGATCGGGCCGCCGGTATTATTTGCCCCATTAATGCTCGAATCAAGTTGAGCGTCATACGCACTTGCGCCAAACTTCTGACTATATTGCCCCGAGCCGGATGTAAATTCAGCTTCGATTGAACTATATGCCCCCGTCCGCAATACTGAGGTGCCACTATTTGTCCCAGCTATGTTAGCTGAGGTCGACTCGAAATCAAATAGGATTACTCCTGCAGCAGACGCACCTTTAAACAGCCAAGGGGCCGCAATTTGTGCAGTTGCACCGCCAAACGCTTGCACGCCATTATCGTAGTTAACTACTCGCCCGGTGACCTTTTCATATTGGCTGAACATCTTGTCAGAAGTGTCGGTATCGAAAAGTGAAACCACCCCAGCCGCTGCGTATCCAGTCATTCGGTACACAAAGGCCGCAGTTTCTGGAACAAGATTATCCAGACCTTTTGCCGCGCCGCTAGCCAAATCGCCAAAGAACTGGCCAACCTTGCCCATCTGGTCGCCGTAGCTCATCAGGCTTGGATCGGTAGATGCGGGCGGTTCCATTAAGCCTAGATGAACAGCATTCTCAATAGTTGGAGCAAGATTCTGACCAATAGGCATTATCGACGTTGCGCCCAAGAAGGTACCATCCGTGCCGTTGATGTCCCAGCTCAACGCGTTGTCCGGATTATAGGTTGTATAGTACTGGACAGGTTTTCCGTCAGCATCTACCGTTGTTCCAGTCATAGGGTACGATTGACCGATAAGTGTGCCAGCGGCATTGTATTTGCTTAGATCAACCGCAGCGCCGGATGCATCTGTAGCGTCTATGGTTGGCACCGGCGCCGGCGTGACTGGCGCAATGCTGGCGGTGAGCATGGTCTGTACCTGCGATTGCAGGGTTTCTGCTGCGCTGCCATCTAATGTCGCCGACGTAACCGGTATCGCTGCTACTGCGGCAACATTGGCCGCCGCAGCTTTTACATCAGCATCAGCAGTAACCAGTGCGGCGGCTGCAACTCCGGTTGCTTGTAGGGTGGTTACCACCGTTTCGTTTGCGCTCTGTTTCGTTTCAGTGGCCCTATCCTGATCTGCGGAGGCTTGAATAACTAGCTTCTGATCTGCATCTGACTTTTCATTGGCGCTGTACAACGTTGCCCCAGCGTTAGCCGCTTCCTTGCTGGCCTGTGTAGCGGCTTCCTCCAGCGGTACTACGATGTTCTTTGCTTCCCCAAGATTTTTGGAATCAAAGTCGAATGGATCGCCGTCGACGTTGTCGCCAAAGTTGTTCCACGCATAAGAGTCATTGAAGCTGAAGCTGAAGCTGTCGCCGAGGCTGTCACCGAAGCTGAAGCTGAAATCGTCTAGAGTGGGTTCGAATTTGTTGAAGTAGTCGTTGCTTAAGGTTTTTTTGAAGGTGAAGCCGTTGTGGAAGCCGTTGCTGAAGGTGTCTTTGCCGGTCCCATAGCTGTTGCTGGAGCGGTCGCCGAAGACGAGGCCGCCCCGGTAGTTATAGTAGCCTGCGGCGCTTGAGCTGAGGCCGTCGTTGCTACCGGAGTTGTCTACGCGGTCGGGGTGGCCGACGACGACGACGACGTTGCCGCCGCCGTCGCCATCGCCGTCGGGGTGGCCGACGACGACGACGACGTTGCCGCCGCCGTCGCTGGAGCCGGAGTCTGAGCTGGAGCTGGAGCTGGAGTCTGAGCTGGCGCTGGAGCCGGAATAGCTAATCTCAGCTAACTGCCTAGATTCTTGTTTGGCCGCACCTTGAACCAAAACGGCACTCGTTTGCCCCGTCAACGTGACATGGTAGGCTTTGGAGAACGCACTGATTACGTCGGCTGCATTGGTGAGCGCTTGTTTCGCCTTGTTCGAGGCGACCTCTGCAGCATTTTGCGCATCAATCAGGACTTGCGCGGAAAGATCTGCGGCGTCAGACGTCGTCTTGACCCTGTTTTGGACCTCTGCTAAATTCGCGGTAGCAATACGTGCGGCCTCGGCGGCGACTGTTGCTGCCTCGATCGTCACATTCACTTGGGTTCGTGCCGCTTCATAAGCCGCCTTTGCTTGCTTCTCTTGCTCTGCCGCAGCGGCACGCTCTCTGGCGCGCTCGGCAGCTTCAGCGGCTGCCTTGGCCGCTTCTGCGCGGGCAATTGCCTTCCAATCGAATGCGGTTTGGAGCTCGGTCCGGAAGCCGGCGCCGGCGTTGGCGGCCTGCACCAGTAAAGCGCGCGCCGTGCTGGCATTTTGAGACAAACCGCTGCCATAGCTGGTGAAGGCCTTGGTGACCGCGGCCGCCGAGCCATCGTTGTGCATCACGGCCGTCAGGAAGTCGGCGGCAATCGAGGTGAACTGACTCTTATTCAGATTGAGCAGCTTGCCGACGACGTCCTCCGAGACGATCCGAGCCGTTTGCATCGCCTTGTTAGCGGCGTCCGCACCACCGAGCTCGCGCGACAGGTAATCCAGTGCTTGCTTGTTGAGCGCGCCGCTGGTGACGTAGGTGGCCGCGATGGCAATCGACGTGGTGACCAGGTTACCCATCACGCCGCAGCCATTGGCGTCGCCTGGCGCGGCGATCGGCATGGTGTCGCCCATGGCCGCGCCAGCGTTGTACGGCTGCCAGGTCTGGTAGTCGTTGTGAATGGTGTTGATCCGTGCCGGAATTTTCAGCACCTGACCGGCGGTGAGCGTGGCGTCCGCCTTCAGACCATTCAAGTCTGCAATCATGTACCACAGGTTGCTGTCGCCCCAGATGCGTTGGGCGATCGCCCTGATCGTCTCGCCGCCTTGTACGGTGTACACGCTCGGGCCGGCGCCGTAGACCGAGGAGATGGCGGAGACCCAGTTCTGGCCCAGGTAGTTGTCGATGGTGCGGGTTTCGTTGCCCAGCACGTTGCCGTTGACGACCATCGAGAAGATGCTGTTGGCATCTTCTTTGCGCGACATGATGTGGCCATCCGCGTCGTACCAGTAGCTGGTGGTCGAGCTGGTCTGGCCGCTGGCGGTATCCACCTTGTCCAGGCGGATGCGCTGGCCGTTCACGTCGTACACGCTGACGGTGCTGCTGGTGTTGTTGAGGTGGACGTTCTTCTCGGCGTAGGTGGCACGTACATCGTAGTCGAACTTGTACTGGTCGGTGCGGGCCTGGCCCAAGGTCGTCGTGACCTGATAACCCAGCACGTTGCCGACCTTGTCGTAGCCGCCGATGGTGTGGCCGCCATTGTCGACCGAGGTGTAGCGGATGTCATTGGAGACGATGCCGCCCAATACCTTGGTCTGCTGGCGCAGCACGCGGCCGTCGGCATCGTAGGCGATCAGCTTGGCATCGGCGGACAAGCCGATCGCCGCTGCGGCAGTGACCAGCGAGGTGTTGGCGGCAGTGCCGACGAAGCCCGATTCCATGGTGCGCCCGGCGCCGTCGTAGTGGCGCGTGTCGACCACCAGTACGTCACGCTTGACGGTGGACAGGCGGCCGGCGCCGTCGTAGGCGTAGGTCTCGGTGGTGGCCTGACCTTCGACGGTCGAGTAGGTGCTGCCCGATACACTGATGTTGGTGCCGATGTAGGTGTCGGTCAGGCGGTTGCCGGCCTTGTCGTAGGTGATCTTGTGGCCGTGCGCGCCGTAGACGGTAACGCCGTTGACCTTGTCGCCATTGACGATCAATTGGCGGTTCATGCTGTCGTAGGTGTTGTAGGCCTCTAAGGTCTGCTTGAGGCCGTTGGCGTCGGTGAACACGGTCGTCACCTGCTTGCGGTTGCCGTTGTTGTCGTAATGGTAGGTCAGCTTGTATTGGTCGTCCTGCACGCTCACCAGGCGGTTCTGCATGTCGTAGCTGAGGGAGTTGTTCTGCACGTGCTCGGGGCGCAGGTTGACCCAGCTGGCGTACGACTGCTTCTCCGTCAGGCGGTTGCCGGCGGCGTCGTAGGTGTAGTCGGTGGTGAGGCCGGTGGCGACGTCCTCGATCCGGGTGCTCAGGTTGCCGCTGTAGGTGTAGCGGATGTCCTGCCCCTGGGTCGAGGTTTTCTGCACCAGCTGGCCGACCGCGTTATAGCTGTAATGGGTCTTGGTGCCGGCCATGTCGGTCGATTCGACCAGGCGGCCGTCGTCGTCGTAGACCCAGCTCTGCGCATTACCGTTGGCGTCGATCTGCTTGATTCGGTGGTGCTGGTTGTCGTAGGTGTTGGTGCTGACGTAGCCGAGTCCGTCGGTGGTCGCGACGACGTCGCCGTTGAGGTCGTACTGCTGCCTGGTGACCGCTCCGCTGCCGTCGGTGTTGCTGATGCGGCGGCCCAGCTCGTCGTAGCTGTAGCTGTCGCTTAGCTGTCTACTGGTGGACGTGATTGCCAACGTGCCGACCTGGGGATCGGGATTGCTGATCGAATAGACATTAACAGCGGCATCGGTCCAGGTCCTGGCCAGGTGGCCCAGGTGGTCGTAGGCGTAATTGCGCTTGACGGCGTTGAGCGAGGTGGCGGTGCGCTGGCCGAACAAGTCGTAGCTGTCGGTGACGGTGCCGCCGTCGGGATGTTGTTCCGCCGCCACGTTGCCGAAGCTGTCGTAGCCGAAGGTGGTCACGTTGCCGTTGCCGTCCACCGAGGCTTCCATGCGGCCCAGGGCGTCGTAGCGGTGCTGGACGTGGACGGTGCTCGTGGTGGTGATATTGGTCGTGCTGTCGGTGTCGCTGACCTGGAACACCTGGTCGGTCTGTTCGTTGCGGAAGTTGTAGGTGTAGGTGGTCTTGTAGTTCGGGTCGCGCACATCGGCCACGGTGAGCACGTTACCCCAGCGGTCGACCGTCATCTTGGGCATGACGCTGCCCAGCACGCTGGTGTGCAGGCTGGTGCTGTCGGCGCTGATCAGGTGGATGTCTGCGCTGTTCAGCGATTGCGTCGCGATGACGTTGGCCTGGCCGAGGGCGGCGGCGGTCGTGCTTGCGTAGCTGTTCAGTGCAAGCTGGTCCGATGCCGCCGTGCCGACCAGTTGGCCCTGGACTAGCAGATGACGGGCCAGCTGGGCCGGGTCGTTGCCGATGTAGTGAACAATGCTATTGGCAATGTCGATGGCGACGCTAAAGCGGGTATTGCCATCGGCCAGCTTGGCGGCGTTGCTGTCTTTCTCGGCCTGGCTGGCTGGCCAGCCGAAGGCAGTGTAGATCGCTTGCACGAATTCGCTGTTGCCCATTGGGCGCAACGCGCGCGCGCGCGGACCGTCGCCGGACAGCATCGACAGTGCCGTGCCATTCAGGTCGTTGTCCAGCGAGAGGCTGCCGTCGATCAAGCCATCCACGGCGCTGGCCTTGTCGCCCAGTGCGACTTGCAGCGCGTAGAATAGGGAGACCTTGTCGTTGTTGCGCAGCTGCGCCGTGTCGGCCGCCTGCTGGTTTGCGGTCTGGGTGGCCATGTCTGGCCACAGCGCGTTGACCATGGCCTGGAGCTGGCTGGCAACTGTTTTGGCCGAGGCGATGGATGCGGCGGCCTGGAGCGGGTCGTTGCCGCCGCCGGCCGGGTTGGCGAGCGCGAGCAGGGTTTTGCCGATATCGGTGGAAGTCTTCAGCTGGGTCCAGAGCGCCTCAATGCCGACGGTGTCATAGCTGCCGTCCGGGTTGGCCGGGTACAGCTTAGCGTACAGCGCAGCGGCAAACCCCCGCGACACATTCGCGGTGGCGGCAGCCAGGCCGAGGCCAGCCGGGTTGAACTGCGCACTGTTCAATATCAGCTGTGCGACGATGCTGTCGAGCGGGGTGCCGGCGTGCAGCATGTTCAGCGCGTTGTTGAGTGTGGCGTCAGTCACGGTGACGCCAGGCAGTACCAAGATGGCCTGCAGAACGTTGAGTTTTTCAATGGCGGCTGGCTGCTGGGCCTTTGCGGTATTCAGGTTGCCGGTATCGAGATAGGCGGCTTGCAGTACATCGAACTGCGATTCCAGCGCGTCCCGCGCCGCCTGAACACCTGCTTGGGCCAGGTCGTTCAGCGAGAAATAGGCGCCGATATAGCGCATCGTGATGGCGAGATTGACGCGGTAGCGCGCAGCCGCGTCAATTCCCGGCGTCGGTGTAGCCATCAGGATTGGTCCGATCATGGCGACGACTGCGTGCGACAGATTTGTCTTGAGGTAGTCGGTCCAGTAGTCCAGCGTACCCGGCGCCGGCGGCGTTGCCTGGCCGGTTAGCTTGGTGTACAGGTGCTTGGCCAGCGCAGCCGGATTACTGAGGTCGGCACCATAAATGGATTGGCCTTCGACACTGTTGAGTAGCTGTTGTGCGGCAGCGTAAGTGCCGTTCTGCTGAATCACCTTAGCCAGGGCTTGCATATTTGCCACGGTAGGCAGGGCGCTCAGGATGCTGGAATACAGCAGGGCTGCCTGCGACAGGGGGGGCAAGCTCAGCAGGTTCTGATTCTGGACGTTGGCGTAGTCGCCGGCCATGGTCGCTTGCTGGTTGGCCAGATCGCGCGTGGTTTGATTGACCGCGTCATATGCCTGACGTTTGCCCGTGCCATAGCTCGTTGCAATGGCGCTGTCGCCGCTGGTGACCTGGCTCAGCATGTCGCTCCCGACCTGGGCGTCGCCGTAGGAAATCGACTTGGCATAGATGACAGCCACCGCAGCCTTGTTTTTTAGCAGCGATTGCACGGACGCCGTCGCCGGGTTCTGGTCGGCCAGCATGGCAGTCAGCATCTGGGCCAGTGCGCCGGCGCGGCCAGCGACGCCGGTTTTTGCGGTCCAGGCCGCCAAAGTCGGGGCATCGGCAGACTGGCCGTACAGGGACTGGTAGAGCGCGGCGGCGAAGGCGCCGTCACTCATGGAACCCGGATAGCGGCTGCCCTGGCCTTGCAGCAGTTGCTTGGACAAGGCCGTTGTGCCGCCTGCGGGATCGTTCAGCAGCGTGACGCCATTATTGAGTTCCGCCATTTCAGGCGGGCGGCCGAGAATGGTGACATACAGGTAAGCGACGCGCGTGCGTTCGAACTCAAGCGGTGATATGGCGATGGCCTGCTGGGCGTCCAGTGCCATCTGGGCCGCCGTCTGGGTCGCCAGGTCCGGCCACAGTTCCTTGAGTTTTGCGGCCAGCCGCAGGCTTACAAAGGCGGTGGAGACTACAGCGGGAACTGCCGGCGTTGGTGTGCTGGCGCCATAGCTCGGGTTGGACAGGGCGATGATGGTAGCGCCGATGTTGCCCGAAGTTTTCAGCTGGGCCCACAGCGCGTCGATTTGAGACTGATCGTAGTTGCCTGATGTGTCAGCCGGACGCAGCGCTGCGTACATGGCGGCGGCAAAGCTGCGTGGAATTGCCGCCAGTGCAGCAGCAGGCGCCAGGTTGCCAGGGTTGAACTGCGGGTTGTTCATCGCCAGCGCGGCCACCGTGCTTTCCAGCGTGGCGCCGCCGTTGATCGCAGCCTTGGCGGCGTTGACCGTATCGATGTTGATGTTCGTGCCTGGCAGTGCGAGCAATGCCTGTACTACTGCCAGGGTCTGTAGCGTGTCCGGCTGGGCGGCAATGGCGTTCATTGCGTACATTTCCGGGAAGTCGACGCCCTGTATTGCCGTCCACAGCACGTTCAGCGCGTCCTGCGACTGCGCCTTTTCGGTTGCCAGTGCGCCGGTCTGGGCCGCCAAGCTGAAACTGAGGGCAAATCCTGCATATGCGTACCGCAGGGAAATGGTTGTATTGATCGAGACACCGTTGCTCGCTGTGGTGGCGGGCGTGGTCAGGATGCTTGGGTTCAGCATCTCGACCATGGCTTGCTTGACGTCGGCCTTGAAACGGCCGGTCCAGTAGCTCAATGCGTCTGGCGGCATCGTGTTCTGGCCGGTGAGAATAGCGTAGTAATGCAGGGCGAGTGCCTGGCCGACGCCGTCGGTCAGCTCGGCGCCGTAAAGGTTTTTGCCTTCGGTGGTGTTGAGCAGAGCCTGCACGCCGGCGGAAAGGCCGCTGCTGCGAATGGTTGCCGCCAGACTGACGATTTCCGCAGACGTGGTTTGCATGTTTCCACGGTTCAGGACGCAGGTATAGAGCAGGGCTGCCTGTGCGAACGCCGGCATGCTCTGGACGGTGACGTTTTTCAGCGCCTGGTAGCCGGACGACAATTCGCTCAGTTGCGGAGCAAGATCGCGCAGATTCTGCGTTTGGGTGTCGTAGGCTTGGCGCTGGGCGGTGGCATAAGTGATGGCGGAGGTGATGTCGCTGCCAGACACTTTGGCCAGCGTGGCGGCGCCGACCTGGCGGTCACTGTATGAAATCCATTCGGCATAGCTGATCGCGACGGTGGCCTTGTTTTCCAGCAGGGCGCGGGCGGCAGCGGTGCCAGTGCTCTGGTCGGCTCGCAGGGCGGCCAGCATCTGGGTGAGCACCGCAGCGCGACCACTGGTCGTGGCCACGCTGGTCCAGGATGCGAGCACACTGTCTGTGGCAGTCTGGCCGTTCAGCGACTGATAGAGCTGGGCGACAAAGGCGCTGTCGCTCATGCTGCTCGGGTACAGGGCGCCTGGGGCAGCGGACTGGCTTTGCAGGAGATTCGTTGCAAGCAAAGCCAGCTTGTCATTGGCATCGTTGAGCAATGCCAGGCCGCTGCGCAGTTCCGCCAGTTCGGGCGGACGGCCCAGGATCGTGACATACAGGCGCGCCACGTCCATGCGTGCGCGGTCGGCCAACGAGATCGAGCCAACGTTGCCCATCGTGCTGATGGCGCGCTGCGCCTTGACGAGGTTCTGATACAGCTGCAGCGCGGTGGCGCCACCGGATGCCTTGGCAGTTGCCGCCGCGACCACGCCGTCAATATAGGCATTGCCGACGCTGATGGTGTCTGCACCGGGTATGGCGGTCTGCGTGCCCATATAAGCCTGCGCCAGCTTGACCTTGTCAAACAGCTCAGCGCGGGCTTGCGTCATGGTGGCGTCGGCGCCCAGATAGCCGGAAACTTCCTGCATGAATGCAACTGCGAAGGCCGCAGCGCTGAGCTGCGGCGTACCGTTCATCTGGGCTTGGCGGCCTGTCATTTCCGCGGTGCTTGGCGCACGGCCCAGCAGGTAGGTGAACAGGCGCGTGATCACGTCGCTCTGGCTGAGCGGGACATTGTTGCCCGGCTTAAGCAGGTCGAGTAGTCCTTGGGCAACGTCTTGCAGAGTTCTGCCGGTCTGGAGGGCACTGAACCAGGAATCACTGTCCTGCTGGCTCGCCATGGCGCCGGTCAGGGAGAGGTACAGGCTGGTGATTTGGTCTCGCTGGCGCTCGGCCAGGGCGGCAGTGGAGCCCTCGCTGATGGCGCCGTCGGCTGCCGTGTTGGCGTGCAAGAGCACCTGCGCAGCGCTTGCCGTATTGGAGCCGCCTTGCACCACCAGATAGTTCAGCAGGGCGGTAGCACGCCTGTCGAGTACGGCACTGTTGGCGTTGAGCAGGTTGACCAGCACCTCCCCGTTGTGCCAGCCGGAACGGTTGGACAGGTCGAGCTGGGCGCTCCAGGCCTGGGCGTCAGCGGCCACGGCCGGGTCGCCGAGGCTCTTGCCCAATGCGCCGGCGTAGATGCCGGCCACAGCATTGCTGCCGGTCAGTACGGACTTGCCCTCGTCGCTGCCGAGCAGGCTGCCGGCCAGCTGGGGCAGGGTCTTGCCGCGGTCGAGCGATTGCATGGCCGTGTTCACCTCGGCCTGGGTTGGGGCGCGGTTAAACAGCATCAGGTACAGCGCGATGAACTGCTTGGACTGAGCCAGCACGGCATCGCGGGTGCTGATCGACAGCGTGCCGCCGCCGGCCTGGTACACCGTTGCGCCGCCCGGCAGCGCAAAGACTTGGTAGGCGTAGTCGCCGCCCGCCAGGCCGGCCGTGCTGAAGGTCGGGTAGCCGTTCACCCACTGGATGCTGGCGGACGGGGCGTCGATCCAGGTGTTGCTCGACAGGCTGCGATAACGGACCGTGAAGGTCTTGTCGGTGTTTTCCGGCCGGCCGAGGATCAGCAGGCTGCCTGCGGTGGCCTTGTTGATGGCTGAGCTGGTCTTGATCCAGTTACCGTTGACTTGCTGCAGCAGCTCGGCGTGGTTGCTGTTGCTGTCGCTGTTGTCGATGGCATGGCCCAGCATATCGTAGCGAGTGTCGGTGCGCTGCACGTCGTCCAGCAGCAGGGCATCCGATGCCGTGTTCAGCGCCTGCAGCGCATGCGGATCAGTGGCGCTGGTGCTCTTGATGGCGACGGTGGTCTGGCCCATCACATCGTGCAGGCTGACCTGGTCGGCGCCGGTGGCATTGCTGAGCCAGACGTTGCCGGCCTGGTCATAGCGGTAATAGTCGCCGGCCGAGGTCTGGGTCAGTTCGCCGAAGCTGTTGTATTGGTAGGCAACGTGATCCTGTAGTACGACGTTGCCGGCGGCGCGGTCATTCGGGGTCACGACGTCGGTCACGCGGCCCAGCGCGTCGTAGCGGCTGACCTGGTACGAGGTCTGGGTGGCCGTGCCGTTGGTGACGCTGCGCCACTGCTTGACGGCGCGTCCGTAAGCATCATACGAGGTATAGGCAGGGCTGCGCGAGGCGGGCGCCTTGGCGAATTGCTCAGCATCGATGACCTGAATCGCATTGCCGTCAATGTTAAATGCCTTGGCAGTGACCCGGTTGTTGATATCCGTGGCCGCAAACGCCGTGGCTGAGCCCACGGTTGGCGCACCGTTGACGCCCTGTGCGTAGGCAATGGTCAGAATGGCGTTGCCACAGATATCGCGTTTATATTCAGTCAGGCTGGCGCCGGCGCCGCTGTTGACGCCGGACACGGTGCTCTGCTGGTAGGAGGCGGTTCCGGTGACTCGGCCCAGCTTGTCGTAGTAGGTATAGGTGGTGTTGCCGAGCGCGTTGCTGACCGTCGTGCGCAGGCCACGCTTGTCGTAGGCGTAGGTGGTCGTGACGTTGAGCTTGTTTATGCTATCGAGCGAAGTTGCGCTGTCCGCATAAATGACGCCCACGTTCGTTTCGGTCACTACCCGGTTGCAGCCATCGTAAGTGTAGCCGGTGACACGGTCCAGCTTGGTGTCCGGCGCTGCACTCAGGAAGCCGTTCAGTGTCGAAGGCCAATCGTCGCTCCAACTCGTCATCGCACTGCCGTATTCGGTCTTGGTCGCGACGTTGCCTGCCAGGTCGCGGGCGAACGTGGTCAGATAGCCTTGCTGCGCCCCGGCCTTGGCGGACAAGGCATCGATCTGGGCGGCGACATTGCCGGCCGTGTCGTAGTAGGTGCGCGTGACGGCGGTATCGGTGACCTGCTTGCCTTGCAGGTCGGCGCCGTAGACGGAGGTCTCGATGACTTCGCCGAAGGCGTTGTAACGAGTGGCCGTGGTTTTGCCGGCGTGAATCAGAACGGATTGACCCTGGCTGTGCGGGTCGTACACTTCCACCACGGGTTCGCGCACCAGGATGACGCGGCCCATTCCGTCATAATCGGTGGTGAGGGTGCGGTCGTTGGCGCCATCCTTGACCAGGCGCTGTGCCAGCGCCGTTCCGCTTAGCGGCGCGCTGACGGCGCCGATGGAGGTGGCGTACCGGGTCAGCTTGGCTCTTTCGCCAAAAGCGTTCAAGCCATAGGTGGTGACATAGCCCTGGGCGTCGATGTCGGCTGTCTTGCGGCCCAGCTTGTCGAACACGGCGTAGCTGGTGACGCCGCCGATGTCGGTGGTGGCGACGGCGTCGCCAAAGGCATCGTAGGTGATCACAATGGTGCGCGGGCCGGTGTCCTTCTCTATCGCGACGGTCGAGCCGCCCGACGACAGCGGATCGTTGACGGCGTCGTAGACCTTGACCGCAGGCTGGGTCGTGCTGACCAGACGGCCGGCGAGATCATAGCCGTAGGTGATGGCGCGCTCCATCTCCGTACCGCTAGCCTCGGTCTTCGAGCTCAGCTGGCCAAGCGCGTTGTATACGTATTTGGTGATCAGCGAGGTTTGCGTGCCCGTACCCCAGGCGCCCATGGTCGTGGTGAGTGCGCTACTGGTGTAGGCAGCGACCTTGGGGCTGCTTTCCGAGATCCTGCGGCCGGTCGCATCGTTGAGGTAGGTCCAGACGGAATTGAGCTCATCGGTATAAGTGCTTTGGCGTCCGCAGGCATCATAGCTATATTTCTTGATACCGCCTGCGGCATCGGTAGCGGTCAGCAAGTTGCCGTTCAGATCGTAGGTGTAGCTCAGCGTGCGGCAGTTGCCGGCTTGTTTCGTCGCTTCGGTGACCAGCGCATCGGCCAGCCCGACGTCGGCAAACTGCTTGGCGGTCTTATAGGCATACTGGGTGACCATCTGGCCGAACCCGTTGTAGCGGTTTTCCGTGATGTAGCCGGCCGCATCGACCGTGAAGCGCAGTTGACCTTCGTCGTCATACACATAGCGGGTTGTGCGGTCATTGAGCGCGTCCACCGCCAGCACAGCGCGCACCTGTTCCGACGTGGGCGCGGCGCCCAGTGCGGTCAGCTGGGCGCTGGTAAGTGCGATGGCGTAGCGGACGCTGGCGCTGCGGTTCCCGAGTGTGTCATAGCGCGTTTCGCTCACGCCACCCTGGGCGTCGATGCCCAGTATAAGGCGGCTATCCAGGTCGTAGACGGCGCGCGTCACGCGCGGCGCGGCAGCGCCGGCGACCGGCTGCCAGCCGTCCAGGGTGGCCGGGACATTGTCGAGGGCGCCGTATTGGATAGTCTCGACTACATTGCCGCGGGTGTCGTAAACCAGCTGAGTGACTTCATTTTCGCCGTTGACCGACAGGACAGCACGACTGTCCTGGTCGTAGGCGTAGCGCGTTACCTGATCGCCAGCGCAGGCCAGACTGCCCTTGAGGGTGGTGAGGTCGGCTGGCAGGGTTCCGGTGATCAGGGTGGCATAACGTACCGAGCGCAGCACCAGACCGGTCGGCGACAGATCGTTGGTGCTGATGGCCCACTGCGTGTTGCCCTGGGCATCCTGGCTTTGGGCGACGGCCGAGGCGACCACGTGGCCCAGATGGTCATACTGGTAGTTGGTGATGGCATCGCTGGCGGCGGTGGCCACCCCGGTGATCTGGGTGGCGGTCAGCGTCGCACCGGTGAGCGCGGTGGCTGCCGAGCGCGTGCTGAGCAGATAGCCGTCCTTGTCGTAGCGCTGGGTGGTCACGCTCCAGGTACGGGTGGCGCCGATTCCGCCCTGGGCGGTTGCGGTCGCGGTCAGGCGGTTGGCGCTATCGTAGACCAGATTGGTCTGGGCATCGGCGGCGTTCTGATTGGACAGCGAGACGTAGTAGGACGCGATCGATGCGGCGGTCGGCAGCGTCGTGGAAGCGACCACCATCACATTGGCGTAGCTGTTGCGCTGAACTACGTTGCCGTTGCTGTCATAGGCTTGGGTGCTGACGGACCAGTAGTTGGTGGTGTAGGTGTAGCTGTTGTCGGGATCGGAGTTGTCGACGGTGACGACGGCGTTGGCCAGCTTGCAGGTGGCGACCAGGCGGTTGGCTTTGTCGTACACCATGCATGTCTGGTCATCGGTGGTGGCCGGCGCTACCAGGGTCCAACTGTCGATGTTGGCGGCGGTCGGCGCGTTCGACGTCTGCAGCACGGAGCGGTCCGAACGGCTGATGAGGTTGCCGTTGGCGTCATATTTCAGGACGGCGACTTGCCATTGCATGATCTTGGACGCGTTCTGGCCGACCGCGGTCGCGATGCCGATCGTGCGGCCGCGGGCATCGTAGTTGAAGAACTGGTGGCGGTCGTTCGGCGACGCCTTGCCGGCGAATGCCGCGATCAACGAGGCCGTGGTGGTGGTGTCGGAGGCGGCGACCGTACTGGCATAGCTGATGACCTCAGTCGCTTTGCCCTGTGCGTTGTAGCCGAGGTAAACCGTGTTGTTGCCCGCAGCGTCGAAGCGCGCATAGATTCGGCCATCCTTGTCATAAAAGGTGCGGCTGGTGGCGTCATGCGCCGCATCGGCGGTGACGCTGACAGCGATCTGGGCGGCGGTGAAAGTCTGTTCTGCGGTCGGCGGCTGGGCGCCGGTGAACAGGCTGCTCTGCTTGCTGTATTGCGTGGTCTTGACCAGACGGTTGTCGGCGTCATAGGTGTATCCGGTGACGGCACCGGTCGGGTCGATCTGCCAGACCAGGTTGCCGGCAACGTCGTAGGCGTAGCGCGTCACCTGGCCTGAGGTCGAGCGCAGCAGCAGGTGGTTGCCGGTGCTGTCGTAAATGTTCCTGGTTGGCAGGTTGACGCCGCCTACATCCTCCACGGAGCTGCTGGCGTTGCCATTGGCATCGTAGCTGAAGCTGGTGACGATGCCGTTCGGATCGGTGACGCTCAGTTTGCGGCCCAGGCTGTCGTAGCTGAAGCGGGTGGTCAAATTCAGGTGGCCGGCGCCGCTGTCGACCACGATGGACCTGACTTGACCGTCGGCGTCGTAATTGGTGACGGTGACGTTGCCGTTCGGATCCGCCATGGTGGCCTGCCGGCCCAGCGCATCGTAAGTGTAGCTGGACGTCAGGTTCAGGCCGGTTGGATCGACACTCTTGCTCAGAACGCGGTTAACGGCATCGTAAGTGAACTTCGTGGTGACGCTGTTAGCGTCGACCGAGGTCAGCTGCAGATTAGCGGCGTCGTAGGTATTGGTCTGCATACGGCCGACGTTGTCGAGCACTGAGGTCAGGTTGCCGTTCTTGTCGTAGGTATAGGTGGTCGAGTTTTCGGTCACGCCGCCGATCGCATCGGCAATCGTGACAGTCTGGCCGAAGTGGTTCAAGGTCGTGGTGTGCGTCACGCCTTCGGGCGTGGTGATGGTGTACGACAGGCCGGCCGTGTTGTAGCGGTAAGTGGTGACGTTGTTCAGATCGTCGGTCTGGGTCAGCACGCGGCCAAAGGCATCGTAGCTGAGCTGCGCGATCGGATTGGAGGGATCCTGGATGGTGATGGCGCGACCCAGGTGGTCGTAAGCCACCGAGCTGGCGACACCGTTGGCGTCGGTGCGCCCGGTGCCACGGCCGAAGGCGTCATAGCTGACGGTGCTGGACGGATTGCCGACCACATTGGCATAAGGTGTAGTCTGGATTAGATTGCCGCGACGATCGTACTGGTAGGCGGTGGCGATACCGGACGTCACATTCTGGGTGCGTAGCAGGTCGCCAAATGCGTCATACGTGCTCTGGGTGTGGAAGCCGAGGGCGTCGGCGCGGTCCATCACCCGTCCCAGGTTGTCGTACACGGCGCGGACGGTGTTGTTGGCGCCCACCGGCGTGATGGCGGCCACGGTCGACTGGATGCTGGCCAGCGCTTCGTTGCCGCTCAGGCTAGCCAAGGTGGCGGGTGCAAGGCGGCCGTTGATCCGGGTCGCGGAAGTTTGCTGGTTGAAGACCGAATAGGTGTAGGCGGTGACTTCGCCGGCGGCATCGATGCTGTAGCTCATGTTGCCGCTAACGTCGTAGTAGTACAGCGTGCGGTGGCTGTCCTGGTCGGTCATGCTGGCGCGCTGACCAGAACCGTTGTAGCTGTACTTGACGCTGTAGTTGGCCCACCCAGTGTTGATGGCGGTTTGATCGGTGGTGGCGCCAAGGTAGGCGACACCTTGCGGCGTCAGCTGGGCAATCACACGGCCCTGCGCATCGTAGCGCATCTGGGTGGCGCGCTCATCGGCCGCGCCGAAGGCGCGGCGCGTTTCGGTGAGGCTGCCCAGCGCATTGTAGGTATTGCGCGTGACGGTGCCGTCCGGGTCAGTCTGGGTCAGCACCTGGCCCTGCGAGGAATAGGTATAGCTGGTGACCTGGTCGTTCGTGGCGTCAGCCGTCAGGCCCATGCCAGCGACACTGGTCGCGCCGGGCGTCGTGACCGCCTTGGCGTGGCGGGTGCGCTTCAGGGCATTGCCGAGCGCGTCGTAGCTGAGCTCGGTCAGGTAGTTTTCGCCATCGACGCTGGCGATTACCTGTCCAGCGGGGTTGTACAGGAAGTGCTGGTGGATGTCGTTCGCGTTGGCCAACGGCAGCAGGTCGCTCAGGCTTCCGCTGGTGCGCGCGGCGGCCGGGGTGGCGCTGGCATAGGCGACCGATTCAATCAGCTGGCCGTTGGCGTTGTAGGTGTTACAGCTCAGGTAACCATCCGCATCGAGTTGGGCGACGGCATGACCGGCCTGGTCGTACCAGGCGCGGATGCTGCGGTCGTCGGCTGAACTGGTTGTGCTGAATGTGCCGGGCTGTGTGACCGTGGCGTAGCGAGTGCTCTTCGTCACATGCGAAGCGCTATCGTAGTCGTAGTGCGTCAGATAGCCGCCGGCGTCGACGGTATCGGTGACACGGTTGCCGAGGTCGTAGTTGTAGCGGGTAATGCGATCGTCAAAGGCGCCGCCTGCCACCTTGGCGGCCATGGCGGCGGCGCTGGCATTGGCGCCGAGCGAGCTGGCGTCAACGGCGTTGCTGTACTGGATCGACTGCGTCAGGTTGCCGAAGCTGTCGTACTGACGGCTGGTCACGATCCACTGAACGACGCCGTTCACCACGGAGCCGGCCGAGGCCGTCGCAGTCAGGCGGTTGGCGTGATCGTAGCCGAAATAGCTCTGCTGATCGGCCAAGGTGCTATTGCTCGGATTGGCGATAAAGGTCGCGATGTCGCTGGCGGCTGGCGTCTTGGTGATGCCGCCCTGCGGCAACTGGGTGGCGTAGACGCGGCGCTGCGCCACATTGCCATCGGCATCGTAGGCCTGGGTGGCGACGGTCCAGGTGGATGTGGTGGCGGTGGACGTGGCCGAAGTCTGGGCGGTGGCGGTGGCAACCAGGCGGTTGGCCGCGTCGTAGACCATGCTGGTCTGGACGTCGGCCACGGCCAAGTTGGCGGCCGTGGTGCTGAAGCTGGTGATGGCCGAGGCGGTCGGCACCACGCCTTGGCTGAGCGGCATGCCGTTGGCCAGACTGCGGCGCAGCACGACATTGCTGTTGGCATCGTAGGCTAGGGTGGCAATGCTCCACAGGTTCATGGCCGTGGTGCTGTCGGAACGCAGCAAGGTGGCGCTCGCGGTCAGGCGGTTGGCCTTGTCGTAGAACAGGCTGACGGACTTGTCGCCCGCCGCCGGCTGGGTGGCGATCCAGCTGGTGATATTAGCCGCTGTGGGTACATTGGCCGGAAACAGATTGTCGAAATTGGTACGATTGGTGACGTTGCCGTTGGGATCATAGCTGATGCTTTCCAGCGCCCACTGCTGGACGCTGGAGGAGTTCAGGCCGACGGCGGTCAGGATCGCGGTCACGCGACCGCGTGCATCGTAGATGAGGATCTGGTGGCCGTCGCTGGCGGGCGTGGCCAAGGCTGCCAGCGCGCTGAGCAGGGCGGCCGTGGTGGTGCTGTCCGTGACGGCAACCTGCTTCGCATAGTTGATCGTCTCGGTGGACTTGTTCTGGGCGTTATAGCCGAGGTAGACCGTAGTGTCGCCCAGGGCGTCAACGGTCGCCGCGACGCGGCCATCCTTGTCGTAGAAGATGCGGCTGGTGGCGTCTTCGGCCGCGTCGGCCGTCACGCTGGCGGCGATTTGGGCGGTGGTGAAGGTTTGGTTCGCGGCCGGAGGCTGGCCCGTGAACAGGCTGCTGAGCTTGGCGTAATGGATGGTCTTGACCAAGCGGTTGTCGGCGTCGTAGGTGTAGCCGGTGACGGCACCCATGGCGTCGACTTGCCAGATCAGGTTGCCCGCATTGTCGTAGGCGTAGCGTGTGACTTCCTGGGCGGTAGCGCGCAGCAGCAGGTTCTTTCCGCTGCCGTCGTAAATCACCTGGGACGGCAGATTGAGTCCGCCGATATCCTGCACGGACGAGAGCGCGTGACCGTTGCTGGCGTAGGTATAGGTAGTGATAACGCCGTTTGGATCGGTGACGCTGAGCTTGCGGCCCTGGCTGTCGTAGGAAAAGCGGGTGGTCAGGTTCAGGTGGCCGGCGCCGCTGTCGGCCACGATGGACGTGACTTGGCCGTCGGCGTCGTAATTGATGACGGTGACGTTGCCGTTCGGGTCAGTCACGCTGGACTGGCGGCCCAGCGCATCATAGGTATAACTAGTCTTGAGCTTGAGGCCGGTCGAATCGACAATGCGGGTGAGGACCCGGTTGGCCGCATCGTAGGTGATCGCGGTGGTGGCGCCGTTGGCGTCGACGCTGGTTAGCTGCAGGTTGGCGTTGTCGTAGGTATGGGACTGGATCGTACCGGCGGTGTCGGACACCGAAGTCAGATTGCCGTTCTTGTCGTAGACGTAGGTCGTAGTGTTCTTGACTGTGTTAACGCCGCCCGCGGTGGTGCCGTCTTTGATCGAGACGGTCTGCCCGAAGTGGTTCTGGGTCGTGATGTGCGTGACATTTTCCGGCGTGGTGACGGTAAACGACAGGCCGGCCGTGTTGTAGGCGTAGGTGGTGATGTTGTCCAGATCGTCGGTCTGGGTCAGCACGCGCCCGAAGGCGTCGTAGCTCATGGCGGCGGCCGGGTTGGACGGATCCTGGATGGCGACCACGTGGCCCAGGTGGTCGTAGCGCAGCGCGCTGCTGACGCCGTTTGCGTCGGTGCCGCCGATCCGGCGGCCGAAGGCGTCGTAGCTCGCGCTGCTGGACGGGTTGCCGGCGGCATTGGAAAACGGGGTCGACTGGATTAGGTTGCCACGGCGGTCGTATTGATAGCTGTTGCGCATGCCGGACACTTGGTCCAGGGTGCTGACCAGGTCGCCGAACGCGTCGTAAGTGCTGAGGGTGTGGAAGCCCAGCGCGTCGGTACGGTCCACCGCACGGCCAAGCACGTCATAGCTGGTGGTGGTGACGCTGTTGGGCCCGGCACTTCCGATGGCGGCCACGGTTGACTGGATGCTGGCCAGTGTTTCCGTGCCGGTCAGGGAGGCCAGGGTCGCGGCCGCAATGCGGCCGTTGATTTGCGTGACCTGGGTCGGCCGATTGAAGATCGAATAGGCGGTGGTGGTGACCTCCCCGGCGGCGTTGATCTGGTAGCTCAGGTTGCCGTTGGCATCATAGTAGTACAGAGTGCGATGGCCATCCTGATCGGCCATGCTGGCGCGCTGGCCTGCGCCGTTATAGGTGTATTTAACGGCATAGGTGGCCCAGGCTGTGGCCAGCGCGGAGCCGGCGGCGATCGCGGCCACGCCTTGTGGTGTCAGTTCGGCCGTGAGGCGGCCCAGTGCATCGTACTGCGCCTGGCCCGCACGCTCGTCGGCTGCGCCCAGGGCGCGGCGCGTTTCCGTTACGTTGCCCATCTTGTCGTAGGTGTAGCGTGTGATGGTGCCGTCCGGATCGGTCTGGATCAGCACCTGGTGCAGCGCTGAATAGGTATAGCTGGTGACCTGGTCGTTGGCATTGGCGGTCATGCCCAGCGCGCCGACCGTGGCCGCGCCCGGCGTGATGACGGCCAGTGCACGGCGGGTGCGCATGGTGACGTTGCCGACCACGTCGTAGCTGACTTCGGTCAGGTAGTTCTCGCCATCCACTGCGGCGATCAGCTGTCCGGCCGCGTTGTACAGGAAATGCTGGTGAATGTCGCCTGCGTCGGTGGCCGGGGTCAGTGCTGTCAGATCACCGGCGGCGCGGGCTGCGGCGGGCGCTGCGTTGGCGTAGGCGATTGTCTCGATCAGATGGCCGTCCGCATTGTAGATGTTGCGGGTCAGATAGCCGTCGGCGTCCAGCTTGGCGACCACATCGCCATCGGCGTTGTACAGCGTGCGCAGCACGCGGTCGTCCGCGCCCGGGGTGGGCGCCGCAAAGCTGGCGGGATTCGCCAGCGCCGTGGCGTAGCGTGTAGCCTTGACCATGCGTCCGGCGGCGTCGAAGTCGTAGTGCGTCAGGTAAGCGCCGGCATCGACGGTGTCGGTCCGGTTGCTGGCAGCATCATACCGGTTCCAGGTACTGCGGTCGTTGGCGGCTGGGGCCGGGCGCATCACGTCCAGCGGTTTGCTAGGATCGCTGACCGGGGTGGCGTAGGCGGTGGTGCGGATGAGCCGATTGTCCGCATCGTAGACATATTCGGTCAGTTCACCGTTGGGGGCGACCTGGCCGGTCACGCGGCCGAAGGCGTCGTACACATAGTAGGTGGTGGCGCCGTTCTGCGTGCTGCGCAGCAGGCGGCCAGCGGCATCGTAGACATTGGTTGTGGTGCCGAGCGGTGCCAGGGCGGCGTCGGTCTGCGTTATCTGCACCGCGTTACCGAAGGCGTCGTAGCTGGTCAGCGTATGGCCGCCCAAGGGATTGATGCCGTCGGTGCGGTGGCCGGCGTTGTCGTAGACCAGGGCTTCGATACTGTCGGAGGCGGTCTGGGCGGCGGCGACCGCGCTGCTGACGGAGGGGGTGATCGTGCCGCTGGTCAGCGGCGCTGACGTCATCGCGCTGGTCAAGCCGGCCAGCGTGGCGGCTGGGATCAGTGTGGTGCTCTGGCGCAAGCTGGTGACCTGGTCAAACGCGTTGTAGACGCGCGTGACCAGTGCGCCCCTCGGGTCGATGGTGTAGACCAGCTTGCTGTCGTTGTCGTAATAATATAGCGTGCGGTTGCCGTTCTGGTCTTTCATGCCGGTGCGCAGGCCGTCGCCGTTGTAGGTGTACTGGACGGCGTTGGCGGTCCACACCGCATCAATCGCGGTCTGGGTGGCCGCGCCAGCGAGCAGCGCCGCGCCGGTCGGCGTCAGTTGTGCGATCACATTAC
Source organism: Oxalobacteraceae bacterium (assembly GCA_013284265.1). Lineage (GTDB taxonomy): Bacteria > Pseudomonadota > Gammaproteobacteria > Burkholderiales > Burkholderiaceae_D > Rugamonas. The sequence continues at coordinate 85,241 of JABTBR010000022.1, read as the reverse complement.
CCAGCAGGTCGTAGCGCATCAGGGTGATGCGCTCATCGGCGGTGGCAGGGGCGCGGCGTGCTTCCGTGACGTTGCCGGCGTTGTCATAGGTGTAGCGGGTGACTACCCCGTCGGGGCCGGTTTCAGTCACGCGCTGGTTCAGCGCAGAATAGGTGTAGCTGGTGCGCTGGTCGGCGGCGTTGGCGGTTTTGCCGATGGCAGCGAGCGTCGCGCCCCCCGGGTTGCTGACGACGTTCACGTAGCGCGTGACGGTGGCGACATTGCCAGCGCTGTCGTAGCTGGTTTCCGTCAGATAGTTGGCGCCGTCGATGGCTGCCACCGCTTGGCCCTGGGCGTTATAGAAATAGCGGTGGTGGATATCGGCCGCCGCAGCGAGCGGACGCAGCGCGTTCAGGTCGCCCGCCGCACGTGCTGCCGACGCAGTAGCGGTGGCATAGGCGCTGGTTTTGGTCAACTGGCCGACGCCGTCGTATTTGTACTCGGTCAGGCCGCCATCCGGGTCGAGCTTGCCCTGGATCTTGCCATCGTTATCGTACAGCGTGCGGCTGAAGCGATCAGCAGCGGAGGGCGAGGCGCCGAAGGCGCCCGGGATGTCGACCGTGGCCAACGCCGTCATCTGGGCCGGCGTCAGTGCTGTGGCGCGCTGAATGGCCTGCACCAGGCGCGATGCGCCATCGTAATCATAGTGGGTGACATTGCCGAGGGCATCCACCGTTTCCGAGAGGCGGCCGGCAACATCGTAGACAGTCCAGGTGCCGCGGTCGTTGGCATTGGCGGACGGACGCACGGCGCTGAGCGCAGTGGTGCCGGTGATGGCGGCCAAGGTTGACGCGGCGACCACGGTGCTGTAGAGGACGGTGCGCGTTACCTGGTTGTCCAGATTGTAGCGGTATTCGGTCAGCGCCCCGGCCGGGTCGATATCGGCGACCTTGCGGCCAGCGGTGTCATAAATGACGTAGCTGATCAGGCCAGCAGCATCGGTGCTTTTGTATACCTTGCCGTCACTATTGTAGACATAGGTGGTGGTGCCGAGCGCCAGGGTCGACGTATTGGTCTTGGCGACCGAGATGACATGTCCATTCTTGTCATAGGCGGTATTGACGATCAGGCCGTTCGCCTGCGTGGTCTTGACGATATTGTTAGTGGCGTCGTAGCTGACAGTGCTGATATTACCGGCCGCATCCTTGCTGCTCAGCAGGCGTCCCAAGCCATCGTAGGTGAAATTGGTGGCGTTGCCGTTGCCGTCTACGGTTTTGAGCAGCAGGCCACGCGCATCGTAGGCGTAGATCTTGGTGGAGACGGCTTCGCTGCTCCAGTCCGTGCCGCCGAGCGACGCATAGCTGCTCGACTTCGATACTAGACCGTGCGCATCGAAGTTGTAGTCGGTGCGGTTGACGAGGCTGGCGGCGACTGCACTGGAGGTGGCCCAAGCGGTCATGGCGGCATCGGTGGCGCTGCTTTGCGCGTTCGCGTTGGTGCCGAGCGGGACGGTGCTTAGGACGGTGTACTGCAGTGCGGCTTTGCGCTGCCCTTGGGTATCGTAGCGATACTCCTGCACGCGGCCCTCCGGGCTGATGACGAAGTGCAGACGGTTTTTGCTGTCGTACACATAATTGGTCGTCAGCGGCTGGCTTGGCAACTGTGGCCCGGCCCCGTCCGGGTCGTCCAGCAGATAGACGGTTTCGGTCAGCAGCTTATTGCTGACGGGGTCATAACTGCGGGTGACGGTGTTGCCCGCCGCGTTGCGTTCGTAAACGCGGTTGCCGTTGCCATCGTATTGGTAGACGGTGGTCAGGCCGCGTGGATCGGTCGTGCTGAGGATATTGCCATCGGTATCGTAGACAAAACTGGTTTTCTGGTTGACGCCGGCCACGACCGGTGCGATCACGTCGGTCAATTGCCCTTTGAGATCATATTTGTAGACCGTCTTGTAGCCCATCGGATCGGCCACAGTGGTGCTGCCTGGCACGGAGTAGTCGTAGGTCGTTTTCTGACCGAGGCCATCGGTGACCATGGTCAGCAGCCATGGTCCGGTGGTGGCCGGGAGCTGGGTATAGCCGAAAGTCAGCGTGGTGCCGTCGGCTTGGGTGACCGAGGCGATTTGATTGCTGGTGCCGCGGTAGGTGTAGGTGGTGGTGTACGTCTTGGCATCGGCGTTGTCGCCCGGCGTCAGGTCGATGGTGACGGTGGTCAAGCGATTGCTGTCGTAGGTGTAGAGTATCTTACTTGACTGTTGGCCAGTGTCGGCAGGAACGGTGCGGATTTGGCTGAGGTTTCCGTCCGTGTAGCTGTAATAGACCCTGTCGCCGGCGGCGTCGGTGACAAGGCTCAACTGGCCGGCCTCGTAGGTGTAGCTGGCCAGCAGACTACTCTGGTCGGCCTGCAGGCCGTTCTGGTCGTGCGAGCTGGTGATATGGCCGGCATTTTTAGTGCTGTCATAGACCTCGTACAGGCCCTGCATATCGCGGCGCTCGCTGGTCCAAATCCATTCGCTGGCGCTGTTCATGCGCAGGTTGTCGTAGCCGCCGCCGCCGTCGGTGGAGCGGTACAGGCCCAGGGCGGCATTGTAGGTGTAGAGCGCGGCGCTGCCGTCGCTGTCGATGCGGGTGACGGTGCTGCCACTGTTATTGCGCTCGCCGGTCAGATTGGTGACCTGCTTGGACGGACCGACTTTCCAGCCGCCATGGCCGTCATTGAAACTGCCAAGGGAGTTGTAGGTACGGGTGAGGGCGACGTTGACGCCGCGCGAGGCCAGGAAGTCGTCGCTATCCTGCAGCGACAGATTGCCGTTGAAGACGTTGACGTAGGTGGCTTCCTTGCCATTGCCGTGGACGGCATTGCCAAACACACCTTGCTGGCCCAGCACGCCCGCCGAACCATTCAACAAGCCCAGGCTATTACCGCTAACAATTGCAACCATGACAACAACTCCCGTGAATACGGCTTCCCGCCGCTTAGATTAGTCTGCTGAGGCCGCATTGCGGCCACTGTACTGGGAAGGTATCCAAAGATTTCGGGACTTGTTTAGGGTAAATTGAAAATATATTTTTTAAGATGTGTTTTTGATAAGTAATTGTGTCTCGTTCAAGATCAGGTGAAATTATTCTTTCCTTAAAAATATTGCTACTGTAGCAATTGCAGCGCCCATAGTGTCCCTATCACAAAAGTGCCCAACTTTATTTCCTTGAAATATTTACTTACAAAATATTATTTATTTGCTATGATGCGTCCCATTGTCACAGATCTAGTGGCAAACAACTACTTCATATTGTTTTAGGGAAAAGTATTTTGTTTTTGTGCTATGATGCGCCTTGTTCAAAAAACACTGCGGTTTCTTCCGCGCAATCGTAAAGGGTAGGTGCGGAATGGATGTGATGGCGATTGCTGCCAACGGTATGCAGCAGGATTTGATGAAGCTCGAGACCATTAGCCAGAATATGGCCAATGTGCTCACCCCGGGCTATAAAAAGCAAATCCTGCTGGCCCAGGCCCAGGCGTTTTCCCAGCAAATGGGCAATGCGCAGGCCCCCATCGCCGCAACTCCACAATCCGCTTCCCTGGTCGCGCCTCTGGTGATAGACGCCAGCGCCGGCACCTTGCGCTATACCGGCAACCTGCAGGACGTGGCGATCGAAGGCGAAGGATTCTTCGAGGTGGCGGGCAAGGATGGTCCGGCCTATACGCGCCAGGGCAATCTGCATCCCGACGCCCGCGGCCGGCTGGTCGGCAGCCAGGGCATGCCCGTGATGGGTGCGTCCGGCGAAATCGTGCTCAACGGCAGCGCCTTCAGCATCGACGCGAATGGCGACGTGCGCCAGGGCGAGCGTTTGGCGGGCCGGCTCAAGCTGGTGCGCTTCGCCAATCCGGAAGCCTTGCAGCCAGCCGGCGGCGGGCTCTACATCCAGGGCGGTGCCCGCGTCGCGGAAGCCGCCGGCCCAGCCGGCCCCGCCACGGTGCGTGCCGGCTATCAGGAAAATTCCAACGTCAATTCGCCGCAGGAAATGGTGCGCCTGACGGAAACCGTGCGCCATTTCGAGGCGCTGCAAAAAATCATGCAGGGCTATGACGACAGCCTGGAAAAAACCATACGCAAGCTTGGAGAGTTTTAAACAATGAATGATTCACTGTACATCGCCGCGACCGGCATGCATATGCAGCAAAAGAGCGTCGATACCATCTCCAACAATCTGGCGAACGTGAACACGCCCGGTTTCAAGAAGGGCAAGGTCAGCTTCGAAGACCTGGTCTATCGCGAAGTGAGCCGTTCCGGCCGCACCGACGAGACCCAGGGCGCGGGCTCGCTGTGGCATGGCAGCGGCGTGGGCATCTTTTCGCTGGCCAAGGTGTTCACGCCGGGCGAGCTGAAAAAAACCGATTTGCCGCTCGATATCGCGATCCAGGGCGATGGCTTCTTCGAAGTCACCACCGTGGACGGCAGCAGTGCCTACAGCCGCGGCGGTTCGCTGATGGTCGACAAGGATGGCTTCCTGGCCACCGCCGACGGTCACGCGCTGAAGCCGTCCATCCATATCGGCCTGGACGCCAAGGAAATCAGCATCAAAGCCGATGGCCGCGTGCTGGCGCGCAATGGCAACCAGACCGAGATGAACGAGGCTGGGCGGATCGAGCTGGCACATTTCTCCGACACGACCGGCCTGCAGTCACTCGGCGGCAATCTGTACAAGCCATCCGAGCGTTCGGGCGACGCCATCTACGGCAAGCCTGGCGAAGATGGCGTGGGCACGCTGGCGCAAGGTTTTGTCGAGTCGTCCAACGTCAAGCTGATCGAGGAAATGGTCGACCTGATGGTGGCCCAGCGCGCCTACGAAAGTAGCGTCAAGGTGATCCAGGCTTCCGACGAGATGCTGGCCATGAGTAACAATCTGCGCAAATAAGACGGCGCAATCCCATGCGGTTCCCCCTGTTTTTGCTGGCGCTCTGCGTGGCGCTGGCGGCCACGGCGCGGCCTGCCGCGGCGGGCGAGGTGATATTGACGCTGCGAAACGAGGTGGTGCTGGAAACGCCGCGCATGGTGCTGGCCGACGTCGCCGCCGTGCAGGCCGACAGCGATGCCTTGAAGCGCGCCGTCGAGGCGCTGCCGCTGGGGCGGGCGCCACTGACGGGCCAGCTGGATGTACGCAGCCGGGCCGAGCTGGACATGCTGCTGCGCGGAGCGGCGCTGTCCCTGGGCCAGAACATGGTCTGGCATGGCGCCAGCGCGGTCAAGATCCGCAGCGCCAGCCGGGAGCTCGATGAGGCCGAGCTGTTGGCCGCAGCCATGAAACATGTGCGCGCAGCCTTCGGCTCTCAGTATGACATGCTCGACTTGGCACTGGCCACACCGTTGCCGCCATTGCGTGTGCCGCTGGGGCCGGTGGAATTCCAGGTACGCGCGGCCGATCCCGGGCGCCTGCGCGCGCGGCTGCCGGTCTGGGTCGATGTGCTGGCGCAGGGCACGGTCTACCGCTCGGTGGTGGTGCCGCTGACGGTGCGGGCGCGCCAGCAGGTGTATGTGGCGCGGCGCGCGCTGGCCGCCGGCGGCACGCCGGGGCCGGACGATGTGGAACTCCGGGCCGAGCAGGTGGAGCAGTTGGACGATGCGCCGCTTGCGGCAGGAATGCTGGGCCAGGGCAGGTTGCGCCAGGCGCTGGCGGCGGGACAGATAGTGAGCAGCAAGCAGGTGGCGCCGGCCGGCATGGTATTGCGCGGCGACCATGTGGTGCTGCAGGCCGGCGGCGCCGGCATCGCGGTCGAGACCGGCGCCGAGGCGCTGGCCGACGCGCTGCCCGGCCAGGCCCTGCGGGTGCGGCCGGACCACAGCAATGAGGCCGTGATGGCCAGGGTAATTTCTTCAGGTGTAGTCAGGATCGATGGAAGGTAGTCAAATGATGCGGTGTGCTGTGAACAAGATGATGCTGGGCTTGCCCTGGTTGCTGGCCGCCGCCGTGCTCGGTGGTGCGGCCGGCGCGCAGGCGACCAGCCTGTACGAGCCCGCCAGCTACCAGTCCTTTACCTCGGACCTGCGTCCGCGCCGTCTGGGCGACCTGATCACGGTGATGGTCTATGAAAGCTCCAGCGCCAGTAGCACCGCCAACACCAGCGCCGGGCGCGATGCCGGCGTGGGCTTCGATATCCAGGCGCCGGGCAAGGGCTATGCGGCCGGCATCAAGACCAACAACCAGGTCGACGGGCGCGGCCGCACCGAGCGCCAGGGCCGCGTGCTGGCCCAGATCACGGTGGCGATCAAGGAAATCACGCCCCAGGGCGACCTGCTGATCGCCGGCGAGCAGCTGCTGGAAGTCAACAACGAGAAGCAGCAGATCCGCGTCGAGGGCCGTATCCGTCCGCAGGACGTGTCCGATGCCAACGTGGTGCTGTCGACCCGCATCGCCAACGCCAAGATCAGTTATGCCGGCCAGGGCGACCTGGCCGATATCCAGCGCCCCGCCTGGTGGCAGCGTTTCCTTACCCTGTTCGGACTGTAATCCTATGCGTCAATTCTTTCTCGCGGCCCTGTTGCTGGCCGCCGGCTACTGCTGCGCCGCTCCCGCCGTTTCCTCGGCCTCCGATGCGATCCGCATCAAGGACCTGGGCAAGATCGCCGGCTGGCGCGACAACGCGCTGACCGGCTACGGCCTGGTCACCGGCCTGGCCGGCACCGGCGACACTGGCCGCAACAAGGCTACCCGCCAGTCGATCGCCAATATGCTGTCGCGCTTCGATATGACGGTGGTGGCGGACGACGTGCAAAGCCGCAACGTGGCGGCCGTGATGGTGACGGCCAATCTGTCGCCCTTCGCCCGTCCCGGCGATACGCTGGACGTGACCATCACCTCGATCGGCGACGCGCGCAGCCTGGTTGGTGGCGCGCTGATCCTGGCGCCGCTGAAGGCGGCCAACGGCCAGATCTATGCGCTGGCGCAGGGTGCGCTGTCGGTGGGGGGCTACAAATACGATATGAACGGCAATGTGGTCCAGAAGAACCATCCGACGGTGGCGTCGATTCCCGGCGGCGCCTCGGTCGAGCAGGGTGTCAACAACGACGTCAGCAATAACGGCAAGAGCGTGACCTTCGTGCTGGCCGAGCCCGACTACACCACGGCCAGCCGCGTGGCCGGCGCGATCAATAGCGCGCTGGGCCAGCAGCTGGCGCTGGCCCAGGACGCCTCCGGCATCGAGATCCGCATTCCGGAAGGCCGGCGCGCGCGCCTGACCGATTTCCTGATGGCGGTCGAGAACGTCATGGTCGAGCCGGACCGGCGTGCCCGCGTGGTCATCAACGAACGCACCGGCACCGTGGTGGCGGGCGGCGATGTGCGCATCTCGCGCGTGGCCGTGTCGCAGGGCGACCTGAAGGTGACCATCGTGACCGACAACACCGTGTCCCAGCCTCTGCTGGTGAGCAACACCGGTCCGGATGTGCGCAGCGTCACCCTGGCCAACAGCCGGGTCGGCGTGGAAGAGCGGGGCGAGACCGGTTTTGTCGCCGCCAGCAACAACACCGTGGCCGACCTGGTGCAGTCGCTGACCCGCATCAAGACCAATACGCGCGACATCATTTCGATCTTGCGCGCGGTCAAGGCGGCCGGTGCCTTGCATGCCGAACTGATTGTCCAGTAAGAAGTACCGCACTTTTATCTATCAGGAAAATTTTATGGTTTCGATCATCGACAGCAGTACCGTTGGCTTGCTCAGCCTGGCGCTGGACGCCACCGGCATGCGCCAGCAGGCGATCGCGCAGAACATCGCCAACGCCAACACGCCCGGCTATCAGCGCCTGGCCGTCAGTTTCGAAAGCCGCATGGGTGAACTGAAGACCGCCGTCAGCCAGGGCAAGACGCCGTCGCTGGCCAGCCTGGCCGATTTTCGTCCCGCCTTCGAGCTGGCCGGCGCGCCAGGCGACGCGGTGCCGCTCGATATCGAAGTGGCGGCGCTGTCGGAAAACACCCTGCACCAGCAGGCGCTGCTGAAGGTCTTGAACAAGCACTTCGCGCTGCTGGGCGCGGCCATCAACGAGGGCAAACGCTAATGGACTACAGCGCAGCATTCCAGATCAGCGCCAGCGGCATGGCAGTGGAAAAACTCCGCCTCGACGTGACGGCCGCCAACATCGCGAACATGAACAGCGCGGCCGCCTCGGCGGCCCAGGCTTACCGGCCCCTGCGCGTGATCGCGCAGGCGGCGCCGCTGAGCTTCAGCCAGCAGTTCGGCCAGATGATGAGCGTCAGCGGCGGTGGCGTCGAGCTGCTGGCCGTCGAGCCGCAGGCGACCGCGCCGCGCATGGTCTACGAACCGGGCCATCCGTATGCCGACGCCAAGGGCATGGTCGCTTACCCGGCCGTCAATCACACGGCCGAGATGGTCAATTTGAACACGGCGCTGCGCGCCTATGAAGCCAATGTGGTGGCGATGAATGCCGCCAAGACCATGGCCGCGCGCGCGCTCGATATCGGAGGACAGTAATGAGTATCGAAGCAATCGGCGCCATCGGCGCCATCGACGGCCTTCAGCCGGAACTGCTGCAGGCCGCCGCGCCAGTGGCCCCACCCGTGCAGGGTTTTGCCAGCTGGTTCGCCGGCGAAGTCAATTCCGTCAATACCAGCCTGAGCAAGGCTGACCTGGAAGTGCAGAAGGTCGCCACCGGCGAAGCCAGCAATCTGCACGACGTGATGATCCATCTGGAAGAAGCCCGGCTGTCGTTCCAGCTGCTGGCCCAGGTGCGCAATCGCTTGCTGGAAGCCTATCAAGAAGTCATGCGGATGCAGGTTTAGGAGTAGATTTTGGCAGCTATTACAGAAATATGGCAGCGCATGGCGCTGCAGGCCCGCATCGGCATCGCCGTCGGTATCGCGCTGATACTCGCGCTGGCGGTCGGCGTCGGCCTGTGGGCCTATCGGGCCGACTATCAGGTGCTGTTCGCCGATGTGGCGCCGGCCGATGCGGCGTCGATGACGGCCGAACTGGACCGCATGAAGACGCCGTATCAGCTCAGCGATGGCGGCAACACTATCCTGGTGCCCAAGGACCTGGTCTACAAGACCCGCCTGAAGCTGATGGGCAAGGAATTGCCGCTGCATGGCGCGGTCGGTTTCGAAGTCTTTAACAATGCCGACTTCGGCATGACCGAGTTCGTCCAGAAGGTCAACTATCTGCGCGCGATCCAGGGCGAGCTGACCCGCACCATCCTGTCGATCGAAGAGATCCAGGCGGCGCGCGTGCATCTGGCGTTGCCGGAGCAGGGCCTGTTCAAGAAGGCCAGCACCAAGCCGAAAGCCTCGGTGACCCTGACCATGAAAAACGGCAAGGTGCTGTCGCCCGAGCAGATCGCCGGCATCCAGCGTCTGGTGGCGGCCTCGGTACCGGACATCCTGAGCGCCGACGTGACCGTGCTGAACCAGCATGGCCTGGCGCTGACCCGCGTGGCCCAGGTGGAGCCGGGCGTGGAATCGGCCCAGACCCAGCTGGACTCGAAACGCAGCACCGAGGAATACCTGGTCAAGAAGGCGACCCAGGTGCTGGATCATACCTTTGGCGCCGGTGAAGCGGTGGTCAGTGTCGATGTGGCGCTGAATCTGGACCAGAACAAGGTCACCACCGAAGAGATCCTGCCCGCCAAGGGTGGCGCGCCCGATACCAGCCCGAGCGGCGTGGTGGTGCGCGAGCGCAGCAGCACGCATGAGGGCAATGGCGCCGCCACCGCGGCGCCGGGCAAGGGCTCGGCCGCCTCGTCCACCAATGAATTCGACTATCAGGTCGGCCGCCGGGTCGAGCAGTCGGTCACGGCCAGCGGCACCGTCAAGCGGATGACGGTGGCGGTGCTGGTCAAGCAGCCGATGGACGAGGCGCAGCTGGAAAAACTCAAGGAAGTCGTGGCGCTGGCGGTGGGCTTCAACAGCGCCCGCGGCGATGCCGTGGTGGTGACCTCGGTCGATGCCGTGGCGCGCGCCGCCGCGACGCCGGTGGTGCATGCCGGCGCGGCCATCGACACTGCGGCCAGCGATGCGCAGCCGCAAGCCAAGCCAGTCAAACCAGCGGCCGCATCGCTGACGGTGGTGGGCGTACTGGCCATTCTGTTGGGTGTGGTCGCACTGGGTGCGCTGGTGTTGATGGGCCGTCGCCGCAGCGCGCCGGCGCCAAAGCGCCTGAGCGTGGCCGAGCGCGAGCAGATGCTGAATAACGTGCGCCAATGGATCGCCACCCCGGAGCCGCGTCCATGAGCGGCTACCGCCAGGCGGCGGTAGCGCTGCATGGTCTGGCCGCGGAAGACCGCGGCCTGATTCTGGCCGAGCTGGCCCAGGCCGACCAGTCGACCTTGCGCGCCTATCTGGATGAATTGAACGAACTCGGTTTCGAAACCCAGGCGCTGGACCCTGGCGCGCTGGCCGCGACCGTGCAGGCAGCCGCGCCCGCACCCGACCGTCTGGCCGGCGTATCGGCCCAGACCATGCTGGCCCTGTTCGAGGCCGAACCGGCCGCGCTGGTAGCCCAATGCCTGGCGCTGCGCGACTGGCCGTGGGCAGCGCCGCTGCTGGCCTTGATGACGCCGGCGCGCCGCGAAGCGGTACGCGCGGCCGCACCGGCAGGTGCCCGGGCGCCCGCGCGCGAACGCTTCCTGTTGCAGGCCCTGTCCGGACGCCTGGCCATGCTGGCGCCCGCGCCGGTCCAGCCGCCCGCGACCTTGCTGGCGCCCTTGCTGCGTCTGGTGAAATCATGGACCCGATAATCCGCACCCCGGCGCTGGCCAGCGAACCGCGCCAGCTGCGCCGCGTCACGCCGGTGCGGCCGGCGGCGCCGCTGACGGCGCCTGCCAGCGCGCCGCAGACGCCGGGCCAGACCGCCGCACAGGTGGCGCAGGCACGCGCGCAGGCGCCTGTGCCGGCGCAGCCGCAGATGCCAGCGGGCGCGGCCAAGGCGCAGCCGGCGGCCATGCCGGCCGTAGGCGCAACGCAGTCGACGCCGGCTCAGCCGCCTGCGTCGGCGGTCCTGGCTGCCACAGCGTCGGCAGCGGGACTGCCGCCGCCTGCGCCGCAATTCGCGCCACTGCCGGCGTCCGGCTTGCTGGCCCAGCCACCGGCGCAGGAAACCCCGGAGCAGGCCCAGCTGGCGGCGGAGAAAAAGCAGGCCCACGACGCGGCCTTGCAGGCGCTGGCCAGCCAGCGCGAACAGCTGCGCCTGGCCCAGCAAAAAGTCAACGACGAAGCCGCGCAAACGCTGGCGGCCGCCGAGCAGCGCGGCTTCCAGCAGGGCCAGGAAAAGGGCGAGGCCGAGGCCAGGGCCCAGCTCGCCGCCCAGCTCGAACGGCTGGGCGCGATCGGCCAGCAACTGACGCAGGCGCGCCGCAAGGTGCTCGACGAGGCCGAGGACACGCTGGTCGACATCGCTTATACGGCACTGTGCCGCATCGTCGGCCAGACCATGGCCAGCCGCGACGGCCTGGTGGGCATGGTCAATCATCTGCTGTCCGAGGCGCGCGAGGCGCCCGCGTTTACCGCCCGCCTGCACCCCCAGGATGCCGAACTGCTGCTCAGCGATGACACCGACGCGGCCCAACTGGATCCGCGCCTGAGCGTGCGCGCCGACAGCGCCGTCAAGCTGGGCGGCTGCCTGCTCGACAGCCCGCAAGGCACCCTGGACGCTCGTCTGGACTGGCAGTTGCAGCAGCTGGCGGCGGCGCTGATCCAGGCGCGCGCGGCCCGTCCGGCGCGCGATAGCCAGGACGTGGGGATCTGATGCGAAGCTATCTGGACGCCGTGCGCGCGGTCCCGCTGACGCGCCGTACCGGCCGCGTGCTGGGCATTTCCGGCCAGAGCATCGAGGCCGTTGGCCCCGACGCGACCATCGGCGAAGTGTGCGAGCTGCGCCTGGAACAAGGCCAGCAAGGCCCGCAAACGCTGCTGGCCGAGGTGGTTGGCGTGCGCCCGGGTCGTGTGATCCTGATGCCGTATGGCGAAACCCGCGGCATCGGCGCCGGCAGCGAGATCGTGGCCAGCGGCCAGCCGCCCGGTATGGCGGTCGGCAATGGCTTGCTGGGACGGGTGATCGACGCCTTCGGCGTGCCCATCGACGGCGGCCCCAAACCGGTATTGAACCAGACCCGCAGCCTGTATGCGCCGCCGATCAATCCGCTGACGCGGCCGCGCATCTCGCAGCTGCTGGAAACCGGTGTGCGCGCCATCGACGGCCTGCTGCCGCTGGGACGCGGCCAGCGCATGGGCATCTTCGCCGGCAGCGGCGTGGGCAAGAGCACCCTGCTGGGCATGCTGGCGCGCGATGTGCAGGCCGACGTCAACGTGATCGCCCTGATCGGCGAGCGTGGCCGAGAGGTGCGTGAGTTCATCGAGAAGCATCTGGGCGCCGATGGCCTGAAACGCAGCGTGGTGGTGGTGGCGACCTCGGACCAGCCGGCGCTGGTGCGCACCCGCGCCGCCCACGCGGCCACCGCCATCGCCGAGCATTTCCGCGACCAGGGCAAGCAGGTATTGTTGATGATGGATTCGATCACCCGCTTCGCCATGGCGCGCCGCGAGATCGGCCTGGCGGCCGGCGAGCCACCCACCGCGCGCGGCTATACGCCCTCGGTGTTCAACGATATTCCGGCGCTGTGCGAGCGCTGTGGCACCACCGACAGCGGCGGCGCCATCACGGCCCTGTACACGGTGCTGGTCGAAGGCGACGATTTCAACGAGCCGATTTCCGACATCGTGCGCGCCACGCTGGACGGCCACATCATGCTGTCGCGCGAGCTGGCGCACGAAGGCCATTTCCCGGCCATCGATGTGCTGCAAAGCACCAGCCGGCTCGCGTCGGAACTGGCCAGCCGCGAAGAACTGCAACTGATGTCGACCGCCGTCGAGCTGCTGGCGACCTATGAGCGCAACCGCCAGATGGTCGACATGGGTGCCTACCGCGCCGGCAGCAACCCGGCCATCGACCGCGCCATCGCGGTGGCGCCGGCGCTGCGCGAAGTGCTGCGCCAGTCGGTGCTGGAATCGACCGCGCGGCGCGAGGCGCTGGTGCGCCTGCGCGCCGCCGTCAACGGCGTGGTGGGGCCATGAGCGGCCAGGCCCGTTTCCGCTACGCGCTGGAGCCGATTCTGCTCACGCGCCAGTGGGCGCTGGATGCGCTGCTGCTGGAATTGGGCGAGGCCAATGCGCAGCTGGCCGAATGCCGCGCCAACTGCGCGGCCGCGCGCGAGCAGCTCGACCAGGCCGCCGTGCAATGGCGCGCGCTGGGCGCAGGCGCGCAGGCGCTGTCGGTCGACCAGTTCATGCGGCTGGCGCGCTATATGGATGAACGCGGCGCGCACCTGCGCGCGCTGGAACAGGCGCAGGCGCTGAAGGAGCAGGAGCGCGACGCGTTGATCGATCAGGTGGCGGCGGCCCAGCGCGGTATCGACGCCGTCGAGCGCCACCGCAAGCGCATGCAGGCGCAGTTTGTCAAGGCAAGGACGAGTGGCGATTTCAAGATCGCCGACGATCAATGGGGAATGTTGCAGGCGGGATTAGCGAATCATGACAATCAAATTTGAAGTGCTGGGCGCGCCGGGCGCCGCGCCGATGCCGGCGGGACGCCATCACGCCGAAGCGCGCCAGGACCGCTGGATGTTCGAGTTGGAACACGCGCTGTTGGCGCAGGGCTCGAAAAAGAACGACACGCCGCAGGAGCAGCGCAGCGCCGAGGCGGCGCCGCAGCAGGACTTGGCCGATCCGGCGGCAGCCGCGTCGAAGGGCGGGCTGAAGTCTGGTGCCGCACACCAGGGCGGTGCCGCTGCCCAGGCGTCGGCGCAGCAGTCGGCGACAGCGCAGGCCGGCCGCACGGCGGCGCGGGACGATGCCGGCGCGGCCGGCGATCAGGTGCAGGCCCAGGCGCAGGCTGTTGCTGCCGCACCGGCGCTGGCCGCGGCGCAGTCGCAATGGAGCGCCGCCGCGTTTGCCGTGGCGCCTGCGGTGAGTCAGGAAACGGCGCTGGGTGCCTACGCACAGGCCGGCGCGACGCTGGCGGCCCGCAGGGCCGGTCCAGCTGTGGCAGAGGCGAACAGCGGCGTGCAGACGCTGGCCAGAATGAACAAGGCCGAGGCCGCACCAGTCCAGCTGGGTCTGGGGCAGGCCGAGGCGCAAGCCGAACCAGCGCCCGGCGCGCCGGAGCAGGCCGAGGCGCAAGAGGTGCTGGCACATGGCGGCGCCACGCCGGACAGCGAAGCCTATGCGGACAAGCTGATGCATGTGTACCGCGGCGAAGAGGGCGTGCAAGCCTGGATCCGCGACGCCGCGCTGGGCGCGAACCAGACCGAGCGGCTGGTGCAGGCGCTGGGCGAGGAACTGGCCGGCGCCGGCACGCGCCTGGCGGCGCTGACGGTCAATGGCCGCAAGCTGACGCTGCCGGCCCAGCCGGGCGGCGCGCAGCAAACGCAAGACGCGCAGGACGAATTCATGCAGCACGCGGCGGCAGCGCCGGCGTCTGCGGCAGCAGCAACCATACAACGACGGGGAGCAGTATAAATGGCCATCAGTTCAAGCGCGGCAGTGGGCGCGAGCGGCATTTCGCAATCGAGCAGCATCGGTATCCAGGACTTCCTGAAGATTCTGACCGCCCAGCTGAACAACCAGGATCCGCTGAAACCGGTCGACAATCAGGAATTCGTGGCCCAGATCGCCCAGTTCGCCACGCTGGAGCAGAGCCGTCAGCTCAATGTCAAGATCGATGAATTGCTGTCGACTCAGTCCTCGGTGCAATCGATCGGTTTGCTGGGCAAGACCGTCGACGTCAACCAGAATGGCTTCATCCTATCGGGCAAGGTGACGGCGCTGGATGTGTCGTCCGGTACTCCGCTGCTGACAGTGACGACCGCCACCGGCGCCTTCCAGAACAATGTGAGCATGTCGCAGCTCATCAACATCCGCTAACGGGAATATCATGTTCGATACACTCTATATCGGCACCTCCGGGCTGCTGGGACACGCCAAGGGCCTGAAGGTCGTTGGCAACAATCTGGCCAATGTGAACACCCCCGGCTTCAAGGGGTCTCAGGTGCAGTTTTTCGACCTGTTCGAGCAGCAGGGCGGCCAGTCCTCGTCGAGCAACCAGGGCGCGCCGGGCACGGGCGTGAGCTCCTTCGGCAGCAAGCTCAATTTCAAGGCCGGCACCGACCAGAGCACCGGCAATCCGCTTGACCTGAGCATTACCGGCAATAGCATGTTTACGGTCAAGCGTGACGACAAGCTGCTCTATACCCGCGCCGGCGACTTCCAGTTCGACGCCAAGAATGTGCTAACGAACTCGGCGGGCGACCATGTACAGGCACTCGACAGCAGCGGCCAGTTGGTCGACGTGACGCTCGACGCGCTTGAGCACAGCGTACCGAAGGCCACCAGTGTGGTGACCTTGGAGGGCAACCTGACCTCGACCATCGTCTCGCCCGTGGCGGTCGACGCGGCGCTGAGCGGCGTCACCGTGATCGATCCGGCTGGCGGCAGTCATACCGTCAACCTGTCGTTCAAGGATTTGACCGGAGGCAGTTACACCGTCACCGTCATCGACGGCGTGACCGGCGGCGCGGTGCTGGGCACGGGAACGATCAAATTCGCCGGCAGCTTTCCGGTGGCCGGTTCGGATGTCATCAAGTTCAACTACGTCTCGACCGGCGTGCCCGCTTTCGAGGTCAAGCTCGATTTTTCCAAGAAAGTCACTTCGCTGCTCACGTCCTCGACCTTGAGCCTGGCCAGCCAGGACGGCTATGTGGCCGGGGTGCGCACCGACCAGAGCATCGATGCCGACGGCACCATCAATGTGCGCTATTCCAACGGCCAGAAGGCCAAGGGCGCACGCCTGGCGATGGCCGAGTTCAGCACCGAGAAAGATCTGCTGCAGGTCGGTGGCGGCGCCTTCGCCAAAACCACCGAGGGCACGGTGCGCTACGGCTATGCCGGCGCGGAATCGTTCGGCACGCTGGCGGCGGGCCACCGCGAGGGCTCGAACGTCGACCTGGCCGAAGAGTTTTCCAACCTGATCCTGATGCAGCGCGGCTACCAGGCCTCGTCGCACGTGATCAGCACGGCCAATGACATGATCCAGGAACTGTTCGACATGAAGGGACACCGTTGATGGAAGCGCGGCCGTATGTGCTGACCAGTACGGCGGTGCTGTCCTGCGTGCAGCGCGCGCTCGACGGCGCCATCGACAACTGGTGTGCCGACTGGGGCGTCGCGCGCAGCGAGATCGAACTCGACTGCCTGCGCGCCTGGGAAGGCGCGGCGGAATTGCCGCCCCAGCCAGCCTGGCGCGAACAGCGCCGCGGCGGCGCGCAAGCGCTGTGGCTGGCCTGGCCGGGCGACTGCGTCGCGCAGTTGCAGCGCGCGCTGTTCGGAACCGAACGCCATCACGGCACCGTGGCCCATGGCGCCGCACCGCTGGCCGAGGCCGGTGCGGCGGCGGCCTGGCAGGGCCTGATCGACGCCGTGGGCGGCGTCGCGCTGCCGGGCACGCTGGCCGAGACCGACGCCACGCCGCCGCCGGCGGCCCAGTGGCAGCGCGGCTCCGGCGCCGTGCTGCTGGTGCTGCGGCTGGGGCGCCAGCTCTGCCATGGCGTGCTGAGCGAGGCGGCCGTTGCCGCGCTGGCCCAGCAGGCGCGCCTGCGCGGCAACCTGGCCGAACCGGTGGCGCCGGCGCTGGCTCCCTGCAACCTGGCCCGTCTGCTGGCCCCGGTGGCGGTGCGCCTGCCGATTGAAATCGGCCGCGCCCAGGTTGGCCTGGGCAGCCTGATGGGACTGGGCGTGGGCGATGTGATCCGCCTCGACAGTCCGGCCGACC
The DNA here is from genome assembly GCA_013284265.1 of Oxalobacteraceae bacterium. Lineage (GTDB taxonomy): Bacteria > Pseudomonadota > Gammaproteobacteria > Burkholderiales > Burkholderiaceae_D > Rugamonas. The sequence goes on along the minus strand of JABTBR010000022.1, from coordinate 68,435 downwards.
GGCCCTTCCCGGTGACTGGCCCGACGGGTGCGCCGCTGTTCGGCGCCTACCTGGGTCTGTCCGGAACCGATATGGCGCTGGAAGTAGCGCCCCTTGAAAATTGATGGAGTATGGAATGAGTAAATCGAACGATCACAGCAGCAAAGATCAGGGCAACAAACCGCAGGGCGCCGAAGCGCAACTGGTGGAACTGGCGCCTTTGCCGGCGACCGCCCCCTTCGGCCCGGCCGTGCTGGGTAACAATATGAGCCTGCTCGACAGTGTCGAGGTCAAACTGAGCGTGGTGGTGGGCGAGGCCCGCAGCACCGTCGGCGAACTGATGGGACTGAAGGAAGCGTCGGTGCTGAAGATTGACCGCCATGCCGACTACCCGGTCGACGTCATGCTCAATGGCGCCGTCATCGCGCGCGGCCAGCTGGTGGTGGTCGACGACAATTTCGGCGTGCGCATCACCGACATCGCGGCGCCGGCCCAGCCATGATGCGTCTGCGTTCAGCCGCCGCTGGCCTGGTGCTGGCCGGCAGCGCCGCCCTGGCGCTGGCCGAGCCTATCCCGTTCAAGCAGGATACGCTGGCCTCGTCCAGCGCCTACACGGGCGGTGCGCTGGGCGTATTGCTGCTGTCGCTGGTGGCGATCGCGGCGGTCTATATTCTGCGCAAGCGCCTGAACCTGCAGCCCGGTGGCGGCCAGCAGGGCCGTCTGCTGCGCGTGCTGGAAAGCCAGCGGCTGGGCCCGCGCGCCTTGCTGTCGGTGGTGGAATTCGAGGGCGGACGCTATCTGATCGCCCAGAGCGAGCAGGGCATCAGCTGTCTGGTGGCGGCGCCCGGTGCGGCCACGCCAGCGATGGCCGCCGGCCAGACTGCGCCATCGCTGGCAGCGGCCGTGGAAGCCGCTGCGGCCGCGTCTGCAACGGCGCACGGCGGCAAGGAGTCCAGCTGATGCGCGCGCTGTTGCCGCAAGGCCGGGTGCTCGCGCTGCTGGCGGTGTTGCTGGCCTTGAGTTGCGCCGCGATGGGCGCGGCCTGGGCCGCCGATACGGCCATCGCCCTGCCGGGCATGCAGATCCGCCTGGGCGGCGCCGAAGCGGCCCCGGCCCAGATCTCGTCGGCCGTGAAAATCCTGATGGGCTTGACCGTGCTGAGTCTGGCACCGGCCATTCTGATGTCGATGACGTCCTTCGTGCGCATCGTGATCGTGCTGTCGATGCTGCGCCACGCGCTGGGCATGCAGGAAACCCCGCCCAACACGGTGGTGATCAGCCTGGCCTTGTTCCTGACCTTCTTCACCATGTCGCCGGCCTTGCAGGAAATGAATACCAGCGCCTTCCAGCCGTATATGGCGGGCAAGCTCACGACGGAAGCGGCCGCCGCCAAGGCGGTGCTGCCGCTGCGCGAGTTCATGGTGCACCAGACCCGCGAGCAGGACCTGGCCCTGATGGTCGAGCTGGCCAAGGCCGAGCAGCCCAAGAATATGGATGACATCAGCCTGGTCCAATTGATCCCGGCCTTCATGTTGTCCGAATTGCGCACGGCCTTCCAGATCGGTTTCGTGATCTTCCTGCCGTTCTTGCTGGTCGATCTGGTGGTGTCGAGCGCGCTGATGGCGCTGGGCATGATGATGGTGCCGCCGGCATCGATCTCGCTGCCGCTGAAAATTTTACTGTTCGTCTTGATTGATGGCTGGAATCTGGTGGTGCGTGCGCTGCTGGGTACCTTCTCTTAGGATCACCGATGATGGGGAAGGCAACAACGGAGGCCGATGAGGCTCCGCTGTGGGAAGCTTATTGCCACGGCGGCGATGGCGCGCGTGAGCAGCTGGTAGAGCGCTACCTGCCGTTCGCCCGCACCATGGCCGCCAAGCTGTACGCCACCCGTACCCATCTGGAAATGGAATTTGGCGATTATCTGCAGTATGCGCGGATCGGCCTGATCGAAGCGATCGACCGCTTCGACGGCGCCAGGGGCTTCAAGTTTGAAACGTTCGCCGCCAGCCGTATCAGCGGCGCGATCCTGTCTGGGATGGAGTCGTTTACCGAGATCCAGCAGCAGATCGCGGCGCGCAAGCGGGTGGTGTCCACGCGGGTCGCGCTGCTGCGCGCCCCCCAGGCGGCGCCGGCGCCGGACGATGCGGGCGCGTTGTTTGCCCATCTGGCCGAACTGGCGATCGGCCTGGCGCTGGGCTTTGTGCTCGACGATTCGGGCATGTACCGCGACCATGACGGCGAATACAAGGATAATACCTATGCCGGCGTGGAATTGCGCCAGTTGCGCCAGCGACTGGAGGAGCAGCTGGAGTTGCTGCCGGGGCGGCTGCGGCATATTATTGCCAGCCATTATCTGCAGCAGCAGCCCTTCGAAGAGATTGCCGAGACCCTGGGCGTGTCTCGCGGGCGGGTGGCGCAGCTGCACAAGGAAGCCTTGCTCAGGCTGCGCAGTGGGCTGGAAGAGGCGGGCGCACGGCACTGGGAGTTCTAGGCCGCCAGCCGGCTGCAACAGATGAAGAAGTAAAGCTTGAATTTTTGACTATCGTGCATTATCGCTAACCGGAAGGCCGGACACGGCCCTTGATTGGAACCATTATGACTATCGCCACTCTCTCCATGCTGGACCAGGCCGAGCTGCTGCAACTGGCGCTGAACGCCAGCGGCGCGAACGATTCGGCCAGTGCCATCGCCTACCTGAAGGAAGCGGTATCGCGCGCCGACGCGACCGCGGTGGCGCATTACATCCTGGGCGCCGAATACGCCCAGATCAAGATGTACGAACGCGCCATCGGCGAGATGGAGGCGGCCATCGCCCTCGATCCGACGCTGTCGATTGCCCGTCTGCAGCTGGGCATGCTGTGGCTGGGGGCGAACGATGGCGCGCGCGCCGCCGAGGTGCTGCTTCCCCTGACCGAACTGGCCGCCACCGATGCGCTGCACCAGTTCGGCGCCGGCTTGCTGCACCTGATCCGCGAAGAGCTGGCCGAAGCCATCTACTGCCTGAGCCAGGGCGTGACGCTTAACACCAGCAATCCCGCCCTGAACGGCGACATGCAGAAGATCGTGCGCGAAGTCGAGTCCGCTCAAGCCAATGCGGCGGCGGCACCGGTGGCCCCTACCCAGGATCAGGCGCAGGCGGAAGAAGAGGGCACGCGCCACGTCCTGCTGTCGGCCTATGCCGGGAATAATGCGAACAACTAAGGCCCGCACGGCGGTCGGGGGCAGGCGCATATGACGGCTATCGGTTCGGTCGGCCAGTTGGTCGCCGCGATCCAGGCGCAGCTCAGCGGTGCGGTGCAGGGCGGGGCGCGTAAGCGCAGCCCGGCGCGGCGCACGGCGGCCGGCAGTCCCTACGCCAGCGAAAACCTGGAAAGCCTGATCGGCCTGCGGGTGCGCCAGATCGGCCGGGATGATCCGAATCGGGGCCGCAAGGCTTTCCGGGTATTCCTGGAGGCGGTGCTGCTGTCGCAGTTCGGCCCCGATCTGGTCAACGATGCCAAGTTTTACCAGTTGGTCGATGATGTCCAGCGTGCCATGGAAGACGACCCAGCCAGTGCGAAACTGGTCGATGCCGCCATCGCCCATTTGCTGTCCGAGAAATAACAGGGCGGCGCCCGACCCGGCGCCGTTTTTATTGATGTGGTCCCGCAACGGTTGCCGGACACTTTTCGATTGATATGTATGCAGTCTGAACACAACACGAATCAAGAAGCGCAAGCCAAACTGCAACGCAGCGAGGGCTATCTGGCCGCCGATCCGGGCAATCCGGAACTGATGGCGTTGGTGATCGACCTGAGCCTGTCGCTGGGCCAGGTCGAGCGTGCCGAAAAGCATGCCGCCGCCGCGCTGGCGCAGTTGCCCAACGACGCCTTCTTCCAGTCGCGCATGGGTAATGTGCTGATCGCCAGCAAGCAGTGGGCCCAGGCCGAGCAGCTGTTCGCCGGTCTGCTGGCCCAACACCCGGACGTGAACCTGGCCTACAACCTGGCCTATGCCCAGGTCTGGCAAGGCCGTCACGCCGATGCCTACGCCACGATGGCGCCGTTCGCCAAGCTGCTGGATCTGGCGCCGGCGGCCGTGACGCTGATGGTGCGCGCACTGCACCATATGGGCGAACTGGACCAGGCGATCGCACTGGTGGCCGCGCAGATTGACCGCTGCCAGGGCGATCCGGTATTCCTGGCCGCCGCCAGCGTCGTGTATCTGGACGCCGGCCAGCTGGAAGAGGCCGAGCACCTGAGCGTGCTGTCGCTGGAGTCCGGCCACAAGCGTCCACTGGAAGCCTTGGTGGTGGGCGGCTCGCTGGCGCTGGCGCGTACCGATACCGCCGCCGCCGCCAAACAGTTCGAGGAAGCGTTGGCTCTGAATCCGACCGAGGGCCGCAGCTGGTCCGGCCTGGGCATGGCCAGCCTGCTCAAGCGCGATCTGCCGGGCGCCCGCGCCCAGCTGGAAAAAGCCGTGCAGTATCTGCCAGGCCACATCGGTACCTGGCATACGCTGGGCTGGACCCAGATCTTCCAGGGCGACCTGGCCGGCGCCGAGCAGGTGTTCCGCCAAGCGCTCGCGCTGGACCGCAACTTCGGCGACAGCCATGGCGGCCTGGCCGTGGTGCAAGCCATGCAGGGCGCGCGCGAACTGGCCGAGGCCAGCATCGCCCGCGCGCTGGGCCTGGATCCGCAAAGCCTGTCGGCGCGCTATGCGCAGATGGTGCTGGCCGGCCAGACCGAAGATCCGGTCAAGTTCCGCGCGCTGGCGATGCGCCTGCTGGCCTCGCGCCAGGGCGCCTTCGGCCAGAACCTGGCCGAGATCGTCAAGAAATTCGAAGCGGAGTAAGCATGCGTCCCGATCTTGCCCTGCAAATGCTGGCCGACCTGCTATGGAACGCGCTGCTGATCTCGGCGCCGCTGCTGGCGGTGACGCTAGTGGTGGGCCTGCTGGTCAGTGTGATCCAGGTCGTTACGCAGGTGCAGGAAAGCTCGCTGACCTTCATTCCCAAGATTATCGCCGCCGTGGTGGTGCTGGTGGTGTGCGGGCCGTGGATGCTGAAACGGCTGATCGGTTTCTCGACCACGCTGATCAGCAACATCCCGAACTACTTCTGAGACCGGCGCGGGCATGACGATCGACCTCGACCCGGCCTGGGTGTTGGCGGTGTTTTTCACCTCCGTCCGCATCGGCGTGGTGTTGCTGATGACGCCGATCTTCTCCAGCCTGAGCGGAGTGGTGACGGTGCGTGTGCTGCTGACCCTGGCGCTGAGTGTGCTGCTGGTGGCCGGTCTGGGCAAGGGAGCGGGCGCGCTGCCGCCCGCTTCGCTGGAGATGGGGCCGCTGGTGCTGCGCGCGATGGCCGAGGTGGTGGTCGGCGCAACGCTGGGCTTTGGCGTGTTCGCCGCCTTCGGCGCGTTTTCGGTGGCCGGCAAGATTCTCGATATCCAGAGCGGTTTCGGCATCGGCAATGTGTATGACCCGGTGACACGGGCGGGGGCGCCGCTGTTCGCCACCATGCTCAACCTGGTCGCGGTGGCGGTGTTCTTCGGCATGGACGCCCACCATGCGCTGCTGCGCGGCCTGGCTTTTTCGCTGCGCCAGATGGCGCCCGGCTCCGGTTTTCACGAGTTGCAGATCGAGGCGGTGATCCGCCAGTTCGGCCTGATGTTCTCGCTTGGCGTGTCGCTGGTCATTCCCGTGATCCTGTGCCTGCTGCTGACCGAAACCGGGCTGGCCATCGTCTCGCGCGTGCTGCCGCAGATGAATGTGTTCGTGGTCGGCGTGCCGGTCAAGATCGTCGCCGGCCTGGGCATTTTTGCGCTGACCATCGGCACCATGGGGCCGGTGATGGCGCGCGTGTATGGCTCGATTTTTCTCTACTGGGAACAGGTGTTGACCTAAATGGCAGATCAAGACCTCTCGGAACAGGCCACACCGCACAAGCTCGACGAAGCCCGAAAAAAAGGCAATGTGTCGCGCAGCAACGACTTCACCGCGATGGCGATGATGGCCGCGCTGGTGCTGACCGTCTACGGCAGCGGCTGGGACGCCTTGCGCCAGACCCTGCTGATGCAGCAGAAGATCCTGGCCCGCGCCGGCCGTCAGGAATGGAATGTGGACGCGGTCGCCACGTGGATGGGCCAGCTGCTGACCGGCATGCTGCACATCCTGGCGCCGCTGTTCCTGACGCTGGCTGTGGTGGCGGTGCTGAGCAATCTGTTCCAGACGGGACCGATCTTCAGTTTCCACCCGCTGTCGCCGGACTTGACGCGGCTCAGCCCGATGACCGGGTTCAAGCGCGTGTTCTCGATGCGCACCCTGTTCGAGTCGGCCAAGAGCATCATCAAGCTGGCCATTCTGGGGACGGTGGTGTATTTCCTGGTACGCGACAGCGTGCCCGGCCTGATCGGCCTGTCGGCGATGGAACCGAAAGGCTATGCGCGCATGCTGTTGGCCCTGGTGGCCTCGCTGCTGGTCAAGCTGGTGCTGACCCTGCTGTGTATCGCCCTGATCGACCTGGGTTTTACGCGCTGGGAATTCGCCAAGCGCATGCGCATGAGCAAGCGCGATGTAAAAGATGAATCGAAGAATCGCGAAGGCGACCCGCGCATCCGTTCGCGCATCCGTGAACTGCGCAAGGAAGTGCTCAAGCGCAGCAAGTCGGTGGCCAAGGTGTCCACCGCCGATGTGCTGATCACCAATCCGACCCGGATCGCGGTGGCGCTGAGCTACAGCCACGGCAAGTCTGGCGCGCCACAGGTGGTGGCCAAGGGTGCCGGCGACCTGGCGCGGCAGATGCGTGAACTGGCGGGCAAGCACGGTGTGCCCATCGTGCAGAACAAGCCGCTGGCGCGCACGCTGTTTCGCGAAGTCGATTATGACGGCTATGTGCCGGAGAAACTGTACCCGCAGATCGCCAAGATCATGGTGTGGGTTTATGCAATGCGCGAAGCAAAGCGCGCTTCAGGAAGGGTAGTTTGATGTTGTCTCTACGTCGTATCTTTAACAACAACGCCGATCTGGTGATGGTGCTGCTGGTGGTGGGAATTCTGACGGTGTTGTTCGTGCCGATTCCCTCCGGCGTGCTCGACTTCCTGATCCTGACCAACGTCAGCTTCGCGCTGCTGATCCTGCTGCTGACCTTTTACATCGCGCGGCCGGTGGAGTTTTCCACCTTTCCCTCGCTGCTGCTGATCGCCACGCTGTTCCGGCTGTCGCTGAACGTCGCCGCCACCCGTCTGATTCTGTCCGACGCCGATGCCGGCCGGGTGATCGCCGCCATCGGTTCCTACGTGGTGGGTGGTAACTATGTGATCGGCCTGATCGTGTTCCTGATTCTGGTCGTTGTGCAATATGTGGTGGTGACCAACGGCGCGCAGCGCGTGTCCGAGGTTGCGGCTCGTTTCACGCTCGACAGTATGCCGGGCCAGCAGATGAGTATCGATGCCGACCTGAACATGGGTTTCATCGATCAGGAAGAAGCCAAGAAACGCCGCAAGACGCTGGAAAAGGAAACCGGCTTCTACGGCGCGATGGATGGCGCGAGTAAATTCGTCAAGGGCGACGCGATTGCCGGTATCGTCATCCTGCTGATTAACATCATCGGCGGCCTGGTGATTGGCGTGATGCAGATGGGCATGCGCTGGGACCAGGCGCTGCAAACCTTTACCCTGCTGACCGTGGGCGACGGCATCGTGACCCAGGTGCCCGCGCTGGTGATTGCGGTGGGCACCGGTATTATCGTGACCCGTTCGGCGTCGGACGGCAATCTGAGCGCCGAAGTGCTGCGCCAGATTACTTCGTATCCGAAAACCCTGTTCGTGGTAGCGGCTGCGCTGTCGATACTGCTGTTCCTGCCAGGCATTCCCGCCTTGCCTGTGCTGGTACTGGTGGGTCTGATGCTGGCGGTTGGCGTGGTGGTGATGCGCCGCGCGAAGGAAGAGGGCGGCAAGACCGAGGACGACAAGGACGACAAGGCCAAGGCCGACGGCGACCAGGATGCCTACGATATGCTCAAGGTGGAGCCGATCGAAGTGCTGGTGGGTGCCAACCTGGCACCGCTGGTCAACGGCGAAAAGACCATCTTCATGGAACGCATCGTTGCGATCCGCAAGCAGTACGCGCTTGATTCGGGCATGGTGTTGCCGCGCGTGCGCTTCCGCGATGCGCCGCAGTTATCGGTGAATGCCTATGAGCTGCAAGTGTTTGGCGTGCCGGCAGGGAAGGGCGAGATCATGACCGACCGCACGCTGGCGATTCACGCCGGTGGCGAGGCGCGTCCGATCAAGGGGATTGAAACCCGTGAGCCGACCTATGGCTTGCCGGCGATCTGGGTGGAAGACTCGGAGAAAGAAATCGCCCGCGCGGCGCGCTATACGCTGGTGGATGCGGCTACGGTGTTTATCACGCACCTGAGCGAGGTGCTGAAGCAGCAGTCGGCGCAGTTGTTGACACGTACTGAAACTGATCGTCTGCTGCAGCGTATTCGCCAGCAGCAGCCGGGGCTGGTGGAGGAACTGGTGCCGACCATCCTGTCGATCAGCGATGTGCAGAAGGTACTGCAGAATCTGCTGCGCGAGAAAGTGTCGATTCGTAATCTGGAAGTGATTCTGGAAACGCTGGTGGATATGGGGCGCAACAGCAAGGATCTGGGTTATCTGACCGAGGTGGTGCGCCAGAAGCTCGGTGCGGCGATTTGCCAGGCTTTGCTGGGCGAGATGACGGCGCTGAATGTGCTGACGCTGGACCCTGCGATCGAGCAGGTGCTGATGCAGAGCGTGCGCACGGCCGAGGCTGGCAGCAGTCTGGTGGTGGAGCCGAAGTATGCCGAGCAACTGCTGGCGCGCATGGCGGCGCAGTCTGAACGGATGATGAAGGGGAATATGCTGCCGGTGCTGCTGTGTTCGCCGGATCTGCGCCGTCACCTGCGCTCGCTGTCGGAACGGGTGATTCCGCATATGCGGATACTGTCGATGGCGGAGATTCCGAATACGGTGAATTTGAAGTCGTATGGGACTGTGACGATGTGATTTCGCGGCGATGAGTATCAGATATTGAAGAGGTCAAGCCGAATTATTACTTTGGTTTGACTTTCCCCCGGGTTAAACTCGCCGAACAGGTGCAGCGGCCGGACGTCTACAGTATGCTACCGTGCTCAGCGGCTCGGCCCGTGTCCCCGCGCTCGACGCGGCGGTCGCTTCCGGCGAGTTGCTGGTCAAGGTCACGGAACAGAGCATTAAGAGTGGGGTGCGCATCAATCTGGATCTGCTCAATTCCCGGCAGCAGCTCTACGCCAGCCAGCGCGATCTGACTCAGGCGCGCTACGGTTATCTGCTCAGCATTTTAAAAATGCGTGCCGCCGCCGGTATCTTGGGGGAAGCCGATGTCAAGGAGATGGGGACGTATTTCTGTTAAACTCAGCAGCGTAAGGCAAACAAAAAAATCATCGCATGCGATGATTTTTTTTTGCGATAGCGCAGGTCCGGCATGTGGGCACATCTGACAGGTGGCACAACGGATGAGGTTGTGTCCACATGGCAGACCTGACCCCGGCGCGCTCATGCAGCGGTCAACATGCTCAGCACAGGACTTCGTTCACCGGAGGACTCCGACGTGTTAGCTGTACCCCCGTCGTTTGCCGAAGGGAGGTTGGCTATATGATTCTCAGGTCTGGAAAATGGACCCGGCCTCAGCTTTGACAGGCCGTTTTCGCAGGTCATAGATGAGGCCGTGTCCATTTGGACAGGGACGACTCCGGGAGCAACTCTGCAAGTCGTCCAGCCTGGGCAGTGGCAATAGTTTGCGTATTTGCCCCAACAACTGAGTTCAGCTCGCAATAAACTCCACCGACAGTCCAATATCAACGGCTCGTTGTCTCAATTCTAGAACTTCATCCTCGGAATAGAACCCTAAGTTCCATGCATGATCGCCTTTTAAAATCTGTCTATCTAAGTCCTCGGAATAGAAATTACTCATTCCTTCAAAGACCCTTCTTGCCTTCATTTGTGTCTTGCGTACTTCACCCGGACTGTCGACCGTGACTATCGCTGTAAAGACCTTTGTCTCCAGTGGAATAGGATTGTCAATAAGGTGAACCCGAACGGAGAATTCGTGCCCGCACGGATCGCATTTATATAAGTTGATTGCACCGACCGCAGAGAGTGAACTAGCTCGCCCACTACATAACGGGCACTTGACATGGTTTGCCATTATTTCAACCTCTTAGAATATTTTGCCCCAGACTGCAGGAAAGCGTTAGCTGCCGATTGATCGATTTGCGGATAAAGCGGACTCTTAACCATATATTCGATTGCCTCCCGATCCGTGCGTAAGAAAAAGCTACTGTCTACACGGCGTTGAACACTGTAGGCTGCCAACTCCTTTTCAAGAGCTATCGGACCATTAGCATACTGCCTAGGAGTCAGGCTTTGCAGAAAATGTTCGCCCTCATGAGCTACCAAGCCAGCAGTTTGCGAGGGAGTTCCGGAATAATTCTTAAAAATGGTCATCTCATTGGAGGCATAAGGCATCAAACCGCCCTGCGGATTAAGTAGTATCTCATCGGAGAAATTTACTTTCAAATCTCCGCGTTTGAGAAGTTTCGCAACCGCCGCACCTTCGGTGGTGCCGCTTTGTCTGAGTGCCCGCATCACAGACGGCATGTTCACTTCGCCAGCCATCGAAGCCCAAGCATCCGGATGCAAGCCAAGTTGATTAGATAGGCCGTTTGCCCCAACGCTATTTGCCCCAATTTTTCCAGTGGATAGTTCCGATGCAAATGGACTCACGCGAACATCCGGGGCTAACGCAGCTAGTCTACTCTGTAACCCAGCTTTGAGCGCGCTAGCACCAGAAGCGATGCCCCGAACTGCACCTACTCCGCCTGCCAAAGCGGAAGCAATATTCATCGTGGCGTTTCCAACCGAGGCACCGTATAGGAACCAATCACCCAGATTTGTGCTGCTGTAAGCCGTGTCGAGTCTGGACTGAATTTTCTCGTAAGACCCGCCCAGTGCTTGGCTTACGGTGTCCTGTGGGTGCTGAACAAGCTTGGCAATACTGTTACCGATTTCCTTGAAATTCTGGAAAGCTTCTTTTTCAGCGTCGAAGAGGGGAGATGAACGAGCTCTCTCATTATCTCCGCCACCCATGACATATCGCTGCGCAAGCAGGCCGTCTTTGATCAGAGTCGCTGAACCTATTATCCCATCCCCAATGCTCTGGAACATGCCTGCAACTACGCCTCCGGATACCGCAACCCCACGATCAACCTGGTATAGCTGAGCCTCTGCCAGACTACCGGAAACTTCGACCCGCAGCATTTCCGCAGTTTTGCGTGACACTCCAGGCAGTGCCGGATCGTCAGTTTTGGGAGCTTGGCTGTTGCCGTTAGAAAAACCATTGGCAGTAGCTGAGTCGCCGGCAATTGCGCGCATAGTCGAGTTATTGGTCTTGCCGACCGTCAACGCTAGTTGGTACTCCTCAGAATCAAGTGGGATTTGTGCATAGCCGCCATATTTTTGAGCTGCTGCATCAAGAGCTGCAAGTCCGGTATTGGTCTGAGAAATTCGCTTGTCAAGATTGCCTTTACTGCGCAGTGTTGTGTCAGATGGCTCAGACAGTTGAGCCGCTAGGCTGTTGCCCAGCGCATTGCCAAATGCATCCGCCGCTATCCGTCCAATCTCCACGCGCCCGCCGCGCACGACGGCGGAAGTAACGCCGCTTGCGAAGTTACCGGCCATGGCGGTGCCAAAGGTGCCCCAGCTATCGATTTTGGTACCTTGAGGATTACCGAATTGGCTGCCGACCGCGGCGCTGGCGGCAGATGCGGCTACGCTGCGCCAGTTAAAGCCGCTTTGCTGATGCGTGACGATGCCGACGCCTTGAGTGATGGTGTTACCCAATGCGGCGCGCGCGGCAGTGGCGGACCAATCCGAACCTTTGAAGACGTCACCAAGCAATGTACCTTGTGAACTACTTTCAAAGCCCATACCCCCGCCGATGGCCCCGCTAATACCAGCCTGCCCAACAGCTTTCCAGCTGAATCCATCCTGCGCGCCGATGGCCATGCCGACGACCTGGCTGGCGATCGAGCCTGCCATACTGGCCGCAGCGCCAACCAGCATGGCTTGCGCCAAGCCTTGAGCAGCAAACCCGGCCATGGCGCCGCCCGAAATGACGGTAACTACAACCGCCACCACGATCATGATGATCATGCCTACGCCGCCGCAACCACCAGCTGCTGGCGCCGGCAACACTGGCGTGATGTCGCCTATCGCCTCAGCCGCGTTATATGGCTTGAAGGTCTGGTAACTGTTAAGCACGGTATTGACCCGTGCCGGCATTGTCAGCGGCTGGCCAAGGACCAGGCCCGTATTGTCGATGCCGCCGTTGGCTTCGGCGATCAGGTACCACAGACGTCCGTCGCCCCATACGGCCTTGGCGATGCTCTCCAACGTATCCTTGTCCTGCACGATGTAGACACTCTGCCCGGCCATCAGGGCGGGAGAGCTGATCGACTCGAAGCCGCTGCTGTAGGTTTCGTGCTTCTGGTCGGCGCTGCCGATTACCTGGTCGTTGGCGATCAGGGTATGGGTGACGATGCCGCCCTGCTTGTTCTCCAGCACGCGGCCGCTGCTATCGTTGATCAGCGTGCGGTTCTTCTTCTCATCGGTGCTCTGCACCTCCACCAGTGCGCCGCTGTAGTCGTACAGTCTGGTGACAGTGACGGCACTGGCATTTCTTGCACTAGCGGCGGGGGTGGCCGTGGTGCTGGTGATTTGGTAGCTGTCGAACTGTCTGCCGCTGTAGTCGTTTCTGAAGGTCTGGGCGTTGTAGTCGCTGGCGCCCTCCACGACCCGGTACACCAGCAGATTGCCGACTCTATCGTAGCCACCGCCCGCGTTTTCGACTGACGCGGCGTAGTGGATATCGTTGACGTACTTACCCTCAAAGGTACCGTTATAGGTGGCGCTGCGCTGGCGCGTCATGCGCCCATCCGCATCATATGCATTGACGCGGATATCATTATTGTCGCGCGAACGGATGATGCGGCCGGCGCCATCGTAATAGCGCTGCACGATGGTGTTCCCGGCTTTGGTGACAAAGGACAAGCGACCGACGGCATCGTAATTGTAGGTTTCGGTGGCATAGGTGCTGGCGGCATCTTTGCCTGGGCCGTAGGTATCGCTGCTACGGTTACCCGCGCCGTCGTATTTGATGTCGTGGGTGTCGATCTTGCCGTCGCCCGCAGCAGCGATACTCGTTGTCACGCTGCCGTCGACGTGGTTCTGTCGGTTCATCTTGTCGAAGCGGTTGTTGATCTCGATTGTCTTCGTGGCGCCGGTGTCGGTAGTAAAGGTGGTCGTGACCTTCGTGCGGTTGCCGTTGTTGTCATAGCTGTAAATAACGAGCTGGTTGGCATAGGCGGCCTTCACATTGGAGGCGATTTCCTGCACCCGTCCCTGACGGTCGTAGATCATGGAGTTGTCCAGCACCGCGCGCTGCTCTTTTTCCAGCCAGACACGTTCGGTCAGGCGGTTGCCGGACAAATCATAGGTGTAGCTGGTCGTCTGCACCAACGCCAATGGGCCGGTGGCGCCTGGGCCAGACGGCAGTTGACTGTCGGCGATTTGCAACAGCTGGCCACTACCGTCATAGCTGTATTGAAGGGTTTGCGTGACGGTGGTGCCGTCCTTGCGCGTTTGACTGAGCATCTGACCAGCGGTGTCGTAGCCGTACTTGGTCTGGCGGCCCGACAGGTCGTAGTGGACGAGCACGCGGCCCGCGCTGTCGTTGTCCCAGCGCAGAATGCCGCCATTGGCGTCCTGCTGGGCGGTTCTATGATTGTAAATGTCGAAGCTGCTCAGTGTGCTGAATCCAAGCGCGTCGGTGGTGCTGATAACGTTGCCGCTGAGGTCGTAGCGCACGCTGCTGCTGGTGCGTTTGTTCGGATCAAGCGCGTAGCCTTTATTGATCGTGGCGGTGTTGCTGGTATTGTCGTTGGTGCTGCGGATGCGGCGGCCCAGTTCGTCATATTGGTAGGTGTCGATGATGACGATGGCTTGTCCGCTGACAGCGGCGGTAGCGGCCAGGACGTTCATGTCCGGAGGCGCATTGGTGCCGACCAGGTTTTGAGCGTAATAGATTGCAACTGGTGCGCTGGTCTTGCTGATCTGGTGGCCCAGACGGTCGTAGGCGTAGCTGGTAATGACGCTGCTGGCGGCGCCCGCCGCGAAACTGGTGGTGACGTCGTTTGTCAGTGCCACCGTCATCTTGGTGTGCTGGCCGAACACGTCGTTGACGTAGGTGACGACGGCACCATCAGCATGGGTTTCCGTGATGATGAAGCCATTGCTGTCGTAGGCGGTCGAGTTGGTTTGGTTCTTGGCGTCGGTCACACTCAGATTACGGCCCAGCCTGTCGTAGGTGTTGTTGGCCGCGTAGCCTACCGTGCCCGGCACGCCATTCATGGTCTGTTTCAATACCTGGTTGTTGGCGTTGTAGGTATAGGTCACCACCCAGTTCGGATCGCGCGCGTCGGCCATGCTCAGCACATTGCCCCAGCGATCAAAGGTAGTCGTATTCGACAGATGGCCGCGCTGTTCGCCATTGCTGCCGTTATTGATGCCAATCTGCATTCCGTTGTACCGTAGGATGGCTAATTGGCTCGTGTCCAGCGTCGCCAGGGCAGGCGCAGGTCCACTCAATAGCTGCTTGTACAGATCAGAGGTCCTTTCGTCGAGCACTTCCGGCGCTATTTTGACTTCGCCGACGAGGAGTTTCCCTGCTACATAGTCGAGCACATCCAGCGCCGTCGCCACGTGGCCCATGTACAGGGTGCGGCTGGCCAGCTGGGCGGTATCACCATCGGCGTAGGCCAGTACGTCGTTAATCAAGGTCACAGCCAGTTGATCCCTGGTCTGACCGCCGTCCAGCAGCGCGTTGTAGCGGGTCAGTTCCTCCGGACTGGCCTGGCGGCCGAGGCCGTTCGTGATCAGGTTGGCGATAAATGCCGCGTTGCTTTGTTCTGGCGGGAACTTCTGCAGACCTTCAGTGCCGCTCAGCATGTCTTTTGCCATCTGCGCCATCGATGCGCCGGCCGTCAGGCGGCTCACCCAGAAACGCAAGCCGCCGGCATCGGGGATGCGGCGGAACAGCAGGGTGTAGAGCTGGGTCGCTTGCAGGGTGTAGCGCGCCGCCGGAGACATGGCGGCCAATGCTGCCGCGTCCGCCAGAGCCGCGTCGTCGCGCATGATGATGGCTTGCGCCTTGACATAGTCGCCGACGTTCGGTGCCAGGATGGCGGACGCGATCAGCTGAGACATGCTGTTCAAGCCACTGGTGATCTTGTTGTTGAATCCGACCGTGTCCTGAGTGATGCCGCGCTGCACGATGCTGTCGATGAACTCGACGGCCAGTTGGGCGCGCGGCATCGCCGGGTTCGCGTTCAGGATCTTGGTCCAATAGTTGGCCGGACCGTCGTCAGCCGCACGCCCAAGGGTGTTCTGATACAGCTTGCCGACAAAATCGGCATTGCTCATCGCCGACGTAAACAACACTGGGTTGTCGGAGATGAGCTTTTGCGCCAGCTTGGTGGCATCGCCGCCGGTTTGGAAGCTGTTGAACCCCACGCTCAGTTCCACCATGGTCGGCAGCCGGCCGATCAGCGCCACGTAGAACTGGGTGATCAGGGTGATTTGTCTCGTGGTGGCCGGGGCGTTCAACAGCGCCTGGGCATTGAGCGTCACGGCGATGCCGGCCTGGTCCACACCGGCCCGGGCCTTGGACAGCGCGGCGTCCAGGCTGGCGGCGCTGCGCATGCTGTTGGCCATGGCTAGCGCGGAGGTCTGGCCGGCCACCGTGATGTCCACCGTCAAAGTGTCGCCATTGGTCTTGACAATGGTCGCGGCGGCGGTCGCGCTGTCGTTCGCCATGAGCGAATCGACCACGGCGGTTGCGGCGGTAGCGCGGTAGCCTTCAATGACGACGGCTAACGCCACCGACTTCAGGTTGTAGTCGTCGGTGGCGGCCTTGGCCGCAGCGTCGGCACTGACCAGATCCTTCTGGGTCTGGATCTTGGCGGCATCGATGGCTTGCTGGACCGAGGTCACCGTGCTGTTGTAGGCGGCGACGATGCTGTTGCCGCTGGCGGTATTCGCATCGAAGGCGGTGTTCAGTTCGGCGCCGAAGGTGCCGCGATAGGAATTTACGTTGTACAGCTCGGCATCCCGGCCGGCGGTAAAGAAGCCATAGGCCAGCGCGGCCGGATCGCTGCTGGCGTTGCCCACCCAGTATGCCAGTCCACCCGCGTCGGCTTCACGGTTCAGGACGGTTGTGTAGAGTCTGGAGAAGAAGGCGCTGCGGTCCGTTATCGGGCCGGCGTATTGACCGGCGAGGGCGGTCAACGTGGTTCTGCCGGCGGTCAGGTCGGCCAGCGTGCGTTGCACGTTGGCATAGTCGACAGGCTGGCGGAATGCCACCATCAATTCGGTCAGGCTTCTGCGCAGGCTGGAGCCGAGCAGGGTCTGGGCCTCATTCTTGGCCTTCAGTGCGGCGATGACGGCCGGGTCGGCCGCCGCCGTGGCTGCCTGCGCGCGGTCGCGCGCCTGCAGCGCCAGGGCCGCGTTATAGACTGCGTTGTCGCGGGTGTTCAGTGCGGTGTTCACCGTGGTCACTGTGGTGCTGGCAGCCAGTGCGGTCAGTCCGGCGATCTGGCCCAGTGCCGACGCCAGGAACTGTTCGCGGTCGGCCTTGTTGCTCATTTCGGCGATGCTCGGCGTGACGTTGTCGAATAGACCGCCCAGGATGCCGACAGCGATGACGTTTTTCGCCACGCCACTGGTGATCTTGTCTTCCCAGAATGTATCGCCGGATGCCAGTGTGCGGTTAAACGCCTGCTGGTAGATCTTGTTGACGAAGTCGTGAGCGCTCATGCTGGCCGGGAACAGGGCGAGACCCTCGGCGGAGGTGAGCATATTGGTGGCGATATTTTCCAGCGACGAGCCGCTGTTGACGCGGGCGTCGATCCAGTAATTCAATCCACCCAGGTCCATGGGAACGCCGCGCCCCGGTCCGCGGTTCAGAATCCCGACGTACATGCGGATTAGCTCAACCGCAGCCTTGGCGCGGCGCGCGGCGCTTGCGTTGGTGGTGTTCGTTACCACGGTTGCCGCGCTGGTGGCGGCGCTGGCCTTGGTAACGGCGAGATTGGCCGCGGCCAGCGCGGCGCTGGCTTCATTGACGGCGCGCGTGGCGTCGGTGCTGAGCGCACCCAGGGCAATCCCGACTTTGTTGTTGAAGGCGCTAACCCGGCCTTGTTCAGCGGCCTTGCCCGGGTTCAGGTTACTGAGCTGGTTGTCCAGCACCGAGTGGACCATTGCCGCGCCGATCAGGCCGCGCTGGGCTGGCGTCGTGACTTTGTCGGCCCAATAGATCAGGCCATCGGGATCCGGTTCACGGCCGATAATTTGCTGGTAGAGCTTGGTGATGAAGGCTTTGGCAGCATCGGCATTCCATACGGTATAGCCATAGAGCTGCTTGCCTTCGGCCGAATCGATCATGCTTTGTGCGATGGCCGTTTCGGTCGCCTCGATCGCCGCAGGCGTGGTGGCGTTCATCAACTGGCGGGTCCAGAACGTGATGCCCCCGATATCGAGCGTCTGGCCAGGCGCGTCGCTGCGTTTAAGCAGGCCAACATACAGGCGCGCCACTGTGATCATAGGCGCAGCCATCGGATTGGCGGCCGCCTGGCTGGCGGCTGTGGTGGCAACCGTGTTGGCGTTGACCAAGCCCTGGGCTGCGGTCACTGCCGCCAATGTCAGTTCGGCGGCGGTCTTGGTGTCTTGCTCGATTGATTTAGCCGCCTCCTTTACCATCGCGCGGATTGCATCGGCTGCATAGGTAAGCGCAGCAGTGATATCGGTTGCGGTAACCTTGCCCAGTATTTTTTGTTCCGTGAGCAAGTCCTTGCCGCTCATGTTCAGCGCATAGATCATGGAAACGCTGGCCTTGTTGTTGAACAGGGCCTGCGACTTGCGTTCGATTGCATCATCGCCGTTGTAGGAGAGCAGGCCGTTCATGATACCCACGACGATGGCGCCGCGAGTGGCTCCCTGGAACTTGCTGAGCCAGTACGCCAGACCGGCAGAGTCTGCTTCCCGGTCAAGGATATTCCAGTACATCTGCTTGATGAATTCCACATCGGAGAGAGCTGCCAGCGCCTCTGTTTCCTTGCTGTTCACCATATCGTTGGCGATCTGATCAAGGCTGGCATTGTCCATGCGTCTGTTGATCCAGCCAACCATGCCGTCGTGGTCTGGCGCGCGGCGCAAAATGGCGACGTAGAGGCGGCTGATCGCCAGACGTGCTTCTTCCAATGGCGTGGAGTCTGAAGCGGGGCCTGCGCCGTTGTGCAATTCGAGCGCGGAAGCCAGTACCGCTTCCTTCGCCACCGCGGCCACGGCAATTGCGACCTTGCCAGCCATCAGCTGTTCTTTTTCCTTGTTATTTGCGCTGAGCATGTCAAGCAGAACCTGGCCGCGGGCCGGATCGGTGATCAGCTTGGCGTTGAGACGCGCGGCCCATTTGGTGACATCGGCGAGATAAGCCGGATCGTTCGACGGCTGCCAGCCAAATGCTTGCAGGAACACGGTCTTGACGATGTCGGTGCCGGATTTTCCTTGCAGCGCGGCTTCTGCGCTGGTCATGATTTCATAGGCGACCTGGCCCAGCGGCGAACCGCTGTTCAGGCGCGCGATCCAGCCATTCATACCACCAAGATCCGGATTACGGTTCAACAGCATCAGGTAGAGGCGAGCGATTTGCTCGTTCTTGCTCAGTGCTGATGTCGAGCTCAGCGTCAGTACACCGCCGTCGGCTTCAAAGACCGCCTCGCCGGCGGGCTGCACGAACACGCGGTATTCGTAGGAACCGGCTTCCAGACCGGCAGGATTGAAGACGGTGTAGCCATCCACAGTGGAGATGCGCATGCCGGAAGGCGGTGTCCAGGCACCGCCGTTGAGGCGGTACGACAGCGTGTATGTACGGACCTGATCGGATGGTGCGCCCACGACGATCAGGCTGTCGGCCTCGGCCACACGGCTGGTAAGATCACCTTTCACCCAGTTGCCGTCTACCCGGCGCATCAGGGTAAGCGGTCGTCCGTCAACGGTGGTGCTGTCGACCGCGCGGCCGAGCAGGTCGTAGCGCGTATTGGTGCGCAATGTCTGGTTCGCGTTGAAGCTGAGCGCGCCGGCAATGACGCCTGCGTCGCGCAATCTGTGCTCGTCATTATCGGTGACGCGGATTTGCGAGGTGACTTGGCCGCGCACATCGTAGATAAAGGCTTTGTCTACGTTGTCGCCGGAGTTAGTAAGCCAGACATGTCCTGCGTTGTCGTAACGGCGGTAATCAAGGAGCTTGGCATCATTGGCGCCACTGCTTACCCAGCTATCGGTCATTTCACCGAAGGCGTTGTAATTGTTTTGCTGGACGGTGTTGCCGACCACCGTGTTGTACACCAGATCGACATTGCCTGGTTTCTCGATCTGATACAACTGTCCCAGGGCGTCGTAGCGGTTGATCTGGAATGCGGTTTCCGTTACGCCGTTGGCATTGGTGACCGGGCGCCACTGCTTGGCGAGACGGCCGTAGACATCGTAAGAAGCATAGCTGACTTTGGTTTCCGCGTCGTACACCTGCAGCGCATGGCCGTTGACATCGTATCTGGTGCTGGTGATGCGGTCGTTGGTGGCATCGCGGTTGGCGGTATTGGCGAAGAAGGCATCGATGACTGTCGCCGCGGGTTGCGCGGCGCCGATGGCCACGGTTATGCCTTTGGCATATTCGATGCGCATCTGGACATTGCCGTAGATGTCGAGTTTGAATTCGGTCAGCGGATTTTTTCCGGCAGTGATACCGGTAACCGTCGTCGTCTGTACCTTGGCGATGGCCGTCACACGGCCCAGCTTGTCGTAATAGGTGTAGGTGGCGCCACCGAGCGGATCGGTTGCGGAGATCTGGTTGCCTAGTGCGTCGTAGCCGTAAGTGGTGGTCAGGCTGCCTGTTGTGCCGACCGTGGGTGTCGCGCTTTCGCTAAAGCCGACTTTGAGACGGGTTTCCTCGGTACGGCGGTTGGCGCCGTCATACTTATACGCGGTACTGCGATCTATATCCACATCGGCAGATGGAGTGGACAGGTTGTCGCTCCATGCGGACAGCGCCCGGCTGTATTCATACTGGCTGGTCAGATTGCCGACATCATCGTAGCCGTAGGTGGTGAGGTAGGCGCGATGGTCGGTGTCGCTGTTGGCCACGGCCTGCAGCAGGCCGACCTTGTTGCCCCGCGTATCGTAGTAATAACGGTTGTCCGTGCTCTCGACGCCGGCGATAGCGTTACCCAGACTGTCGCCGCCATAGACCGCTTGCTGGATCAGCTCGCCAAAGCCGTTGTAGCGTGACTCGGTGGTGCGGCCGGCCACGAAGCTCAGGTCGCCCGAGCTGCGGTGCTGGTCGTAGACCTGGGTTTGTGGTTCGATGACCTTGCGCACATGGCCGAGCTGGTCGTAGATGGTGGTGATGACGCGGTCGGCACTGTCGAGCTTGAGTGCGGCCTTGAAGGCGCTGGCCGACAGGGTGGTGGCCGCCGTCTGCGGCTGGGCGTAGCGGGTCAGCGTGACGACGGCGCCGAAGCTGTCGCGCTCGTAGCCGGTGACATTGCCTTTGGCATCGATTTCAAAACGGACTTGTCCCTGCTTGTCATAGATTTTGTAGCTCAGCTTGCCGCCAACATCCTTGTTCGAGACAGCATTGCCAAGCATGTCATAGCTTACTACGATGGTTGGCGTCACCTCGGTTTCGGTACGGTCAGCCACACCCTGGGGGCTCACTGGCGCGGCATATACCTTGACCGGAGCCAGCGTGGTCAGAGTCTGTCTACCCACCAGATCGTAGCCGTACAGGGTCACGCGCGGCTGGGCCGATCCGAAACCTTCGGTACGGGATTTCAGATTACCCAGCGCATCGTACTGCATCGCCGTCTGGAGCTTTACCAATGCGTGGGCACGGGTAGCCCAGTCCGCATGAGTATAGTTCTCAGGTGCATTAACGTAGGCATCGACCTCGGGGCTGGTTTCCAACAGCAGGCGACCGGTCGCGTCGTACTGGTATTCCCATATGCTGTCCATCTTGTTGGAGAAGCTGGTTTTATTTCCCAGCGCATCGTAGGTATAGGACTCGCTCTTGCCCATCGCGTCGGTTGATTTGAGCAGGTTACCCATGGCGTCGTAGTCGAGCAGGGTGATGCGCGGGGCGCCGGCGCTGAGCGCTTTGGCGACCATCGCGACCAGGCCGTAGTCGGTATAGGTAAGCAGGGCAGGGTAGGCGCGGGTTTCAGTCAGATGGCCGACGGCGTCGTAGCGGTTTTCCGTCAGATAGCCGCCCGCATCGATGGTGAAGCGCAACTGGCGATCCTGATCGTAAACATAATACTGGGTGCGGTCTTTGCCGCTTGCCAGTATCAGCTGTCCGCTGACGCTGTTCGTGGTCTCAGTGACCGCGCCCGCGTTAATCGGGTTGGCGTAGCGAATGCTTTTGATCACATTGCCTAAGGTGTCGTAATTCCGTTCCGTGACGGCACCGAGGGCGTCGATGTCGTAAACCGGCCGGTCGTTCAGGTCATACACGGTGCGGGTGATGCGCTGGCCGGTGCCGGTGCCGGCAATACGCTGGGTGATGTTGCCGCGCGCATCGTAGCGCAACTCCACGACGCCCTGTTCCGCATCGGCGGTGCTGCTCAGGCGATTGGCCAGGTCGTATTTGTACGTCGTGGTGCGGTCGCGCGCCGCGTCCGCCGCAGGCTGCGCGATCGTGCTGTCCGCAGCCTGCGTGGCGGCGGTGGCGTACTGTGTGCGGCTGCTCAGATTCCCCGCCGCATCGTAGCTCTGGCTCGTGAACGCCCATTGCAGCGTGCCGTTGACCTTTGCTTGGGCGACGGCGGTGCTGATTGCGCGGTTCATGCTGTCGTAGCCGTAGCGCGTCACCGCTGGCAAGGCGTTGCCATCGTTTTTGATCGCAGCGACGACGTCCATGGTTGCAATCAGGCCGCTACCTGTGACCGAATAGGCGGTGCGTGCTGCGACATTGCCGAAGCTGTCGTACTCGATGCTGGTCAGCGACCATTCGCGCGCCGTCAGCACCTTGCTCGCGTTCAGCACTGAACGCTGGGCGGTCAAGGTCTCGCACAGACGGCCGTCTTTGTCGTAAAACAGGTGGGAGACCGCGTCGCTGCTCGACAGCACCGGCGTCGCCGGCAGTGCCATCGGCGTGGCGTAGGCGATGCGCTCGATGACCTGATCGTTTTCATTGTAGGTCAGTGCTTCCACCGCCCACAGTGCGCTTTCCTTCGCAGTGGATGTGGTGATCAGGCGTCCGCGCGCATCGTAGACATAAACTTGGTGATCATCGTTGGCAGCATCGACCACACCCATGGCCTCGATGGTTGTTAGTGCGACCTGGAGATCTTTTGCCGTCGTCAGATTGGCCGCGGTAAGCACCTTGGCGTAGGTGCGGCGGTCAGTGAGATTGCCCTTGCTGTCGTACTGGTAAACCGTCAGGGCCGCGGCTGGATCGATGCTCGCTTTTAGCTGTCCCTTGGCATCGTAGAACTTGCGGGTGATGCTGTCCTTGCTGATATCAATGGCGACGCTGCCCGGTGTTGCGCGCTGGGCGCGCTCGATGACATCGCCAAAACCGTTGTAGTTGGTGGCGATATGGTTGCCTGCCGGGTCGGTATAGTCGACCACCTGACCACGTAGATTGTAGGTGTAGCGCTCGACGCTGTTCGCGGACTTGCCGGCGCTGATGTTATCGGTGCGGACACCATAGCGTGTGCTGTCGGTGAGCTGGCCGAAGGCGTTGTAAGTGCTTTCCTGTTTTTCGCCGTTGGCGTTGATGCTGAAAGTCAGGCGGCCGTTGGCATCGTACTGGAACGTGCTGATACGGTTTTGTGCGACGTTCGCCGGCAGGTTGGCCTGCGCAATCAGGGTGCTCAGTTGCGGCTCGATATACCCGCCTTGCAAGGCGCTGAGCACCGCTTGGCTGAGACGCACACTGTAACGGACCGACACGGAGAGTTGATCAAACGCTGTATAGCTGCGTCCGTCTACCTCGCCCGCGGCATTGACGGTATAGGTCAGACGGCCGGTTTTGTCGTAGTAGAACACGCTGTGCTGGTCGGCACCATCTGCCGCTGGCAGTACGAGAGCAGAATCCGGTCCACCTTCGAGCGAAGCCAGGGTTGCGGCGTCGATCAGTTTGCTGTAGCGGGTGCTGCTGATGACCTGGCCAAGCGTATCGAACTCCTGGTGCAGGACCGCACCCACGGCATCGACCGTGCTGGTCATGCGGCCCACGCTGTCGTAGAAGTACAGGGTACGGTTACCCAGCGCATCAGTCATGCTGGTGCGCCAGCCCCGGTCGTTGTAGCTATACCGAATCTTTTGCGTACCGGTGGTTTGTTCGATGACGTTGCCGGTCGCATCGTAGGTGTACTTCGTGGCGCTGCTGAGCCGGTCGGTGGTCTGGAGCTTGCGACCCAGCGCGTCGTAGGTATAAGTTTCGGATTTCTCCAGTACGTCTGTGTTCTTCAGCAGATTGCCGTAGGCATCGTAGTCGAAGGTCGTGGTGCGGATGGGGCCGGCTGAGGCCAGCTTGCCGGTGATGGTTGCGACGCTCTTGTCGCCATAGTCCTGCGATTTGGAGTACTGCAGTGTCTTGAGCAGCTTGCCCAAGGCGCTATATTGGTTTTCACTGAGGTAGCCAGCCGAGTCGATGCTGAAAAGCAGACGGCGGCTGTCGTCATAGATATAGCTCTCGCTGCGGTCCAGTGCAACGTTCGGCTTGAGAACGGCGGTAACGCTGGCGCTGGTTTCATCGATGGTGGACAGCGCGGCGGTGGTCAAGGCCTTGTCATAGCGGATGCGCATCGCAACGTTGCCCAGCGCATCATAGCGATTTTCGCTGACGTAACCGGCGGCATCGATCTCGAAGACAGGGCGCTTGTTCAGGTCGTAGGTAATGCGGGTGGTACGGCTGGCGCCGCTACCGTCTTTCTCGGTGCGGGCAATGACATTGCCCTTGGCGTCATAGCGCAGTTCGGTGATGCCGCCTTCTGCATCCGTCGTGCGGATCAGCCGGTTGGCGGCATCGTAGGCGTAGCTCGTGCTGCGGTCGCGCAGAGGAACGCCTGCAGGTGTCGCCGAGGGCTCTTCGTTCAAGTTCAGCAACACCATCGTGGCGTACTGGGTGCGTTTGCCGATGTTGCCCGCTGCGTCGTACTGCAGGCTTTCTATTGCCCATTGCATTTTTTGCACGTCACCCGCGACGGTGACGGCGCCTTGCGCCGTGGCTGTTCTAACGACGCGATTCAGGCCATCGTAGTAATAGCGCGTTGTTGCCTTCGTGGCCGCGTCGGAACCGGATTT
This sequence comes from Oxalobacteraceae bacterium, assembly GCA_013284265.1. Lineage (GTDB taxonomy): Bacteria > Pseudomonadota > Gammaproteobacteria > Burkholderiales > Burkholderiaceae_D > Rugamonas. The sequence goes on along the minus strand of JABTBR010000022.1, from coordinate 43,983 downwards.
GAGCGTGTCAACGTTGGCAGTCGTCACTGCGGTGGCGCTGACGCGCGCACTGTAGATGACCTTTGCTGAGATGTTGCCGAAGGCGTCGTATTGCTGGCTGACCAGCGACCAGTCGCGTTTGGCGTTGAGCAGGCCGTGCGCTGTCACGGTGTCGGTCAGGCGGCCGGCCTTGTCGTAGAACATCTGAGTCGCGACGTCGGTAGCGGCGCTGATCAGCACCGGCATGGCCGTCAGGGGGAAAGTCAGGGGCGATACCACGGCGGTCGCGTAGGCGATGCGCTGGATGACGTTGCCGTTGTCGTCGTAGGCCAGGGTGGTGACCGACCATTCGTTGGTGAGCTGTTTCGCGGTAAAGGTGGCGGTGAGGCGGTTGCGCGCGTCGTACATGAAGCGCTGGCGTGCATCGTGCGCGACGTCGACAAGTGTCGCGCCCTGCACCTTGACCGTTGCCGCGGTTGCCGTGGCTAGGGATGCGGCGGTCACTTGCGCTGGCGTTAGCACTTTGGCGTAGGTGAGGCGCTCGATGACGTTACCATTCACGTCGTACTGGAAGACGGTGAGGGCGCCACTGCCGTCGATGCTGGCCTGCAGCTGGCCATCTTCGTCGTAATAATTGCGTACGACGATGTCCTGGGCGTGGCCGGTTACGTCGTTGGCCGTGAAGCGTTGCACGCCAACGAGCACTTCGCCAAAGGCGTTCACAGTGTTCGACGATTTATTTCCCTGAGCATCGACATAGCTGATCTGGTTGCCGCGGTTGTCATAGCCGTAGAGTTGGGTACTATTCGCGGCCTTGCCTGCCGCCGTTTCTCCGCTGCGTACACTTTCCTGGGTGGTACTAAGGCGGCGGCCGGCGAAGTCGAAGCTGCTCGACTGTTTCTCGCCCATCGGGTTGACGGTGTAGCTCAAGCGGCCGCTGGCATCGTAGGAAAACACGCTGCGCTGGTTCTTGCCCGCATCGGACGTCGCAATGGCAGCGTTCACGATGCTTGCCGTGAGCCCTTCCGACGGAATGGACGTGATCGCATTGCTGTAGTGGATAGACTCCACCACCGTATTGAAATTGTCGTAACCACGCTTCTCGATTTCGCCGGCGCCGTTGACGGTGTAGCTCAGCCGGCCAGCCTGGTCGTAAAAGAAGAAGTTGCGGTGGTCCTGGATCGAGGCAGCCGCTTGCGTCATGGCGGCGTTGCTGCCGCCCGTCAATGCGCTGAGTGCCGCTGCGGCAATGCGGTTGGCATATTGTCGGGTGCTGACGATCTGGCCGAAGGCATTGTAGGCTTGCGCTGTCAGCTCGCCCAAGGCATTGACGGTGTGGGTCAGACGGCCGACGTCGTCATAGAAATACAGCGTCTTGTTCCCATTCGGGTCGGTCATGCTGGTGCGCAGTCCGGCGCTGTCGTAGGTATAGACGGTTTCCTTGGCGCCTGGACCGGCGGTTTCGCCGACCAGCCTGCCCAGTGCGTCATAGCGCAGCTGTTTGTTATTGCCGATGACGGTGCCCAGGGAGCGCGTTTCCTTGATGCGATTGCCGTTCAGGTCGTATGCATAGGTCGTGAGGTTGCCGCTCAGCGTGAACGCAGCACCCGCCGACGCTTGTTCTGCGCCCTGTTCAGTGATCAGCTGATTGAGCTTGTTGTAGCTGTAGAGGATACTGCGGTTATTGACAAAAGCCAGCGTGGTACCTAAGGATGTGATCAAAGTTGCCAGCGTCGTTTTCACCGGTGTGCTCACCGTGTTGGCATAACGGGTGCGGCGCAACACATTGCCGAGCTTGTCGTAGACGATCTCGGTCAGGTATTTATCGCCGTCGACGGTGCCGACCAGCTGGTTCTTCGCATCATAGACAAAGTATTGATGCAGGTCGCTTGCGGGAATCGTAGCCGCAGAGCGTAATGCCGCCAGTCCATCCGTTTTCCGGGATGCCAGAGGGATGGCTTTGCCGTAGCTGATGGTCTCGACCAGCAGGCCGGCGCCATTGTAGACATTCTCGGTCAGATAGCCGAGTGCATCGATCTTGCCGGCCAGCTTGCCGTCCAGGTCGTAGATGCTGCGGGTGATGTGGTCATCGTCGGAGGCTTGCTGCGTCAGCGATGTCAGCGTGCCGGCGTTCTGCAGTGCACTGAGCGCGACCGGCAGTGCGCGGCGGGTCACAATGGTCTGACGGCCAGCGCCATCGTATTCGATATGCGTGACAAAGCCGCTGGCATCGACTGCGTCGCTCAGACGGCCGGCCAGGTCATAGATGTTCCAGCTGCTGCGGTCGAGGACGTCTGCGACCAATTCCAGTGTGCTCAGACTCACTTCCAGCGGATTGCCAGTGCTGCCGAGTTTTTCCTTTGTCGCCGCGTCCAGCTTCAGCTTGTTGGCATGGCTGATCGCTCGAGTCAGCTGATTGGCGGCGTTGTACTGATATTCCGTCACCGCGCCATCGGCCTCGATCTGGGCCGTCTTGCGGCCCAGCGCATCGTACAGCCAGAAAGTGGACTGGCCATTGGCGTCGGTGGTGCAGCGCAGGCGGCCGGTATTGTCGTAGATGTAGCTGGTCACGCCGCTGCCGACGGCGGCCGGCTGCTGCACGCTGATCAGTTGGCCAGCTTTGTCATAGTTGTAGGTGGTGACGCTGCCATCGGCAGCGGTGACGACCTTGCTGGCGCCGGCGTTGTCGTAGCCCGAACCCGTTTGGTACAGGGTGGTGGCGCCATCTTTGACTACCTTGGACAGCAAGTGTCCCAGGCCGTCGTAGGTATAGGTGGTGACGGCGCTATTGTTGTCGGTGCTGCTCAGTAACTGGCCGGCCTGGTCGTAGATAAAGTTCGTGACGGTTTCATCAGTGCTTCCCTTACCCTCGGTGAGCGTTTTGAGAAGACCGCGGTTGTCGTAGGCGTAGTCAGTGACCGTATTGGCTTTGCCTGTGAGCCAGGTGGTCAGCGTTGCCAGTGGCAGGGGCACATCGGGCGTTGTGGCCAATGCGCCGAGGACGTAGAAATCGCTGTAATGCCGTTCCGACGACATTTGCGGCGACGCTTTCGCGCCGGCGGCGCCACCGGTATCGGGGTAGACATACTCGGTCACGCGGCCTTGTGCGGAAACGACGAAGCGCAGGCGGTTGTTGGTGTCGTAGGCGTAGCGAGTCGTTTGTGGCTGTACTGGAATCTGATCTTTGTCCAGCGCGAGGTAGACCGTTTCGGTCAGCAGTTTGTTGCCGCCGGTGGAATAGGTACGGATGACGACGTTGCCCAGACTGTCGCGCTGTTTGGTGCGGTTGCCGCGCACATATTCGTATTCGGTACGTACGCCGCGCGAATCGACGGAGCTGAGCAGATTGCCGTCGGTGTCATAGGTGAACTTCTGGTTGTCCACCGCGCTGTTGGGCGCGCTGACGGCCGTGAGTTGTCCCTTGCTGTCGTAGCTGTAAGAGATCTTGTTCTGCAACGGGTCGGTGACGGTGGTATAGGCATCCGCGCTATCGGTTTTGGCGACGTAGTCGAACGTGGTGGTGCGCTCCAGCGCATCCTTGAATGACGCGATGCGCCATTTGCTATCCGCGTCCTGCACATAGCTGAATTCGAGAACCGTTCCGTCGGGCTGGATTACTTTCGATATGCGGTCGCTGGCGCCATCATATTCGTAGTCAGTGGTGTATTGTTTTCCGTCCGCGATGACGCCGTCCGCCGGTGTCAGATCCACCGTCACGCTTTTCAGGCGGTTGTCGGGATTGAGAATGTTGTCGGCGCTGATGTAGTAGCTGTAACGGGTGCGGGTAAAGGTGCCACCGTTGGCCGCCAGCGTCGAATTCATCTGGGTCAGATTGCCGTAGCTGTCATATGTGAAATTGATTTGATCGTTGACGGTATTGCCGGTGGCCGCGCCGGCGACGCCGGTTGCGCCGGTCGCATCGGTGAGCTGGATCAGGCGGCCGGCGGGATTGTACAAATAGGTCAAGCGGATGCCGAACTGATCGCCGCTGTTGGCGATCAAGCCGGTTGCCGCGTTATACGTTTCAAAAGTACCGTTGGTGGCGATATCGGTGCGATCGCCTTCCCAGGTCCAGCTTGCCGGGTTGCTGGCATTATAGGTGATGGTCTGGTAACCGCCAGCGCCGTCGGTGGAGACGTAGGTGTTCAGCTTGGAGTATTTGAATTCGGACTCGCTGCCATCGGAATCGATGCGTTTGAGTACGCTGTTGACATCGTTGATGGCGCCGACCAGCGTAACCTTCTTGCTCAGGCCGTTTTTCCAGTTGCCGAGACCGTCGGTAAACTGTGCGCGGGAATTGTAGGTGCGGGTGAGGGCGACGTTGACGCCGCGCGAGGCCAGGAAGTCGTCTTGATCCTGCAGCGACAGATTGCCGTTGAAGACGTTGACATAGGCGGCTTCCTTGCCGTTGCCGTGGACCGCGTTGCCAAACACGCCTTGCTGGCCCAGCACGCCCGCCGAACCGTTCAACAAGCCCAGGCTATTACCGCTAACAATTGCAACCATGACAACAACTCCCGTGGATGCGGCTTCCCGCCGCTTAGATTAGTCTGCTGAGGCCGCATTGCGGCCACTGTACTGGGAAGGTATCCAGAGATTTCGGGAAGAGTTTAGGGTAAATCGAAAATATATTTTCCTTGCATGAATTTTTATCAACATATTGCGTGAAAACGATATTGCAATGTTAATATTTCGCAATATAACCCACCCAAAGCTCCCCTCAGGCGTTAGTTCATCGCTGAGTTGGCTGGGCTGCTGGTTTCGGGGCCGAAGCGGGCCTTGATCTCGGCCAGCAGCTCGCCCGCCACCGCGCGGCCGTATTTGGACTGGCACATCGCCATGTGCCAGTGACCGAGCACCGACAGCAACTGCGCCTCGTCGTCCGTGCGCTGAATGCGGCGCACCAGATCCGCCGCCATCAGGCCCGGAAAAGCCTCGGCGCTCTCTATCATCATCGCCTGGATGCGCAGCATGCTGGCTGTGTCAGCCGTCGTGATAACCAGGGTGGAAGCAGGTTTCGGCACGGCCGGTGGCGCTGCCGTCGTTTGCGGCGCGATCAGCCCCAGTTCCAGCTCGGCACGGCCCTTGGACGTCTTGGTGTAGACCACGGCACGTAGTTCCTGCGTCGGGGAGAGGTGCTTGCTGTGCATGGGAGATAGCGCTGAGGCTGGGATCAATTAATTCTATGCGGAAATTATTACCGCAGCGGTAGCTAGTCTGCCATTGGAAGCCATTACTCAGCGCATTTACCTGATGCGAGGGCAGAAGATTCTGCTCGATGTTGATCTGGCCGCGCTGTATGGCGTGCCGACTAAGCGTTTCAACGAGCAGGTCAAGCGCAATATGGCGCGCTTCCCTTCCGACTTCATGTTTCAGCTCGATGATGATGAACTCGCCGCTTTGAGGTCGCAATTTGCGACCTCAAATGAGCACCCCGTTGGCTTTCGATGCCCTCCGTGAGCTGATGGCGCCACCTGATCCTCCGAAGAAGCGCCCGATTGGCTTTGTTACGGCCGATGATGAACCACTTAAACCGAAAATACTAAAGAGAAAGAAGTGAGCGTGCTCCCTCCGAGCTTAACAATAAATCTACATAGAGAAGTGGCGACATCAGCAGTCCGGTCGATATTACTAGTATGGCAACGAGTTTTCCAGAAGGTGGGCTCCGCTACGTAGAGGCACGACTATCAGGCCGAAGCCTTCTGGCTTCAGCCCTTTGCATCAGAAGCGATACTTCAGCGTCGCCGAAGCGCCGCGTGGTGCGCCGTAGGTGATCGCGCCATATGCTGCGAACATGCCGACGTGCTTCTGGTTGAGCGCATTGTTGATGTTGAACTGTGCCGACAGCTGCTTGCTGATCTCGTAGCGCGCCATCAGATTGACCAGGCTAAACGCTTCCTGCTCGATTTTGCCATTGCTACCTGCAGGCGCGCTTGGGTCCAGCGTGTAGGTACGGCCCTCCCAATTGACGCCGCCGCCAACGGTCAGGGCACTCAACTGGCCCGGCAGACGATAGGTCGTAAACACGCGCAGCAGCTTGCGCGGATAGGCGCTATTGATATCGGCACCGTTAACGTCGGTGGCGTTGAATTGGCTGTAGCCCGCGCTGAGATTCCAGCCGCGCGCCAGTTCGCCCGATGCCTCAAGCTCGAAGCCCTTGCTGGTCGAACCCTGTACCGCGACGTAGTAGGCCTCAGGCGCCAACGGACCAGCGCCATCGCGATCGATCATGCCACCGGCTTGTCCCAGATTATCCTGCTTGATCTGGAACACCGCGAACGAGGTATTCAGGCGCCCGTCGAAGAACTCGCCCTTGATGCCCATTTCAGCGCTCTTGCCGACGATAGGATCGAGGTTGGCGCCGCCGAAATCCTTCAGGTTTTGCGGCTGGAAGATGCTGGTGTAGCTGGCATAGGCCGAGTAGTTGTCGCTGATGTCGTAGACCAGGCCCGCATACGGCGTCACTTCGCGATTATTTTTCAGCTCATAGGCAGGCGCCCATTGACCGTAGCCGGACTTGCCGTAATTGGTCACGCGTGCGCCGACTATCAGCTTGAGCGGATCGGCCAGCGAGAAGCGCGCCACGCCGTACATGGCTTCCTGCTTGGTGATGCTGGTTTCATAGAAGGTCGCAGGACCCCAGCTTGGCTTGGGATAGGCTGCGCCATTCCAGTTGTTGAAATCACCGACTTCGGAGGAGGCCGTGCCGAAATCGACTGCGCGGCTGTCGGATCTGAATTCCAGCCTGGAGTAGCTATAGCCGACAGTCGCTTCATGCTTGCGCCCGGCCAGGTGGAATGGGCCGCTGGCATGCACGCCGAAGTCGCCCTGTTTGGTCTGCGTGACGTAGGCTCCGGCAAAGGCGCCCATGCCCAATCCCGTCACACGGTCAGGTATGCCGGACAGGTACAGCAACTGGGAATCTGCCCGGCGGTCGCCATGGCTGTAGTTGGCGCTGAGCTTCCAGCCATTGTCGAAACGGTGTTCGAGATTGGCGAACAGGTTGTTGTAAGACGTATCCCAGCTGGTCCAGTCGGCGGCCGAGGTCTTCGAGGGGTTCCAGTTGGTTTTGGAGCCGTCGCTGTACCAGTAAGGCAGACCGCCCCACATCGGGCCTTTCGGGGCGGTTTCCTGGCGGCTGAAGCCGGCGGACAGCACGGTGTTCGGCGTCAGGTCGGCTTCGACGGTGGCATAGATGGTCTTGTCCTTGCCGCTGGCCAGCTGGACCCAGCTATCGGCCTGCTTGTACTCGCCGACCACGCGTGCGCGTACTGTGCCTTCCTTGTTGAGCGGGGTGGACAGGTCGATCTGGGCGCGGCGCTCGTCCCAGCTGCCGACGCCAACTTCGGCCGAGCCAGTGAACTCCTTGCTGCTGGCGCGCTTGCGCACCAGGTTGATCGCGGCCGAAGGATTGCCGGTGCCGGTCATCAGGCCGGTGGCGCCGCGCACCACTTCAACGCGGTCATACATGGCCAGACTGCTTTGGACCTCACCCGAACTCCATGCCGCGTCCCAGGGAGTGGGAATGCCGTCGATCTGCAGATTGTCGATATCAAAACCGCGCGCGGTAAAGCCGGCGCGATGGGTTTCGTACTGGTTCACCGACACGCCGGTGACGTTGTTGATCACATCGGTGATCGCCGCCAGACCCTGGTCTTCAATGCGCTGCTGCGTGACAACCGAGACCGACTGCGGCGTATCGCGCAGCGACATGCTCTGGCGGGTGGCGGTCCTGGCCTTGCCGGTGGTGTAGGAGCCGGTGCCTTCGGTGGTGTCGCCCAGGGTCTGGCCATGGACTTTCACTTCCTGCATGACCGCCGTGGTGGTTTCAGTTATTTGCGCGTGCGCGCCGACTGGGAAGGCCAGCGCTACAGCGAAAGCGAGCCGATTGAGTTTGTGACGCCGGTGAGCGTGTACTTGCATAGCCATTGATATCCCGATTGATAACGCAAAAAAATGAACAAGGATTGGCTGGCATGTCGCAAACGTACGGCATTGACGAGTATCTGACTGTGGCTGGCTACTTGATAAGAATGGGAATGATAACCATTCTCAAGTAAATGTCAATGAAAGTAGGGCAACTACGTTGAAAGTAGCTGCAAATAGGCGGGAAAAGAGAGACGGAGAAGCCAGCGGACTGGCTTCGGTTTGATTCAGCCAGGCTTTGCCCGCAGATTCGCCACGCCAAACGGTACGTGCACCATCGGGATGGTGCCGCCGGCCGATTTCAGGTGGCTGAGTTGATCGTCGAAGAACATATGCGGCTTGAAGATGCTCAGCACCCGTGCTTTTTCCATCCCGCCGAGGAAGAAGGTTTCGTTGGCGGAGACGCCCCAGCTTTTCAGCGTGGTCACCACGCGCTCATGCGAGGGCGCATTGCGGGCGGTGATGATGGCGATGCGCAGGATGCGCTTGTAGTCGGGGTCCTTGCGCTGGGCCTCTTCTTCCAGGCGCTGGATTTGCGCGAGTTTCTGGAACAGGTCGGCCAGCGGGCCGGGCTGGTGCGGTACGGCGACATGGGCGCGTTCGTGGGCGTGGAATTCGTCGACGTCGTTGTTGCGCTTGAAGACGGTTTCCGCTTCGTCGTCGGCGATGACGCCGTCGAAGTCGAAGGCGACGCGCAGTTCGCCGTCGTCCTCGTCGTCTTCGGTGATCGATGGCAGTACCAGGCCGGCCGGGTGGCGCGCTTCGAGCGCCTTGCGCACGTCCTCCTCGTTCGCGCTCAGGAACAGCGAGGTGTTAAACGCAGGCAGATAGGTGTAGGGCGACTTGCCGGTGACGAAGCAGGCGCGCGAAATATCGAGGCCGTAATGGGCGATCGAACTCATGACGCGCAGGCCGGTTTCGGGCGAGTTACGCGAAAACAGCACCACTTCCACCGGCAACTGGTCGGGGAAATGCTGGTTAATGCTGAGGAAGCGGCGAATGAAGGGGAAGGCGACGCCACGCTGGAGGATCACGTCGACATGCTGTTCCTGATATTTGCGGTACTCTTCTGCGCCGCTTTCAAGGTAGATCTGATGCGATTCGGCCAGGTCGAACAGGGCGCTCGATGCGATGCCGATGACAAGTTTGTTTTCGATTGGGTAGGCCATTGATGCTCTTGTGAGTTATTGCGGTGTGGTCTTCAGAACGCCGGTGACCTGGAAACGGATCTCGCCCGGCTCCTTGCCCGGCGTGGTTTCGATATGCAGTTCGCTGATGCCTTCCAGGACGGCGGCCTTGACCAGTTGCGTCACGGTGCGCCCTATCATGGTTTGCGCCACGTCGGGCAGGGCGGGCATGGCCGCCTGTGCCGCCGCCCTGGCGGCCTCCTGCTGCGCGGGCGAGATGGGCGAAGCGGGCATGGCGCCGCCGGCCGCCAGCCGCGCATCGGGCGGCAGTGTCGATTCGGCGCCTTCTTCGCCATTGCCGAAGAACTGGTTGACCATCCAGCCGAATTCGCGCCGTGTCGTCACGCAGTAGATCGGCACGGTGTTCGGAAATACCCGCGCGACGGCGCCGCTGGTTTTGAGCTGGTCGGGGTCGAGCGCCAGTACGAACAGGCCGTGCGGGCCTTCCTCGATCGGCATCCACTGGTTCTGCACCACGAACTCGTAGTTGAAGTTGTCCAGCAAGCCGGGTGGGCGGCGCCGGTCGACCTGAAAAATGAAGTAGGGCACGCCGAAGAAATCGGACAGCGCGCGGCCCACCAGGCCGATCTTGACACCCATCTCGTCGATCAGCACATCTTCGATATCGAGCCCGCGCGCGGCCGCGCCGCGCTGCGCCTGTTCCAGCTGGGAGCGTGCGAGCACGCTCTCGGAAATCATGGCGGCGAAGCGGCCGCGGTCGCGCTGCGGCGTGCGGGCGCGGTTGCCGAAGGCGATGGCGATGCTGTCGCACAGCAGGCGCGCGCCTTGCTCGACCATGGCGTTGAAGGGCGTGCCGGCGTGGTTGTTAATCAGCTGGAGTACGCCCAGCAGCTCGCCCGTGTCCGGCGCGAGGATGGGCGCGACCAGCATCTGCCGGGTGCGGTAGCCGGTGCGCCGGTCCACGCCCTGCTGGAAGCATAGCTCGGGATCGATGCGTTTGAGCTCCGCTTCGTCATACACGTCGAGGATGTTGAGCAGGCGGCGCGACAACGCGGCATAGCCGGCGATGCTTTGCGCGGAGATGGGCAGCTTGAGCTGCTTGAACGAGGCCAGGCCGGTCTTGACCTTGGAGACCATGCTGGCCTTGTCGTCCGACAGGGCGTAGATGGTCAGGCGGTCGCCGTCGAACAGCTGGCATACTTCGGCGGACAGGTCGAGGATGATCTCGTCGACCTCGTGGGTGGCGTGGATACGGTTGCTCAGCGCTTGCAGTTGCTGGAAGAAGCGCAGTCCCTGTTCACCGTCGAAGGCCGGCGTGCCGCTCATGGCTGCCGGCCGGGCGGCGTGGTCAGGCCGGTGACGACGGTGGCGTCATCGTCGGGCGCGCTGGGGAAGGGCAGGCCGGTGCCGGAGATGCGGGTGGCGTCGGGGTCGTCGCCAGGCGCCGGTTTTGCGGCCACGCCGCCGGTGCTGGAGTCGGCGTTGTAGCCCTTGCCGGTTCCGCCGCTGGCGCCGCTTGCGGCGGCGGCGGGATTCTGGGCGAGGAAGGGATTGACATCGCGCGCCCCCGGCGGCATGGTGTCATCGAGGTCGATGGTCTCGCCGCTCAGGGCGCGGCGCAGGTCTTCCTTGAAGCTGCGCGCGGTCGGATAGCGGTCCTCGGGCCGCTTGGCCAGCGCCCGCAGCACGATGCGGTCGAACATGGGGCTGATCAGGGGATTGCGCACGCTCGGCAGCGTCGGCTGCTCGTACATGATCTTTTGCTGCAAAGCGAACAGGCCGGTGCCCTGGAAAGGCTTTTCGCTGGTCAGGAACTGGTACAGGATAATGCCAACGGCGAAAATATCCGAACGTGGCCCCACCGCCTGGCCGGCGATCTGTTCCGGCGACATATAACTGGGCGTGCCCACCATGGTGCCGGCCTCGGTGTGGTTGGTGTTGACGTCCTGCAGCCTTGCCACGCCAAAGTCGGTCAGCTTGACCAGCAGCTGCGCGCCCAGCATCACATTGGCCGGTTTGATATCGCGGTGGATGATGCCCATCTGGTGGGCATAGCCGACCGCGTCGAGCAGCTCGCAGGTCATGCGCACCGAGTCTTCCAGCGTGAAGTCGAGCGAAAAAGCCTGGCTGTCGTCGAAATAGCTGCCCAGTTCCTCGCCGGCGATCAGCTCCATCACCAGGTAGGCGATGCCGTTTTCCTCGCCAAAGTCGTAGACGGTGACGATGTTGGGGTGGTTCAGGCGCGCCACGGCCTGGGCTTCCTGGATGAAGCGGGCCGAATATTCGGCGCGCACGGCGGGGTCGTCGATGCGGCTGGTCTGGATCACCTTGATGGCCACGCGCCGGTTCAATTTGGGGTCGCTGGCCTCATAGACCAGTCCCATGGCACCTCGCCCCAGTACGCGCAGGAGTTGATAACGGCCGAGTTGCTGGATCTGGGTCATGGATTTTCTATACTTGGCGAAAGACTAAGTGTAAAACAGAATCGGCGCAGCGTATCATCGCAGGATGGAAATCTTGAGCCTCCCCTCCGCGCCAGATACGCAACAGCCACTCGTGCTGCCGTCCGTTCCGCGCGCCTACCATATCACGGCCTTGCTGGGGCAGGGAAGCCATGGCGTAGTTTACCTGGTCGGCGAGGTCGATGGCGGGCGCCAGCTCGCGCTCAAGATCATGCCGGGAGCGGATGGATTGGCACCGCCGGCGGTGGCGGCGCGGCTGGCGGCGCTCGATCACCCCCATATCGTGCGCGAAATCGCCCGCGGCAACCATGCGGACGCCGCCTGGCTGGCCACGGAGTACGTGGACGGGGAGTCGCTGCAGGCCTTGCTGGCGCGCCGTACGCCGTCGCGCGCTGAAAGCCTGGCGTGGATGCTGCAACTGCTCGACGCGCTGGCGGCGCTGCATGGCGCCGGCCTGGCCCACGGCGACGTCAAACCGGGCAATCTGCTGATCGCGCGCGCGGACGGGGCACTCAAGTTGAACGACTTCGGCCTTGCTAGCGAACTGCCTCCGTTTGCGCAAGTGACGCCGCCGCGCAACAGGGAGCCGCTGGCGCAGGCGTCGCCGGCGCGGATGCCACCACGCGGCACGCCCAGCCACCTGGCGCCGGAACTCTGGCGCGGCCAGGCTCCCGGCGTGGCCAGCGACCTGTTCGCGGCCGGGGTGGTGTTGCACCGTTTACTGCTCGGCCGCGCGCCCTTCGCCGGCACCCCATTCGAGGTGATGACCCAGATACTGCAAGGCGCGCCGCTGAACGGGGTCGACGCCGCGGCCGCTGCCGCCAGCCCCGCGCTGAGCGCGCTGCTGGCGCGCGCGCTGGCGTCCGACCCTTGCCGGCGCTACCCCGGCGCCAACGATTTTCGGCATGCCTTGCAGCTTGCAATGGCTACACAAATCTGATTTTCTAGCAATGATCCGCATTAAAAATCAAGTGGCTGAAAAGAATTATTTTTCCGATACCTTTGTGAAATTCTAGTATAGTCATTCCACTGTCGCAAACGGGTGTGGGCGCTCGTCGCTCCGTTTTAGCACCATCGAGGTCTTGGGTAGATATGAGTATTGTGGATATAGACGCGTTGCTACAGGAACTGGACCCGGCTTCGCCGTGCGGTCCGAATCTGGAGTACGACCCCGATTTCCTGGAGCTGGAACAGGCCATCGTTGGCAAGCCCGAAGTCCAGTATGGCGACACTGTCACGCCGGCCGTGCCGCCCGAGTGGAAGGTGGTCAAGCGCCTGGCGGGCGATCTGCTGGCGCGCAGCCGCGACCTGCGGCTGGCCATGTCGCTGCTGCGCTCCCTGCTGGCCCTGAACGGCATCGCCGGCGGCGCGGCGGGACTTGCGCTGATCGAGCGCCTGCTGGAGCAGCGCTGGGACAGCGTCCACCCGCAGCTCGATCCCGACGACGACATGGACCCCATGTTGCGCATCAATTCCCTTGCCACGCTGGCCGACGCCACGACCTTCCTGCGTGAGCTGCGCGACGCCCCCATTATCATGCTGCCCGGCCTGGGCGCGCTGACCATGCGCGGCCTGGATGTGGCCAGCGGCGAACTGCAGCCGCTAGAAGGTGAAACCAAGGTCGAATTCTCCTCGCTGCAGGCGGCGCTGGGCGACGTGGAGCTGGAGCGCGAACAGGTGCTGGCCGCCACGCTGAGCCAGGCCTTCGACAGCGCCGTGCAGATCGAAGCGCTGCTGGTGAAGGAAGTGGGCAGCTCGCAGGCACTGAATCTGGAAACGCTGACCCGCAATCTGCGCCGCGCGCGCGACTTCGTTGCCAGCCACCTGGCCGAACGCATCGGCGCCGCCGATGGCGCGCAGGCCGGCGCCGATGCGGCGGGCGAGAGCGGCGCCGAAGCGGCGGGCGGCAGCGCCAACGGCGCGCCGGCACGCGCGGCCGGCATCAGCGGCGACATCGCCAGCCGCGCCGACGTGATCCGCATGATCGACAAGATCTGCAAGTACTACCAGCAGAACGAGCCGGCCAGCCCGGTGCCGCTGCTGCTGGAGCGGGCCAAGCGCCTGGTGCCCAAGAATTTTTTCGAAGTGCTGGAGGATTTGGCGCCCGACGGCATGTCGCAATTGTTGATGGTGAGCGGACCGCGCGAATCACCGGATCAGCAGCAGTAACAAGCGGCCGTCCGGCCGCGCGCGGGTGATGTTTAACTAGGAGGAGTCTATCGTGGGCAAGGAAAGTAGCCAGAAGTTCATCGCACGTAATCGTGCGCCGCGCGTACAGATCGAGTACGACGTCGAGGTCTATGGCGCCGAAAAAAGCGTCCAGCTGCCGTTTGTGATGGGCGTGCTGGCAGACCTGTCGGGTCAGCCGTCCGACCCGCTTGCGCCGGTCTCGGACCGCAAGTTCCTGGAAATCGACGTCGACAACTTCGACGAGCGCCTCAAGTCGATGAAGCCGCGCGTGGCCGTGCAGGTGCCCAACACCCTCACCGGCGAAGGCAATATGAGCGTGGACATGACGTTCGAAAGCATGGACGACTTCACGCCGGCCGCCATCGCGCGCAAGGTCAGCTCGCTCAACAAGCTGCTCGAGGCGCGCAGCCAGCTTTCGAACCTGCTCACCTATATGGACGGCAAGACCGGGGCGGAAGACCTGATCGCCAAACTGCTGGCCGAGCCGACCCTGATGCAGGCACTGACATCGGCGCCCAAGCCGCAGGAATAAATACTGACCGTCCAGGAGGAATGACATGAGCGAAGCAAGCACAGAACAACAGCAGGGCGCGACCGGCACGCTCGAAGTGAGCGATTTCAGCAGCCTGCTCCAGAAGGAATTCAAGCCCCAGTCCGACAAGGCCAAGGAAGCGGTGGAAAACGCCGTGCGCACCCTGGCCGAACAGGCGCTGGTGGGCACCAACCTGATCTCGGGCGACGTGCTGGCCACGATCGAGGGCCTGATCGCCCAGCTGGACCACAAGCTCACCGAACAGATCAACCTGATTTTGCACACCGAGGAATTCCAGAAACTGGAAGGCGCCTGGCGCGGCCTGCATCATCTGGTCAACAACACCGAGACCGATGAAACCCTGAAGATCCGGGTGATGAACATCTCCAAGAACGACCTGGGCAAGACCCTGAAAAAATACAAGGGCACGGCCTGGGACCAGAGCCCGATCTTCAAGAAGATGTACGAGGAAGAGTTCGGCCAGTTCGGCGGCGAACCGTTCGGCTCCATCGTGGCCGACTACTACTTCGACAACAGCGCCCCCGACGTCGAGCTGCTGACGTCGATGGCCAAGGTGGCCGCCGCCGCCCACGCCCCGTTCATCGCGGCCGCCGCGCCGTCGGTGATGCTGATGGAATCGTGGCAGGAGCTGTCCAATCCACGCGACCTGACCAAGATCTTCCAGACCCCGGAACACGCCGCCTGGCGCTCCTTCCGCGAGTCCGAGGATTCGCGCTACGTCGGCCTGGCCATGCCGCGCTTCCTGGCGCGCCAGCCTTACGGTGCCAAGACCGATCCGGTGGAAGACTTCGACTTCGAAGAAGACACCTCGGCCGCCGGCAGCCGCAACTACACCTGGGCCAACGCGGCCTATGCGATGGCGGTCAATATCAACCGCTCCTTCAAGGAGTATGGCTGGTGCTCGCGCATCCGCGGCATCGAATCGGGCGGCGCGGTGGAAGGCCTGCCGGTACACAGCTTCCCGACCGACGACGGCGGCGTGGCCATGCAGTGCCCGACCGAGATCGCGATCTCGGACCGGCGCGAGGCCGAGCTGGCGGGCAACGGCTTCATGCCGCTGGTGCACAAGAAAAACACCGACTTCGCCGCCTTCATCGGCGCCCAGTCGCTGCACAAGCCTGCCGTCTATGACGATCCGGATGCCACCGCCAACGCCAATCTGGCCGCGCGCCTGCCGTATCTGTTCGCCACCTGCCGCTTCGCGCACTACCTCAAGTGCATCGTGCGCGACAAGATCGGTTCCTTCAAGGAGCGCGACGAAATGGAGCGCTGGCTGACCAAGTGGATCAACAACTACGTGGACGGCGATCCGGCCAACTCCAGCGAAACGACCAAGGCCAAGAAACCGCTGGCCGCGGCCGAAGTGGTGCTGGAAGAAGTCGAAGGCAATCCAGGCTACTACACCTCCAAGTTCTTCCTGCGGCCGCATTACCAGCTCGAAGGCCTGACCGTGTCGCTGCGGTTGGTGTCCAAGCTGCCATCGGCCAAGGGCGGTTAAGCAGTACAGGTTTTTTTGCAAGGCTTTGTTCTACAGTGGGCCGGCATGGTGCCGGCATTCTTAGTGCGTAACGATACCGGGCGCGAGTCCGGTTCAACAGGAGATAGACATGGCTATTGATATGTTCATGAATATGGGCGCCAAAATCACCGGCGAATCCCGCGATAAAGTACAAGGTCCAAAAGGCGACATCGACGTGCTGGCCTGGAGCTGGGGCCTGTCGCAGTCCGGCACCACCCATACGGGCGGTGGCGGCGGCGCGGGCAAGGCCAACTTCCAGGATCTGTCCTTCACCAAGTACATCGACAAGTCCAGCAACGGCCTGATGACCGCGCTGGCCAAGGGCTCGCACATCGAGAAGTGCGTGCTGCTGGTGCGTAAGGCCGGTGAAGGCCAGAACCGCTACATCGAAATCACCATGGAAGAAGTACTGGTGAGCTCGATCTCGACCGGCGGCAGCGGCGGCGAAGACCGCCTGACCGAAAACGTCACGCTCAACTTCGGCAAGGTGAAATTCGCCTACGCGCTGCAGGATGCCAAAGGCGGCGTGGGCGCCGATGCCACCTTCGCCTGGAACATCGCCGAGAACGTCGCGGCGGGCTAAGTACGGCAAGACAGCAATATCCGCAGTATCTGCATTACGGGGCGGCCAGCGGGCCGCCCCGGTTCCACATCAGCCGCCTCAGGAGAGCATCGCATGTTAGCGCAAGAGCTTATCAGTGAAGGCAAACTTGGCGCAGCCTTGAGCGCCCTGCAGGACCTGGTCCGCAAGGACGCGGCCAATCCCAAATACCGAATTTTTCTGTTCCAGCTGCTGGCCGTGCTGGGACAATGGAATCGCGCGCTGACGCAGCTGAACGTGGCGGCCGAACTGGACGCCGGCGCGCTGCCGATGGCGCAGACCTACCGCGAGGCGATCCAGTGCGAGGCGCTGCGCGCCGATATCTTCCAGGGCCTGCGCGCGCCGCTGATCTTCGGCGAACCGAAGCCCTGGCTGGTGATGCTGCTTGAAGCGCTGAAAGCCGATGCCGCCAGCGATTCCGAGACCGCGGCCAATGCGCGCTCGCGCGCCTTCGACGAGGCGCCCGCCAGCAGCGGCACCATCAACGGCGAACCCTTCGCCTGGATCGCCGACGCCGACCAGCGTCTCGGCCCGGTGCTCGAAACCATCGTCAATGGCCGCTATTTCTGGATTCCTTTCCATCGCATCAGCAAGGTGGTGTTTGAAGCGCCGGTCGACCTGCGCGACGCGGTCTGGACCCCGGCCCATTTCACCTGGACCAATGGCGCCAACACGGTCGGCCTGGTGCCGACCCGCTACAACGACACCGTCGGCGTGGAAGACGAGCAGCTGCTGATGTCGCGCCGCACCGAATGGGTGGAGCAGGGCGCACTGGGCAGCCACGGCCTGGGCCAGCGCATGCTGGTCACCGATGCCGGCGACTACGCGCTGATGGATGTGCGCGAGATCGTATTCGATGCGGTCGAGGAAGAACAGCCTGGCCAAGAGCAGGGCGATGCCCAGGGTGGCGTCGTAAGCAATGGCTGAACTGGCGCCCCGTGAGCGGCTGCAGCCTTCGCTGCTGGACCGGCTGACCGACGAGGAGCCGGAAAAGGCCATTGAATCGCGCGAGCGGCGGGTGCTGTCGGTGCGGACACTGCGCGAGAGCGTGCTGCGCGACCTGGCCTGGCTGCTCAATACCACCAATCTGTTTTCCGTCACCGACGATGGCGGCTTGCCGCATCTGTCGAACTGCGTGGTCAATTACGGCATGCCGGATATTTCCGGCATCTCGATTTCGGGCCTGAACCTGTCGGACCTGGAGCGCGGCATCCGCCAGGCGATCTGGGATTTCGAGCCGCGCCTGCTGCGCGCCTCGGTCACGGTCAAAGCCGTTTCATCGGAAGCGGAGCAGAACAAGATCATGTTTGAAATCGAGGGCGATATGTGGGCCCAGCCCTATCCGGAACGGCTGTACCTGAAGACCGAACTGGATCTGGACCGCGCCGCGATCCGCCTGACCGATTTGACGAGAGATAAATGAATCCGCGTTTTTTGCGTTACTACAGCCAGGAACTGCAGCACCTGCGCGAGGTGGGCGGCGAGTTCGCCCGTGAATATCCGAAGATCGCCGGCCGGCTCGGGCTGGAAGGCTTCGACTGCGCCGACCCCTATGTGGAGCGGCTGCTGGAGGGCTTCAGCTTCCTGACCGCGCGCATCCAGATGAAGCTGGACGCCGAATTCCCCCGTTTCACCCAGCATATGGCCGAGCTGGTGTACCCGCATTTTCTCGCGCCCACGCCGTCGATGGCGGTGGTGCAGCTGCAGCCGGACCTGGGCAACCCCAGCCTGAAGGAAGGCTTCGTGGTGCCGCGCGGGACCGCCATGCGCAGCGTTCTGGGCAAGGGCGATAGCACCGCCTGCGAATACCGCACGGCGCATGAGGTGACCTTGTGGCCGATCGAGCTGGCCGACGCCAAATTCTTCACCCACAGCGGCAACCAGTCCGGCATGGAAGTGCCTTTGCCGGCGGCGGTCAAGGCCGGCATCCGCCTGCGCCTGCGCAGCAAGGACGTGCCCTTCCAGGAATTGCCGCTCGACCGCCTGTGCCTGCATCTGCGCGGCGGCGACGAGATGCCGGTGAAGATCTACGAAAAAATTCTCGCCAGCGTGGAGGGCGTGCTGGTGCAGCCGGTCAGCAATCCCGACCGCACGGCCGGCGCGCCGGCCTGGCAGGTACTGCTGCCGCGCAGCGCGGTGGCGCCGGTCGGCTTCGACGAGGACCAGGCGCTGCTGCCCAGCGGCCAGCGCACTTTCCAGGGTTATCGCCTGCTGCAGGAGTACTTCGCCTTTCCGCAGCGCTTCCTGTTCGTGGAGCTGAGCGGCTTGCAGCGCGCGCTGCGCCGCTGTCCGGACCAGGAGGTGGAAGTCGTCATCCTGCTCAACCGCGCCGACGCCCAGCTGGAGCAGACGCTGGACGCGTCCAACTTCGCGCTCAACTGCACTCCGGCCGCGAACCTGTTCCAGCGCCGCGCCGACCGCATCAATGTGTCGGACGGCCAGCTGGAACACCATGTGCTGGTCGACCGCACCCGGCCGATGGACTACGAGATCCATCAGATCGAGGAAGTCACCGGCTACGGCAGCGGACCGGAGGCGCAGCAGAGCTTCCGGCCTTTCTACACGGCGCGCGACATGGACAGCCTGCACCAGGACCAGGCCTTCTACCAGATCCGGCGCGAGCAGCGCACCATCTCGCAGCGCCAGCGCCGCACCGGTCCGCGTTCCAGCTACATCGGCAGCGAAACCTGGATCTCGATCGTGGACGCGGCCGAAGCGCCGTACCGCAGCGACCTGCGCCAGCTGGGCCTGACCGTCTGGTGCACCAACCGCGACCTGCCGCTGTCGATGCCGATAGGCGTGGGCAAGACCGACTTCATCCTCGACTCGGGCGCGCCGCTGAACGCGGTGCGTTGCCTGGCCGGGCCTAGCCAGCCTTTCCCCTCGTTCGCCGAGGGGCCGGTGGCCTGGCGCCTGATGAATCATCTGTCGCTCAATTATCTGTCGCTGGTGGACAGCAATCCGGAGCAGGGCGCCAGCGCGCTGCGCGAGCTGCTGTCGCTGTACTGCCATCCGGGCGACCTGAATGGCCAGCGCCAGGTCGAGGGTGTGCGTTCGATCAGTTCGAGCACCGTCACGCGGCGCATGCCGTCGCCGGGGCCGATCACCTTCGGGCGCGGCCTGCAGATCACGGTGACGCTGGACGACGCGGCCTTCGAGGGCACCGGCGCCTTCCTGCTGGGCGCGGTGCTGAGCCAGTTCTTCGCGCAGTATGTGTCGATCAACTCCTTCACCGAGACCATCGTGCGCACGCTGGCGCGCGGCGAGATCATGCGCTGGCCGGCCAGGGGAGGCGTATGCGCGATCCTGTAGATCTGGAGCTGAAACTGGAGCGCGAGGCGGCGCGCATGGATTTCTTCCAGGTGCTGCGCCTGATCGAGAACGCCCATCCCGAGCGCCCGCGCATCGGCGCCTCGCTGCGCCCGCGCGACGATGCGGTGCGCTTCGGCCAGGACCCGGCGCTGATCTTCCATCCGACCGCGCTGGGCCAGTTCGCCCGCGCCAGCGGCGAAGCCAAGGCGCGGCTGGCGGTGAATTTCTTCGGCCTGCTCGGCGCCAATGGCCCGCTGCCCACCCATCTGACCGAATACACGCGCGACCGCCTGCGCAATGGCGGCGACGGCACGCTGCTGGCGTTCTTCGATGTGTTCCACCACCGCCTGCTGTCGCTGTTCTACCGCGCCCGCGCCCAGGCCGAACCGGCGGTGAGCCTGGACCGGCCCGAGTCGGACCGCTACGCCAGCTTCGTCGGCAGCATGTTCGGCATCGGCGCCCCGGCGCTGCAGAACCGCGACGACATCGGCGACTTCGCCAAGCTGCATTTCGCCGGCCTGCTGGCGAACAATGCCCGACCGGCTTCCGGACTGGTGTCGATCCTGCGGGCTTACTTCAAGCTGCCGGTGCGGCTGGAACAGTTTGTCGGCCACTGGATGGCGCTGCCGCTGGAGATTCAATCTCGCCTGGGCCAGCCGGAAGACGGCAACCGCCTCGGCATGTCCACCGTGCTGGGGCGCCAGGTGTGGGACAGCCAGAATAAATTCCGTATCGTGTTCGGTCCGCTGGACTACAGCGATTACACCCGCCTGCTGCCGGGCGGGGACAGCATGCGCCGCCTGCTGGCCTGGGTGCGCCATTACGCCGGCACCACGCTCGATTGGGATGTGCGGCTGATTTTAAGGCAGAAAGAAATCCCTCCACTCCGGCTGGGCGGCGGTACGCGCCTTGGCTGGAGTACCTGGCCCATGAGCGCGCCGCCCTTGCGCGATCCGGACCAATTGCTCATCAACCCAAGCGCCCACGCGGGCTAAGGACTTCATCATGGCAGACATCAGTCGCGTTGCATTGTTCGGCAAACTCAATCCCCTGTGCTACCGGGCCATCGAGAGTAGCACCGTGTTCTGCAAGCTGCGCGGGAATCCCTATGTGGAGCTGGTGCATTGGCTGCACCAGATCCTGCAATTGCAGGATTCGGACCTGCACCGCATCATCAAGCACTACGAACTCGATCCGGCCGGGCTGGCACGCGACCTGACGGCGGCGCTGGACCGGCTGCCGCGCGGCTCGACCTCGGTGACGGACCTGTCGTCGCAACTGGAAGAGTCGGTGGAGCGCGCCTGGGTGTACGGCACGCTGATGTTCGGCGAATCGCAGGTGCGCTCCGGCCATCTGGTGGTCGGCATGCTCAAGACCACCGGCCTGCGCAATGCGCTGTATGGCATGTCGCGCCAGTTCGAACGGGTGAAGGTGGAAAGCCTGAGCGAGGACTTCGCCAGCCTGCTGAAGGATTCCCCGGAAGGACAGATGAGCGCGACCGACGGCTTCCAGACCGGCGGCGGTGCCGCGCCGGGCGAAGCCAGTGGCGCCATCGCGCCGGCCGCGATGGGCAAGCAGGAAGCGCTGAAAAAATTCACGGTCGACCTGACCGAGCAGGCGCGCGGCGGCAAGATGGACCCGATCGTCGGACGCGACGACGAGATCCGCCAGGTGGTGGACATCCTGATGCGGCGGCGCCAGAACAATCCCATCCTGGTGGGTGAGGCGGGCGTGGGTAAAACCGCCGTGGTGGAAGGCTTCGCCCAGCGCATCGCGCGCGGCGACGTGCCGCCTAGCCTGAAGGACGTGCAGCTCCTGACCCTGGACGTGGGCCTGCTGCAGGCCGGCGCCAGCATGAAGGGGGAGTTCGAACAGCGTCTGCGTTCGGTCATCGACGAAGTGCAGGGCAGCCCCAAGCCGATCATCCTGTTCATCGACGAGACCCATACCCTGGTGGGCGCGGGCGGCGCGGCCGGCACCGGCGACGCGGCCAATCTGCTCAAGCCGGCACTGGCGCGCGGCACCTTGCGCACCATCGGCGCGACCACCTTCGCCGAATACAAGAAGCATATCGAGAAAGACCCCGCGCTGACGCGGCGCTTCCAGACCGTGCAGGTGGACGAGCCTAGCGAAGAACGCGCGATCCTGATGATGCGCGGCGTGGCATCGACCATGGAAAAACACCACAAGGTGCAGATCCTGGACGAGGCGCTGGAAGCGGCCGTCAAGCTTTCGCACCGCTATATTCCGGCGCGCCAGCTGCCCGATAAATCCGTCAGCCTGATCGACACGGCCTGCGCGCGCGTGGCCGTGAGCCTGCACGCCACCCCGGCGGAAGTGGACGACAGCCGCAAGCGCATCGAGGCACTGGAGACGGAACTGAGCATCATTGGCCGCGAAAAAGCCATCGGCATCGACATCGGCAAGCGCGAAACCGAGGCCACGGAGCTGCTGGGTCTGGAGCATGAGCGTCTGGAGGGGCTGGAAGAGCGCTGGAACGCCGAGCGCGTGCTGGTCGACGAGCTGCTGGGCCTGCGTGCGCGCCTGCGCGACGGCGTCCATCCGGTGGAAGGCACCGGCAGCAAGCTGGAAGCGGCCGCCGATGCGGCTGCGGAAACGGTGGCGGTGGCCGCGGCGGAGCTGGACCCGGCGGAACGGGCCGACCTGATGGAAAAACTCAAATCGGTGCAGGCCAAACTGGCCGAGCTGCAGGGCGAAAGCCCGCTGATCCTGCCGACCGTCGACTATCAGGCCGTAGCGGCCGTGGTGGGCGACTGGACCGGCATTCCGGTCGGACGCATGGCGCGCAACGAGATGGAGACCATCCTCAAGGTCGCGTCGCTGCTGAGCCAGCGCGTGATCGGCCAGGACCATGCGATGGAGATGATCGCCAAGCGCATCCAGACCTCGCGCGCGGGGCTGGACAATCCGAGCAAGCCGATTGGCGTGTTCATGCTGGCCGGGACGTCCGGCGTCGGCAAGACCGAGACCGCGCTGGCGCTGGCCGAGGCCCTGTATGGCGGCGAGCAGAATCTGATCACCATCAATATGAGCGAGTACCAGGAGGCGCACACCGTCTCCACGCTGAAAGGCGCGCCACCGGGCTATGTGGGTTATGGCGAAGGCGGTGTGCTGACCGAGGCGGTGCGGCGCAAACCGTATTCGGTGGTGTTGCTCGATGAAGTGGAAAAAGCCCACCCGGATGTGCATGAGATGTTCTTCCAGGTGTTCGACAAGGGCTTTATGGAAGATGGGGAAGGGCGTTTCATCGACTTCAAGAACACCCTGATCATCCTGACCACCAATGCCGGCACCGAGATGATCGCCAGCCTGTGCAAGGACCCTGAGCTGATGCCCGACCCGGACGGCATGGCCAAGGCCCTGCGCGACCCGATGCTGAAGGTGTTCCCGCCGGCGCTGCTAGGCCGGATGGTGACGATTCCCTACTATCCGCTGTCGGACCAGATGCTGGGCCAGATCGTCAAGCTGCAGCTGAACCGCATCAAGAAACGCGTCGAAGCGCGCTACAAGATTCCATTCGACTACAGCGAAGCGGTGGTCAAGCTGGTGGTGTCGCGCTGCACCGAGGGCGAGTCGGGCGGGCGCATGATCGATGCGATCCTCACCAACACCATGCTGCCCGATATCAGCCGCGAGTTCCTGAACCGCATGATGGCGGGCGATGAAATCACCGGCGTGGCGGTCGATGTCAATGGCGGCGAATTCAGTTACAGCTTTGCTTGAGTAGATTGAGGAGAAGTGCAGACCCCGCGTTGTCGTGGCGCGGGTCTGCACTTTTCTGTTGCATTGTCCGCTACCCATCAATACGTCCTTCGCATAGGATCCCTTCGCCATGATAACGATCCAGCTGAACCAGCAAACCCGCAAGCAAATGAATTCGCAGACGCCCCGCGATGGCGACTGGACTTACCATCACGCGCTCCCGGTGCGTTACTACTTCACCATCGCCTATGTGTGTGCCTACACCGCCCTGCATCTGGACGTCGGTTCCAAGGGGGCCAAGCTGGCCCGCGAATGCTTATACGATATGGCCAATATCCGGGCGAATCAGAACAAGATGCGGCTACTGAATGGCGCCGGTAAGGATGCGGCGGCCAAACTGAAGGAGACTGGCGAGATTGCCAAGTTGTGTGCCAGCCCGCTCTTCGGCGGGTTCGCGGGCATGAATCCCGAGCAGCGTTGCGACGATCCCAAGGAAGGCCCGGAGCTGAACAAGCCGATGTCGGCGGACGTGGGATGGTGGGCGGCCATACAACTGCTCAAGATTCATGTCGAGGCGGTTTTCCCCACCGTCGGTAGCGACGGCGAAAAGAATCTGGACATTGCCATCCATGAGGACACGCTGGAGAGCTTCGTCGATTCCGTGCACACCCATATCCACGCGCTGTCAAGCTATCCAATTTGCCCCTTCGATCCGAGCGATTGGAAAATGTGTCCGTCTGAACGCCCGTCCAGCGGCACCAACTGGGTCATGGCGAAACCGTCTGGTCCCGCCTTCGCATGGAGCGCCAGCAAGGCGTTTGACAGCCTGAATAAAGTGAAGGCACCCGGCAAGGTCGCCGAGTTCAACAAGCTATGGGGCAAGGAGGGGGACGCGCTCAAGTTTTCGCTGGCCGGCTCGTTCGCCCTGCGCACGCTGGACGCCGATCCCCAGGGTGTGGAGGCGGGCTTCAGCGAGGCCGTCAAAACAAAGGCGAAGGAGCGTCCGCATAAAGTCTTCCGCCAGATTAATGACTTGCTGGTTTTGTATATTCCCGATTAAGCAGGGCACCTTCGGTTAATAACAAGTAGGAGAAAACATGTTCCCAGCAGATGGCGGCAGCAGTATCGGTGGCGGCGGTGGTGGCGAAGAGCAGTGGGCTTACCACGTCACCACCGCGGCGCTGGCGGAGTTGATCAAGATAGGCGGCATGAGTACCCAGTATCAGCGCACCGGCAAGAAGGAGGCCAATCCCAGCGGCGCCTTTGCCAAGGACCGCGATGCCGGCATGCCGGGCAAGGTGCTGGAGTACTTCAAGGTGCACCTTGCCTACCTGATTGCGCTGCGCGTGCCGACCAATGACATTTACCTGATGACGGGCGACGACATCGTCGTCCCGGCGATCATCGAGCCGGGCGGCGACAAGCCGGGCGTGGACCCTGGCAACGACTACGCCTGGGTCGACAATGAGGCCATGGCGATCTTCCTGCGGATCAAGGCAAAGTTCAACGCCGTGAAGGATGCCAAGCTGCCCAAGAAAACCGACGCCATCTACAAGGAATATTATCGCGCGCCTTCGCTGGCCAGCATGGCGGCCCACATCATCCAGGAGCATCCGGCCCATGTGCTGACCCGGCTGGCCAAGGCCCATGCAGCCGGCTATTACCGGGTGGAAGAGCTGCAAACGTCCACCCACGTGTATTTCAGCTGGGCCAAGCATGCTGTGTCCTGCTATGCGGACTACCGCAAGAAGCTGGAGAGTGGCGGGGGCGGCGCCATCGTCGTGCTGCGCGCGGCGCTGAAGTCCCTGAAATGGGAACAGGATATGGCGGAGTATCGCGCCATCAAGGTGGAGGAGTTGGTCACTCCCGACAAGTTGCAGATCATGGCGGACCATACCAAGTTCCGTGATACCGAGTATCGCTGTGATGCCGGGAATTGGCAGGCTTTGCGTAGTTGGGCGGGGTGATGTTTGTTTTAACTTCTTAACTACCCAGTTGGTCGAGCGATGGATGGTTAATCCGCCGGCCCTTGGTTCGACTCCAGGTCGGGAAGTCAATTCAGCGCTAAGCAAAAAGCCCAACCTTTGCCGGTTGGGCTTTTTGCGTTTTCAGGAGCGGACGCCGAGCACATCAAAGCGTCACTCTTGATTTTCCTCAGGCCGAGCCCAGCATTCCGTTGATGTGTCCGCTTCAATTAAGCGTATTAACAAATTATCCTTGTAGCTCTATTTTTTTGTTAGTACACTTAAATCCATGCTAACCGTCATTGAGACGCCGGAGTTTATCGCATCGGCTGCCACGATATGGTCTGATACGGAGCGTGTCGAGTTCATCGATTGGATCGCTGTCAATCCGCTGGCCGGGGATGTGATTCCTCGATAACTTGCGGCCAGAGTTCCTGCTGAGGTTGAAGGAGAAGCTTGATGATCAAGCGAGCCAAGCCAATAATCGATCCTGAAATTGTCGAGTTTGAGGAGGCGCTGCTGCGCAGCCTGGACCAGTCCACGCGAGGCGAAGGACGCGTGAATGCCGCGCAAGAGATCGCAGCCCGTCGCGGTCGCCCGGTCGGGAGCGTCAAGGCAGATCCCAAGGTGCCTACCACCATTCGTTTCGATCGAGATGTCCTCGATGCGCTCAAAGCGAGTGGGCGAGGTTGGCAAACTCGCGTGAACGACGCTGTGCGGGATTGGCTGGCCCGCCAATCGAAGACGGATTCGTAGTGTGTCTTCGAGACGCCCGCCCCCCCATTCCTTCAGCCTGGTGACACTAGCGGCTCGGCCGCGCGCACGGCGGGGATTCGCACGACACACCGGCACCTTGCCGGTGTTCTGAACAAATTCGCCCAATTTGGCCCCGATTTTTTGGATGAAGGGCGTGGCGATCAAGAGCAGACTGCGCGGAGCGACGCTTTCACATCAGATGGACAAGCGGCTGTGAACGTCGCTCTTTGTACCCTTCGATGCCCACAGGAACTAAAATAGCGAAATCCCCATACATGGTATGCGATTGGTCCTATATCTAAAAATATTTTCTTGTTTAGATGAAAATACTAATTGTCTTTGAGATATACTTCGTGCCTTGCAAGCCATTGCGGAGCCTGAAAACGGTGCTGCCGGCCCGATCAACGCACGAACAATACCAAAACAATACCATGATGATTTCCACTTTCGCCAAGCGCCTGCTACCAGCGCTGCTGGCCAGCGCCTTCGCCTGCTCCGCCCAAGCCGCCATCACCACCATCGACCTGGGCGCGGCCGCCGGTTACAGCGCCTTCTTCTACTCCAACGTCAGCCAGGTGGTGGACGTCGAAGGCCGTCTGGCCGTCGGCGGTTCGCTCGATACCAGCGGTCTGTCGGTTGGCTACCGCACGCCTTATGGCGTTACCGGCCCCAGCCTGGTCGTGGCCAAGGATGTGAAACTGGTCAACGGCGATATCTTCACCGGTCCAGCTACCAACGTTAACACCAATGCAACCATCGGTCCGATCACCGAATACACCAAGCAGGCTGGTTACGGCGTCTTCGGCGGCAACAAGACCGGTTCGTCCGGCTACCATAATCTGCAACAGCAAGCCAATGTCATCGACTTCGGCGCCGCCAAGACCCAGCTGAGCAAGCTGTCAAGCGACCTGAGCCATGAGGCGAGCAACGGTACGGTGGAAGCCAAGTGGGGCGGCCTTTACCTGACCGGCGATAACAGCTCGGACCTGCAGATCTTCAACATCAATTCCAGCCAGCTGAGCAATCTCTACCTGCAAGACATCAAGGTCGGCGCGAGCGTGGTCATCAACGTGACCGGCGGCGGCACCGTCACCTTCGCCGGCGGTCAGGATGGCCAGTTGCAAGCCCTGCGCGACCGCGTGCTGTGGAATCTGACCGATGCGACCACCGTCGACATGGCCACCTTCGCCTACGGCACCGTGCTGGCGAACAATGCCAATCTGATCGGCACCGGCCACCTGGAAGGCAATATCATCGCCAACTCGATGAGTGCGCGCGTGGAAATCGGCTACGAGCCCTTCCAGCGTTTCGGCCCTGCGCCGGTACCGGAACCAGAAACCTATGGCATGCTGCTGGGCGGCCTGGCACTGATGGGCGTCGTTGCCCGCCGCCGCAAGGCTGCAGGCGGCGCCTGATACCGCAGTCGGCAGGGCCCGGCCGCTGCGCTACCGCAGTCGGCAGGTCCCGGCCGCTGCGCCCGGCAAGCTGGGGCGGCGCAAGTCCGGCCGGCCCAGCTCTTTCTGTGTGGCAAAAAAGCTCCTTCGGGAGCTTTTTTTACGTTCTTTGTCCGGCGCAGCTCAGCCACAATTGCCACCGCCTCCGCGCTGCGCTACATTGGGAGTCTCCATGTGGCGGGAACATCTGTGCTTAATCAACAAACCTTGCTGCTGGTTCAAATCTGCATCACGCTGATCAGCACGATGCTGCTGGTTACGGCTGCCGCACATAGCCATTCACAGGAGGAGCAGCGCCTGTGGGCCTTGGGCAATGTCGTTGCCTGTGTCGGCGTGGCCCAGGGCAATCTGCCCGACGTGCCGATGTTGATCCATACGGTGCTCAGTTATAGTTTCATCGCCATGGGCCTGGGCCTGATATTGCGCGGCCTGCGCCGGTTCGCGCACCAGGAGCTGGAAACGCGCTGGATCGTCCTGATCGTTTTGATCTCGCTGGTGCTGCCCGGCTATTTCACCTATGTCGAACCTAGCCTGAGTGCGCGCATGTGCGCGAGTGCCTTTCTGTTCGGCACGCTCAATTGGCTCTGTGTGGCGGCACTGCTGCGCTGTGGCCGCTGGTCCGCCGTGGGCACCGCGGTCACCGGCTTTGCCGCGGTGGGTATATCGCTGATGGTCCGTGGGGTATATCTGCTATTGCACCCGGCGCCGGCGCCGGGAGTATCGGTGCCGCTGCTCGATATGAGCCTGCTGGTGGTGTCGATGTCGCAGATCGTCATCGTCTTCGGTTTGCTGCTGATGGTATCGCAGCGCTATGCGGACAAGTTGCGCCATCTCTCGGCGATCGATCCCTTGACCGGCGCCCTGAACCGCTCCGCGCTGGAAAATCAGGGCCGCCGTATCGCCCAGCGCACCTTGCAGGCGGGCCGCAGCGTGTCGCTGGTCATGATCGACGCCGATCATTTCAAGGCGATCAACGATACCTACGGCCATCCCTTCGGCGACGAAGTGCTGCGCCATCTGGCCCATCTGCTGCAACAGGATATGCGTCCGCTGGACCTGATGGCGCGCTACGGCGGCGAGGAATTTGTGCTGGTGCTCGACGGCCTGACGCGGGACGATGCGCTCAAGGTGGGCGAGCGCCTGCGCCAGCGCGTGGAGCAGGCGTCGCTGACGGCGGGCGCGGCCACGGTGCGCTACACCATCAGCGTGGGCGTGGCCTGCTCGGACCAGCACGGCTACGATCTGGGCGGTCTGATCGCCGTCGCCGACAGCGCCATGTACAGCGCCAAACACGCGGGCCGCAACAGGGTCAGGGCGGGCTAAGGGCGGCTTTTGATGGGCAGCTGTATATCAGGCTACGCAACTTTGTTGCGTATATTATAATCTCGGCCTTCCCGGAAAATTCCGCAGCGTTGCGTCCTCCGTTTGTCCATCTCAGGTAGTGTCATGTCCGCATTAGTCGTTCTCAAGCTGTTCCTCGTCCCCCTGTTAATCTATGCGGTCACCATGGCCGGACGGCGTTGGGGGCCGTCGGCCGCGGGCTGGCTGCTGGCCTTGCCCGTCGTTGCCGGGTCGATTCTGTTGGCCATGTCGATCGAGCAGGGTGCCGCCTTCGGCGCGGAGGCGGCTGCGGCGACCTTGCTGGCGGTGATCGCCAGCCTTGCATTCAATCTTTGCTACGCCTGGGCCGCTGAGCGCTTCGGCGCGGCGGGATCGCTGTGCTGCGCCGTGCTGGCCAATTTGCTGGCCGTGGCGGCCCTGCGCTTGCTGGTGTTGCCGCTGAGTGTGGCCCTGGCCGTGGTCGTGCTGGCGCTGTTGCTGGCACCCTCGCTGTTCCCGGAAGTGGCGCAGCCCGCCGCTCCCGGCAACCGGCGCGGCATGAGCGATCTGCCCTGGCGCATGCTAGCCGGCACGCTGCTGGTGCTGGGCGTCAGCTACGGCGCCAGCCGCATGGGCCCGCGCCTGAGCGGCTTATTCGCGATGTTCCCGGTGGTGAGCATCGTGCTGGTGGGTTTCTCCCATCGCGTGCAGGGCCGCGTCTTCGCCGTCACGATGTTGCGCGGCATGGTCTATGGTTACTTCTCGTTTGCCAGCTTCTGCTTCGTGCTGGCCAGGCTGCTGCCGGACCAGCCCTTGGCCACGGCCTTTCTGGCGGCACTGGCTTGCGCCATGCTTGTTCAACTGGCCGTGCGGCGCTGCGTCAGTGTGGCGCGTCACCTGCGCCAGCACGCGGCGGCGGCCTCGCGCTAGCCAGGAGCGCCGGGCTTTCTGGCCCGGCGTCAAGTCCCAGTGTTGCGCCCGTGCATACTATGGCGGCCGCGCCTAAAACCTTACCTTTCAGACAGTTTTATCCCTCATAATAGGCCAATTAGTAATAGCGCCACCTGTGGGGGAAGCGATGCCGGGACAGGTTTCGATGGGAGCGATGATGACGTGTACCTTTGGTGCCGCGCCGTCGACTCTGGTAGTACTGCCGAAGAACAAGGTGCTGGCCGAAGGTCCGCCCGCCGCCAACATCATGGACCATGTGCCTATGATGAACATCATGCCGTTTGGCATGTGCAATTCCCCCGCCAATCCGATGGTGGCCGCCGCCACCGCCGCCGCGCTGGGCGTGCTCACGCCCATGCCCTGTATTCCCGCTACATCGGCGCCCTGGGTGCCCGGCGCGCCGACGGTATTGATCGCCAATATGCCCGCGCTCGACAATGTGAGCAAATGCATGTGCAACTGGGGCGGCGTGATCGCGATCAGCAATCCCGCCACCACCAAGACCATGATTCCCTGACCGGCCACGCCAGAAAAACCACCATGCCTGTTACCCAAGCCAACCGCGAAATTTCTGTCAGCACCGCCCTGGCCGACGATGTACTGCTGTTCGAACGCATGAGCGGCAGCGAACAACTGGGCCGCCTGTCCGAGTTCCGCGTGCAGATGCTGAGCATCCGCCACGACCTGAAAATCGCCGATGTGCTGGGCAAGCCGCTGGCCGTGCATGTGGACTTGCCCGACGGCAGCAAGCGCCATTTCCACGGCGTGGTCACGCGCTTCGCCAGCACCGGCTGGAAGGGATCGCTGTCCAGCTACGAGGCCACGGTGCATCCCTGGCTGTGGCTGCTCACGCGCTCGTCCAACTGTCGCATCTTCCAGGACAAGAGCGTGCTCGACATCGTCAAGGCCGTGTGCGGCGACGAGGCCTACGGCGGCCTGGTGACCATTTCCGCCGCCGGCTTGAGCGGCACTTATTCGGCGCTGCCGTATTGCGTGCAGTACCGCGAGACCGATTTCAACTTCGTCTGCCGCCTGCTCGAAGAGGCGGGCATCTACTTCTTCTTCACGCACGACGCCAGCAAGCACACCATGGTGCTGGCCGATTCCTATGGCGCCCATGCGCTGATTCCGGGCTACGAAAAAGTGGAGTTCTCCGGCGAAAATGGCCGCCGTGTGGTCGATCAGGAAGCGGTCTACTCCTGGTTCGCCGGCGGCGAAATCCAGGCCAGCAGCTATGCCTTGAACGATTTCGATTTCGAGAAGGCGTCGGCGTCCAACAGCGGCGGCCTGAAGGTCACGTCGACGGTGGCGGCGGCGTTTGCCCAGCAGGCCTTCGAGCTATACGATTATCCGGGCGGCTATGTGGTGGCCGCTGATGGCACCGCGCTGGCGCGCGGGCGGATGGAGGGCGTGCATGGGCAGTGCGAGGAAATCCGTTCCGACGGCAATGTGCGCGGCCTGTATCCGGGCGGGATGTTCGGCCTGAAGGAGCATCCGCGCGCCGATCAGAACCGGGAGTATCTGGTCACTTCGGCGCACTACGACGCGATCCAGAACGATTACAGCAGCGGCAACGAACAGCCGACCGACTTCCAGTGCAGCTTCCGCGCGATCGGCAAGGAGCATAGCTACCGCGCGCCGCGCAGCATCGCCAAGCCGGTGGTGCAGGGGCCGCAGACGGCTATGGTGGTGGGCAAGGCCGGCGAGGAAATCTGGACCGACAAGTACGGCCGCGTCAAGCTGCAGTTCCACTGGGACCGCGAGGGCAAGGAAGACGAGAAGAGTTCTTGCTGGGTGCGCGTGGCGCAGGGCTGGGCCGGCAAGGGCTGGGGTTCCATGTTCATTCCGCGCATAGGCATGGAGGTGGTGGTCAGCTTCCTGGAAGGCGATCCGGACCGGCCTTTGGTCACCGGCTGCGTCTACAACAGCGACGCCATGCCGCCCTATGCGCTGCCGGCCAACCAGACCCGCTCCACCATCAAGACCGATTCCTCCAAAGGCAGCGCGGGCTTCAATGAGCTGCGCTTCGAGGACAAGAAGGATTCGGAAGAGATCTACGTGCAGGCCGAGAAGGACTACAACCGGGTAGTCAAGAACAACGACACCCTCAAGGTGGGCTTCGAGAAGGCCGATGCGGGCGACCAGACCATCGCCATCAAGAACGACCGCAGCCTCGATGTGGGGCACGACATGATCACGGTGGTGGCGAACGACCAGAGCAACACCGTCAAGCACGACCAGATAGAGAAAATCACCAACGACCAGACGCTGGAGGTGGGAAATAACCAGACGGTGACCATCACCAAGGATCAGAAGCTCGATGTGGGCGGCAACCAGACGGTGGCCATCACGGGCGACCAGAAGGTAACGGTATCGAAGACCATCGTGATCGAGGCGACCACCTCGATCGAACTGAAGGTGGGCGGCAGCAGCATCAAGATCGAACCGGCCAAGATCACCGTCAAGTCGGCGGAGATCATGGTGCAGTCGGACGCTAACACCACCGTCAAGGCGGGGGCGATGATGACGGTCAAATCGGGCGCCGTGATGACGATCGAGGGCGCGCTGGTGAAGATCAATTAGCAAACCGCAAACGGTTCCACAAGAGGGGGCCGCGCCCTTATAATGTATGGCTATGCATCGGTTTTTGCAGCGCACGCAGCAGAAAAATTCTTTGAAATCTCACGTCGCAATCATTTGAACCAATGTCACTGACACTGCGCATACAGTCCTACCGAAAACAAGCGCCGGCACAGCCGGTTGAGCGCCGTTTCGATCAATTGGGCGGCACCATCGGGCGCGCCGCCGGCAACGATCTGGAGTTGCCCGATCCGGGCAAGTACATCTCGCGCAATCACAGCAAGATCGATTTCATCGATGGCCGCTTTACCTTGATGGACCTGGGCAGTAACCCCAGCTGGATCAATGACCGCCCCGTGGGCACCGGCAAAACAGCCAATCTGGAGCACGGCGACCGCCTGCTGATCGGCGACTATGTGCTGGAGGTGGAAGTGGAGCAGGGCGCACCGAGCTATGCGGTGCCGGTGTTCCAGCCCGAATATTCGCCCGAGCTGCCGTTCCAGGCCCAGCCCGAGCAGCCGCGCGCGCCGGAATCCGGTCCCGGCTTCGAGGAACTGCGCGATACGCTGGCGGGCGTGAAGATACTCGATATGACGGGCGGCTTCGACGCCTTCGCGCCGCCTTCGCCGGACGACCCGCTGGGCCTGAAGATGCTGCACCAGGATGCCAGCAACGACAGTGCGCCGGTGCCGGGGCAGGCCCCGGTGCCGGCTTTCCGCGGCTCCGAGTCGGACCACGCGGCGCCCCAGTTCATTCCCATGCCGGGCGCGCGCGTGCCGGTGTCGGCGCCGGTGGAAGCGCCGCCCGCACCCGCACCGCAGATGCTGATCCCCGACGATTACGATCCGCTGGCCGACTTCCTGCCGCCGCGCGTGCATGCGCCGCAGCCTGCGGCGCAAACGGGCCAGTGGCCGGGCGCGCAGGCGCAGGCGCCCTGGCAGGGCGGCGGCTTCAATGCGCAAGCGCCACAGGGATGGCCGCCCACTGGCGCGTCCATGCCCGCACCCGCACCCATGCAGGGACTGTGGCAGGCCGGCCCGCCGGCCACCGCGCCGGCGGACGTGAACATGGTGGCCGCGCCGCCGTCGTCGACACCCGCGGCGCCGGCCGCCGCTGCGCAGGCCAGCGAGCATGCAGTGCTGCTGGCACTGCTGCGTGGCCTGGGCTTGCCCGATGTGGTGCCGACCCGCTCCCCAACCGAAACGGCCGAACTGGCCGGCGCCATGCTGCGCGAGGCAACGTCCGGCACCATGGCGGTGCTGCTGGCGCGCGCCATGACCAAGCGCGAGAGCCGGCTGGAGATGACGGTGCTGGGCGCGCAGGCGAACAACCCGCTCAAATTTTTCCCGGACGCGGAAAGCGCGCTGGCGCAGATGCTTACCAATGCCATGTCCGGCTATATGCCGCCGGTCAAATCCTTCGGCAGCGCTTTCGAGGATCTGAAGGCCCATGAACTGGCCGTCATCGCCGGCATGCGCGCCGCGCTGGCCGGCGTGCTGGCGCGCTTCGATCCGGCCCAGATCGAGGCGAAGATGGAACCGGCCGGGGTGATGGATAAAATGCTGGCCACCAATCGCAAGGCGCGCATGTGGGACCGCATGGTGGCCCTGTACGACGATATCCTGCGCGAGTCGGACGACGACTTCCAGCACCTGTTTGGCGAGCGCTTCTCGGCCGCCTACGAGGACCAGATCGGGCGTCTGCACCAGCGCTAGCTTTTGTCCCCGCGTGTGCGGGGCCTGCATGGAACCTGTTACCGAAGCGAGAAACTATGTCGTGGAACCGTAAAGTCATCTGGTCGGAAGGCATGCTGCTGCAACCGCAGCATCTGCAGCAGCACGACCGTTATTTGCAAACCCAGCTCGAAACCCGGGTGGCGCGCCTGCGCGCTTATTCCTGGGGCTTTTCATCGCTGCGCATCGACGAAGGCCAGCTCGCGCTGGGCAAGCTGGCGCTGATGTCCTGCCACGCGGTGCTGCCCGACGGTACGCCGTTCACGCTGCCCGCGGACGACGATCTGCCGCTGCCGCTGGACGTGCCGGAAGACGCGCGTAATGTGCTGGTGGTGCTGGCGCTGCCGCTGCGCCGTCCCGGCGTGGCCGAGACGGGCGACAGTCCGGCGCTGGACAACTTCGCCCGCCACGGGACGGTCGACTATGAAACCCTGGACAGCAATGGCCTGGACAACAGTTCGCTGATGCAGGTGGGACGGCTGCGCCTGCGCCTGGCGCTGGAGCCGGAAGTGGCGAACGCCTACGCCTGCCTCGGCGTGGCGCGCATCATCGAGCGGCGTCCGGACAACCGGCTGGTGCTCGATCCGGAATACTGCCCGCCCTGCCTGGACCTGCGCGTGGCCGCGCGGCTGGGCGCCTTTGCCGATGAACTGGTGGGCCTGCTGCACCAGCGCGGCGACGCGCTGGCCAGCCGCCTGTCCCAGCCCGGCGCCGCCGGCGCGGCCGAGATCGCGGACTTCCTGCTGCTGCAACTGATCAACCGCGCCGAACCGCTGTGCGCCCACCTGTCCACCATGACCGGCCTGCATCCGGAAGCGTTCTACCGCGAGCTGCTGCAACTGGCCGGCGAGCTGTCCACGTTCAGCCCCGTCAACAAGCGCGCGGTGCAGTATCCGGTGTACCGCCATGACCAGCTGCGCGAAACCTTCCAGCCATTGATCGACGATCTGCGCCAGTCGCTGTCGATGGTGCTCGACACCCACGCCATCGCCATTCCGCTCGAGGAGCGCCAGTTCGGCATCCGCGTGGCGGTGATGCGCGATCCGGAGCTGGTCAAGTCGGCCACCTTCGTGCTGATGGTCAAAGCCCATATGCCGCCCGAGACGGTGCGCAGCACCTTCCCGCGCCAGGTAAAAATCGGTTCGGTGGAAAAAATCCGCGACCTGGTCAACCTGCAACTGCCCGGCATCGCGCTGCGGCCCTTGCCGGTGGCGCCGCGCCAACTGCCTTTCCATGCCGGCACCACCTATTTTGAACTGGACCGGGGCAGCGAGTACTGGCAGCAGCTGACGACTTCCGCCGGTTTCGCGATGCATGTGGCGGGCGAGTTCCCCGGCCTGCAGATGGAATTCTGGGCGATCAGGAAATAGCCGCCCATGAGCCAGGACGAGCTGCCGGACAGCGAACGCACCATCCTTGTACCGAAACCGGGCGGCCGCCGCGCGGCAGGCGCCGCCGCGCCCGCGCCGACTGCGCCCCCCGCGGCGGCGCCGCCGCCTGAGGCGCCGGGCAACTACGCCAATTACGACGCCATGCTGGCGCCGCTGGCGGCCGCGCCCGGCGTGGTCGGCGGCGCGATCAATCCGCTGGTGGGCGCGGCCAATGCCTTGCTCGACCTGGTGGTCCCGCTGCGCATCATGGCCAGCCATCCGAACGTGGAAGGGCTGCGCCAGCAACTGGTGGCGGCGATCAAAAAATTCGAGGCCGACGCCAGGCTCGCCAGGGTGGAGCAGGAAGCGATCGCCGTGGCGCGCTACTCGCTGTGCACCTTCCTCGACGAGACCATTTCCAGCACCCCCTGGGGCGCCAGCGGCGTGTGGGCCAGCCGCAGCCTGCTGGTGTCCTTCCATAACGAAGCCTTCGGCGGCGAAAAATTCTTCATCATTTTGCAGCGCCTGTGCCAGGCGCCGCGCGCCAATCTGCATGTGCTGGAACTGATGTATCTGTGCCTGGCGCTGGGCCTGGAGGGACGCTACCGCGTGCTCGACGGCGGCCGCGCGCAACTCGATACCCTGCGCGAACGGTTGCAGCAGCTGATCCGCAAGGAACGTGGACCGTATGAGGAAGACCTGTCGCTGCGCTGGCGCGGCAGCACCGACAAGCGCCCCGGCCTGATGCGCCTGATTCCGGTCTGGGTGATCGCGGTCATCGCCGGCATCATCCTGCTGGCGCTGCACCTGGGCTTCAGCTTCCTGCTCAACCGCGCTTCCGATCCGGTGTATGCGGGGCTGCAGCGCATCCAGCTGAGCGGCCAGCGTCCCGCTGCGCCGCCGTTGGCCAATCCGCCGGTGCGGCTGGCGCGCTTCCTGGCGGCCGATATCGAACGCGGCCTGGTCAGCGTGACCGAAACGGCCGACCGTTCCACCGTGGTGCTGCATGGCGATGGCGTGTTCAAGTCCGGCAGCGCCGAGGTGCTGTCCGCCTACGATCCGCTGATGGGACGCATAGGCGACGCGCTCAAGCCGGTGCCGGGCAAGGTCCTGGTGATCGGCCACACCGACGACGTGCCGGGCGGATCGGCGCGCTTCCCGTCCAACTGGGCCTTGTCCAAGGGACGTGCGGCGGCGGTGGTGGCGATGCTGGCCAGCCGCGCCGGCCCGGCCGCGCGCTATAGCGTGGAAGGTCGCGGCGAGACCGAGCCGCTGGTGCCCAACGACAGCCCGGCCAACCGCGCCCGCAACCGGCGGGTGGTGATCATCGTGCTGACGCCGGTGAACGCGGCCATGCCGCTGCCTGCGCCGGCTCCCCTGACGCCAGTGCTTACGGAAAGGGCGCGCTGATGATCAAACGCTTCTTCCGCTGGCTGCTCAAGCCTGTCGTACTGTCCTTCATCGGCGTGCTGTTGCTGTCGCTGATTATCTGGTTCGAGGCGCCGCTGCTGTCCTTTGACGGCAGCGCGCCCTTCGATTCTTCCGGCGTGCGCTGGACCTTCATCTGGCTGCTGTTCCTGATCTGGGCAGGTTATTTCGCCTATAAATGGTTCAAGGGCTGGCTGGCCAACCGGCGCCTGATGCAAAGCGTGGGCGGCGCCGAAGCCGCGCCGGCGGTACCGGGCCAGAAGGAATCGGCCGCCGAAATGGCGCTGCTGACCAAGCGCCTGCAGGATGCGATGGCGGTGCTGCGTACGGCCCGCTCGGGCGGCGCCGCCGCTGGCCTGTACGGGCTGCCCTGGTATATGTTCGTCGGTGCTCCCGGCAGCGGCAAGACCACGGCGCTGGTGCATTCCGGCCTGAAGTTCCCGCTGGCCGAGACCCATGGCAAGGGCGCCATCGGCGGCGTGGGCGGCACCCGCAATTGCGACTGGTGGTTCACCGACGAGGCGGTGCTGCTCGATACGGCCGGCCGCTACACCACCCAGGACAGCTACACCGAAGTGGACCGCTCGGCCTGGAACGGTTTCCTGCAACTGCTGCGCAAGCAGCGCCGCCGCCGTCCGATCAATGGCGTGATCGTCGCGCTCAGCGTGGCCGATCTGCTGCAGCAGGGCGAGGCGGCGCGCCGCACGCAGGCACTGGCGATCCGTGCCCGCATCAAGGAACTGCACGAGCAGCTGGGTATCCGTTTCCCGGTGTATGTGATCGTCACCAAGGCCGACCTGCTGGCCGGCTTCGTGGAATTTTTCGACAATCTGGGCCGCGACGAACGCACCCAGGTCTGGGGCGTGACCTTCCCGATGGAAGCGGGCGCCGCGCCGGACGCGGGGCTCGCTTCCTTCCCGGCCGAATTCGCCGCGCTGGAAGGGCAGTTGCAGGCGCGCCTGTTCGAACGCATGCAGCAGGAACGCGACGTGCAGCGGCGCGCCCTGATCTACAACTTCCCGCAGCAGTTTTCCGCCGTGGGAGAGGTGCTGACCACTTTCCTGACCGACGTGTTCGAAACCACCACCTACGAGGAAGCGGCGCTGCTGCGCGGCGTCTACTTCACCAGCGGCACCCAGGAGGGCAGCCCGATCGACCGCGTGATGGCGACGCTGGCGGCCAGTTTCGGGCTCGATCGCAAGGTGCTGCCGGCGAACGCCTTCGGCGGCCGCAGCTACTTCATTACCCGCTTGCTGCGCGAGGTGATCTTCCAGGAGCAGGGCCTGGCGGGCACCAATCTGAAGCTGGAGCGCAACCGCCGCCTGCTGCAATGGGGCGCGATAGGTCTGACGGCATTCGTACTGGTGCTGGTGTCGGCCGGGCTGATCACGAGCTACTGGCGCAACCAGTCCTATGTGGCCGACGTGGCCGCGCGCGCCCAGCAGATCGACAAGCTGGCGCGTGCCTTGCCGGACGACCCGTCGCCGCTGGTGACCTTGCCGCTGCTGAACGCGCTGCGCGACATCCCGGCCGGCTACCGCGAGCGCGACAAGGAAGTGCCCTTCCTGATGACGCTGGGCCTGTACCAGGGCGACAAGCTGGGCGACGGTGCCCGGCGCGCCTATCAGCGCTTCCTGCGCGAGGCGCTGATGCCGCGCATCCTGACGCGCATGGAAACCGAGCTGCGGCGGGGTAACGCCAACAGTTCCGACTATCTGTACGAGCTGCTGCGGGTCTACCTGATGCTGGGTGACCGTTCCCACCTCGACCCGGCCGCCGTGCAAGCCTGGCTGGATCTGGACTGGAGCCGCAATCTGCCCGGTGCCGACGAGGCCAGGCGCGCCGACCTGTCCGGCCACGTGGCGGCGATGCTCGATCCGGCGGGCCAGGCCGACGCGCCGCCGCAGCTGGACCAGTCGCTGATCGCACAAGCGCGTCTGAGCCTGGCGCGCATGCCGATGGGCGACCGCGTCTACAACCGCCTCAAGCGCGACCTGGCACGGGCCGGCATACCGGACTTCGACGTGGCCGCCGTGGCGGGCAAGGATGCGCCGGTGGTGCTGGTACGCCAGAGCGGCCAACCGTTGACGCGCGGCATCGCCGGCACCTTCACGCTGGCCGGTTTCAAGAAGTTCAACGACCAGATCGATCTGTCGATCGCCGACGTGGTCAAGGACAGCTGGGTGCTGGACCGGCGCGAAGCCGTGGACGGAATCGACAGTGCGGCCCAGATGAAAGCGGCGGTACAGCAGATGTACTATGAGGAGTACATCCGCCAGTGGGATGCCTTGCTGGCCGATGTGGTGCTGGTGCCATTCACGACGCTGGACCAGGCCGCGCGCGTGATCAGCAGCGTCAGCGGGCAGGAGTCGCCGATGCGCAAATTCCTGATCGCCGCGACGCGCCAGACCACGCTGGACAAGATCAAGACGCCGCTGTCGGCGGTGAGCGCGGCCAGCGACGCCGTCAAGCAGATCAGCGATGCGGCCCGCAAGCGGCTCGAATCGGCGCTGTCGACCGGCACCGAGGATGCGCCTGCGCCGGCGGTGCGGCCGGTCAATCCGGTCGACATGCATTTCGACCCTTTGCACAAGATGGTGGCGGCTGGCGCCAACGGTCCGAGCGGGCTCGATGCCGTGCTGCTCAAGCTGAAGGACGTGGCGGTGTATTTCGACGCGGCCAATAGCGCCCGCGCCGCCGGCCAGCCCGCACCGCCGGCCGATGCGCTGGCCAAGCTGAAACGCGAGGCCGACGGTCTGCCGTCGCCGCTGGCGCTGATGCTGAAAAATGTCGACACGGCCGGTTCCGGCCTGACCCTGGGTACGGAGCGCGACCGGCTCGACGCGCTGTGGCAGACCGGCCCCGCGCTGTTCTGCCGCGCCGCCATCGCCGGGCGCTATCCGCTGGTGCGCAAGTCGGCCCAGGATGTGACACCGGACGACTTCGGGCGCTTCTTCGCGCCGGCCGGGCTGGTCGATGACTTCTTCCAGAAGCACTTGCTGAACTACGTCGACAGCAGCGGCCCGCAGTGGAAGTGGCGCAGCGTGAACAATGTTTCGCTCGGCATCGGCCAGGATGTGCTGGACACCTTCCAGCGCGCGGCCCAGATCCGCGATACCTTCTTCGGCCTGGGCGGCAAGCAGGCCTCGCTGCGCTTCGACCTGCGTCCGCTCAGCGGCGACGCGGCCTTCACCCGGGTGCTGTTCGACATCGACGGCCAGCAGATCGTGTTCGCGCCCAAGCAGACGCTGGGCGCCACCACCGTGCAGCTCCCCAGCGGCAAGGGCATGAACGCGGTGCGCTTCGAGGTCGCGCCGGCCAGCAGCGCCGAACTGCGCACCGAAGGGCCGTGGGCCTTCTTCCGCATGCTCGACAAGGGCGTAGTGGAAGCGATGCCGCAGGGAGAGCGCTTCCGTCTCAGTTTCGACCTGGATGGGCACAGGATGATCTACGACCTGACCGCCAACAGTGTCAATAACCCTTTCCGGCGCGATGGCGTCGAGCAGTTCCGTTGCCTGGACAAGTTATGAACGATCCCATGAATGCGATGCCGGCGAGCGCCGATTTTGATACGGTTCCCGGTTTTTTTGGCAAGGTCACCAGCCATGGCGACTTTGTGTCGCGCCGCCTGCCGCCCGGCTTGCTGGGTGTGTGGGACGCCTGGCTGCAGGCCAGCCTGCAGGGCAGCCGCGAGCAGCTGGGGGCGGGCTGGCTGGATATCTATCTCACCAGTCCGATCTGGCGCTTCGCGCTGGCGCCGGGCGTGGTCGACAACCATGCCTGGGGCGGGGTGCTTATGCCCAGCGTGGACCGGGTAGGGCGGCATTTTCCCTTGACGATCGCGGCCGGTGCCAGCGGCGGGGCGGGCATCTCCGGCTGGCTGAGCGAGGGCAAGCCCTGGTTCGATCAGATCGAGGACCTGGCGCTGTCATCGCTGGAAGAGGGCTTTTCGCTGGACGCTTTCGACGCGGCCTTACAGGCGCTGGAACCCTTGCCGGACGCGCCGGAGCAGGGCCGTTACGGCGCGGCGGGCTTCTACCTGCCGCTGGACTCGCTCGACGCGCTGCCGGCCAGGCTGCCGCAGTTGAGCGCAGCCGCGCTGCACGGCCAGAGCCTGTGGTGGACCGACGGTTCGGCCCAGGTGGCGCCTTGCCTGATGCTGTGCCATGGCCTGCCGGCGCGCGCGGCATTTGTCGGCATGCTGGCCGGTACCCAGGCCCCGGGGGGCTGAAACACGCCAGCTTAAGCGTGCCTCCATCGTCCAGGTGGCCGTACAATAGACCGCTGTGGGCCGCTGGCCCGGAAACCATGTGGATATTGTGATGCACACCGGCGTGATTTACGCTTTGCTCGCCGCCTTGCTGTTCGGCGCCAGCACCCCCTTCGCCAAGACGCTGGTCGGCCAGATACCACCGGCGATGCTGGCCGCCTTGCTGTACCTGGGCAGCGGGCTTGGCCTGATGATTTGCTATGGTGTGCGTGCGCTGGTCCAAAACGATGCGCGGGACCAGCCGGCGATGCTGACCCGGCGCGACTTGCCATGGTTTTGCGGCGCGGTCGCCGCTGGCGGCGTGGCGGGACCGCTACTGCTAATGACGGGATTGACGCGCGTGCCTGCCTCCGCGGCCTCGCTGCTGCTCAATATGGAAGGCGTGCTGACCGCCATGCTGGCGTGGTTCGTTTTTAAGGAAAACTTCGATCGCCGCATCTTCACCGGCATGCTGCTGATCGTCGCGGCGGGCGTGCTGCTGTCATGGCAGCAGGCGCCCGCGGCCGGCCTGCCTTGGGGCGCCTTGGCCATCGTCGGCGCCTGCCTGTGCTGGGCGATCGATAATAATTTGACGCGTAAGGTGGCGGCCAGCGATGCCTTGCAGATCGCCGCCATCAAGGGTCTGGCCGCCGGCGCCGTCAATCTGGCGCTTGCCCTTGCGCTAGGCGCGCAATTGCCGGCGCCGCCCGCTTTGATCATTGCCGGCCTGGTCGGCTTTTCCGGTTACGGTTTGAGTCTGGTGCTGTTCGTGCTGGCGCTGCGCCATCTGGGTACGGCACGTACCGGAGCCTATTTTTCGGCCGCCCCGTTTGCCGGCGCGCTGCTGTCGCTGCTGATGCTGGGCGAAGTGCCGGGAACGCTGTTCTGGATCGCGGCGGCCCTGATGGGCGGTGGCATCTGGCTGCACCTGAGCGAGTCGCACGCGCATGAGCACGAGCACGAAGCGATGTCGCATGCGCACCGGCACAGCCATGACGAGCACCATCGGCATGAACACGATGGCGGATGGGATGGCGTCGAGCCGCATTCCCATCCACATCGGCACGCGCCGCTGCGTCACGCCCATCCCCATTATCCGGATATCCACCACCGCCACCGGCACTGACAAGGCCATATGTATATATCCCTACATTATTTGTAGAGATATCAACCATCATTTATCATGGTGGCCATAACCATCTGTTCTCACACTCAGCCAGCCATAGCCCCCTCCGCGGTTCGTTTCGACCGTCATTTCGCTGTGCCCCCATTTTTGCAATGCGCCACCAGATAAAAACAAAGGAGAACAAATTGCAGAAAGATGAAACCGGTAGCGGCCAGCGCAGCTACACCTTATGGCACATGGTGCTCTACATGCGGCGCCTGGGAACACTTGGCTTTGGCGGACCGGTTGCGCTGGTGGGCTATATGCACCGCGACCTGGTCGAACAGCGCCGCTGGATCACCGAGGCCGACTACAAGGAGGGCCTGGCGCTGGCCCAGCTTGCGCCCGGACCGCTGGCGGCGCAGCTGGGCATCTACATGGGCTATGTCCACTACCGCATCGTCGGCGCCACGCTGGCCGGCATCGCCTTTGTGCTGCCCTCGTTCCTGATGGTGGTGGCACTGGGGTGAGCATATGTGCGCTTCGGCGGGCTGCCCTGGATGCAGGCGGTGTTCTACGGT
Source organism: Oxalobacteraceae bacterium (assembly GCA_013284265.1). Classification (GTDB taxonomy): domain Bacteria; phylum Pseudomonadota; class Gammaproteobacteria; order Burkholderiales; family Burkholderiaceae_D; genus Rugamonas. The sequence continues at coordinate 1,079 of JABTBR010000022.1, read as the reverse complement.
GTCGGCGCGGCGGTGATCGGCATCGTGGCGATGAGCGCGAAGAAGCTGACGGCGAAGAGTATCGACAAGGATAAGCTGTTGTGGGCGATCTATCTGCTGCTCGCGGCGGTGACGGCGGTGACGGAATCGGAAATCTCCTGGCTGTTCATCGCGGCCGGCGTGCTGGTGTGGCTGCTGCGCGCACCGCCCGCCTGGCTGCGCCAGCGCGGCGTGCCGGCGGTGCTGCTGCTGCCGGAACTGCCGGCCACGCTCGGTTCGATCGACCTGTCCCTGCTCGGCCAGATAGGCATTTTCTTCGCCGAGGCCGGCGCCTTCGTGTTCGGTTCGGGCCTGGCGATCGTCCCCTTTCTGTATGGCGGCGTGGTGACCGAGCATCACTGGTTGAGCGACAAGCAGTTCGTCGATGCGGTGGCGGTGGCCATGATCACTCCGGGTCCGGTGGTGATCACGGTCGGCTTCATCGGCTACCTGATCGCCGGGCTGTCCGGCGCCACAGTGGCGGCACTGGCCACCTTTGTTCCCTGCTACCTGTTTACCGTGCTGCCCGCACCTTACTTCAAGAAATACGGCAAGCTGCCCGGCGTGCTGGCCTTTGTCGACGGCATCACGGCGGCGGCCATCGGCGCCATCACAGGTTCGGTCTTCGTGATCGCCAAACGTTCAATTGTCGACATTCCGACGGCCTTGATTGCGGTGACCACGGTGGTGTTGCTGTGGAAATTTAAAAAGCTGCAGGAACCCCTGGTGGTGGGCGGGGCGGCCGTCCTTGGGCTGCTGGATGCCGGCGCGTTACGGCGCTACGCCGGGGCCTATTCCGCGCTGCGTGAATACCCGGATTCCATGAACCTCCAATTGATGTTCCTGAGTGGTCCGCGTTTTGCGGATTTGATGGCCGACCTGAGGATCCATGAAGTCAAGCCACGCGAGCTGTTGCGTGTGTTGACGCAGCTGTCGGTGACCCAGTCCTTGATTGAGAATAATCTCGCGACGCTGGAAAAAAATGTCGCCGAGGCGCTCCTGAAGGAGGCGGGCGCGGCAGCTCACTAAGCGTTTAAAACCCACGGCGTAACCCTGGGGTC